>CAZEKB010000098.1:0-27261 GCA_964512225.1 uncultured Rickettsiales bacterium | reverse complement strand
GTGGACGACGACGACGCCGTGGACGACGACGACGCCGTGGACGACGACGACGCGGTCGCCCCCGGGTGGCCCGGCTACGGCGACGTGGTGCTCACCGAGGTCCTGGCGGACTCGGCCGCCCTCGAGGGCAACAACGGCGAGTGGTTCGAGCTCTACAACGCCTCCGGGGTCACCGTCGATCTCTCGGGCCTCGAGCTGGCGGACAACGACTCGGACCTCGTGACGATCTCCCCCGGCGCCCCGGTGCTCGTGCCCGCGGGCCAGTACGTGGTGCTCGCGGTGTCCACGGACGCCTCGCTCAACGGGGGCGTGCCCGCGGCCTGGGGCTGGGGCGGCGGGTTCCTGCTCGCCAACGGGGAGGACGAGATCGTGCTCCGGCCGCCGGGGGGCGCCCCGATCGTGGAGCTGCTCTACAACCAGGGGGGCGTGCCCTGGCCGGACAGCGAAGGCAACGCCAGCCAGCTCGACGCCGCGCTCGGGATCCCCTCGGCGAGCACGTCCGAGAACCTCGGCAACTGGTGCACCCCGAGCACGGCGGTCGCCTTCGGGCTGGGAGACCGGGGCACCCCGGGCGGCGCCAACATCCCGTGCCCACTGTGAGCGAGGTGCGCCCCGCCGCGACGATCCTCCTGCTGCGGGATCGCGAGCCCGCCGTCCCGGGGTTCGAGGTCTTCATGATCGAGCGCAGCCGCGAGTCGCGCTTCATGGGCGGGGCCTACGTCTTCCCGGGGGGCCGCGTGGAGGAGGACGACGGCGCGCGCTGGCCGGGGGTGACGGCGGACGAGGCGGGCGCGCTGTTCCCCGACGACGTGAGCGGCGACGAGGCGCTGGCGTTCCTGGGCGCGGCCCGACGCGAGCTCGAGGAGGAGGCGCTGGTCACGCTCCCCGCCGGGACCCGAGTGCTGCCCTTCGCCCACTGGATCACCCCCCCGGTGGAGACCCGCCGATTCGACACGTGGTTCCTCGTCGCCGTCCTGCCCCGGGGGCTCGATCCGGGCCACGACGATCACGAGGCCGTGGCGTCGCGGTGGGTGGACCCGAAGACGGCCTTCGACGACGCGGGCCGGCCGCACCTCCTGCTGCCGCCGCCGACCTACCACTCGCTGTGGGACCTCTCCCGGTTCGAGCACGCCGCCGACGTGCTCGACGACGTCGTGGGGCGGCCCCTGCCGGCCTGCACTCCCTCCCTCGCGTTCCTCGACGATCGGCCCACGATCGTGCTCCCCGGCGATCCCCTGCACCCGGCGGACCCCCCGATGGAGGGTCCGACGCGGCTCCACCTGGGCGTGAACGAGGCGTGGTGGGCCGTCGCGTCGTCGAGCCGACCGCCGGACTGATCGCCTACGGGCGCTCAAGTTCTGCGTCGAGCCGACGATGGACTGCACCATGAGTGCGCTGGACCCGATTCGACTCGAGAAGGCTGTGCTCGACCTCCTGTGGTCACGGGAGGCGGTGCCTGCCGCGCGGTGGCGCGCCCTGGGCCCCCCCGGTCTCACGAAGCTCTACGCCCTCGCCGTCAGCCCCTCCGAGTCGCCTCACGACGATCGGACTCGGGGCGCGGCGCTCGCCACGCTCGGCCGCCTCGGGGCGCTCAGCCGCATCCACGCGATGTTCGACGCGCTCGCCGAACCGGAGGTCACACCCGTGGTCCGCTGCGGCGCGATCGAGGGCCTGGGGCTCCTGCGTCACCCGCGCGCGCTGGCGGTGCTCCAGTCCCAGGCGTTCCACCCCGACCACCGGGTCCGGCTCTACGCCTGCGAAGCCATCGGCCGCATCGGCACGGCGGGCGCCCGCCGGGTGCTGGACGACGTCGCCATGCGCGACCCCCACGACCAGGTGCGGCGCGCCGCCCGCGCGGAGGTCGAGATGATCGACGGCCCCACCCCGATCCGGCTGGTCAAGACGGCCTGACCCTCAGTCGGGCTTCGCCTCGGGCTTCGCCGGGGGCTCGCCGCCCACCAGCTTCCAGAAGCGCTCGTGCTCGTGCAGCGACTCCAGGTCGCCGTCGAGCCGCGCGAAGTCCAGCGACGTGAAGCCGAGCTCGATCGACTGCTCGAGCATGTGCAGCGCCTGGTCGGTCTTGTCGTGGAGCGCGTAGAGGCACGCGAGGTTGTAGTGGCCCGTGGGGTCGTCGGGCTCGAGCTTCAGCAGCTCCTCGAGGCCGGTCATGGCGCTCGCGAGGTCGCCCGCGCGGTACGAGTCCAGCACGGACTCGTTGAGGTCGTCCGCCTTCTTCCACAGGGCGAGCTCCGTGTCGGACGGCGGATCCCATCGGCGCAGGCGCGCCGCCGCCAGCTTGGCGAACGGGACGGCGGGGGCGTTCAGATACCAGTACGCGACGGCCGCGAGGCGGTCCTTGCGTTCGTTCTCCACCCCGTGCTCCAGGGCCACCGAGATCGACTCGGTGAACTCGACCGGATCGTGCACGTGGAAGCGGTACGCGCTCGATCGGGCCTTGACCCGGTTGCCTTCGTCGAGGGTGCAGCCCTGGTACGGGCCGTGCGCTTCGGCGACGCCGAACACGCCTCCGAAGTACTCGAACAGGCTCGGCTTGCCCGGGCCGGCCTTGGGGTCGCCGTCCACGTCCACGAGGACCCGACCGTCGCCCCAGGGGCCGGGCTCGACGTTCTGGGCCGACACGGTGAGGCCGACGTACCGGCCCGAGCCGGACGCCCGCAGCACCTCGAGGGGCGCACCCGCCTCGGGCGGATCGCCCTGCACGTACTGCGCGTGGAAGTAGCCGCTGTTCGGCGGGAGCGACTCGACCTTGCGGTAGTCGATCTCCCAGGCGAGGCGGCGGGTATCGGTGGAGCCGTCGTTGGTGAGCGAGATGCGCGCGGACTTCGCGAACGGCATCTTCCAGTAGCTGGTGAACGAGCGCCCGCTCGACGTCACCGTGATCGGCAGCGACTGCATCCGCTGGTCGGCGGCCCCGGGTCCCACGCCGAAGAAGTCGCCCAGGGGCGCCTCGACGGACGGCGCGCTGCCCCCGTCCCACGTGATCCGCAGCACGATGTCCCGCGACGCGGTCTTGGAGCCGTCGACGACGATCCAGATGCGGTCGATGATCCCCGGACCCTCGAGCGAGCCCAGCGTGAGCGACTCGCCGCCCTCGAGCACCGCGGCCTGGGTCATGTCCGACGAACTCACCCTCGCGAACTTGCCCGCCGACGGGACCGTCAGCGCGTCGAGCGACGCCGAGGGCGGGGGCGGCGGCGGCGGCCCCTTCCTCTTCTTCTTGGCCACGGCGGACGCCGGGATCAGGAGGAGAGCGGCCAGGAACAGGACGAGACGGGTACGCGGCATGAAGACTCCCGAGGGGGTCTCCAAGGGTATCAGCGGCCCGCGGATCAGTGCAGCAAGGGCTCGTCGTCTTCGTCGGTCGGCGGATGCGCGGGCTGGATCGATCTCACGCCGAAGATGGCGGCCGAGAGCTCGGGGGACGGCGCGGGCGGGGGGGGCGGCTCCACGGGCACGCCGTCCATGATCACGCTGCGGACCCGAACGGGCGCGGGCTCGCCCGTCCCCATCGCCTCGATGCGGCGCTTGACGGAGCGACGCTTGCGGAAGGCCGCGACGCCGAAGATCGCCGACGCGATCCCCCACAGGAAGCCCGAGCCGCCGACGACCGGCAGGAACGCGTGCCAGAAGCTGATCCTCCGGGACCACGTGTCCTCGAGATCGCCCAGGCGCGACCCGGTGACCTCCTCGACCGCGGGCTCCAGCTCGCGACCCGCCGCCAGCTCGGCGATGAGCCGCGGGAGCACGTCGTCGCCGAGGTCGCCCAGGAAGGCGGTGAAGTCCACCGACTGGGCGTAGGCGAGCGAGGCCCGCCGGGACGCCCGGGGCCAGCCGTCCGTGAGCGACTCCAAGGACAGGAGCCCGCCCGCGAGCGCCGCCCGGGTGAGCTCCATCTGCTCCGCGGGCCGGAACTCCCGCGCCAGCAGCCGCGCGAGGCCTTCGTTGAGCCACCGGGGCGGTCGGCCCTCCCGGAACGACCGCCCCAGGAGCACGTGCACCAGCTCGTGGACGTACACCTGGTCGATCGGATCCTGGCCGGTGCGGGGCATCCGCGTGCGCAGGTAGACCTCGGAGCGGGCGGCGTACGCGGTGCCCGCGGCCCACACCGGGGGGTCGCCGGGCTGGGCCGCGGCGAACATCTCGAAGGTGGGGGCGAGCACGACGTCGATGTGGGCGGGGATCGGCAGTCCGGCGGTCGTCCGAACGTCCGCGAGCCGGGCGGGCGTCTGCTCGGCCAGCGCCTGGGCGATCCCCCGGTCCTTGGCGCGGAAGTGGAAGGTCACCGGGGCCTCGCGCAGGGACTCCCAGCCGGACCCCGAGGGGGCGGCGGCCGAAGCCGGGGCCGGGAGCAGGCCGACGACGGCGGCGAGCAGCAGGGCGAGGACGAGGAGGGACGACCGCAAGGTCCAAGTAGCCTGGGTCGGCGCGGCCGATGCGCAAGGGACTACCTGCGAATCATCATCTCCACGTCGTCCACGGTGCGGACCGTGCGGTAGTTGTCCCGCAGCCAGCTGTGCACCTTCGGCGCCGACGCCCGCAGCCGCCGTCCGGGGCCCTCGATCGAGTCGTCGATGTACACCGCGACGGGGGGCGGCGCGGCGCGGAGGCGGGCGAGGTACCGCTCCTCCCGAGCGGCGTCGTCGGCGTAGTACACCAGCCCCACGTGGCCGGTGACGTCCTCCCGCCCGCTCAGCCCGTACAGGAGCGGCTGGTTGGTGGGGACCCACAGCGCCCCCGGCGGCGCGCGCTTCAGCCACCGCAGGATGCGCTCGAGCCGCGCGTGCTCGCCCGCGTTCAGGCGCACCGTGCCCAGCTCGGTCTCGAGGGCCCGCGTGCGCTCGGCGGGGATGGTGAACGAGCCCGTGTACACCGATCCGCGGTGGTCCTGCAGCGTCGCCACCAGCGTGAGGCCGGGGAGGACGGCCGCGAAGACGACGGCCGCCACGAGCCGCCCGGGGCCTCGCTCGGCCTCGAGCAGCCGCGCCGCGACGAGCGACCAAGCGACGTAGGCGATCGGGAGCGTCTGGAGCAGGTGGCCGAACTCGGGCTTCATGCGGACCTGGTTGCAGGTGGCGATGCCGAAGAGCAGCACCACCCCGAGCTTCGAGCGCCGCGGGCCCGGCGACAGCCCCAGCACCGCGAAGAGCCCGACGTACACCGGCAGCGGCGACCACAGCAGCCACTCTCCGAGCCGGCCCCCGTCCAACAGCGCCCCGAGGCTCGGCATCACGGGGTAGGCGATGCGGTTGTTCTTGGCGACGTCGTCCACGATCTGGTCGGCGACGGCGGTGAGGGACTCGACGCCGCCCAGAGCCAGGATCGCGCCCGCGCAGGCCCCCACCGTGAGCAGGACCGAGCCCCACACCAGGACGATCTGGCCGCTGCGCTTCGGCACGGGCCACGCCGCGATGAAGAAGATCAGGGCCCCGAACAGCCCCAGGTCCATGCGGAAGGTGGCGACGGTCGCGAGCAGGATCCCGAAGCCGAGGGCCCGGCGCGGGGTGGGGTCGTCGAGCCAGCGGGCGAGGCCGAGCGCCAGCGCGAGCGCGCCGAGCACGTAGAACCCCTTGTGGAGGGGCCCGGGGAGGAGCAGCAGGGCGATCGGCGCGACCCACGCCAGCGCGCGGACCCTCGCGGGCAGCACCGCCCGACCGAGCTCGAAGGCGCAGGCCGTTATCCCGATCCGAAGCGCGAGCAGGACCAGCCAGAACGCCTTGAGCGACGCCCCGAAGGTGCCGAACAGCGCCGCCATGAGCAGGTACCGACCGGGCCCGTAGGCGTTGACCGTGTAGTCGACGCCCGGGACCTCGAGGGCGCGCATCCGCTCGGCGAAGAAGACCACCTCGCCGTGGTCCCAGAGCATCAGGCCCGCCCCGAGCTGCGGGGTGATCACGAACACCGTCGCCAGCGCGAGGCCGACGTGGGCGCCGATCCGCGGCAGGTCGGGGCCGCGCCTCACGGGCGGGCCCTCACGGCGCCGCAGCCTTGTGCCACTCCTGCACGGACCGGACTCGGAAGTCCTGGTCCGAGAGCGCCCGGATGCCGCGCACCGCCGCGACGGCGGCGGCGCGGGTGGTGATGCACGGGATGTTGAACTCGAGCGCGGCCATGCGGATGGCCCGCTCGTCGTACCGGCTGGTGAGGCCCAGGGGCGTATTGATGATCAGGTCGATCTCGGCGTTCTTCACGAAGTCCACGATGTTCGGCCGGCCCTCGTTCACCTTGTAGACCGCCTGGCACGGGACGCCCGCCTCCTCCAGCGCCGCGGCGGTCCCGCGGGTCGCGATGAGGTGGAACTTCAGGTCCACGAGCTCGCGCGCGATCGGCAGCAGCTCCACCTTGTCCACGTCCGCGAGGCTGAGGAACACGGTGCCGGTCACCGGGACCTTCTCCCCCGCCGCCATCGTCGCCTTCGCGAAGGCCTGCCCGAAGGTGCTGGCGACGCCCATGACCTCGCCCGTCGACTTCATCTCGGGCCCGAGCATCGGGTCGCTGCCCGCGAGCTTGCGGAACGGCAGGACGACCTTCTTCACCGACACCATGTTCGGCGCCCGCTCGGACGTGAAGTCGAGCCCGGCGAGGGTCTCGCCGGCCATCAGGCGGGCCGCGTACTTGGCGAGCGGGATGCCGATCGCCTTGCTCACGAAGGGGATCGTGCGGGACGCCCGGGGGTTGACCTCGAGCGTGTAGACGAGGTCCTGGTGGATCGCGAACTGGACGTTCATGAGCCCGACCACGCCGAGTCCCGCGGCGAACTTCTTGGCGACGCGCCGCATCTCGTCCTGGAGCGCGTCGTCGAGCCCGAGGGCCGGGAGCACGCACGAGCTGTCCCCGCTGTGGATCCCGGCCTTCTCGATGTGCCGCATGATCCCGGCGATCACGACGCCCCCGTCGGCGTCGGCGAGGCAGTCCACGTCCACCTCGATCGCGTTCTCGAGGTACTTGTCGATGAGCACGGGGTTCCCGGGGTCGTTCTTCAGGGCGCTGGCGACGTAGGACCGGAGCCGCTCTTCGCCGTACACGACGGCCATGCCCTGCCCCCCGAGCACGTAGCTGGGGCGCACCAGGACCGGGTAGCCCAGGCCGTTCGCGGTGGCCACCGCCGCGTCTTCGGACAGCGCCGTGCCGCCCGCGGGGACGCGCGCGTCGATCTCCCGGGCCAGGGCCAGGAACTCGTCGCGGTCCTCGGAGCGGTGGATCGCCGAGGGGGCCGTCCCCAGGATCGGCACGCCCGCCTCCTCGAGGCGGAGCGCGAGCTTCAGGGGCGTCTGCCCCCCGAACTGCACGATGACGCCCCAGGGCTCCTCCACGTCGAGGATCTCCATCACCGACTCGAAGGTGAGGGGCTCGAAGTAGAGGCGGTCGACGATGTCGTAGTCCGTGGAGACCGTCTCGGGGTTGAGGTTGATCATGACGGTCTCGTAGCCGGCCTCGCGCAGGGCCATCACCCCGTGCACGCAGCAGTAGTCGAACTCGATCCCCTGCCCGATGCGGTTGGGCCCGCTGCCCAGGATCACGACGGTCTTGGCGCCCTCGGCGGCGGCCCGGACCTCGGTCTCGTCGGACTCGTACGTGGAGTAGTAGTAGGGCGTCTCCGCCTCGAACTCCGCGGCGCACGTATCCACGGCCTTGAAGACCGGGCGGATCCCCGACCTCACCCGGCGGGCGCGGACGGCCACCTCGGTCGTCTTGAGCAGGAACGCGAGCTGCACGTCCGTGAAGCCGTCCCGCTTCGCCGCGCGCAGGGCGCGGTCCGTGAGCCGGCGCAGGGACCCGGCGCTCCGGATCGTCTCCTCGCGCTCGACGATCCGCTCGATCTGGGCCAGGAACCAGGGGTCGATCCCGGTGTGCTCGCGCAGCTCGGGGACGGTCATGCCCAGGCGCAGCGCGTGCCGCAGGAAGAAGATGTTGTCCGACTGGGGTCGACGCAGCCGGCGACGCACGGCCTGCAGGAGCGCGGCCCTCGCCTCGGGCTCCCGGGTGCCGTCCACGTCGATCATGTCCTTGCCGTCGGCGCCGAGGCCGTGGCGGCCCTGTTCGAGGGACGCGAGCCCCTTCTGCAGCGACTCGCGGAACGTCCGGCCGATCGCCATGACCTCGCCCACGGACTTCATGGAGGTCCCCAGGGTGGTCTCGGCGCCGGGGAACTTCTCGAAGGCCCACCGCGGGATCTTCGTGACGACGTAATCGATCGTGGGCTCGAAGGCAGCGGGCGTCTTCTTGGTGATCGTGTTGGGGATCTCGTCGAGGCGGTAGCCCACGGCGAGCTTCGCCGCGAAGTAGGCGATCGGGAACCCGGTGGCCTTGCTGGCGAGGGCGGAGCTGCGGCTCACGCGGGGGTTCATCTCGATGACGACGAGGCGCCCGGTCCTCGGATCGACGCCGAACTGGATGTTCGACCCGCCCGAGTCGACCCCGATCGCGCGGATGATGCGCAGCGACGCGTCGCGCATCGCCTGGTATTCGACGTCCGACAGCGTCTGGGCGGGAGCGACCGTGATCGAGTCGCCCGTGTGGATCCCCATGGGATCGAGGTTCTCGATGCTGCACACGATCACCACGTTGTCGTGCAGGTCGCGCATGACCTCGAGCTCGTACTCCTTCCACCCGAGGATCGACTCCTCGACGAGGACCTCCGTGGTGGGGGAGGCGCGCAGGCCGTTCTCGACGATCGCCCGGAACTCCTCGCGGTTGTACGCGGTGCCGCCGCCCGTGCCGCCCAGCGTGTACGAGGGCCGGATGATCGCGGGGAAGCGGGTGTACTCGACGATCTCGAGCGCCTCGTCCATCGAGTGGGCGAACCCGCCCCGGGGGAGGTCGAGGCCGATGTCCTTCATGAGCGCGTGGAAGGCCTGGCGATCCTCCGCCTTGCGGATCGCCTCGGTGTTGGCGCCGATCAGCTCCACCCGGTACTTCTCGAGGACGCCCCGCTGGGCCAGCTCCATCGTCACGTTCAGGGCCGTCTGCCCGCCCATGGTGGGGAGCAGCGCGTCCGGCCGCTCCCGGGAGATGACCTTCTCCACGGCCTCGGGCGTGATCGGCTCGATGTAGGTGGCGTCGGCGAGCCCGGGGTCGGTCATGACCGTCGCCGGGTTGCTGTTCACGAGGATGACGCGGTACCCGTCCTCCCGCAGCGCCTTGCAGGCCTGGGTGCCGGAGTAGTCGAACTCGCAGGCCTGACCGATGACGATCGGGCCGGAGCCGATGATGAGGATGGACTTGATGTCGTCGCGACGGGGCAAGGCGATCTCCCGCGGAAAGGGGCGGTCGGCCCGGTCGGACCGGCGGCGCGGGCGGGTGATAGCTCGGCGCCCGGGGGGGGCGCAAGGTGCACCTGCTGGGCTATTGTGGAACGAGGCTGATCGTCGGCCGACCCCCCGGTGTCGGGGGCGCGAAACCGCCGTCTCGAGGCGCATGGACACGACCACCAAGGAATGTGCTCGGACGGCCTGGCAGGACCTGCACCGAGCGGTCCGCGCGGCGACCCTCTATTCGCAGGGTCACGCCCGCGTCCGAGAGCTGATCGCCGGGCACTGGCGCATCGTGACGGAGGGACTCAAGGGCGCCGACCGCATCGCGATCGACATCGGTGAGCAGGGCGCCGAGGTGGCGGGCGAGCCCCTCTCCAGCTTCGCCGACGGGCCCGACGATCTCGCGTCCCTCCTGTACGCCGAGGGCATCCGTCGGCTCCAGTTCGGATCCACGTACGACCACGACGGGGCGACGCGGCTGGTGGACGGCATCCGCCCCTACTTCCGCACCGAGAGCCCGCCCGACCAGCCGCTCTCGGACAAGCTCCACTGGGAGCCGATCGAGGGCCTGACGCTGGCGATCGTCGACGTGATCGACCGGAGCGACGCGGCCTTCGACGAGATGACGCACGGCGAGCACGCGTGGCACGCGCTCCTGCTCGAGGCCGACCCGCGCGAGCACGAGGAGCTGCCGCTGGAGGCGCTCCGGGCGAGCTGGGACTGCACCGGCGGCTCGATCCCGTGGCCCGCGCCCGTGGACCCGAAGGAGCTGGCGGCCCTCGACGAGGAGGTCGACACCGCAGATACGAGCGGCGCGCCGATGTCCCGGGTGGGGATGATCCTCGCGGACATCGCCGAGCTGTGGATCACGGACGAGCGCCTCGAGCGCATGTTCGCGCTGCTCCCCGACCAGGTCGACGAGCTGCTCGCTGCCCACCACCCCGGGGAGGCGGCCCGGCTGCTCGCCCCCCTGCGCCGCTGGGGGGACGCCCTGGGCGCCACCGCCCGCGAGTCGGCCGCCAAGACGCTGTTCCTCGGCCTGCAGGCCCGCCTCCTGGAAGACCGGCTGCTCGCCCGCCTCATGGACTCCATCCTGGCGCGGGCGGTGGAGCCGAGCCGCGCGGCCTCCTACTTCGCGGGCAGCGGTCCGGCGGGGCCGGCGCGCGTGCTCGAGTTCGCGGCCGCCACGCCCGACGGGCCCTATCGGGAGGCGATGGTGCGCGTCGCCATCAACGATCTGGGCGACCAGTCCTCGCGGCTCGAGCCGATCCTGGAGAAGGCCCCGGTGGGGCCCGCCCTGATCGCGTTCGACGTGCTCGCCGGGCTCCCGTCGTCGAAGGTCGGGATGACGATGGCCCTGGGGGCGCTCGAGCGGGCCGAGCCCGTGCTGAAGCAGCGCGCCACGAGCTACCTCATGCGCTACGAGGACGCCGCCGTCGGCGATCGCATGATGCAGCTGCTGCTCGGGGCGAAGGAGATCCGGTCGCTCGCGCTCGTCTACTTCACCCGGCACCCGCGGCCGGGCGTCTTCGAGTGCCTGCGCGCCGTCGCCACGAACGCGCGGTTCGACGCCCTCCCCATCGAAGACCGCCTGGAGGTCACTCGGAGCGTGGGCTTCGTGGACCCGGTGCGGGCCACCGATCTCGCGCTCGCCGTGCTCGGACCCCACTGGGAGAGCGGAGACCTGAACCGCGCCGCGCCGTGGGTGATGTGCCTCGCGGCCTCGGGCGCCCAGGAGGCCTACAAGGCGCTGGTGACGCTCGACCGGCGCTCCGACGACTCGCTCGCGGACGTGGTGGCCGCCGCCTCGCGCACCTGGCAGCGGCGGTACAAGGCCGAGCGCACCGCCGAGGACACGGCGCGCCCGGAGGAGGGACCGGATCTGTCCTCCATGCCTCCGCCGGGGGGCTACAGCCGCACGACGGTGCCCGGCACGCGCAAGCCCGACGCGAAGAGCCGCGGCACCGACGCGATCATCGCGGCGCTCCACTCCCCGCTGGACCCCGTCGACCTCACCGAGTCGCTGCTCGAGGACTCGTCCCTCGAGTTCCACATCGCCGAGGCCGATTGGGCCATGGACGCCACGCAGGAGACGGTCTTCGAGATGGACCCCGACTCCGGGCCCCGTGAACGATGAGCTGGTCCCCCCCCGGCGGCCTCGATCTCGACACGCCCCGCGGCCGCGCGGTCGCGCTGCGGGGCCTCGTGCGGCGGGTGGCGGCCGTCCTCCGCACGGCCCAGGTCCACTACAGCGACAACCCCGCCCTCGCCGAGGCGACCGAGATCCTCCGCGGGCAGATGACCCCGCTGATGGAGCTGCACGGGACGATCACGATCGAGGTCGGCCCCGCGGGCATCTCGATCAACGACGACCCCTCGGCCCTCACGAGCTCGGGCGAGCGGCCGGAGCCGGATCTCCTCACGCCGCTGCTCCGGCGTCGTCGCTTCGCGGGGCTGACGTTCAGCCGCGTCCCCAGCCAGGCGGAGCTGCGGGCGTTCCTGGGCGTGTGGCGGTCCTGGCGCCCGGGAGTGCAGGCGGACGAGTCGTTCAACGAGACCCTGCGCAAGGCGGGGGTGAGGTCGGTGAAGGTCGTGCTGCCCCGTCGGCACGCGCCCCGCCGCGACCACGAGCCGGGCCGCTCCTGGGACGACGTCCTGCACGCGTACTGCGCCCTGTTGGCCGTGGCCGAGAGGGCGACCGACCCCGGCACCAGCGCGGACCCGAAGACGGCGCGCAAGACGGAGGCGGCGCTGCAGTCCGTCGCCGACATGGTGATGACGTGCCCGGAGCTCCTCCTGCCCATGACGAGCCACCGGGATCCGGCCCGCTACGAGTCGGTGCACGCGGCCAACACGGCGGTGCTCGCCATGCTGCTGGGTCGCCGGGTGGGTCTCGGCGCCGAGGCCGTCCTCGACATCGGACGGGGCGGCCTGCACGCGGACGTGGCCATGGCGCTGCTGGCGAACGACGCGCGCGATACGACCGGCCCCATGGACCGGGAGACGATCGCGCGGGTGCTCGCCCACCCGATCGAGGGCTTCCTCATGTCGCTGTCGACCCGCCTCGACGCGGGCAGCCGAGCCCGGGCCATCGTCGGGTACGAGCACCACACGGGGGTGGACGGCGCGGGCTATCCGGGCCCCGCCCCGGGCGGCGGGCCGCACCTCTTCTCCCGGATCGTCGCCATCGCCGACGCCTTCGACGCCCTCGCGCACGATCGCGGGGATCGTGCCGGTCTGCCGCGTCCGCTCGCCCTCGAGGCCCTCTACCAGGAGGCCGGCCGCCGCCTCGACCGACGGCTGCTGCACGCCTTCTTCGCGATGGTCGGGCGCTTCCCTCCGGGCTCGATCGTGCGCCTGGACCGGGGCGACATCGCCCTCGTGGCGAGCCCCGCGGGCGACCTGCGGCTCTTCGACCGACCGACGCTCCTGCTGATCCGCGACCGCACCGGCACCCCGCTGCGGGCGCCCCGGCGCGTCGAACTCGCCAAGCAACGAGGCGAGCGAGGCGGGCGGATCAGCTCGGTGCTCAACGATCGGCTGTTCCCCGAGCGGCTCGTCCCGCTCCTGGTCCGCTCCGCCGGGACCTGAGCGCGACCCTCAGGGCGCGAACGCGACGCGGACCTCGTCCCCGATGATGAGATCCTCGGGCAGCCGCGAGGGCAGCTTGAACGCGACCTCCCGCCACAGGGTGGTGATGCCGTCGTCGTCCTCCATCGGCACGTCCACCGAAGAGATGGTCGAGACCACCGCGGGCAGGAGCCGGTCCGGCGAGCGGACGTGACCGGGGAGCTCGACCCAGGCCTCCTCGTTCTCGGCGAACCGCAGCGCGCGGCTCGCGGGGAGGGACACCCGGGCGACGTAGGAGGTCGGGTCCACCACCTCGAACGCGGCCTCCGGCACGCGCGTATTCCAGGGCTCCCCGGGGCGGGCGTTGACCCGGATGACGAGCCCGTCGAGGGGGCTCGCGACGCGGCTCTTGTTCACCGCGTCCTCGAGGTTGCGCACCCGGGTGCGGAGCTCGGAGGCCACGGCCAGGGCGAGGGCGTCGTCGCTCGCCTTCGACCGCGCCCGTCGGCCCGCTTCGCCGCCCTTGTTCCGGTAGGTGCCGATCCGGATCGCGAGGTCCCGGGCGGCCTCCTCCGCGGCCTCCTCCCCCGCGCGCTTGGCGGCGCGCTGGACGGCCGCGCGGTCCCCCGGGGCCTTCTTCGCGGCCTCGGATACGCGCTCGAGGCGGCGGCGGACGGCGGCCTCGAGGCTCGGCGGGGGAGGACCGTCCCCCTCGGCCGCGTGGGGCGCGGCGGCGCGGGCGCTGCGGTAGAGCTCCCGGGCGGTGGCGAGCTTCGCTTCGCGCTCTTCGGTGGCGAGGCGGCCCAGGGTCTGGCCCCGACGCACCACGTCGCCCTCCTCCACGAAGACCTCCGAGACCATTCCGGGCACCTCGAACGAGATCCGGGACGTGGACGTGGGCTCCACGAGGCCCCGGGCGACCGTCCAGCCCTCGGGGGCGCCGTCGATCGGGCTCGTCGCGAAGGGCTCGGCGTCCTCCATGGAGATGAAGGGATCGAAGGGCGCCTCGGGCGGGGGCGGCTCCTTCCCGCACCCCACCAGGCCCGCGACGAGCAGGCTCGCTGCGACCGCCGCCCTCATCGGAAGACGCCGCCGATGCGGAGCGAGGGCCACGCAGACGGGATCCGCCCGCCCGACGGGGTGACGACCGCGCCGATGCTCACCGTCCAGCGGACGCCGTCGACGCGGAACGCGACGCGCCCGTAGGGAGCGCCGCGACGCCCGGGGCCGATGAACGGAGCCCCGAGTCGGCCGTCGGCGATCGCCCACACCCCCGAGCCGAACAGGCCGAGGAAGCCGACGCCGATCTCCGGACCGAGCACGAAGGGCACGGGCGTGAAGGTCGCCTCCACCGCGAGCCCGGCGACGCCCAGGGCGCCCCCGTCGTGCGGCCACGCCGCCACGCCGCCCGTGCCGACGATCGCCACCGCCCAGTGCGGGCGGCCCTCGATCCACGCGCCCACGCCCCCCACCGGAGCGAACGCGGCGACGCCGAAGCCGCCCCGGGCCGAGGCGCGGGGGTTCCAGTCCCTGGGCTCGTCCTCCTCCCGCTCCGGCTCGGGAGGCGCGGGGGCGGCCTCGACGGGGGGCGGATCGGGAGGAGCCGGCGGGGGCGGGGCCCCGAAGATGAGTCCGTCCGGGTCTCCGCCCGCCGCGACGGCCGAGGCGCGCTCGGTCTCCCCCAGCGCGAGGTGGCACTCGGCGAGGTAGCTGCGCACAGTGGCGTTGTCGGGCTCGGCGCGCAGGGCGGCCCGGAACTCGTCGGCCGCGCCCGCGAAGTCCCCCGCCTCGAGCAGGGCCTTCGCCGCGGCCATGGGAGCCGCCGGGGCAGGCTCGGGGGCGGGCTCGGCGTCCGGCGCAGGCTCCGCGTCGGGGGCGGGCTCCGGCGCGGGCGGCGCCTCCTGGGCGAGCGCGGGGCCGGCGAGCAGCGCGGTGAGGATCAACGGGAGGACTCGACGCATCGTCCGAAGGATAGTCCGGATCACGGCGTCCACCGCGCCCGACCGGTCGGCAGCTTCCCCTCGCGCAGGGCGCGCCGCCCCCGGATCGCCATCCAGCGAGCCCCCGCGTCGGACGACGCGCGGCGGAGCAGCCCCCGGGCCGCGCCCCCGTCGCCGGGCAGGGCGAAGGCCCCCTCGAGCCCCAGGCCGCTCACCTCGAGCAGCCGCCGCAGCTCCTCCACCGATCGCACCGTCCCCGTACCCCGCAGCGACCGCACGACGGCCCCCACGTAGCGGCCGTTGCGCTCCACGGCCAGGAACGGAGCGTCCTCGGCGAGCACCGGCGCGATCTGGATGAGGAGGGCGCGGACGGAGAAGTCGTCCCGAGCGGTGAGGGCCCCCGCGAGCACGAGCCCCCCGAACCGTTCGGGACGCCCGGGCAGCTCCTCCAGGCGTTCGCAGCCCGCGTCGTCCCAGCGCAGGGGCGACGCGTCGTGCGGGCGCCACGCCCAGGGGTTGCCGGGCGGCTCCTTGGGCGTCGGGAGGAAGCGAGGCGAGGCCAGGAACAGCCGCTCGGCCGCGGCGAGCTCGGCCCGGAGCCCCGCCAGCCACCCGTGCGCCTCCTCGGCGTCGTCGCCCGCGAGCCAGAGCACCGGGGCCTCGCCCGCGAACAGCGCGGCCGTCGGAGGGCCCCCCGGCCAGGGGGACAGAGACAGTCGAGGGAGCGGCATGGACGCGTGTTAGGGTACCTCGCCCTGTAGAAGGCCCGCCCCGGATCGCGACCCCGGGAGCCCCGCTCCATCCCCCGGAGAACCGATGCGCCGCGTCACCGTCCCCGCCCTGCTCGTGCTCCTCGCTCCCGGCGTCGCCTCGGGATACGGCGAGACCGACGGCGACCGCCCCTGCCCTCAGGAGCGGGCCGTGCACTTCTTCACGGACCAGCTCCGCGTGGACCCGGGGGCGTACGACGCGCAGTTCGACCGGGACCCGGTGCGCCCCCTCGTCCACCACCCCGATCTGAACGACGCGGCCCGGTTCTACGCCGAAGACATGGCCGCCAACGGCTGCTTCCCCGAGGACCACTCGTCCTGCGACGGCACGTCCGCCTCGGACCGGGTGGGGAGCTTCTACTCGGGGGCGGGGTGGGCCGAGAACATCGCGCTCGGGTCGCCCGACGCGTGGAGCGTCATCTACGAGGGGTGGCTCTACTCGAGCGGCCACCGCCGGAACATGCTCGACGCCGGCCTCCGAGAGTTCGGCGCGGGCTTCGCCGCGGGCGACGGGGGCCGCCTGTGGGTTCAGGACTTCGGCATGGGCACCCCCGAGGTGGAGCCGATCCTCACCTCCGGCACCCACTGGCCCCTGCGCCCGAACGCGGGCTCGGACGTGGCGCTGCACGTCGCCGTCTACGACCCCGCGGGCGAGTCTCCGGCGGACGTCCTCGTGGACCTCGCCGGCGCGTGCCGCGGCCTCGACGTCGACTTCGGCGGCGACGGCATGGAGACGTGGTCCCGGACCTTCCCGCTCCCGGACGAGCGCGGCTGCCTGCCCTACGTCTTCGTGGCCCACACCGCCGCGGGCGAGGTGGTGCAGTACCCCACGTCGGGCTCGCTGCTGCTGCCCGTGGGGGGCGAGTCGTGCGCGGCGTGGACGCCCGCGCGGGTCGGCTCGGACTGCGTCGAGGCCGTCGCGGGGCCGGGCGAAGACGACCCGGGGTCGGGGCTCGTGGGCCAGGGCGCGGGCTGCGGCTCCGCCGAGCGCGTGGACCCCAACGGGAACGTGACCGAGCGGGTGGAGTATGCGTCGTGCGCCGCGGCGGGGCGGAGCGGGTCGAGCTGGGCGCTGGCGCTGGTGGCGCTCGGGCTCAGTGCCCGTCGACGTCGGCGGGGGTGAACTTCGGGGCGTCGGGGATGGCGCCGTCCTCGATCGGCTTCAGGTCGAAGCGCTCGGCCCGGAAGGTCTTGCCCGCGATCGTGCCCGCCACCGTCGCCTTGCGATCGACGTTGCACATGCCGTCGGGGGCATGACTGTCGTGGTCCCGGGGGCTCACGCCGGACACCGTGTACTGCGCGCCGTCGATCTCGACCGCCCAGAAGCAGCCGCGCTCGGACTTCATGCCCATGCGGCACATGCCGCACGCGACCTTGGCCTCGCGAGCGTGCACCCGGACCGGTCCGTCGCCGCAGCCGAGGCCGGCGGTGATGGCGAAGGCGGCGCTCCCCATGAGGAGCGCGCGGCGACCGAGGAGGAGGTGACGGCCCACGCTATTCGGGGAAGGTGGCCTGGAACACCGACTCGATGGCGGCGCGACCCTCGTCCGTGAGGAACCGGGTGCCGGTCCCGCAGAAGTTCGACGAGATGAGCCGCGGCGTCATGGTCTTGCTCCACTCGGACTGCAGCGAGTTCCAGCGGAACCAGGCCTTCTGCTCCTGGTCGAAGACCCACAGCGGCTTGTTCCACACGCGCGCCAGCTCGGCGCCCCAGCCGGTGCCGCCCTTGACGGTCCCGTCGGCCTGGATGACGCCCACGACGAGCACCTGCTGCGCGTGGTTCACCTGGTGCCAGATCGACTGGAGCACGCGGCGGAACGTCGTGGACGACGTGTAGCTGCGGTTCATCCGCCGGGACACGTAGGCGAGGGAGACGTCGCCCTGGCGCAGCTCCTTGTCGTTGAGCACGACGAGCCCGTTCGCGCGGGCGGGCTGGTGCCCCTCGAACGTGAAGTTCACCTCGCGCACGTCGTACTTCTCGCACATCGCCCCGAAAGCGGCCTCGGTGCCCGGGGCGCCCCCCGAGTACAGCGTGCACTCGTCGGCGCTGAGCCGGATCGCCGCGAACTCGTCGGTGGCGCGGTGGTCCACCAGCCGCATGGTGTCGGGGTCGAGGGCGAGCGACGTGGCGTGGGCGTCGCCCCCGCCCTTGAGGATCTGCAGATCCACGTGGTTGCTGCGGGGCTGCAGCGCGACCGCGACGTCGATCGAGTCGGCGAACGTGGAGAGGGGGCGCGGCAGATCGCCGTCCGCCGGGTCGTCTCGGTGCGACAGGGCGGTGAGCCACACGTCGCCTTCGACGAGGGTGGCGGTGGCCTTGAACGCCTCGAGCACGTCCGGGGTGATCTTCTTCCAGTTCAGCCCGTCGATGAGGATGTGCGCGGGGCGGAAGCCCGCGTGCTCCGCCAGCATCTCGGACACCGCGTGCAGCGCGCCCGCGGAGAACTGGTCGTCGGCGTACGTCTGGATCATCCGGTTGCGCTCGACCAGGAGGCGGCTCGCCATCGCGTCGTCGAGGTGCGTCCGACGCGCCAGGTCGTTGAACAGCGACTCGTACCAGCCGCGCACGTCGTCGATGGAGTCCCCGATGGAGACGTGGAGGACGCGCTGCTCTTGAAGCAGGGCATCCAGGCCCACCTGGACGAGGAAGGCGGTCTTGCCGACGCCGGCGCGCGACGTGACGACCGCCAGACGACCGACACTCATCGCGCCCGAAAGCGCCGTGTCGAGGACCCGCAAGGGGCTGTGCTCGTTGAGCTCGGAACGGAACATGGTCTTGCTCCCCTTCCTACTTCTTCGCCGCGGCCGACTTGGCCTTGGCAGCTTCTTCGAGGAGCGCGTCGTGGGTGCCCTTCGGCACCTGCGCGTACCGGTCGAACTCCATGCTGAAGTTCGCCTTGCCCTGGGTGGCGGAGCGGAGCGTCGTGGCGTAGCCGAACATCTCGGCGAGCGGAACGAACGCCTCGATGCGTGAGAAGCCGTCCTCCTCGTGCGCGCCGGCGACCTGACCGCGACGCTGCATGAGCGTCCCGACGACGGCGCCGTGGAACTCCGCGGGGCTCTCGAGCTCGACCTTCATCACGGGCTCGAGGATGGCCGGCTTCGCCAGCGCGTAGGTCTCGCGCCAGGCGCCGCGGGCAGCCTCCTGGAAGGCGACGTCGCTGGAGTCCACCGAGTGGGAAGAGCCGTCGAGGAGGAGGACCTTGACGTTCACCACGGGGGCGCCGATGAGGCGACCCTTCGCGAGCATCGACTTCATCCCCTTGTTCACCGAGCTGATGAACTCCTTCGGGATGTTCCCGCCGGTCACCTTGCTCTCGAACTCGTACTCGTCTTCGGCCCAGGGCATCAGCTTGCCGATGACCCTGCCGAACTGGCCGGAGCCGCCGGTCTGCTTCTTGTGCGTGTAGTTGAACGACGCCTCGCGGGTCAGCGTCTCGCGGTACGCGACCTTCGGGGGCGACACAGTCACCTCCGCCGCGTACTCCCGCTTCATGCGCTCGATGTACACGTCGAGGTGCAGCTCGCCCATGCCCTGGACGATCGTCTCGCCGGACTCCGGGTCGACGCCCACGCGGAAGGTCGGGTCCTCCTTCGTGAAGCGCTGCAGCGCCTTCGACATGTTCTGCTGGGCCTTGTTGTCGATCGGCGTGACCGACACCGAGATGACCGGCCGCGGCACGTGCATCGACGTCATGGCGAACTGGACGCTGCCGTCCGTGAAGGTGTCGCCCGAGTAGCAGTCCACCCCGAACAGCGCGACGATGTCGCCCGCGCTCGCCTCGGTGATGTCCTCCATCTCGTCGCTGTGCATCCGCACCAGGCGCCCGACCTTCAGCTTCTTGCCGTTGCGCATGTTGAAGATGAAGCCGTCGCGCTTGAGCACGCCCGAGTAGACCCGGACGTACGTCAGCTGGCCGTAGCGCCCGTCCTCGAGCTTGAACGCGAGGATGATCAGCGGCCCGTCGGGGTCGTTCTCGACGACCTCGGGCTCGCCCTGCTCGGTGTTCGCGCCCCGGCCCGTGATCGGGAGCGCGCGGTTCACGACCTCGGTGGGGTCGGGCAGGTAGGCCACGACCGCGTCGAGGAGCTTCTGCACGCCCTTGTTCTTGTAGGCGGAGCCGCAGAAGACCGGCGTGAGCTGCAGGTCGATCGTCGCCTTGCGCACCGCGGCGCGGACGACCTCGGGGGTGACCTCGTCCTCGAGCATCGCCTCCATCAGCTCGTCGCTGAACATGGAGACGGCGTCGAGCATGATCTCGCGCTGCTCTTCGCACTGGTCGGCGAGCTCGGCGGGGATGTCGGCCTCGCGGATGATCTCGCCGTTGGCCCCCTCGAAGTAGAAGGCCCGCATCTCCACGAGGTCGACCACGCCCACGTGGTCGGCTTCGAGACCGATCGGGACCTGCATCATCACGGCGTTGTGGTTCAGCTTCTCGCGGAGCTGCTCCGTCACTCGGAAGGGGTTGGCGCCGCTCCGGTCGCACTTGTTGACGAACGCGATGCGCGGCACGTCGTAGCGCTTCATCTGCCGATCGACGGTCAGGCTCTGGGACTGCACGCCGGCGACGGAGCACAGCACCAGGATGGCGCCGTCGAGCACCCGCAGCGATCGCTCCACCTCGACGGTGAAGTCGACGTGCCCGGGCGTATCGATGATGTTGATGTGGTGATCGGCCCACTCTGCGTGCGTAGCCGCCGACTGGATCGTGATCCCGCGCTCTCGCTCGAGATCCATCGAATCCATCTTGGCGCCCACGCCGTCCTTGCCTCGGACGTCGTGGATCGCGTGGATCCGATTCGTATAGAAGAGGATGCGCTCGGTCAGCGTCGTCTTGCCCGAATCGATGTGGGCTGAGATGCCGATGTTCCGACGCTTACTCAGAAAGGCGGACACGGGTTGGCTCCTGTAGGTGGCCTCGGCGCAGTCGTTCTACGCCAGCGGCCGGCCTTATACGGAAGCCGTTTGGTGGGGTCAACTATCCCGTGGAACCTTTGTCGAGCCCGAGACCCGCGTCACGCGTCGGAAAGGTGCCGACTCAGGGGCTCTCGAGGGCGTACAGCCGGGCGGGGCGCGTGGCGGTCGGACGTCGCCGCGGGAGCTCCCGCACGCGCCGCTCGTCGACCCAGCGCCCGACTCGCTTGCGGAAGTTGCTCGGGTCGATCTCGGTCCGGCCGAAACACTCGTGGACCCGGCGGAGCTCGGTGACGGTGAACTCGGAGTGGACGAACAGGAACCCGGCGTCGCCGTGCTCGACGCGCGCGGCGACCGTCGCGACCGCGGCCGCCAGGATGTCGCCCTGACCGTCCGCCAGGGGGCCGGCGTCCCACACGGATCGCCAGCCGGCGCCCGCGATGTGGGAGGGGGGCAGGCGTCGACCGGGGGGCGGCGGGCGCACCGCGTGGGCGAAGACGACCTCGATCCCGCCCTCCGGCGTGCCCACGGTGGCCACCTGGATCGGCGTCCCGTCGAGGCCGAGCTGCTCTCCGCCCGCCCGACGCGCCGCCTCCGCGACCGTCTCTTGATCCTCGATCGCCGCCTCCAGGATCCACGAGCCCCCCGCGCCGCCTCCGAGGAGTGCCTCGACGCGACGGACCCCGACGCGAAGCGGGACGATGCGAAGATGAACCCGAGTGGGGGTCCCCAGCGGGACGGCGGACTGAGCGTGATGCACGAGCTACCTCCCGACGCCCGAAAGCGGCGTCTGGGGGTCCTATCGGCGGCTTCTCCGCGACCTGTAGGGAGAGGCCGTGCCGCCGGGGCGACCGACCGGGGGCTCAGCGCTGCGAGTCGATGATGATCGCGGGGTCGAGGACGAAGTCGAGATCGCCCGGGGGCTGCCCGTAGGCGGGGCCCACGCGGCCCGCGGGCAGGATCAGGAACTTCGTCACGTGGACGTCCTTCTCCTTGTAGAAGAACTCCTTCTGGACCCACCAGGCGCGGGCTACGAGCGTGGAGACCGTGAGGTACTCACCGACCTTCGTCACGCCGCCGAGCTTCGGGTAGGCGTCCGGCCGCTTGAGATCGCTGATCCGGATCTCCGGCTGGAAGTGATACATGTAGACCTCGACGTCCTTGCCGTCGCCGATCTTGCCGACGATCGCCTCCTCGAGCGCCTTCTTCGTCTTCTGCTGATCGCCGATCGCGTGCACGTTCCCCTGGGAGAGGTGCTCGTTGAGGACGCCGATGACCTTCGACTTCTCCACGAAGTTGTTCGCGACCGAGAAGCCGAGCACCAGGACGGCGATCATGACGGCCACGATGGCCTTCTCTTGGATGCCGCCCCACTGGCTGAAGAAGCGGGGAGCGGGGGGCTTGGGGGGACGAGGCAGCATTCAAGGTCTCCGAAGACCGCGAGCATACCGTGGACGGGGCCCCGGCCGGCACCACCCCCCGGCCGATCCGTCGAAGAGCGTCCCCCCATGGGCGCGACTATTCGGGGGACATCGGCCCACCGGGCACGCGACGGATCTTGACAAAGCCTTGAAACCCCGCGTAGATCCGCCCCTCTAAGATACGTCGCGCGTACCCCTGCAGCACCGGGTACCGGGTATCGCCATCGGAGTCTCCACCATGCGTTCGTTCGTCCTCCCCCTCGCCGCGTCGCTCATCGCCGCCGGCTGCGTCGTCAACCCCGATTCCGACGAGGATCTGCTGACGGACGAGTTCGAGGCGATCATCGGCACGAGCCCGGACGACGCCGACACGGACGGCGACGGCTACAGCGACGCCTACGAGTACTTCACCTACTTCTCCCCCGTGCGCGACAACGACGTCCCGTACGAGGACGAGGACGCCGACTACGTGCGGTACCCGCTCCTGTGGGGCGACGACTGGGACGAGATCGCCGCCGACCGGGGCTGGGACGAGGGCGAGTTCAGCGGCTCCTGGACCGGTGAGGACCAGCACGGGATCGACCTCAAGCTCCGGCGCTTCTACGGCCAGGTCATCCTGATCGACGTCTCCGCCGAGTGGTGCGGGCCCTGCCAGGCCGCCGCCTCGACGCTCCAGGAGGAGTACGAGGATCGCCGCGACCTCGGCTTCATCCCGTTCACGATCCTCACCGAGGACCCCGTCGCCGACCCGACCCCCTCGGCGGACCGATGGGTCGACACCTACGAGCTGACCTCCCCGGTGATCGAAGACGGCGAGCGCGACATCGCGCGCCGCTACCTCACCACCGCCTACCCCACGTACACGGTCATCGGCCGCGACCACACGATCGTCCAGCTGGACAAGCAGGGCGGCACGGCCGACTTCGACCTCATCGACGAGCTGCTCGACGAGGAGCCCCCGGAGATCGACTACCCGTGGCCCGAGAACACCGCGGAGATCGCCGAAGCCCTCGGTCTGCCGGTCCCGACTCAGTAGCGCTCTCGCGCCCGGTTCCGTCGACGCCCTCGGAGTTCGCTCCGGGGGCGTCGCTGCTTGGGCCCCGCGCTGGTAGAACCGCGTCCATGAAGCGCCTCTCCCTCCCCTTCGGCCTCTCCGCCCTCGCCATCCTCGCCTTCGTCTCCGTGCCCGCGGTCGGCTTCGCGGACGACGCCGAGTCCCCGTGGTCCAAGGACAAGGGCAAGAAGGACGACGACGACGAGGGCGGCGAGGACGAGGGCGACGACGAGGAAGGCGGCGAAGACGAGGCCGACGAGGAGGGCGACGAGGAGGGCGACGACGAAGCCGAAGCGACGACCGACGGGGCCGAGCCGGTGAGCTCGAACGACGAGGCCGAGCGCGACGACCCCTGGGGCGGCACGCCCGCCCTCGCCACCACGAAGCCGTCGAAGGGAGGCGGCGCCCTCGGCCTCGGCTTCGCGGTGGGCACGATCAACGGCCTGTCCGTGAAGGTGTGGCCGCACGAGACGCACGGCATCGTCCTCAACCTGGGCGTCCCCAACCGCCTCAACGCCATGGCCGTCGCCCTGTCCTACCGCGTGCACCCGAAGGCGATCCGCGTGCCCGACTCCCCCGTGGCGCTGCACCCGAACCTGGGCCCGGTCGTGCGCGTGCGCACGATCTTCCACCCCGCCCCCGCGCCGGTCTTCGCCGAGCTCGCGGGCGGCCTCGCCGTCGGCGTGTCCCTGACGGTCGACGACGTGCCCGCGGAGATCTACTTCGAGGTCGCTCCGCTGTTCGCGGGCAGCATCTCCGCGCTGGGCACCGAGATGGGCTTCAGCATCGACGGCATCGTCGGAGCGCGCTTCTTCTTCTAGGCCGGGGGCGTGCTAGAAGACGGCCCCTTCCGGAGGTGATTTTCATGTCTTCAGGCGCCGCAGGCGGCTCTGCCGCGACGGGCAACGTCGGCCTCTTCGACCAACTCCAGGGCCTCGACAATCGGTTCTGGATCGTCAACGTGATGGAGATGTTCGAGCGCCTCGCCTACTACGGCGTACGCGCGGTCATCGCCATCTACATGGTGCTCCCGCAGTCGCTGGGCGGCCCGGAGTTCACGCACGTCCAGAAGGGGATGATCTTCGCCCACTGGGCCTTCTGGCAGTCGGTCCTGCCCATGTTCACCGGCGGCCTCGCCGACCGGTACGGGCACAAGAACACCATCGTCGTCGCCATCATCATCAAGATCGCCGGCTACATCCTCATGGCCACCCAGATGGACTTCTGGGGCTTCTACCTCGGGTGCATGCTGCTCGCCGTCGGCACCGCCATCTTCAAGCCCGGCGTGCAGGGCACCCTCGCCGCCACGCTGAAGGCGTCCAACGCCTCGGTCGGCTGGGCCATCTTCTATCAGCTGGTCAACATCGGCGGCTTCCTCGGCCCCGTCATCGCGGGCTACCTGCGCAATACCTTCAGCTGGTCCTGGGTCTTCTACTCCTGCGCCATCATCGTATCGGTCAACTTCCTGTGGCTGCCCTTCTACAAGGACACGACCCAGGACGCGGCCACGCGGCTGAACGACGAGCAGCAGGCCGCGAGCTTCGCGCAGCTCGCCAAGGCCGTCTCCTTCCGCCTCGCCACGATCTGGACCGGGATCTTCGGCGTCCTCGCGCTCTACTGCACGTACGGGGTCGTCACCGACGACTTCGACAAGCTCCTCACCGGGCTGCTCTGGGTCCTGTTCGGGGGCTTCGCGGTGTTCCTCACTCGCAAGTCCCGGCTGGAGGAGGGCCGGACGGACCCGTTCAGCGTCTTCATCGTGTCGATCGTCGGGCTGTTCCAGCACCGCGTGCTGTGGTTCTGCCTCGTCTTCGCGGGCTTCTGGCTGATGTTCAACCAGGTGTTCGACCTGCTGCCGAACGTCATCGACGACTGGGTGGATACGTCGGGCCTCATCGGGAGCGCGGGCAAGGCCTTCTCCACGCCCGCCGTCCCCACGGCGCTGGCCCTGTTCCTCGGCCTCGTCTACGGCGGGGTGTGCGGCGTGGGCGTCCTGCTCGCGATGCGCCCGGATCGCCGGGAGACCAAGGACGTGCCCCCCCCGGCCTTCGTGGTCGCGGGCATCGCCCTGCTCGGCGCCACGCTGTTCCCGCTCACCCTGGCGATGGGCGGCGGCGGCAAGACCGTGGCCGTCGCGGCCGTCGTGGGCATCGCGGGCGCCTTCGGAGCCCGGGCCGCCCAGCTCCCGGCCAAGCCCCTCGCCGCGGGCGCCGCGCTGCTCGGCGCGCTGGGCGCCATCCCCGTGATCCGCGCCGGGCTCATGGACAACGCCGAGACGCTCACGAAGCTGGCCGCCGAAGGCGCGCAGGTGAACCCGGAGTGGATGATCAACCTCAACCCCGGGCTGATCGTCTTCACGATGATCTTCTTCGGCTACCTCACCTCGTTCGTGAAGCCGCTGACCTCGATCGTGATCGGGATGGTCGTCGCCACGGCCGGGTCCGTGCTCGCGGGCACGGCGACCATCGGCGCGGCCTGCCTGATCGGCATCGCGGTCTTCTCCATCGGCGAGATGCTCTCGTCGCCCAAGAAGATGGAGTTCCTGGCGACCCTCGCGAAGAAGGGCCAGGAGGGCCTGTTCATGGGGTACGCCAACATCCCCGTGGCCATCGGGTGGGTCGCGGGCTCGCTGCTCGCGGGCTCGGCCTACGAGGAGAACGGCGACAAGGTGAACCTCGCCCGTCGCTACATGGAGACCAAGCTCGAGATGTCGAAGGAGGCCGTGGCCGCCATCGAGAAGTCCCAGGTGGTGCAGACGCTCGCCGACAAGGTCGGGCAGACGCCCCTGGAGGTCCAGCGCATGCTGTACGACCTCTACGAGCCCCAGGCGCTCTGGTACGACATCGGGGCCATCGGCTTGACGTCCGTCGTGGGCATGGTCATCTACGCGGCGGTCCTGCGCCACCTCGACAGCCGCGACGCGGCCTGACCGTCCAGGAGAAGAGATGACGATCGACGTTCGTGACGTGTTCCCCTCGGGGGACGCCGCGCAAGCCTTCTGCGACTCGGCGCTCAATGCGATGGCCGGGGGCCTCGCCGGGTCCAAGATCCTCGCGATCGCCGCGTCGATCCGCGCCCTGCAGGCCGAAGGCAAGCCCGTCTGCAACCTCACCGTCGGGGACTTCTCCCCCGCCCAGTTCCGGATCCCCGAGACGCTGGCGGCCCGGGCGGGTCGCGCCATCGCCGAGGGCGAGACGAACTACCCTCCGGCCGTCGGGCTGCCCGAGACGCGCGAGGCCGTCACCATCCTCTACAAGCGCGACCTCGGCCTCGACTACCCCGTCGAGTCGGTCTTCATGGCGGGCGGCGCGCGGCCCCCGATCTACGCCACGTTCGCCCTCGTGGTGGAGCCCGGCGACACGGTCGTGTACTCGATCCCGTCCTGGAACAACCACTACTACTGCCAGGTCAACGGCGTGGTCACCAAGACCGTCGTGTCGGGCCCCGAGAGCGACTTCCTGCCCACGGCCGAAGCCCTCGCGCCGGTCCTCGAGGACGCGCGCCTGCTGTGCCTGAACTCGCCGCTGAACCCCACCGGCACCGCCTTCAAGGCGGACCAGCTCGCGGGCATCTGCGACCTCGTCCTCGACATCAACGCCCGGCGGGCCGCCGCGGGCGAGCGTCCGCTCATGCTGATGTACGACCAGGTCTACTGGATGCTCTGCCACGGGGAGGTCGAGCACGTCACGCCCGTGGGCCTGCGCCCGGAGATGGCGAACTACACGATCTTCGTGGACGCGATCAGCAAGTCGTTCGCGGCCACGGGGCTGCGCGTGGGGTGGGGCGTCGTCCCGGCCCCGCTGGCCCCCCGCTTCAAGGCGCTCATCGGCCACATGGGCTCGTGGGCCCCGCGCCCCGAGCAGGTCGCGACCTCCGAGCTCCTGCGCGATCCGGCGGCCATCGACGCCTACCACGCGGTCATGAAGCGGGGCATCGCCGACCGGCTCTACGCCCTGTACGACGGCTTCGCCGCGATGGAAGCGGACGGCCTCGGCGTGCACGCGATCGCGCCCCAGGGCGCCATCTACCTCTCGGTGAAGTTCGACATCCTGGGCCGCACCTTCCAGGGCTCGCGGTTCGGGACGAACGAGGACATCCGCCGCTTCCTGCTGGAGGAGGCGCTGTTCGGCATCGTGCCGTTCCAGGCGTTCGGGCTCGAGGAGGACTCGGGCTGGATGCGCCTGAGCATCGGCGCCGTCGGCATGAAGGACATCGAGGACGGCCTCGCCCGGATCCGCGCCGCCCTGGGCCGCGTCTCCCCGCTCTAGTCCGTCGGCGCGCCCGGCGTCGGCGCCTGCCAGCCGCCCGCCCAGTGCTCC
>CAZEKB010000097.1:0-27706 GCA_964512225.1 uncultured Rickettsiales bacterium | reverse complement strand
CCCCGCCGACGAGCCAACCCCACCGACGGCGCCTCCACCAAGGCCACCACCCCCACCACCACCGGCGTCCGCCCCCGCGCGGCCACGGCCGCGGCCGCGCCGCCGGCGCCGGCGCCGACCCCCACCACGACGCAGACGATCCGTCGGCGCCGCCGCACCACCACGTCGGTGGAGCCGGTCTCGGCCGAGACGCCCTCCCCGGCGACCACGTCGTCCGTGATCCGGCGGCGCACCGCCCCGGAGACGGCCCCCGTCGCCGACCCCACCCCCGCTCCCGCGGAGAAGGTCATCGACCTGCCCGCGCCCCCGGAGCCCGCCGCGGCCAAGGCGGAGGAAGCGCCCGCCGCCCCCGAGCTCCCCCCGGAGCCCACCCCGGTCGTGGCGAAGCGCGCCGAAGCCCTCCCCGCCGTCGAGGTCCCGCCCCCCACGGACGCCCCGGCTGGCGACCCGGCGGACGCGGCCGCCGACGCCGACGATCCGAACGCCTCGCTCGACGCCCTGCTCGGCCAGGAAGCCCCCAAGGGCAAGCGCCACGCCGTCCTCAGCGACGAAGAGATCGCGGCGGACCAGACCCGGCTGCGCGGCGACGCCCCCGAGGCGCCCCCCGCCGAGGCCGAGGCCGTCGCGGAGCCCACCGAGGCCCCCGCCGAGATCTCCCCCATGCCCGCGGACGCCACCCCGGAGCAGGTCGCGGCGCTCACCGCCGCCGCCGAAGCCGGCGAGGGCGGAGACGGCCTGAGCCTCGAGGCCCTGCTGCGCCAGCAGGGGATCGTCCAGCACAAGCCCAAGAAGGGCCGCCGGATCATCGAGGACGACCTCACCCAGCAGACGGTCGCGCTCAGCGAGCCCGAGCGGCGGGGCCCCCCGGGCGTGTCGCTCTACGAAGAGAAGAAGCCGCGCGGCCCCGTGCGCTTCCTCGACCCCGCGGCCCTCCTGCGGGAGCGCCAGGGCCGGGCGAAGCAGGCCCAGGCCCAGCAGCAGCAGAACAAGCGCAAGGGGCGCAAGTCCGTGGTCCAGCGCCGAGACGCGCTGTACGGCACCCAGGCGTCCCGCCGTCGCACGCGCCGCTCCGCCAAGAGCGGCATGCCGGTGGTCACCACCACGCCCGCGGCCCACAAGCGCGTCGTGAAGGTGGACGGGTCGATCCGGGTCTCCGCCCTCGCCCACGAGATGGGGGTCAAGGCGGGCCAGATCATCAAGGCCCTCATCGGCATGGGGCAGATGGTCACGTTGAACGAGATGGTGGACATCGAGACCGCCCAGATCGTCGCCGAGGACTTCGGCTTCACCATCGAGGACGCCGCCTTCAAGGAGGAGGAGTTCATCGAGACGGTCGAGCAGACCGAGGTGGACGAGGACGCCATCACGCGGCCCCCGGTCATCACGATCATGGGCCACGTCGACCACGGCAAGACGACGCTGCTGGACGCGATCCGCAGCGCGCGCGTCGCCGACGGCGAGGCGGGCGGCATCACGCAGCACATCTCCGCGTTCCACGTGGGCGTGCGCGACGAGAAGATCACCTTCGTGGACACGCCCGGCCACGCGGCGTTCACCGCCATGCGCGCCCGCGGCGCCTCGGTCACGGACATCGTCGTGCTCGTCATCGCGGCCAGCGAAGGCGTCATGCCCCAGACGGAGGAGGTCATCGCGCACGCGAAGGCCGCCGACGTGCCGGTCATCGTCGCCATCAACAAGATCGACCTCCCCGAAGCCAACCCCGACCGCTCCCGCCAGCAGCTGTCGGAGCACGGCCTCATCCCGGATGCCTGGGGCGGCGATACGCAGATGATCGAGGTCTCCGCCAAGGAAGGCACGGGCCTCGACGAGCTGCTCGACGCCATCCTCCTGCAGGCCGAGCTCATGGAGCTCAAGGCCAACCCCGACCGACCCGCCATGGCGCGCGTCGTCGAGGCGCAGCTCGAGAAGGGCCGCGGCCCCGTCGCCACCGTGCTGGTGCAGGCGGGCACGCTCCGTCCGGGCCAGGTGGTCGTCGCGGGGTACGAGTACGGTCGCGTCCGCGCGATGCTCGACGACAAGGGCAAGCGGGTGAAGGAGGCGGGGCCGTCGATCCCGGTCTCCATCCTCGGCCTCTCCGGCCTGCCGGACGCGGGCGACGAGCTCGCCGTGGTCGAGAACGACCGCGCCGCGAAGGCGCTCGTGGAGAACCGCCGGGACCTCGCGCGCGAGCGCAAGGAAGCGGGCGGCGGCCGCATGAGCCTGGAGGACGCGTTCAAGCGCCTCACCGAGGGCGAGAAGAAGACGCTCAACCTCATCATCAAGGCGGACGTCCGCGGCTCGGTCGAGGCGCTCAAGCACGCGTTCAGCGAGATCGAGGTCGCCGAGACCGAGATCAACATCCTCCACGCCAGCGTCGGCGGCGTGACCGAGGGCGACGTCACCCTGGCTTCGGCCTCCGAGGGCGTCATCATCGGCTTCGGGGTCCGGCCGGACGCGAAGGCCCGGCGGCTCGCCGAGCAGGAGGGCGTCGACGTCCGCACCTACCGCGTCATCTACGAGGCGGTGGACGAGATCAAGCGCGCCCTGGTGGGCCTCCTCGACCCGATCTTCAAGGAGACGGTCGTGGGTCACGCGGAGGTCCGCGAGCTCTTCAAGATCCCGAAGATCGGCATGATCGCGGGCTGCTCGGTCCAGGACGGCAAGATCGGCCGCAACCACTCCGCGCGCCTCCTGCGCAACTCGGTGGTGGTCTGGGAAGGCAAGCTCGGCTCGCTGCGTCGCTTCAAGGACGACGTCCGCGAGGTGCTGCAGGGGTACGAGTGCGGCATCGGCCTCGACGGGTACGACGACCTCAAGGCGGGCGACATCATCGAGACGTTCGTCGTCGAAGAGGTCGAGCGCGAGGTCTGAGGGGCGCCGGGGTGAACGTCGGAAGGTGACGACAGCCTCGACTGTTAGGATCCCGACGCCATGAGAGACCTCGATCGAATCCGCGAAGTGAGCGAGTACCGGGTGACCGGTCCTCAGCTCGCGTCGTTGCTCGGTCTGGTCTTCCTGCTCGCGGGCGCGGCCTTCATCGCCGGGTACCAGACCGGCCTGTGGCGCAGCCCCCTGGACAGCGAGCTCCTCCTCCCCACCGCCGAAGAAGACACCCGGCAGGCGGGCGAGGCGCTCGCGGATCTGCTCGCCCGTCGCGAGGCACCCACCGTCGACTCGATGGCGTCCCCGGACGCCCAGCCGGTGCCCGTCGAGCCCACCGAGGCGGAGATGACCCTGGTCTCCACCGCCTACGCGGGCGACTCCGACGCCGAGGACGAGACCGCCGAAGCGAGCCTCGCGCTCGTGGCCAGCGACGAGACGAGGCCCCCGGACGTCGCCGAGGCGACCCCCGAGCCCACGCCCGAGCCGACCCCCGAGCCCACGCCCGAGCCGACCCCCGAGGTCGCGGTGGCGAGCCCCCCCCCGGTCGCGTCCGCCGCCGACGCCCTGGCCGCCGTGGCCGCTCCGTCGGGCCGGGGCTACACGGTCCAGGTCGCGGCGTACGAGGACGCGGCCGAGGCCCTGAACCTGATCCGTCAGCTGCGCGGCGCGGGCATCGACGCCTTCCACCAGAGCGCCGAGGTCCAGGGCGCCACCTGGCATCGCGTACGGGTGGGGGTGCACCCCACGAAGGAGGCCGCCGAGGCGAGCGCGCGTCGGCTCACCGGCAAGGTGCCCTTCTCGCCGTACGTGACCTCACAGCCCTGAAGACCGCCGTGCGTCGCGTCGACAAGCCCTGGGGCTGGGAGCTGGTCTGGGCCGAGACCGATCGGTACGTCGGCAAGCTGCTCCACGTGAAGGCGGGCACGCGCCTGAGCCTGCAGTACCACCGGGTCAAAGAAGAGACGATGCTGCTCCAGAGCGGCGAGATCGACCTCCTGCTCGAGGACGACGACGGAGTTCTGCGCACCCGCCGCCTCCAGGCGGGCGTGTCGGTCCACATCGCGCCGGGCCGCCGCCACCGCCTGATCGCCGTCACCGACGCCGACGTGATCGAGGTGTCGACGCCCGAGCTGGACGACGTCGTCCGCCTCGAGGACGACCACGGACGGGTCCCCCCCGGTGACCACGGCGGCTGAACCGACCCCCCGCGGCGGGCGCGGACTCGAGCTCCTCTTCTTCGTCGCGCTGGCCGCGGTCGTCGTCGGGGGCGTGTGGCTGCGCGCGGAGCACCTGGCGCTCAAGCCGCTGCACCACGACGAGTCCGTCAACGGCTGGTTCACGCTCCGCCTCAGCTGGTGGAACGTCTACAAGTACCGCCCCGCCGACTACCACGGGCCCCTCCTCTATTACATCAACCTCCTCTTCTTCAAGCTGCTGGGGCCCGGCGAGGTCGCCCTGCGCCTCGGGACCGTGATCGCGGGGTCCTCCCTCCCCCTGGCCGTGCTCGTCCTGCGCCGACACCTGGGGCGGGTGGGCTGCCTCATCGCGGCGACGCTGCTCGCGGTGTCGCCGGGCATCGTCTACTTCTCCCGGACGAACATCCACGAGACCTACCTCGTGCTCTTCACGCTGCTCTTCGTCGGGCTGGTCGTCCGCTACCTGGAGCGGCCGTCGCACCGGGTGGGGGTGGCCGTCGCGGTGGTCGTCGCCCTCGCGTTCGCGACCAAGGAGACGACCGTCATCAGCGGCGTGTGCATCCTCGCCGGGTTCGGCCTCGCGCTCCTCGCGGGGGTCCCGCGCGCCGACGACCTGTTCGGAGCGAAGACCCCGCGCGATGTCCTCACCACCGCCTTCCGGGGCAACCGCCGGACGTGGGCCCACGGCGGCGTGGTCTTCGCCGTGATCATCGTGCTGCTGTTCAGCTCGTTCTTCACGTACTGGTACGGCGTCGGCGGGTTCTTCCAGGCCTTCTTCGAGTGGTTCAAGCACGGCGTCGGGGGGCGCAACCAGTCCAAGGCGTACGACTACTTCTTCGGCGTGCTCGAGTACACGATGCTGTGGCTGCCGTTCATCGCGATCCCGGTGGGCGCGCTGGCCCTGGCCGCGAGGCACCGGTTCGGCCTGTTCCTCGTGGGCTGGACGGCGTGCTCGCTCCTGGCGTACTCGGTGATCCCGTACAAGACGCCCTGGTGCGGCCTGAACATCGACCTGCCCCTGATCCTCCTGATCGCGTGGGGCGCGAAGGAGGCCGCGGGGGTCGTCGGAGACGGCCGCCTGCACGTCGCCGGGCGCCTCGTCGCCGCGCTGTCGGTCCCGGTCCCCCTCGTCGCCGTGCCCGCGATGGTCGAGCAGGTGCGCGACGCGAACCGCGAGCGCTACGACGACGACGACCTCCCGTACGTGTTCGTCCAGACCCAGCGGGGCGTGTTCGAGTGCGTGGATTGGCTGCTGGACGTCGAACGCGCCCGACCGGGCCGGGTCGACGACCAGGGGCCCCGCGTCGTGAACCTGGGGGGCAAGAACCCCATCCGCTGGTACACGCTCACGCGCGGGTGGGACCACCACCGGACGACCTACGTCTCGGACGAGGTGACCGCCGAGCAGGTGGCCGACGCCGACGTCGTGATCACCACGTCGAAGGACCACGCGGTGGTCGAAGCGGTGGTCGAGGCGGACGGCGACTGGCACCTGGAGAAGTGCCGGCTGCGGCCCGGCCACCGGGTGAGCGTGTGGTGGCGGCAGGCCCACTGGGACGCGTTCCTGGCCGCGGGGGGCGACTCGGACGCCCGGGCCGCCGAGCGCTGGCCGGAGCGACCGGGACCGCCCGCGTCCGCGCCCGTTTTCGTGCCCCGGAAGCCGTGAGGCGCGCGCGCGAGTAGACTCCCCTCGCGGAGGGTCGGTTGTACACGCTGCTCATCGCGCAAGGCCCGGACGGGGCGCGCGTCAAGTCGTGGTTGGCGGAGCGAGCCGAGCACGGTGGGGACGTCGTCCCCGTCGAGCGCGATCACATCGCTGCGGTCTTCGTACGGGGGTCCGACCCGCCCATTCTGATCGTGCGCGTGGGGACCGACGGCCTGGAAGAGTCAGCGCTCCTGGGCGTCCCGATCGAAGCGGGGATCGACCTCCCGCCCACGGTCGTCCTGTGCGACGCCGCGGGCGTCCAGCGGATCCGGGAGCTGCAGGAGCCGTCGCTGCACCCCGTCGACGAGCGGGTGGACAAGGAGAGCTTCCTCGGCTTCCTCGAGCGCCTCCTCGCCGCCGACGACTCGGGCGTCGGCCTCCAGATCACCTCCGGCCGCGACGGCCCGGACGTGCACCTCGGCCGGTTCGTGGGCGAGAGCCCCACCATGCAGCGCGTATACGAGAGCCTGCGTCGCGCCGCCCCCTACCCCAAGCCCGCGCTGATCACGGGGGAGTCCGGCACGGGTAAGGAGCTCGCAGCCCAGGCGATCCACGAGCTGAGCGGGCGCAAGGGCGCGTTCCACGCGGTCAACTGCGGCGCGATCCCCGAGTCGCTCATCGAGGCGTACCTCTTCGGCTACAAGCGGGGCGCCTTCACCGGCGCGGCCACGGACAAGAAGGGCCTGTTCGAGAGCGCGGACGGAGGCACCGTCTTCCTGGACGAGATCGGAGAGATGCCCCTGGACCTCCAGGTGCGGCTGCTGCGCGTCCTCCAGGAGGGGCAGATCCAGCGGATCGGCGAGTCGGACCACCGGTCCGTCGACGTCCGCATCGTGGCGGCGACGCACCGCGATCTGCAGGTCGACATCGCCGAGAAGCGGTTCCGCCAGGACCTCTACTTCCGGCTCGCCGTGCTCCCGATCCACCTGCCCCCCCTCCGGGAGCGGGGCGAGGACCTGGCGAAGCTCATCGAGCACGTCGGGCGGGCGGCTCTCGAGGTCCAGGGCTCGGGTTCGATCTCCTTCACGCGGGGCGCGCTCCGCGCCATGGAGCGGCACCTGTGGCCGGGCAACATCCGCGAGCTCCAGAACGTCCTCACCCAGCTGATCGTATTCGCGGAGTCCGAAGCGATCACCGTCGAAGAGCTGCCGGCCCACATCCGCCTGCTCGCGGAGGAGGACGGAGAGGCCGACGTCATGGGCATCGACAGCCTGCCCGTGCTCCCCGAGGAGGGCCTGGACCTGCGGGCGTACCTCGATCGTCTGCAGCGCTCGCTCATCGAGCAGGCGCTCGAACGCACCGGAGGCAACCGCGCCCGCTCGGCCGGACTCCTCGGGCTCGCCCGCCCGACCCTCATCGACCGCATCAAGCGCTTCGGGCTCGACGAAGACTGAAGCCGCAGCCTGCTAGGCACGGCTCCTGCAAGCAGGACTCCGCGAGCCCCTCCCGCGCGGTTGCGAGGGGGGCGCCGGAGGCAGGGCATGAAGGCTCCGTTCGACGCACGTCGCTCCAACGGCCGACCCGGATCGCGGTCGATCTCCGCGGTGTCGAAGGTCCGACGCCTGGTCGTGATCCTCCTCGTCGCGCTCGCCCCGACGACCGCCGCCGAGGGCGCCGAGCTGCTCGGCGAGCTCGCCCTGCGCATCGACGACGACGCCCGCGTCACCGCCGACGCGCGGCCCCGCGACGGCCGCTTCGTTCTGTCCGTCTCCCACCAGTCGACCGGCCTCACCGCCCAGCTCCTCGCCGCCGCCCACCCCCTGATCGACCACTGGTCGATCCTCCCCCGGAGCGACGCGGCCGAGTGGGTCGAGCTGCGGCTCGCTCCCGGCGTGCGGGGCGTCCACGTGGACCGACCGGCGCCGGGCCGCCTCGTCCTGCGGTTCACGGACAACCCGGTCGCCGCCGCCGCCGTCGCCGCGCGCGCCGAGGCGAGCCGACGTGAGACCGACTCCGCGCTCAACGCCCGCCGCGACCGGCCCCTGCGTCGGATCCTCCGTAAGCAGACCACGCCCGCCCCCACGGTCGCCCGCGTGGGCCCGCTCCGGTTCCCGGTGGGGGTGGCCTCCCCGGTCCGCCTCGCCCCTACCGCGACGGTCCCTCCCCGCCCCTTCGGCAGCGTCCCCGAGATGGTCCGCGGCGCCTGGGCGGCCGACCCCCGGTTCGCCGAGTCCGTCCGCCTCGCCGACGGCGGAGACGTCACCGAGGCCGTGGCCGCCCTGCGCGCGGCCCGCGTGGCCGACGACCCGTCCCGCGCCCTGCTGTCCCTCGCCCGGGGGCACGCTTGGAGTCGACCCCGGGGCGACGGCGAGCCGACGCACCCCGGCTGGGCGGCCGACGCCTACCTCTCGGCGGTGGGCATGTACCCGGACGCCGACTGGACGCCGTGGGCGAGGGGCCAGGCCGCCTACTCGCTGTGGCGAGACCTCCGGTTCGCCGAGGCGATCGTCCAGGCCCGGCTCGCGTCCGACGCCCGGCCGATGCACCCCGATCGTGCGTGGTGGGAGGTGCTCGCCGGGCACGCGCGCATCGCCCAGGGCGACACGGACGCCGGACTCGACGCCCTCGCCTCCTTCGCGGACGGCCTGCCCGAGCTCGACGTGACCGCTCGATTCGAAGCCCGGAAGGCCGTCGCTCTGGCGCTCTGGCGCGCCGGGGACCCCGCGCGGGCCGCGGCCGTCGTCGATCTGCTCCTGGCGGACCACCCGCGCCTGGCCGCCGACCCGAAGCTGGACCGCGACTTCGTCCGCATGTACCTCGACGCGGGCCGAAAGGACGGCGCGCGACCTCGCCTGGAGCGGCTGCGCACGCAGGCGCCCGAGAAGGTGGACCGGGAGCGAGCCCGCTGGTGGTTGCAGGAGCTCGCCCTGATGGAGGGCGACGAGGAGGGCGCCCGCGTCGTGCTCGTCGAGCTCCTCGAGCGGCACCCCGGCTCCGTCCTGGCGCCGATGGCCCGGGTGCGGCTCGCCGTCCTGGAGGCCATGGCCCGGACGAACCGCTACGACGTCATGGGCGGGGCCGCGGGGCCGCCCTGGCCGACGCTCGCCCTGGATCTCCGGCGCGTCGCGCTGCAGTGGCCGCGCACGCCGGTCGAAGACGACGCGCTGTCGATCGTCGCGCAGATCTGGCTCCACCTCGACCTGCTGATCGACGGCCTGGAGCTCGTCGAGTGGCTCGCGGAGCGCACGCCCGGGCACGGGGGGCCCACCGACCACCACGCGCTGATCTGCGAGCACGCACCCCGGCTCGTATCTTCGCTGCTGGAGCGGGGCGAGCTCACGCGCGGGCTCGGACGGTTCCGCATGCACCTGGACGACGACCGATACGCCGCGTGCATCTCCCCGGACCTCGAGGACCGGATCGTCGACGCCGCCGTCGACGCCGACCTGGTCGGGTTCGCCGTCGAGCGCCTCACCCGCTCGATCACGCGGGGGGCGTCGGCGCGCCGACTCGCCGACCAGCTCGTCCGGGTCGCCGCCCTGCAGCGGGACGCAGGCCGCCTCCGCGTGGCCGAGCGCACCCTCGACTACGTCCGCGATCGGGCCCTCCCCATCGACGGCGGCGCGGCCGAGCTCGCCCGGGCGGATCTGCACTCCGCGGCCGGGCGCGCCGACGAGGCCCTCCGCGGCTACGCCCGGGCCGAAGCCTCGGGGGCGTCCCGGGGGAGGCTCGCCGCGCGGCGGGCCCGGGCTCTGGAGATGACGGGCGAGTACCGCGCCGCGGCCGAGGAGCTGGCGACGGCGGTGACGGCCGAGACCGTCGAGGAGCCCGGCGAGGCGCACCTCCACCTCGCCGACCTGCGGCGGCGCACCGCGCGGTCCGAGGCGGAGTGGACCGCGGTCCTCGAGGAGCTCGATCGAGCGGAGCCGGGACGGACCGCCGACTGGATCCGCACGGACGCGCTGCTCGCGCTGGGCCGCGACGCCGAGCTCGAGCCCGTCCTGGGCCGCCTCGCCTCCGAGTCCGACGCCTTCGGTCACTGGGCCCGCGAGCTCACCTCGGCCGCCGACTTCGAGCGGTCGCTCGACGCCCTGCTGCAGGCCGCGTCGAATCCCTGACGATCCGTCGGTCCCCCGACGAGATCGCCCCCGTCGACCTCCCGACACCCCGCCACAACCACCTCCCTCGATCGCTGTACGTCGGCCGAACCGGCGATCGAATGATCGAAGCTGGCACGGGCCTCGCAGTGTCTCCGCGTCGAAGGAGTGGTCCCCATGCCGAACATCCTCTTCGACCCCATCTCCGCCGGCCTCGAGCGTGCGCTCGACCTGCGGGTCCGCCAGCACGGCCTGACGGCCTCCAACATCGCCAACGCGGACACCCCCGGATACAAGGCCCAGCACCTCGACTTCAACGCCTCGTTCGAGCGGGCCCTCGACGAGATCGCCGAGGCGGCCCAGACCGGCGTCGCGCTCACCGGCTCCCTGGACGACCTCATCGAGGTCGAAGAGGCGCCCGCCCTCCCGGGCCGTGTCGACGGCAACTCGGTCCGCTCCGAGGTCGAGATGGTCCAACTGGGGCTCACCCAGGCGCACTACGACGCGACGGTCGAGGTGATGAACCGACGCTTCGCCATGCTCGAGTACGCCGCTTCCGACGGAGGCCGCTGATGGACCTCAAGGCCGTCCTCGATGTCTCCGCCTCGGCGCTCACCGCCGAGCGGACCCGCCTCGACACCATCTCGTCGAACATCGCCAACTCGCGCGCCACGCGCACCCCGGACGGCGGCGCCTACAAGCGCAAGATGCCCGTCTTCTCGGCCGTCCCCGCGACCAACGACCCCTTCGCGTCCGTCCTCGCCGACAAGATGCGCAAGCCCGTCGTCACGGAGGTCGTCGAAGACCAGCGGCCCGGGCAGCTCGTGCACGACCCCGGCCACCCCGACGCCGATCCCGAGACCGGGATGGTCGAGCTCCCCAACGTCTCCGTCCTCGAGGAGATGGTCGACATGATGTCCGCGTCCCGCTCCTACGAGGCCAACGTGACCGCCATCTCGGCCACCAAGGCGATGGCGCTCAAGGCCCTGGAGATCGGGCGATGAGCGGCATCACCGGCCTCGGCGGCGTCGACTACTCGGCGCTCGTCCAGCGCGCCAAGACCGCGACGAAGCCCTCGAAGGCGGACGCGGAGTTCAAGCTCCCGGAGCAGGCCCCGCAGGGCGCGAAGCCCGACGCGGCGGGCGGCCTCGACGACGCCCTGCGCTCGCTCAACGAGTCGCAGCACACCGCGGACAAGTCGGTCCTGGACCTCGCGTCCGGCCGCGACCTGAACTTTCACAACACGATGGTCCGCCTCGAAGAGGCCGACATCGCCCTCAAGTACACCGTCCAGCTCCGAAACCGGGCCCTGTCCGCGTACGAAGAGCTGATGCGCATCCAGGTCTGACGTGGAAATCCTCCAAACACTCCGAAACCGGGTCCGCTCCAAGTGGGAGGCCCTCCCCGAGGACCGCCGCACGCCCATGCTGGTGACGACGGCGCTCACCCTCTGCTTCGTCATCCTCGTGGGCAGCTGGCTCACGCGCCCCCAGTGGGTCGGACTCGACAACCAGCCCAGCGACGCGCAGGCGTCGACCGAGCTGCTCGACGCGATCCGCGCCCGGGGCTACGAGGTGAAGGTCGAGGCCGGGACCGGTCGCTTCCTCGTGCTCAACGAGGACAAGCCGACGATCCAGGCGGAGCTCGCCACCATCATCCGGCTCGACGAGCCCGTGGGCATGGACGTCATCAACCAGGGCGGCATCGGGGGCACGCGCGCCCAGGAGCACGCCCGCTACGTCCAGGGCCTCCAGGGCGAGATCGAGAAGCTGCTCAACTCGTACTCGAGCGTGCTCGGCAGCAAGGTCCTGCTGTCGCTGCAGCGCGACGCGCTGTTCAAGGAGGACCGCGTCGACCCGAGCGCGTCCGTCTTCCTCAAGCTCAAGCCGGGCGTCGAGCTGACGAGCAAGGAGGGCGAGCGCATGGCCCGCCAGGTCGCCGGGGCCGTCGTGGGCCTGCGCTCCGAGCGCGTCCACATCCTCGACGAGCACATGCGGACCCTGCACGCGGCCACCGACTCCGACGAGGCGGCGGGAGGCTCCGGGCTGGCGTCGCTGCAGCGCGAGTGGGAGCGCTACTACCAGCGCAAGGTCGAGACGCTGCTCTTCGAGATGCTCGGGCACGGGCGCGCGTCCGTCCGCATCGCGGTGCAGGTCGACCACGCGCAGCGTTCGGTCGTGGCCCGGGACATCGACCCCGAGAAGGTCGTGACGATCTCGTCGAAGGCCACCGAGCAGACCAGCGAGGGCACGGCCATCGCGTCGGGGACCCCCGGCACGACCGCCAACCTCGACGGCGCGAACCCGTCGAAGAAGGGCCCGAGCACGTCCGCGTCCTCCGAGGCCGTCAACATCGACGTGCCCGAGACGCGCAAGACGGACGTCAAGGCGCCCGGCGAGGTCCTGAAGATCTCCGCCAGCGTGGCCGTCGACGGTCACCGCGTCGCCGCCCCCGCAGGGGCCGCCGAGGGCGAAGAGCCCCCCGCCGAAGACACGGGCGAGCTCGTGTACGAGCCCCGCTCCGAAGCCGAGCTGGCTGCGCTCACCACCCTGGTGCGCAACGCCCTGGGCCCGGCCGCGACCGACGTCTCGGTGGTGAGCCACGAGTTCCAGGTCATGGACCTCGAGCCCGTCGAGCAGCCCGTGCTCCAGCGCCTGGCGCGGGAGAACGCGGGCGGCCTGGCGCGCTACTCCGCCGCGTTCCTCCTCCTCCTGTTCGCCTACGGCCTCGTGCTCCGACCCATGGTCCAGAGCGTGACGCGCGTCGAGGGCGGCGCCGACGAAGAGACCGTCGACGCCCTGGCGATCGACGACCCGCAGCTGCCCTCCCCGGAGGCCGCCGAGCCCGAGTTCGATGTTCAAGACTGGCTCGACCGCTTCTCCAGCGGCGAGCAGTTCGTCTCGCGCGCCGACGTCAGCCGCCTGGTGCTGGCCGACGTGGGCCACAGCGTCGTCACCCTGCAGGAGTGGCTCACCGAAGGAGATGAGGCGTGACCGCCCTCCCCGCGACCATCGACATCAGCCACCTCAGCGGGCCCCAGCGGGCCGCGATCTTCGTGATGTACCTCGAAGAGGACGTGGTGCGGCAGCTCTTCGAAGGACTCGGCGAGACCGAGATCCGAGCCATCGGCGAGGCGATCTCCGAGCTGGATCGGGTCGACGCTTCGACGGTCCAGGCCGTCATCTCGCACTTCGCGGGCGACCTCAGCCGCACGCTCTACCTCCAGCACCAGGGCGACGAGTACCTCCACAACGTCTTCCCCAGCGTCCTCGGCCCCGAGCGGGCCCGACGCATGCTGCGGTCGATCGAGCCCGTCACCCGCAACGACTTCCGCAAGACGTTCGGGCGGCTCGAGCCGGGCGCCCTCGCGGCCCGCCTGTCCAAGGAGCACCCGCAGACGATCGCGGTCGCCTGCGCCGTGCTCGGCCCCGAGATGACGGCGGGGGTCATCGGTCACTTCGAGCCCGAGCTGCAGGCCGCGTGCATCGCGCGCCTGGCGAAGCTCCGCAAGATCCCGATGGAGCTGCTCGAGGACATCGAGGAGCTGCTCGGGCGGTCCGACGGCGCGGCCGAGTCCACCACGATGGACGCCGACGGCCCCAAGCTGGCCGCCGAAGCCCTCGGCAGCCTGCGCGACGAGCTCAAGGACGACGTGCTCTCCATCCTCGCGGAGATCGACGAGGACCTGGCGGGCGAGATCTCGCGCCGCATGTTCAGCTTCGACCTGCTCAAGTCGGCCGACGCGCGCGGCATCCAGCGCATCCTCAAGGAGGTCGAGCGCAAGGACCTGGCCCTCGCGCTCAAGGGCGCCGGCCCGATCGTGTCCGAGAAGTTCTTCTCCAACATGTCGACCCGCGCGGCGGGCTTCCTCCGCGACGACATGGACGCGATGGGTCCCGTCCGTCTGTCCGACGTCGAGACCGCCCAGGAGGCGATCATGGCCGTCGCCCTCAAGCTCGAGGAAGACGGCGACCTGATGTTCCTGGAGGGCGCCGGTGTCGTCGAGTAGCCCCCCCGCGGGCTTCGAGCCCCTCTTCTCCCCGGCCGAGTCGGGCGGGTTCACGCCGCTCGACGACGAGCTGGGCGTTCCCGGTGGATTCGAGCCGCTGTTCGGCGGCTGGAGCCCTCCCCCGGACGACGAGCCCGAAGACGACGCCGCTCCGTCGAACGAAGGCCCCGACCCCGGCACGAGCGACTCCATGGAGCTCGACGCGGCGGACCCCGGCGCCTTCGACGCGAGCCTCGACGGAGAGAGCCTCGACGAGAGCCTCGATGCCTCCGTGGTGTCCGACGAGATCCCTGCGGCGACCCCCGAAGTGCACGACGGCGACTTCCTCCAGGCCCGCGAGGAGGCCTACGAGGTGGGACGGCGAGCGGGGCTCGAGGCGGGCGCCGCCGAGATCGGCGAGCGGGTCGACGCGCTGCAGAGCCTGCTCGACGACGTCGCGGGCCTGCGCCGCCGCCTGCTCGAGCAGTCGGTGCGGGACGTGGCCGACGCGACGGTCGAGATCGCTCGCAGGATGGTCCGCCGCGAGCTCTCCGTGGGCGTCGGCGACCTCGAAGGGCTGGTGGAGGAGATCCTCGGCGACCTGCGCACGGAGGACGAGGTCGTGGTGCAGATCGCGCCCGAGGACGACCGCTTCCTGCGCGACGGCTACCCCGCCCTGCTCGCTCACGTCGGCCGCGACGCGAGCCTCCGCATCGAGGCCTCCGCGGCCGTGACGCCCGGGGGCGTGCTCGTCGAGACGAACTTCGGGACCGTCGACGCGACGGTGGAGAGCCGCTTCGAGGCCTTCGCCGAGACCGTCGAGGCGTGGGCGCGCGACGCCGTGGAGACGGCCGATGACTGAGCTCTGCGCCGGACTCGTCGACCGCCTGCGCGCGGTCCGCCCCTTCCACTACCGCGGCCGCGTCACCGAGGTCGTCGGCACCCTCATCGAGGCGGAGGTCCCGGGCACGGGCCTGGGCTCCGTGTGCCAGGTCGACCTCGGCCCCGGCAAGGACCCGGTGGCGGCCGAGGTGATCGGCTTCCGCGGACCCCGCAGCCTCCTCATGCCGTTCGGGAACCTCTCCGGCGTGGCCCACGGCAACCGCGTCAGCCCGGTCAGCTCCGAGTACGCGGTGACCGTGGGCGACGGCCTGCTCGGTCGCGTCCTCGGTCCCCTGGGCCGCCCGATCGACGGCCGCGGCCCCCTCCTGGCGGGTCGACGCACGTCGATCCACCGCGCCCCCCCGGACCCCCTGCAGCGCGAGCGCATCCGCACCCCCCTCACCCTCGGGGTCCGCGCGATCGACGGCCTGCTCACCATCGGCAAGGGCCAGCGCGTGGGGATCATGGCGGGCACCGGCGTGGGCAAGTCGACGCTGATGGGCATGGTCGCCCGCAACGTGGAAGCCGACGTCAGCGTGATCGCCCTGGTGGGCGAGCGCGGCCGCGAGGTGCGCGAGTTCATCGAGGAGGCGCTCGGTGCCGAAGGCATGGCGCGCTCCGTGGTCGTCGCGGTCACCGGCGACGCCTCCCCCGTGCTGCGCGTGCGGGCCGCCTTCGTGGCCACCACCATCGCCGAACACTTCCGCGACGCGGGCCGCGACGTCCTCTTCATGATGGACTCCGTCACCCGCCTCGCGATGGCCCAGCGGGAGATCGGCCTGGCGGCGGGCGAGCCGCCCACGGCCAAGGGCTACACGCCGTCGGTCTTCGCGATGCTCCCGACGCTCCTGGAGCGGTGCGGTACCCGCCAGGGCGGGGGCTCGATCACGGGCATCTACACCGTCCTGGTCGAGGGCGACGACTTCAACGACCCGATCGCCGACAGCGTCCGCGGGATCCTCGACGGACACATCGTCCTCACCCGCGAGCTCGCGGCCCGGAACCACTTCCCGGCGATCGACATCCTGCAGTCGACGTCGCGGGTGATGAAGGACGTGGCGCACCCCCGGCAGGTCGAGGACGCGGGGATGCTCCGGGAGCTGCTCGCGGTCCACCGGGACGCCGAGGAGCTCGTCAACATCGGCGCCTATCAGCACGGGTCGAACCCGACGATCGACCGCGCCATCGACCTCATCGGACCGATCCGCTCGTTCCTGCGGCAGCGGCCCGCGAGCAGCGCGACCGCCGAGGAGACGCTCGGGGTGCTGGCCGAGATCGCCCACCGCGCGCGCGTCGCCCCGACCGCCCTGGAGGAGACGACATGACCTCCGACCGCCTCAAGCGCATCGTCCGCGTGCGTCGCCTGATGGAGAGCTCCCGCGCCGCCCAGCTCGGAGCGTCCCGAAACCGCCTCGACGAGGCCCGTCGGGAACTCGACGAAGCGGGCCGCGAGCTCGACGATCACGACCGCTCCGTCGAGGGCCTGGAGCTCGACGCGTCCCTCCAGGAGACCGCCGTCCGGTACCGCGACCGGCTCGCCCGCGCCCGCGCCGTCCGCGCCGACAGTGTGGCGACGCAACGCGATCGCGTGGCCGAGGAGCAGCGCGTGGTGGAGCGCGCCCACCAGGACCGACGCCTCATGGAGAAGCTCCACGACCGCGTCCGGGCACGCGAGTTGCAGTCCCTCGCCGAGGGAGAGGCGAAGACGCAGGACGCCATCGCCCTCTCCGCCCACGTCCGCAACGGAGGCTCTCGACGATGACTCGACCGACCCGCATCGCCCCGATCGTGCTCGCGACCCTGCTGGTCGCGACCCCCGGCGCGGCCGAGGACGAGCCCACGCCGGTGGACCCCGACGTGGAGGTCCTCGAGCCTTTGCTGCCCCAGACCGAGTCTGGCAGCTCGGCGCCCCCGCCGTGGGAGGCGGAGGACGTGGACTGCGCGGGCGAGATGGGGGTCCTCCGGGACCTCCGCGGGCGCTCGCGCGAGCTCGACCACCGCGAGCGCGACCTCGACGCCCGCGAGGCCGCCGTGCAGCGACTCGAGGCCCGAGCCGCGGAGCAGATCGACCGCCTGGAGCAGATGCGGGCGGAGATCCTCCGCGCCGTCGCCGCCCAGGCCGAGAAGCGCGACGATCGCGTGGCGGAGCTGGCCAAGATGATCGCGGCGATGAAGGCCAAGAAGGCCGCCCCGATGCTCGCCACCATGGAGGAGCCGACGGCCATCCGCATCCTCGAGTCCCTGGGGGCCAAGCAGGCCGGGAAGATCCTCGCGTCGATGTCCGCACGAGACGCCCAGCGCCTCGGTGATCGCTACACGCAGCTGCCGGACCCGCGCGACACCGACGGCCCCGCCGACGCCGAGGAGGCCGCCCGATGACCCCCACCGCCCTCCCCGCGCTCCCCCTCGCCGGCCCCTCCGCGGAGGCCCCGGCCGCGTCCCCGGACGTCGGCCTCGAGTTCGGCGTCCACCTCGCGGCGGCCATGCCCGCGACGACCGATCCGGCGCTCGCCGAGGCGCTCGCCGAGGCGCTCGCCGTGCCCGAGCCGGTGGACGAGGTGCGCGCCCTGCTCCTCGGCTCGCCGACGGACCCGGAGCCCGCGCCCCTCGTCGTGGCCGCTCCCGCCGCCCCCATCCTCCTCACGGAGGTCGCTCCGCCCACCTTGCCGCCCCTGCCCGCCCCGGCGGCGGCGGCGGCCGTCGCGGTCGCCCCGATGCGCTTGGAGATCGAGCCGCGCCCCGGGACCGGCGCCCCGGCGGTCGAGGAGGCGACGGCCCCGGCGGCGAAGCCCGAGCTCTTCATCCTCGACGAGGCCCCTCCCGTGCGGCTCGAGCCCGCGACGCCGAAGCTCACCCCGATCGTCGAGGCCGCCCCACCGCCTCCCCCGGGGCCGCCGACGCAAGCCGCCGAGCCCGCCCCCCAGGCGCGTCCCGCGGTCGATCCCGCCCCCGTCGCCGACGTCGACGCCCCGGAGTTCGAGATCGGCGCTCGCATCCGCACGGCCGGGACGAAGACGGCCCGGGTCGACGTGCCCATGGCCGACGGGTCCACGGTGCGGGCGGAGGTCTCGGTGGAGGACGGCGCCGTGGAGGTGCGGCTGCACGGCTCCGAAGAGCTGGGCGCCATGGCCGTGCGCGAGGCCCAGGAGCTGCGCGACGGCCTCCAGGACCAGGGGCTCGACCTCGCCGAGTTCGAGTTCCTCGCCGACGCGGACGCCGGAGACGAAGAAGCGGGCGACGGCAAGGAGGGCCTCCCGTCGGCCGCCGACGGACCCATGGAGTTCGCCCCGGCCGACTTCGACCCCGACGCGGAGGAGGCGCAGGCCGTCCTCGCGTCGGCGACCCAAGACCCCGAGCTGAGCCGCGGCGCCTTCGTGCGTCGGCGGATGTGAGGAGATCCAGATGACCGCGATCCAAGGCACCGGGCTGCCCCAGCTCATGAGCGACAGCCCCCCCGCGCCCGAGGCGAAAAACGCCCTCGACGGCGACGGGTTCCTCACCCTGCTCATGGCTCAGCTGTCCAACCAGGACCCGACGAGCCCCGTCGAGACGACGGAGTTCATGCAGCAGCTCACCTCGCTGAACACGGTGCAGCAGCTCGTCGCCGCCAACAAGAGCCTCGAAGGCCTCATGACGGGCGTCACGTCGCTCAACAACGAGGGCGCCGTGAACCTGGTGGGCAAGGAGGTCACGGCGGTGTCGTCGACCTTCACGCGCGGCGAGGGGGAGGTCGAGCGGCTCGAGTTCGACCTGCCCGCGGACGCCGACGTGACCGTCACGATCCGCGACGCCGCGGGCGAAGTCGTGGACGTGATCGAGGCCGGCGAGCAGCTGGCCGGGCCCCGCAGCGTCACGTGGTCGGCTCCGGCCCCCGAGGGCGAGTACAGCTTCGAGGTCAAGGCCGTCGGCGAAGACGGCCAGGACCTCCCCGTGACCACCTACACCACCGGCCTCGTCGAAGAGATTCGCTTCGACGCGGGCTTCCCCGTCCTCGTCATCGACGGCCGCCACGTGGCGCTCGCCGACGTCATCACCGTGCGTCCCGGGCCCGAGCCCGCGGCGCCGACCCCCGATTCCGACCCAACCCGGCCCGAGCCCACGCTCGCCGCCGCACCCCAGGAGTAACGCATGGGCCTCTTCAACGCGCTGAACACCGGCATCACCGGCCTCGGCTCCAACGGCCTCGCCCTCTCCGTGATCGGCGACAACATCAGCCACCTCAATACCAACGGGTTCAAGGGCAGCACCGCCCAGTTCCAGGACCTCGTGGTCCAGAAGCTGGGCGGCGGCAAGGGCGAGCTCGGCCTCGGCTCGGCTACGGGCAAGGTCCGCCAGTCCTTCGCCCAGGGCGCGCTGGAGGCGAGCGGCCGCAACGGCGACGTCGCCATCGACGGCAAGGGCTTCTTCGTGGTGTCGAACGCCGAGGGCGCCGACTTCTACAGTCGCGCAGGTCAGTTCCAGCTCACGACCGAGGGTTTCCTCAGCGACCTCACGGGCAACCGGCTGCAGGGCTACGGCGTGAGCGCGCCGGGCGGCGAGCTCAACACCGCGGTGGGCGACATCACGATCCCCGCGGACCCGATCCCGGGCACCGCGACGACGGAGATCACGCTGTCGGCGAACCTCCAGGGCGATCCCACGCGCACGACCTTCTCCACCCCCACGGTCGTGGTCCCCGGCACCACCACGTTCGGCACCATCACGGCCGACGCCGACTTCACGACGTCCATGACCGTGAACGACAGCCTCGGCGGCACCCACGACGTCACGATCGCCTTCTACGAGACGGCCGCGGGCACGTGGACCTACAAGGCGTTCGCGGACGCGGGCGAGACCGGCGGCACCGCCGACGAGCCCGTGGAGATCGCGACCGGCACGCTGGCGTTCGACACGGACGGCGAGCTCACCGCCACCGGCACGACGATCAACCCGGCGGCCGTCACCTTCACCGGCGCGGCCGCGCAGACGATCGCGTTCGACTTCGGGCTCGCCACGGCGGACTCGGGCTCGCTCACGCAGTTCACGACCGGCGGCTTCTCCGTCAACGACGTGCAGCAGAACGGCAACGGCTCGGGCTCGCTGGTGGACTTCAGCATCGGCCAGGACGGCCTCGTGAGCGGCATCTACAGCAACGGCGAGACCCGCAACCTCGGGCAGGTCGTGCTCGCGACCTTCCGCGCCGAGGGCGAGTTGGAGCGCGTCGGCAACAACCTGTACGCGGCGACGACCCTGTCGGGCGAGCCCGCCGTGGGCACCGCGGGCAGCGGCGGACGCGGCCGGACGCAGGCCTTCGCGGTCGAGCTCAGCAACGTCGACCTCGAGACCGAGTTCGTGCGCATGATCAAGTCCCAGAAGGGCTACCAGGCGGGCGCCCGCGTGGTGTCCAGCGTGGACGACATGCTGCAGGAGCTGATGCAGCTCGGGTAGTCGGGCACGAAAGGCGCGCCGGGGCCGGCGCGGAGTGTGAAGATCGGGCCGCGCATGCCCACTTCCCTCCGCGTCGGCCCCGTCGTCGTTCTGTCCGTCGGCCTGCTCGCGGGCTGTCCCCCCCCGGACCCGCAGCCGGGCGGATCCGCCCCGTACACGCGGTCCCTGGGCGACGACCCGGACTTCTCCGATCCCGACTCCCGGATCCAGTCGCGCTCCTCCTTCGACTGGAACGAGACCTCCCTGCAGGGCGCGTTCGCCGAGGGCCCCGCGCCCCGGGCCCACGGGGAGAGCGAGCGCATCGGCAACTGCCGGCTCATGACCTACACCCCGACGCCCTGCGACCCCGTCTGCGGGGACGGCGATCAGTGCATCGACGGGGAGTGCGTGGGCTGGCCCGACCGCGTGGATCGCGGCGACCTGCTGTGGACGTGGCCGGACGGGGAGCAGACCGTGGAGCCCGACGATCTCTTCGGCTACTACGCCACGGGCGCGGCGTCGACCGCCGGGGACGTGACGATCGAGGTCGACGGGCTCGTCCTCACGGCGCCGACGATCGACGGGCCGGAGCCGGTGGGGGCGTGGGACCAGGCCGTGGCGACTCGGGGCCCGGGCGACGCGACGCTGCGCTGGAGCAACCCGATCGAGGACGCCCGCGTGCGGCTCCACATGACCGACTGCGTGGGCTCCCACGGGGGCTTCGCCGCGGCGGAGATCGAGTGCGAGGGCCCCGACACCGGCGAGCTCGTCCTCCCGGACGCGTTCCTGACCGCGCTCGAGGCGGGCGACTGGTCCCGGGGCGAGTGCGGCAGTCACACGTTCGACCGCTATCACGCGGCCGCGCCGGAGGGCGCTCCCGGCACGCGCTTCGAGACCATCGGCCCCGGCGGCTTCTTCTACTTCCCCTGATCGGAGCCCGATCCGACGTCGAAGCCCCGTCGATCGTCGGGAACTCGACGCTCCTCCCCCCCTAAAGGATCCACGCGATCCCTCCGATGATCCGCGCGGGACGCCCGTCGTCCCTCCTCGTGCAAGCCGGCACGGGGACTGCAGAGAGAGGGATCGTCATGGATATCGCGACCATCGTCGGAATCCTCATCGCCTTCGGCCTGGTGGTCTTCTCGATCCTGTCCGGCGACGGCGCGAGCACGTTCCTCAACATCCCCTCGATCATGATCGTCTTCGGCGGCACCGTCGGCGTCGTGATGATGTGCTTCCCCCTGAAGACCGTCCTCGGGACGATGTCGATCGTCAAGAAGGCCTTCTTCGCCACCGAGGTCGACCGCGGCGCCGTCATCAAGACCCTCGAGGACCTCGCGAAGACCGCCCGCAAGGAGGGCCTGCTGGCTCTCGAGGGCGCCAAGGACGCCATCGACGACGACTTCTACCGCTCGGGGCTGCAGCTCGTGGTCGACGGCCAGGAGGCCGACACCGTCGAGGCCATCCTCACCAACGAGATCGACTACATCCAGTCGCGCCACATGACGGGCGCGGACGTCATGGGCATCGCGGGCACCTACGCCCCGGCCTTCGGGATGATCGGTACGGTCATCGGCCTCATCCAGATGCTGCAGTCCATGGAGGATCCGAGCTCGATCGGCCCCGCCATGGCCGTCGCCCTCATCACCACCTTCTACGGCGCGCTGCTCAGCAACGTGCTGTTCCTCCCCCTCAAGGCGAAGCTCGAGAATCGGTCCACGATCGAGGTCGAGTACAAGACGCTGCTGCTCGAGGGTCTGCTCAGCATCCACGCGGGCGACAACCCGCGGATCCTGGTGCAGAAGCTCTCGGCCTTCGTATCGCCGTCCCAGCGCCAGAAGGAGGCGGCGTAGCCCTCGGGGCGCGCCGGGGCGGCCATGGCCAAGAAGGAAAAGAAGCCGGATGAAGGCGCACCGGGATGGATGGTCACGTTCGCGGACCTGATGACCCTGCTGCTGACCTTCTTCGTGCTCCTCCTGTCCATGTCGACGCTCGACAACCAGCGCATCAAGGTCGCGCTCGGATCGCTGCGGGGCTCGGTCGGCGTGCTCTCCGGCGGCGGCCAGCCCCGGGACGGGCGCAAGGAGATCGCCCGCACGCAGCGCGTCTTCCAGGGCTCCGCGGAGCTCATGACGAGCATGGAGCAGTGGGTCCAGAAGCAGGTCAACGACAACAACGTCAGCCGCGACTTCATCCAGATCGGGCACAAGGACGAGGCGATCTTCGTGTCCTTCGACGACTCGCTGCTGTTCGCGCCCGGCTCCACGGACCTGCTCCCCACCGCCTACCCCTACCTCGACGACCTGAGCGTCGTGCTCGCGCAGTCGAAGGCGACGGTCGAGTTCATCGGGCACTCCGACGACTCCGATCCCGTCGGCTACTACGAGAACAACTGGGAGGTGGCCGCGGGCCGCGCCCTGGCCGTCCTCGAGTACACCGCGCGCGCGGGCGGCCTGCCGGGCCACCGCCTCAAGTTCAGCTCGCACGGTGAGTTCATGCCCCGCGCGTCCAACTGGACGACGGACGGGCGCGCCCGCAACCGGCGGGTCGAGCTGATGCTCACGCTCACGTCGGCGAGCGACCGCTGGTTCTACGGCGAAGACCGAATCATCCGGCCCGAGGACAAGAAGCGTCCCGGCCGCCCCGCTTTCCCCCCGGAGACAGCGCGATGAGTGAATCCGAAGACCTCATGCAGGGCGACGACCTCGAGCTGCAGGTCATGGCGCTCCAGAAGAAGAGCAAGCTCCTGCTGGCCCTCATCGGCGTCGCGACGCTGACGGCGATCGGCGGGATCGGGTACGGCGTGAGCAGCGCCGGGGCCACGGCCGCCGAGATCACGACGCTCCGCGAGGCGATCGAGAAGGTCGACTCCGGAGCCGAAGACGCCATCGAGGGGGTGGTCGTCGACGACCGCAAGGTGGGCGTGCTGCTCCCGCTGGGCAACTTCGTCGTCAACCTCGTCGACCCGGGCAACGTGCGGTACGTCAACTGCCGCATCGAGGTGGAGGTCGAAGACGAGGACCTGGCCGCCGCGCTGGGCAAGCGCGAGGCGCAGATGAAGGACGCCGTCATCTCCCTGCTCGGCTCGCGCACCTACGAAGAGATCTCCGGGCTCGAGGGCAAGACCCGCGTGCGCGAGGAGCTCGCCGCGCGCTTCAACCGCCTGATGCCCGAGGGCCAGGTGGCGCGCATCTACTTCACCGAATTCGTGATCCAGTAGCGGAGGCGGTCGTGGCCGAGTCCATCCTCAGCACCAGCGAGCTCGACGCCCTCCGGCAGGCCGTCGATACGAACTCCATGCACTCGACCGGCGAGGTGTCGGCGGCGGTGGTCGAGTTCGGCGACGATCTGCCGCGCTATCGCTTCGGCGAGGTGCGCGTGGGCGGCTCGCAGCGCGAAGAGCGCCTCGCCTACGCCTTCGACCGGGCGGCTCGGTCGCTCGAGGTCCGGCTCGCCGACATCGTCCAGGCGGGCACGCAGGTGGGCGTCACCTACCTGACGACCAGCCGCTACGCCGACTTCCGCGAGATGTTCGAGGTCGACGCGCGCGAGCTCGCCCTGCTCGGGTTCCGCATCGCGGGCCTGGCGGGCGAAGGGCTCGTCTGCGTGGAGCCGGCCGTGGTCGAGCGCATGGTCGAGGGCCTCATGGGCGGCGACGCCAACGGCGAAGAGGTCGCGGCCGCCATCGGCCTCGCCGCGCGACGCCCCCTCACCGCGTTGGACCTCCGGGTCACCCGACGCTGGCTCGGCAACTTCCTGCGCGACCTCTCCAACGCCTGGAACCCGGCCCGCCCCCTGGAGGTCACCCTGACGGCGGCCGATACCAGCGGCGTCGCGGCGCGCGCGTTCACGTCCGACACCCAGGTCGTCATCGCCCTGCTCGAGATCAGCTGCGCCGACGAGGTGTGCGGGATGATCGGCATGGTCGTCCCCCACGCCGCCGTCGACTCCCTGGCCGTCCCCGGCGTGGAGACCGAGGGCGCGGCGGGCGACGAGGCGGCCCTGCCCGGCCACTTCGCCCCCGAGGTCCCCGGGTTCAGCGTCGACATGGAGGTCGTCCTCGGCACGAAGCGGATGCAGGTCCGCGACGTGCTGGCCCTGGGCGTGGGCGACACCCTGACGTTCGACCGCCTCGGCGCCGCCGTCGCGACGGTCCAGGGCGTCGCGAAGTTCACCGGTCGGCCCGGCCGACAGGGCGGCCGCAAGGCCTTCTGCATCATCCAAAAGCACGACGGAGACCCCGATGCCTGACCGCAGGAACCGCAGCCCGCTCGAGGCTCCCTTCGACGACGAGGTCGAGGCCGACCCCACGAACCTCTCGATGATCCTCGACCTCCCCCTCGAGGTCACGGTTCGACTCGGGGCCACCAAGATCCTGATCCGGGACCTGCTTCGGCTCGACAAGAACTCGGTCCTCGAACTCGACCAGAACGCCGACGACCCCCTGGACATCGTCGTGAACGACCGCGTGCTCGCGCGCGGCGAGGTGGTGGTGGTCGACGACCGCCTCGGCATCCGCATCACCGACATCGTCTCCCGAGCCGAGAGGGTGGATACGCTGGCCTGACGGCGCGGCATATACTCGGAGGTCTCTGAAAGGAGATCTCCATGTCAGCTGCCCTGCGTCGCCTCGTTGTCGCGACAGCCCCGCTCCTCTGCCTCCTCCTGATCGCCTGCCCCACGCCGGCGGACCTCGAGCTCGACGTCCCGGCGCTCGACTACGGTGAGGTCGCCGTCGGCAGCTCTCTGGCCCTGCCGATCTCGATGACCAACGTCGGCGGGCACAACGCCACGATCAGCTTCTCCATCGACAACCCGGTGTTCACCCTGGACCTCGCGGGCGCGATCGAGGTCCTCCCCGGCGGCAGCCGCGTGGTGCACATCTACGCCGAGCCCACGAGCGTCGGCCCCGCGACGGGGACGCTGATCCTGTCCTGGAACGCCGCCGACACGCTGGAGGTCCCGCTCTCGGTGACGGGCATCGAGGGGGGCCCCGAGGATGGAGACGGAGACGGCTACCCGGCCGACGTGGACTGCGACGACACCGATCCGGACGTGAACCCCGACGCGACCGAGGTCTGCGACGGCGTCGACAACGACTGCAGCGGCCGCATCGACGAGGGCTTCGACGCGGACGCCGACGGCGTGACCACCTGCGGCCCGGACGGGGTCGAGGGCAACGCCGACGACGACTGCGACGACGACGCCCCGGGCATCCACCCCGGGGCGGAGGAGCTCTGCGACGGGGCGGACAACGACTGCAACGAGACCGTCGACGACGGCGACTTCGACGCCGACGAGGACGGCTCCGACACCTGCACCGGCGGGGACTGCGACGACGACGACGCCACGGTCTTCCCGGGCGCCGAGGAGCTCTGCGACGGGATCGACAACAACTGCGACACCGTCGTCGACGAGGGCCATCCGGACGGCGACAACGACGGCGTGCCGGAGTGCACCGACTGCGACGACGCCGACCCCCTGAACTTCCCCGGCAACGTCGAGGTCTGCGACGGGCAGGACAACGACTGCGACACGGGCGTGGACGAGAACGCCGTGGACGCGGACAACGACGGGTTCGGGTGCCTCGACTGCGACGATACGAACGATCAGGTCTACCCGGACGCGCCCGAGGCCTGCGACAACGTGCTCGACAACGACTGCGACCTGGCGGTCGACGACAACGAGTCCGACGACGACAACGACGGCGCCACCGAGTGCGCCGGGGACTGCGACGACAACGACGGCGGGGCGAACCTGGACGACGTGGACACCGACGGCGTGGACACCTGCGGCCCCGACGGCGTCGCCGACTCCGGGGACGAGGACTGCGACGACAACGACATCGCGGTGAACCCGTCGGCGACCGAGGTGTGCAACGGGATCGACGACGACTGCGATACGACCATCGACGAAGGGTTCGACGGCGACGTCGACTCGGTCACGACCTGCGGGCCGGACGGCATCCCGGGCAACGCGGACGACGACTGCGACGACAACAACGTGGACGCCTACCCGGGCGCCCCGGAGGCGTGCGGCGGGGCGGTGGATCTCGACTGCGACGGCGCGCTCCCCGCGAGCTGCATCGCCGGTACGGACTGCAACGACATCCTGCTGAACAACCCGGGCTCGCCGGACGACGTGTACACGATCGACCCCGCCAACGACGGGGTCGGCTTCGACGTGTGGTGCGACATGACGACCGACGGCGGCGGCTGGACGCTGGTCCAGCGCACGACGGACGACGGGGCCGCCAACCTCGCGCTGCTCTCCACCTACCAGCAGCTGCACGAGGACTTCGTGCCCGCCACCGGCTACGACCCCGGCGCGGGGACCCCGGTGCGCGTGCCGGCGCAGTACTGGGACCAGATCGCGGCGGCGGCGCCGACCCAGATCCAGATCATGGCGCGGCAGGAGCTGCTCAAGGCCGACGGCACGACCTGCGCGCCGCTCTTCTTCGCGTTGTCGGGCCAGCTGACCGTCCCCCCCGTGGGCGGCGGGACGATCTCCTACCTCTACGCCGCGGGTTTCGACCAGCACGACATCGTGAACGGCACGCAGGCGTCCACGCCGTCGCAGTTCCAGACGCTCGACACCGGCGTCCTCGGCTGCGTCACCGCGGGTACGGGGCACCTGCCGTGGTTCGCGGGCACCTGCAACAGCGGGCTCACCCCCGGGGCGGGCGACGGGTACTGGACGAACGCCGAGCCGCGCCCGATCGTCTACTTCAACCGCGTGACCGTGGGGCTGGACATCACCGGCAACGACTTCGCCACGGCCTGCGGGGGGACGCCGGCGATGATGAACCCGTCGGACCCCAACGCCACGTTCGGCACCACGAACTGGTACACGCACAGCGTCCTGGAGTACTACGTCCGGTAGTCAGCGGGCGAAGGCGTCGATCTTGTACTGGGCGATCCGCCGGTCGAGGTCGGATCGGGTGATGCCGAGCATGGCCGCGGCGCGGGCGCGGCTGCCGCGGGCGCGAGCGAGGGCGCGGCTCGTGACCTTGCGCTCCAGGGTGTGGATGTCCGAGCCCAGCGACCGGTCGGGATCGCGCTCGCTCCAGGGCGCCGTCGCCAGCTCCTCTTCGACCTCGCTCGCCTCGACGGTGGCGGTGGGCGCGCAGATGAGGAGGCGGTCGACGGCGATGCGCAGCTCCCGGATGTTCCCGGGCCAGGGCGCGGACTCGAGCAGGCCCACGGCCTCCCCGGTGAACCCCTTCATGGCGGCCCCGGTGCGGGCGTTGAAGTCGCGCGTGAAGGCGCGGACGAGCGGCTCGATGTCGGCGAGGCGTTCGCGCAGGGGCGGCAGGTCCAGGCGCGTGACCTGCAGGCGCTCGTACAGGTCGGGGAGGAACACGCCGCCGGCGACGAGCTTGGGCAGATCGCGGTGCTCGCCCGCGAGGATCCGCACGTCGGCGCGCACGGGGCGGGTCCCTCGAGACCGGTAGAAGCGCCCCTCCTGAATGAGCCGCAGCAGCTTCACCTGGAGGGCGGCGGACAGCTCGGAGACCTCGTCGAGCAGGAGGGTGCCCCCCGCGGCCGTCTCCACGAGGCCGGGGACGGGCTCGTCGTCGCCGGGGCCCTCCTTGCCGAACAGGACGGCT
>CAZEKB010000096.1:17197-27968 GCA_964512225.1 uncultured Rickettsiales bacterium | reverse complement strand
GGAAAGCGGACATCTCTACTTTGGAGAAACCGGACATCTCTACTTTGGTACTACAGTCGCGTAGATCGCCGCTCAGAATTACGTCAACTTGGGGCGGCACCCCCCGGAGGACCACCATGCCCATCATCGGAGCCGCCTACCTGCGGTGCAGCGACCCCCGCCAGGACAAGTCCATCGACCAGCAACGGATCGAGATCGAGCGACGCGCGGCTGCCGATGGGGTGACCATCCCTCCCGAGAACTGGTTCATCGACGAGGGGATCAGCGGTCGTTCGACGAAGAGGCGGTCCAGCTACCGAAGCCTGATCGGGCGAGCTGAGACGCAGCGGGAGTCCATGCGGGGCCGGAACCGGCAGACGGTCGAGCGCATCGACCGCGTCTACGTCTGGGCCTTCAGCCGCCTCGCACGGAACATGTTCGACTGCCTGCGGGCGATGGCGACGCTCGACGAGGCCGACATCGAGATCATCTCGTTGACCGAGCAGGACGGCAGCGACCGCTCCATCCGCAAGCTGATCCGCCCGATCCTCGCGTGGCTCGCCGAGCGTTACTCCGAGGAGCTGTCGGCGAACGTCGTCCGCGGCATGCGCTCCCAGGCCGCAAAGGGGCGATGGGTCTACGGCCTGCCTCCCTATGGCTACGAGGTCCAGGACGGGCGCCTCGTCGTCACCGACGCCACCCGCCAGCAGCTTGAGATCGTGCGACGGATCTTCGGCATGGTCGACGAGGGCGGCAACGGCACGACTCGGATCGCCGCGCGCCTCACAAGGGAGGCGATCCCGCCACCGACCCGGCGGGACATGGCCCGCTCCGTCGCTCCCAACGCATGGCGGACGAAGCACGTCGCCACGATCCTCCGCAACGCCACGTACTGCGGACACCTCGTCCACGACGGCGAGGTCGTCGCCCGGGATGCCCATGAGGCCGCCATCGACGACGAGACCTTCGCCCGCGTCCAGGCGCTGCGCAGGCTTCGCGACCGGAACCGCAAGGCCGGCAAGGGGAACGGCGCCAACGCCGTCACCCTGAGCCAGCGCGGACTGCTCACGCCGTCGCTTCGCTGCGGGACGTGCGGAGGCCGAATCTGCGTCGCGGCCGGAGGGTCGAAGAAGCGAAGGACGTACCTGTACTACTGCGCCGCGAGGCAGGACAACCCGGCGGCTTGCGCGGGGATCTCCATCCGAGTCGAGAAGCTCGATCGGGTCGTCCTCGACGCTCTGGAGCAGAGGATCCTCGACCCGGACAACCTGGAGAACCTCCTCCGAGAGTCCGTCGCGCGACTCGAAGCCGAGCCCGCGGATCCACTCGCGGCCGAGCGTGACCGCCTGGATGCTCTCCTGGCCGATCTCGACGCGAAGATCCGGCGCACGGCTCAGCAGGTGGTCAACGGCATCATCGACGAGGACGACGCCCGCGCGCTCAACGCTCCGCTCCTCGACCAGCGCGAGCAAGCCCGGCTGTCGCGCGCCGCCCTGCCGAGCGCCGCTCCGCTCCCCACCGTCGAGCAGATCGACCCCGACGCCTTCCGCGCCGCAGTCCTGGAGGCGTGGCACGACCGCCCGCTCGAAGACCGGCGGCGCGCCCTCGACAAGGTCGTCGACGAGGTCCGCCTCTCACCCGGCGGCGTTCACATCCGGTACGGCGCGAGCGGTTATCACGGCCATGCACCCCCCGGCCCGCCGTAGGCGCCCATGTCGTTGAGGCTGCCGTCGGGGTCGTTGTACGCGGGCGCCGGGTTACCGGCGTCGATGCACTGCGAGGTCGCCTGGAGGTCGAAGTCGTCGTTCGTGTAGTTCCCGTCGTCGGTCACGGCGACGAAGAGCGGGTCCACGTAGATGCTGTGGGCCTGCGTGGGGATGATCGTGATGCCCGACCCCGCGGCCCCGGACGAGTTCTGGAAGTAGTCGTTGTAGTCGACGCTGCTCGGGAACGTCGCCTCCGCGTAGATGCCCCACCCGGTGTTGAAGGCGACGATGTTGTTCTGGACGTTCGGCGCCCCGTTGATGCTCACTCCCGAGTCGAAGTGGACCCCGGCGCCCTCGCCGTTGGCGCTCTCGTTGTAGACCATCACGTTGTTGGTGACGTACGTCGCCCCGCCCGCGGAGGTCGACAGGGTGACCGCCCCGCCGCCCTGCGCTCCGTCGTTGGCGAAGAAGACGTTGTTGGAGAGGACCACCCGGTTCCCCTGGACGGCGACGGCCCCGCCCTCACTCTCGAAGATCCCGCCCCCCGTGTCCGAGGTGTCGTTCTCCTGGAAGAGGTTCTGGGTGATCACGTGGAAGACCCCGCCCGTGGACGAGGCCGCTTCCACCCAGATCGCGCCTCCGTCGCCCGCCGTGTTGTCGAAGAAGGTATTTCCGCTGATGAACGACGAGCCGCCCCCGTCGAGGTGGATCGCGCCCCCGTTGTTGTTCGCGCTGCCGCCGCCGAACCCGCAGTCGTTCCCGGTGAAGGTCGAGTCCGTGATCGACAGGGTGCACTCGTCGCAGAAGACCGCGCCGCCCTCGCCGCCGCCGGTGCAGACGTTCGAATCGAAGACCACGTCGTGCAGCGTGATCGCCGCGTCCTCGGCGAGGAACCCGCCGCCCTCCCCGGCGGAGCCGCCCGTGAGCGTGACGCTCTCGATCTCGAAGACCCGCAGGGAGTTCACCTCGAACGTCCGCGAGCCGCTGCCGTCGATCACGACCGCGCTCGCCGGGCCGGCCGCGCCCAACGAGCCGGAGAAGTCCACGTAGATGCTCTCGACGTACGTCCCCGGCTGCAGCCAGACGTCGTCGCAGCTCGCGTCGAGCGCCGCCGCGTCCAGCGCCACCTGGGCGCCGACGTAGGGGCAGTCGAACTCGCCGAGGTTCGCGCACCCCCCGCCGGTCACGGCCCCCCACAGCGGGCAGGAGCACCCCTGGTTCACGACCGTGTCGCAGTCGTTGTCCACGGCGTCGTAGCACTCCTCCGTGGCGCCCGTGAAGACCTCGTCGTCGGTGTCGTCGCAGTCGAGCCCGTCGCACTCGAAGAAGCCGTCGCCGTCGTCGTCGATCTCGTTGCCGGGGACCGTGCCGTCGCAGTCGGTGTCGATCTCGTCGCACAGCTCCGCGGCGCCCGGGTTGACGGTGGACTCGGCGTCGTCGCAGTCGTCGCACAGCGGGTAGCCGTCGTTGTCGTCGTCCACCAGCTCGTCGCCGGGGATCGACCCGTCGCAGTCGGTGTCGACGCCGTCGCAGACCTCGGTCGCCCCCGGGTTCACGCTCGCCTCGGTGTCGTCGCAGTCGTCGCACAGGAGGTAGGTGTCGGCGTCGGCGTCGGTGAGCTCGTCCGCGGGCACGACGGTGTCGCAGTCGTTGTCCAGCCCGTCGCAGATCTCGGTCGCGCCCGGGTAGCTCAGGTCGCTCGCGTCGTCGCAGTCCACGCACGCCAGGAACTGGTCCTGATCCACGTCCACCTCGTCCGCGGGCACGACCCCGTCGCAGTCGTTGTCCGCCCCGTCGCACTGCTCCGCGGCGCCGGGCCAGGTGGTCGGGTCCTCGTCGTCGCACTCCTCGCACTCGAGGAAGAAGTCGTTGTCGTCGTCGTACTCCGTGAGGGGGATCGAGAGGTCGCAGTCGGTGTCGAGCCCGTCGCAGAGCTCGAGCGCCCCCGGGTTCACGGTGGGGTTGCCGTCGAGGCAGTCGCCCGCGCACACGCGGAAGGTGTCGTTGTCGCCGTCCTCCTCGTCGAGGGGGACGACCGTGTCGCAGTCGTCGTCGAGGCCGTTGCAGCGCTCGGGGGCCCCGGTGTAGCGCTCGGGATCGTCGTCGTCGCAGTCCCCGTCGCAGCCGCGCTCGCCGTCCCCGTCCGCGTCGACCTCCTGGAGATCGCCGTCGCAGTCGTTGTCGATGCCGTCGCACAGCTCGGGAGCGATGGGATACACGGTGTCGTCGCCGTCGTCGCAGTCGCCGCGGCAGGGGGCGAAGCCGTCGCCGTCGAGATCGAGCTCCTCGGCGGGGAGGGCGCCGTCGCAGTCGTTGTCGACGTCGTCGCAGATCTCGGTGGCGCCGGGGAAGGCGGAGGCGTCGGCGTCGTCGCAGTCGTCTTCGGCGGGGACGCCGTCGCGGTCGCCGTCCCGCGGGGTGTCGACGGCGCTCCCCCGCAAGGAGACGTCGATGCGGGTGACGGCGTCCACCGCGTCCACCTCCAGCACCAGGACGGACAGGAACGCCCCCGGCTCCACGGGCTGGAACATCAGCGGGACGGCGAACGACTGCTCGGTCGCGAGGGCCTCGGGCGCGGGCTCGACGATCAGGAACGGGCCCTCGCGGGGGTCGAGCGACGCCGAGAAGAACGCGGGCCCCTCGGAGCGGAGCGTGACGAGCACCTCGTCGTGCGCGGCCGAGCCCACCGGGATCTCGCCGAAGTCGATGGTGAGGGAGGAGATGTCGACGCTCACCGGGTCGGCGCACGCGGTGCCGAGGACGGCGAGCGCGACGGCGGCGGCTAGCGGGGCGAGACGCACGATGATCACGATAGCAGCCGCGCCGCCCCGGGCTGCCGGCGGGGCGAGTAGCCTCTGCGGCATGACGCGCGCGCCGACGGCCTGGATCCTGAGCCAGGGGGAGGAGCTGCTCACGGGGCAGACCACCGACACCAACGCGAACTTCCTCGCGGGCGCCCTCACGGCCGCGGGGTTCCGCGTGCTGGGCGCGGAGACGGCGGGGGACCGACGCGAGGCGATCGTGGCCGCGATCTCCCGCGCGACGGCCTCCGCCGACGTCGTCGTCTGCACGGGCGGCCTCGGCCCCACCGCCGACGATCTCACCGCGGCGGCCGCCGCCGAGGCGATGGGACGCGCGCTCGTGATGTCCCCGGATGCGCTCGCTCAGGTCGAGGCCCGGTTCGCCCGGGCGGGGCGCCCGATGGCCGAGGCCAACCGGAAGCAGGGCGAGGTCCCCGAGGGCGCAGACGTCCTCGCCAACCCCATCGGGACGGCCCCGGGCTTCGCGGTCACCCCGCCCGACGGCCGCGGCGCCGCGCGCGCCTACTTCCTGCCGGGCGTCCCCCGGGAGATGCGCCGGATGTGGGCGGAGCAGGTCGCCCCCGACGTCGCCCGCGTGTTCGAGACGCGCCCCCCGCGTCGCGCGATCTTCCGCGTGCTCGGGCCCGGCGAGTCGCAGCTCCAGGAGCTCCTCGGGGACGTGCCCGACCGCTACCCGGGCGTCGAGCTCGGCTTCCGCACCCGGGCCCCGGAGAACCAGGTGAAGCTCGTGGCCGAGCCGGGGACCCCGGGGTTCGACGCGGCCTGCGACGACGTGCGCGACCGCCTCGGCATCCGGCTCTTCTCCGAGGACGAGGACCGGAGCCTCGCCGCGGTGGTGGGCGAGCTGCTGCTCGCCCGCGGCGAGACGCTCTGCACCGCCGAGTCGTGCACGGGCGGCCTCGTCGCCGACCTCTGCGTCTCGGAGGCGGGGAGCAGCCGCTGGTTCGAGCGGGGGTTCGTCACCTACTCGAACGCGGCGAAGGTGGACCACCTCGGCGTGGAGGGGGCGATCCTCGAGGCTCACGGGGCCGTGTCCGAGGCGACCGTGGAGGCGATGGCGACCGGCGCGTCGGCGGCCGCGGGCGCCCCCTGGAGCGTCGCCGTCACGGGCGTCGCGGGCCCCGGGGGCGGCACGCCGAACAAGCCGGTGGGGACGGTCTGGGTGGCCGTGGCCGGGCCCGGCGGGGTCCGCGCCCGGAAGCTGTTCCTCCCCACCGGCGACCGCAACACCACGCGGCGGTGGAGCGCCCTGCTGGCCCTGGAGATGCTGCGGCGGGCCCTGCTGCGGAGCGCCTGAACGACGGGGCTCCCTGGGCGGGACGGTTCTTGTCCCGCCCCCTCTGCATCCTGCGTTCAGCGGCGACCGTAGGGGTCTCCGGCGAAAACTTCGCATCCGCAAGAAACGGGTTGACCTGAACACCTGTTCACGTATCGTCGAGCCCGTCGCCGCGGCGACCCACGCAGGAGCAGTACATCATGGCCAAGCGCAAGTCCTCGTCCTCGAACAAGTCCCTCGCAGCGTCCCCCACCGACTCCCCCGACGAGCGGCGCCGCGCCCTCGACCTGGCGGTCACCTCGATCGAGCGGGAGTGGGGCAAGGGCTCGATCATGCGGCTGGGCGAGAACCAGTCGCTGAACGACGGCATCCAGGTCGTCTCCACGGGCTCGCTGGGCCTCGACATCTGCCTCGGCGTAGGCGGGCTCCCCCGGGGCCGCATCATCGAGATCTACGGCCCGGAGGCCTCCGGCAAGACGACCCTGGCCCTCCAGACGATCGCCTCGGCGCAGCGGGGCGGCGGCCTCGCCGCCTTCATCGACGCGGAGCACGCCCTCGACGTCGGCTACGCCCGCAAGCTGGGCGTGGACACCGAAGACCTGCTCATCAGCCAGCCCGACACGGGCGAACAGGCGCTGGAGATCTGCGAGACGCTCGTCCGCAGCGGCGCCCTCGACATCATCGTCATCGACTCCGTGGCCGCCCTCGTGCCCAAGGCGGAGCTCGAGGGGAACATGGGCGACTCGCTGCCCGGGCTCCAGGCGCGCCTCATGAGCCAGGCGCTGCGCAAGCTGACCGCCGTGGTCTCGAAGAGCCGCTGCATGGTGGTCTTCATCAACCAGATCCGGATGAAGATCGGGGTGATGTTCGGCAGCCCGGAGACGACCACGGGCGGCCGCGCCCTGAAGTTCTACTCGTCCGTCCGCATCGACATCCGCCGCATCGGCTCCATCAAGCAGGGCGACCGCATCCTCGGCAACCGGACCCGCGCGAAGGTGGTGAAGAACAAGGTCTCGCCGCCGTTCCGCAACTGCGAGTTCGACATCCTCTTCGGCGAAGGCATCTCCCGCACCGGCGAGCTGCTCGACATGGCGGTCGAGCTGGGTCTCGTGCGCAAGAGCGGGAGCTGGTTCTCCTACGGCGACGACCGCATGGGTCAGGGCCGGGAGCAGGCCCGGGCGTACCTCGCCGAGAACGTGGACATTCAGAACGAGATCGAGCGACGCATCCTGATCGACGAGGGGATCCTCCCCCCCGAAGCGGACACCGGCCTCCCCGTCGCCGAGGCCTGACGGCCGCCCCGGGGGCCGGGATCACGCGGTCCCCCCGGGTGCTAGCCTTTGATCGATCTCGGCGCTCCACGCCCGGCACCAGAAGGATCGATCGACCTTGGAACTGAACGACATTCTGCGCACGGCCATGTCGCACGGCGCGAGCGACATCCACCTGCGGGTGGGCATCCCTCCGATGCTTCGTATCGACGGCTCCTTCGTCCCCTTGCGCGACTTCCCCCGCCTCGCCCCCGAGCAGACGGCTCAGTTCGCGGCCGGGATCATGAACAAGGCCCAGAAGGAGCGCTTCTCGAAGACCATGGAGCTCGACATGGCCTACGGGGTGCGAGGCCTCGGACGGTTCCGGGCGAACGTATTCCGTCAGCGCATGACGCTGGGCCTGGTCTTCCGGGCGATCAGCTCGAAGATCCTCGGGTTCAAGGACCTGAACCTGCCCCCCGTCATGGAGAAGATCTGCGACGAGCACCGCGGGCTCGTCCTGGTGACCGGCACCACGGGGTCGGGCAAGTCGACCACGCTCGCGGCGATGATCGACCACATCAACAGCAGCCGCAGCGACCACATCCTCACGATCGAAGACCCGATCGAGTACATGCACCGGGACAAGCGGTCGATCATCAGCCAGCGGGAGGTCGGCACGGACACCGGCTCCTACGCGGCCGCCCTCAAGTCGGCGCTGCGACAGGACCCGGACGTGATCCTCGTGGGTGAGATGCGGGACCTCGAGACCGTCGAGATCGCCCTCACGGCGGCGGACACGGGTCACCTCGTGATGTCCACGCTGCACACCCTCAACGCGGTCGAGACGATCACCCGCATCGTCTCGCTGTTCCCGCCCCACCACCAGGACGGCATCCGCCTGCAGCTCGGCGGCCTGATCCGCGCGATCATCTCCCAGCGGCTGGTCCCGAAGGCCGACGGCAAGGGCCGAGTCCCGGCGATGGAGATCCTCGTGAACACGGGGCAGGTCCGCGAGTACATCGAGAACAAGGAGCGCCTCAAGGAGCTCACGGACGTCATCGCCAAGGGCGCCTCGACGTACGGCATGCAGACCTTCGACCAGTCGCTGTATCGCTCCTACAAGGCGGGCGACATCACGTACGAAGAGGCCCTCAAGGCCGCCACGAACCCGGACGATCTCGCCCTGCGAGCCTCCGGCGTCGTCAGCTCCGCCGACCACTTCTAGCCGCTCGCTCCCCCGACGCCTCCCCTCGCACCTGGAGGGATCGACCCGCCGCGGCTCCGCTCGCTGCCCGATCCCCTCGCACCTGGAGGGATCGACCCGCCGCGGCTCCGCTCGCTACGCTCGCTCCCTGACGCCCCGCGGGGCGACCCTCCAGGCGGGTGGCTCCTCACTGAGTTCCGAGACCTCCCGGCAGGCGGCAAGAAACTCGGGCGCTTCACCGAACCGGGCCGGTTCTTGCCGGATCCGCGGCAACAACTCGGGCGATTCACCGAACCGGGCCGGTTCTTGCCGGATCCGCGGCAACAACTCGGGCGTTTCACCGAACCGGGCCGGTTCTTGCCGGATCCGCGGCAACAACTCGGGCGTTTCACCGAACCGGGCCGGTTCTTGCCGCCTCGATCACCCGCGAGGGGCGGGCCTCAGCCTCAGGAGGACGGCCAGCGCGGGCACCAGGGCGACCGAGGCGAGCAGGCAGCTCGGCAGGCCCACGAGGAAGACGACCGCCAGGTCCTCCATCCCCGCGTGGTTCGAGAACAGCAGCCCCAACACCGACGCGCACGTGGTCGCGGTGGTGAACACGATGGCGCGACCCACGGAGGTGGCGGCGGTGTCGGGCGCCAGGGTCGGGTCCTCCCGCATGCGGTGCACGACGTGGAGCCCGTCGTCGACCCCCAGCCCCACGAGCAGGGGCACGCCGATGACGGGGATGATGCTGAACGCAGTGTCCATCCAGCACAGCAACCCGAACGTCACGGTGGTGCCCACGAGGACCGGGCAGAGCGCCACGAGCACCCAGCGCGGATCCCGGAGGTCCACGGCGAGGACGAACAGCACGGCGATCAGGATGCCGAGCCCGACGGGGCGAACCCACGGCCGGTCCAGCTCCATGGCGGCCTCGATGAACACGGCGAAGCCGGTGGCCGACGGATGCACCGCCTCCGCCGCGAGCCGCTCCTGCACCGCGCGGTCCCGGTCGAGCCCCGCCGACGTGGAGAAGGCGTAGGTGATCCACCGGTCGTCGCGGGGCGCCGTGACGACCTGCGCGAACAGCGGGTCCTCCTCGAAGCCTGCGCGCACGGCGGCGGCCTCCGCGGCTGTCTCGGAGACCACCAGCCAGGGGGTCCCGTGCACCCCGAACTGCTGCTGCACCCGGTGTCCCACTTCGACCGACGGGACGTCGCGGTTGAACAGCGAGGCGAGGTCCGTGGCCACCCGGAATCGCCCGGTGCCCGCCAGGGCGAGCGCGACGATCAAGCCCGTCGCGAGGACCGTGATCCCCGGACGTCGGACCGACCAGCGGGCGACGGCGCCCACGGGGCGGAGCCGGATGGGGCGGCGCGGCACCGGTTTGCCGGCCCGCGCCAGCAGGGTCCAGCCCGCGGGCAGGGCGGTCATCATGAGCACGAAGCAGAACGCCAGGCCCAGGGCGCCCGCCATCCCCATGCGTCGCGCCAGGGGCTCGGGCGCCAGTCCGAATACGCAGAGCGCGCCCGCCGTGGTGAGGCCGCCCGCCGCGATCGCTCGGCCCGTTCCCCGCAGGGTCCGACGCAGCCCCCCGCGGAAGTCGTCGTCCTCGGCCCGTTCCTCGCGCAACCGCACCGTGAGGTGGAGACCGAAGTCGATCCCCAGTCCGAACATCAACATCCCCGCGAACGTCTCGTTGAAGGTCAGGGAGCCGAAGGCGAGGGATGTGAGTCCGAGCGCGGAGGCGAACGCGCCGCCGAGGATCGCGCCCATGAGCGCGAGCCTCAGCGGGTTGCGCTCCACGAAGGCGAACACGGCGAGCACCAGCAGGAGGCTCAGGGGCGTGAGCCGGCTGATGCGACCGATCGTGGCGGACTGGTCCTCGGCGAAGATCGCCGCGATGCCGGTCCAGGAGGCCCGTACGCCCGTCCCCGCCAACGCCTCGTTCAGGGCGGTCGACGTATCGCTGTAGGGGCCGCCGCCGGACAGGATGTCCCCTACGTCGACGACCATCGGGTCCCGGGCGAGCTCCACGGAGACGATGCGAGCCCCCGTGACGGACGGCGGAGGGAGGACTGCGGTCGCGACGTCCGGCCACGCCCGGAGCGTCGAGACCGCGAGCTCGGTCGCCGCGTCCAGGCGATCCTCCGGCCCCTCGAGCAGGACCACGAGCCGCTTGCCCAGACCCGTCGCCTCGTTCGTGGCGAGGTAGCGCTGCACGAGGACGTCGTGAGTCGGCACCACCGCCTGGAACGTCATGTCCAGCTCCGCGAACAGCAGCGGCGTCGACAGGAGCGAGCAGACCAGCAGCGCGATGCCCAGAGTCCGCCGGGGGTGGTCCGAAGCGGCTCCGGCGGCGCGGGCGAGGAGGTCGGCGAGCATGCGCGGTGCATCCTCCCGCAGGGCCGGCCCGGCGTCGAGCCGGCCCCCGGGCTGCAGCCGAGCGGCGGCCATCCCGGCTGCGGGCCGATCGAGGCCCGCAAGCCCCCGAAACGAGTCGTTTCGCCCGGCTGCGGGCCGATCGAGGCCCGCAAGCCCCCGGAACG
>CAZEKB010000096.1:0-17097 GCA_964512225.1 uncultured Rickettsiales bacterium | reverse complement strand
TCGAGGCCCGCAAACCCCCGGAACGAGTCGTTTCGCCGCGCTGCGCGACACCCACGATCCCCGGGCCGCGGATCGCCGGTACACTCCCGCGCTCGCCTGGAGCCGTGATGAAGACCGCCGATATCCGCCGCGCTTTCCTCGACTACTTCGAAGCCGCCGAACACGAAGTGGTCGCGAGCAGCGCGATCGTCCCCGAGAACGATCCGACCCTGTTCTTCGTCAACGCCGGGATGGTCCAGTTCAAGGACGTGTTCACCGGCCAGGACCCGCGCCCCTATACCCGAGCGACGAGCGTCCAGAAGTGCATGCGGGTGTCCGGAAAGCACAACGATCTCGAGAACGTGGGCTTCACGGCCCGGCACCACACGTTCTTCGAGATGCTCGGCAACTTCTCCTTCGGCGACTACTTCAAGGCCGAGGCGCTGCCGATGGCGTGGCGGTTCCTCACCGAGGTGATGGGGCTCCCGAAGGACCGCCTCTTCGTGACGGTCTACAACGACGACGACGAGTCGGCGGCCATCTGGCGCAGCCTGGGCCTGCCCGAGGAGCGCATCGCGCGCTGCGACGAGAAGGACAACTTCTGGTCCATGGGTCCGACCGGCCCCTGCGGCCCCTGCTCGGAGATCTTCTGGGACCTCGGCGAGCGGTTCGTGCCCGACGACGAGCCCGACCCGTGGGGCTTCGGCCACGACGCCGGCCGCTACATGGAGATCTGGAACAACGTCTTCATGCAGTTCGAGCGATACCGCGACGGCGACGACCCCGCGGGCCCGATCCTGCAGCGCGACCTGCCCAAGCCGTCGGTGGACACCGGGATGGGGCTCGAGCGCCTCGCCGCCGTCGTCCAGGGCCACACGTCGAACTGGGGCATCGACGACTTCCAGACCATCATCGCCGCCGCCGGCCGCGCGGCCGGGATCACCTACGGCGCCGACGAGGGCCGGGACGTCTCCTTGCGGGTCATCGCCGACCACGCGCGCGCCGCCGCGTTCCTCGTCGCGGACGGGATCATGCCGTCCAACGAGGGGCGGGGGTACGTCCTCCGCCGCGTCATGCGCCGCGCGATTCGGCACGGCGTGAAGCTCGGGATCGACGGCGCGTTCATGACGGACGTCGCGGGCACGGTGTGCGACGTCATGGGCGACGCGTACCCCGAGCTCGTCGAGCGCCGGGCCTTCATCGACAAGGTGGTCGCCAACGAGGAGCGCGCCTTCCGCGAGACGCTCGACCGGGGGCTCGCCCTCATCGACGAGGCGCTCGCCGGACTCACCGCGCCCGCGACCCTCGACGCCGCCACCGTCTTCCAGCTCCACGACACGTTCGGCTTCCCCCCGGACCTGACCCAGGTCATCTGCTCCGAGCACGGCTTCGGCGTGGACATGGAGGGCTACGCCCGCCACATGGAGGACCAGCGCGCCCGGGGTCGGGCCGCCTGGAAGGGGTCCGGCGAGGGCGCCGTGGAGGACCTCACCCGCGTCGTCGAGGGCAGCGGCGAGTTCCGGTTCACCGGGTGGGACGGCACCGACGGCGTGGGGACCGTCCGCCTCCTCATCGCGGACGGTCGCTCGGTGGGCGCGGCGGAGGCGGGCGACGTCGTGCGCTTCGTCACCGAGCAGAGCCCCTTCTACGCGGAGGCGGGCGGGCAGGTCGGCGACACCGGCGCGGCCACGTCCGACGGCGCGCGCCTGACCATCACGGACACCCAGAAGCCCGGCGGATCGGTCCACGTACACCACGCCGTGGTCGACGAGGGCACCGTCCGCGTGGGCGACGTCCTGCGGCTGGAGGTCGACGCCGATCGCCGCGGGGACATCATCCGCAACCACACCGCGACCCACCTGCTGCACGCCGCGCTCCGCGACGTCCTGGGCGAGCACGTCCAGCAGAAGGGCTCCCTCGTGGACGACGAGCGGACCCGCTTCGACTTCTCCCACTTCGAGCCCCTCACCGCCGACGAGGTCGCCGCCATCGAAGACCAAGTGAACGCCCAGGTTCGGGCCGACGTGCACACGGTCACCGTGGAGACCGATCAGGCCTCGGCCAAGGCCATGGGCGCGATGGCGCTGTTCGGGGAGAAGTACGGCGAGTCGGTGCGCGTCGTCCAGGTCCCCGGGTTCTCCACCGAGCTCTGCGGGGGCACCCACTGCACGGGCACCGGGCAGATCGGTCTGCTGAAGATCGTGAGCGAGGCCGGGATCGCGGCGGGCGTGCGGCGCATCGAGGCCATCACGGGGCGGGCGGCGTTCCACTACCTGCGGGACCTCGAGCGGACGCGGGCGGCGGTGGCCGAGCGCCTCAAGACGCCCGTCGATCAGGCAGTCGCCCGCCTCGACAAGGTCCTGGAGGACCGCAAGGCGCTCCGCCGCGAGGTCGAGACGCTCAAGCAGAAGCTCGTCGCGGGCGGGGCGGGCGGCGGGCCGCGAGCCCAGGACATCGCGGGCGTCGCCGTCCTCGCCGTCACCCTCGACGGCGCCTCGGGCAAGGAGCTGCGGGGCCACGCGGACGTGCTGATGGACCAGCTCGGCGAAGGTGTGGTGCTGCTCGGCAGCCGGGACGGCGCGAAGGCAGGGCTCCTGATCAAGGTGAGCAAGGCGCTGACCGACCGCATCAAGGCGGGCGACCTCGTCCGGGAGATCGCCCCGATCGTGGGCGGCCGCGGCGGTGGACGTCCGGACATGGCCCAGGCGGGGGGCAAGGCCCCCGAGCACCTCTCGGCCGCCCTGGAGCACGCCAAGGGCCTCATCGCCGAAGCCCTCGCGTAGTAGGGTTGCCCCCCTTGGCATCCCCGTCAGGACCGATCGAGCGGAGGGGCGCGATGCACGAGACAGCCGCCCTGCGCGAGGCGCTCGCTGAGCTGCCGGTCCCGTTGCTCGTCCTCGACCCGGACGGCCGCATCGTGGTCGAGAGCCGCGGCTTCCTCGAGATGGGGGGAGTGCCCCCGGGCGAGTTCAGCCTGGCCGCCGGAAAGATCGCGTCCGAGCTGCCCAACATGCAGGACCCCGCGCTGCAAGCCATCTTCGCGCGCATCCTCGCGGGCGATCGGCTCCGGGGCGTGCCGGTGGACATCACCACCCTGCGGGGGGTCGAGCTCAGCGTCGCCGTCGACTCGGGGCCACTCCCCGACGGCAGCTTCTGGTGCACCGTGCGCGACCTCGCCGAGGGCGACCTCCTCGCGGGGCGCCTGCTGCAGGCCCAGCGCATGGAGTTCATGGGGGTCGCGGTCACCGGCGTGATCCACGACCTGAACAACATCCTCACCGGCCTCGGCGGGACCCTCGAACTGCTCCAGGAGGGGGAGGCCAGCGACGCCCTCGTCAAGAGCCTCGCCGCCCTGCTGCGACGTTCCCGCGATCTCACCCGCCGCCTGCTGGAAGCGGCACACCCGGAGACGAAGGGCACCGGTCCCCTCGACCTGCGCACCCCGGTCCGCCAGGCCGCCGACCTCATGCGCAACTCCCTGGGCCACGGGATGACCGTGACGGTCGACCTGCCCCGGCGCCAGGTCCCGGTCCAGGCCGATCGCACCGAGTTCGTGCGTTCCCTGTTCAACCTCGCGATCAACGCCCGGGACGCCATCGGCGGGGCGGGTGGAGAGATCCACCTCGAAGTCTCCGTCCGCCGCGACGCCGGCAAGTGCCGCAGCCAACGCTGGGTGGGGCCCGACCACGCCCGCATCCGCGTGTGGGACAGCGGCCCGGGGATCGACCCCGAGACGGCCGCGCGGGTGTTCGAGCCCTTCTTCAGCACGAAGGCCCCGGACCGCAGCACCGGCATGGGGCTCAGCGTCGTGCGCCGGGTGGTGCTCGCCCACGACGGCACGATCGAGTACGTGGACCTCCCCGACCGCGGCGCCTGCTTCGACATCGACCTGCCCGTCTTCCGCGGCGTGGTCGACGACGACGAGCCGACCCGCGTGATGTCGATGGTCCGACCGGACGCCGTCGCCAAGCCGCTGGCGGGGCTCCGCATCCTCGTCGCCGACGACGAGCCCGCGCTTCGGCTGATGCTGGGGGACGCCCTCACGCTGCGCGGCGGCAAGATCACCACCGCGGAGGACGGACGCACCGCCGTGGCCGCGATCGAGCGCGCGGGACGGCGCGGGGAGCGGTTCGACGTGGCCGTCATCGACTTCCACATGCCCGGCATCGCGGGCATGGACGTCCTCCGCCGCGCTCGGCAAGCCGACCCGGCCGTGCACCTCGTCCTGTGCTCGGGCATGGAGCCGGCCCCCGATCTCCGGGCGGAGCTCGCCTCCCTGCAAGCCCGCTTCCTGCCCAAGCCGTTCCGCCTGCAGGAAGCGGTCGACGCGATCCTCGGCCGGTGAACATCGACAGCTCCTCCCCGGCCGGCTGGTTCGAGCCCCAGGGCGAGGTGGGCGTGCTGCTCAACGCGAACGCGGGGCGCGTGACCAAGCGCATGGCGCGCCTCGTCGAGGCGGCCTGCCCGGGCGCCGTCGTCTTCTGGACGCGGTCCCTCGACGAAGCCCAGGACGCGCTCGAGGCCGCCCTGGAGTCGGAGCTCGCCGTCCTCTTCGCGGGCGGCGGCGACGGCACGATCATCGACGTCGCCAACCGGCTGATCCGCTACCGCCGCACCCCCACCCTGGGGATCCTCAAGCTCGGCACCGGCAACGCACTCGCGTCGTGGGTGGGGGCAAGGAGCGTCGCGGCGGACCTCGGCGCCTGGTACCGCGGCGACCCCGCCCGGCGCGTCGACATGCGCCTCCTGCACTGCGGCGGGGAGGCGTTCCCGTTCGCGGGCCTCGGGTGGGACGCCGCGGTCCTCAACGACTACCGGACCGTGAAGAAGCGCCTGCAGGGCACGCCGCTGGAGGCCTACTCCCAGCACCTCGCGTTCTACTTCGCGGCGGCCTTCGGGCGCACGATCCCCGCGACGCTGCGGGGGTCGGCGGCCCAGGTCCGGGTCGAGGTGCTGCGGGGCGACGCCTGGCGCGTCGACGTCCGGGGCGAGCGCGTGGGCCAGGTCTTCGGCGTGGGCGACGTCCTGTACGAGGGGCCGGCGCACCTCGCCGCCTTCGGGACGACGCCCTTCTACGGCTACGCCCTGCGCATGTTCCCCCACTGCGAGGTGAGTCCCCGCCACTTCCAGCTTCGGCTGTCCTCCATGGAGGTCCCGACGGTGCTCAACGAGCTGCCGAACCTGTGGACCGGCACCACGGAGCACCCGAAGCTCTTCGACTTCCTCGCCACGGCCGTGCGGATCGAGTTCGACCGCCCCATCGCTTACCAGGTCGGGGGCGACGCGCGGGGCACGAGGACACGGCTGGACGTGGAGCTCCCCGACGTCGTGCTGCCGGTCCTCACCTTCCGCTGAGGGCGATCAGGGGGCCGCGGGAGCCTTCGACTCGGCGGGGTCGGACTCGGGCGGGTACCGATCGAGGTGCCGGACAGCGAGCTTGCCCCACCGACCCTCGGGATCCGACGCCGCGAGCGCGCCCAGCACCGTGCGGGCATCTCCCCGTCGGTCGAGGCGCCACAGGCACAGCCCCCGCCGGTAGCGGGCCTTCGGCGTCAGGGTGCTCGACGGGTAGTTCTCCGCCGCCTGCCGATAGCGCCGCTCGGCCGCGCCCCAGGCGCGCTGCTTCCAGTAGAAGTCGCCGATCTGCAGGACCGACTTCGCGAGGCGCGTCATCGCCTTCTCGCGGACCCGCTGGACCTCTTCGGTGTGCTCGCTGGCCGGGTACTTGGCCTCGAAGCCCTCGAGCTGCTTCAGCCCCCGCCGGGAGTTGGCCTGGTCGCGCTGGGCGATGAGCGGCGCGAGCTTGAAGAAGCTCTTGGCCGTGCGCAGGACGATGTAATCGATCTGGGGGTGCCGCGGGTGCAGCCGCTTGAACTGTCGATAGGCGTCCACCGCGTCGGGGTAGGCCGCCTTCTCGTACAGACAGTCCGCGATCTTGAGCTCGGCCAGCACCGAGTACTGGTTGAACGGGAAGTGGTTGCGCACCTTCTCGAAGCTGAGGACCGCGTCGTCCCACAGGCCCCGCTTCATCTGCCGGAGGCCCTTGTCGTAGAGGCTCTGCGGGGTCTCGACCGTGCGGCTGCGCGCGGGGCCCGGGATGCCCTCCCGCTGCTGCCCGTGCACGATCCCCGGCGCACAGAGACAGGCCGCCACGCACAGGGCGAGCAGCCGGGGGTGGAGGCTCGAATGGGGTCGGGTTGCTACCATGCGGGTCCGTCGGGGGCGCCATCCTGCACAACGGGTCGGTTGGTCGCAAGCCGGCTGCCGGTTGACACCCCCCCGCTCATTCTTACGTTCCACGACACCGCGGGAAGCCGGTCGCTTCCCACTCGACACAGAAACGACGCGGCGTTCATCGCCGTTCGAGGACTCCATGGCGCAGGACCCCCAAGGTTCCCCCGACGGCGCTCGGCCGCTCGACTTCAGCACCTACCTCATGTCGCTCGGCGCCGCCGCCATGGTGCAGCTGGGCGAAGCCCCGGACCCCGGCGGCACGACGGCCGTCGACCTCCCCGGGGCGCGCCAGACGATCGACCTGCTCGGCATCCTCGAGCGGAAGACGGCGGGGAACCTCGAACCCTCCGAGCAGCGCCTCCTCCAACACTTGGTCCGCGACCTGCGCCAGCGCTGGGTCGCGGTGACCGGCCGATGATCCTCGGCCGCACAAGGAGCTCCCATGCGTAGCGACAAGCTCACGGTCAAGAGTCAGGAAGCCGTCGCCACCGCCCAGCAGATCGCCCGCGAGAACGGGCACCAGGAGGTGGACATCGTCCACATCCTGCTGGCGATGGTCGCTCAGAAGGGCGGCGTGGTCCCGGGCGTCATCCAGAAGGTGGGGGCCGACTCGGGCGCCCTCACCGAAGCGCTGCAGGGCGTGCTCAAGCGGCGCCCGAAGGTCTCGGGCGGCAGGCAGTTCCTGTCGAACGATCTCGACAAGCTCATCGACAAGGCGCTCGACGAGGCCAACAAGCTCAAGGACGAGTACGTCTCCACCGAGCACATCCTGCTCGCCGCGACGGTCGACAAGAAGGGCGTCGGCCAGGCGCTCCGCGACGCCGGCCTGACCTACGACAACGTCCTGCAGGCCCTCGCCGAGGTGCGCGGCTCCCACCGCGTGACCGATGCGAACCCCGAGGACAAGTTCCAGGCCCTCGAGAAGTACGGCCGGGACCTCACGGACGCCGCGCGGCGCGGGAAGATCGACCCCGTCATCGGCCGCGAGGAGGAGATCCGGCGGGTGGTCCAGGTCCTCTCCCGACGCACCAAGAACAACCCCGTGCTCGTGGGCGAACCCGGCGTGGGCAAGACCGCCATCGCCGAGGGGCTCGCCCACCGCATCGTGCAGGGGGACGTGCCCGAGAACCTGCGCGACCGGCGACTCATCGCCCTCGACCTGTCGAGCATGGTCGCGGGCGCGAAGTTCCGCGGCGAGTTCGAGGAGCGGCTCAAGGCCGTCCTGCAGGAGGTCACGTCCGCCGAAGGCGCGGTCATCCTGTTCATCGACGAGCTCCACAACCTCGTCGGGGCGGGCAAGACCGAGGGGTCGATGGACGCCTCGAACATGCTCAAGCCGGCCCTCGCCCGCGGCGAGCTGCGCTGCATCGGCGCCACGACCACGGACGAGTACCGCAAGCACATCGAGAAGGACTCCGCGCTCGCCCGGCGCTTCCAGAAGGTGTGGGTCGAGCAGCCGGGGGTCGAGGACACCGTCGCGATCCTGCGCGGGCTCAAGGAGAAGTACGAGGTCCATCACGGCGTCGAGATCCGGGACATGGCCATCATCGCGGCCGCCCGCCTCTCCCACCGCTACATCGCCGACCGGTTCCTGCCGGACAAGGCGATCGATCTCATGGACGAGGCCGCGGCCTCGGTCCGGATGCAGATCGACTCGATGCCCCTCGAGATCGACACCCTCGACCGCAAGGTGCGGACCCTGCAGATCGAGCAGCAGGCGCTCGGCAAGGAAGAGGATCGGCAGTCGCGCGATCGCCTCGCGTCCATCGAACGGGAGCTCGCCGAGCTCATCGAGGAGATGGCGGGGCTCAAGGCCCAGTGGCAGGCCGAGAAGGCCGTCCTCTCCGGGATCCGGGAGAAGAAGGAGAAGCTCGAGGAGGCCCGCGGCGCCATGGAGCGCGCCGAGCGCGAGTCCGACCTGGCGAAGGCCGCCGAGCTCAAGTTCGGGATCATCCCGGACCTCGAAGGGGCGGTCCGCGAGGCCCAGGAGGCCCTGCGTGAGGACGGGACGCGGATGCTCGTGGAGGAGGTCGACGAGGACGCGATCGCCGCGGTCGTCGCGAAGTGGACCGGGATCCCGGTGAGCCGCCTCAAGGAGTCCGAGGTCCAGAAGCTCATGCGCATGGAGGACACCCTCCGCACCCGCGTCGTGGGTCAGGACGAGGTGCTCAAGGTCGTCTCCGAGGCGGTCCGGCGGGCCCGGGCGGGCCTCCAGGAGGACGGACGCCCCATCGGCTCCTTCATCTTCTTGGGACCGACCGGCGTCGGCAAGACCGAGACCGCCAAGGCCCTGGCCGACTTCTTGTTCGACGACGAGAACGCCATCGTCCGCATCGACATGTCCGAGTTCATGGAGAAGCACTCCGTGGCGCGGCTCATCGGCGCGCCCCCGGGGTACGTCGGCTTCGACGAAGGCGGCGTCCTCACGAACGCCATCGCCACGCGGCCCTACTCCGTCGTGCTGTTCGACGAGATCGAGAAGGCGCACGCGGACGTCTTCAACATCCTGCTGCAGCTGCTCGACGACGGCCGCATCACCGACTCCCACGGCAAGACCGTGGACTGCCGCAACGTCGTGGTGATCATGACGTCGAACATCGGCAGCCACGGGATCATGGAGCACGCCGGCGACCGCGAGAAGATGAGCACGGTGGCGATGGACGCCTGCCGCGGGCACTTCCGCCCGGAGTTCCTCAACCGGATCGACGACATCATCGTGTTCAACCCGCTGACGCGCGAGCACATCGGCAGCATCGTCGAGATCCAGATGAACCGGCTCCGCGCCCTGCTCGCGGACCGGCAGATGAACATCTCGCTCCTGCCCGAGGCGCAGACGCTCCTGGGCGACCTGGGGTACGACCCGGCGTACGGCGCGCGGCCCCTCAAGCGGGCGATCCTGCGGTACCTCAAGAACCCGCTGTCGATGCAGATCCTCGACGGCCTGTTCGGCGAGGGGGACCACATCATCGTGGACGCCGAGGGGGATACGTTCCTCTTCCGCAAGGACGAGAGCGCCCTGCCCGAGCCCGAGGGGCTGGAGGACTCGTTCATCCTCGGCAGCGGCTCCGACGACAGCTTCATGGACGTCGAGATGAGCGACGCGAGCGGCTCGGACGGCTCGGACGGCTCCGCCACGACCAGCTGACGCGGCGCCGGTCCGAAGAAAGTCCTCAAGTTCGCCCGCCGACGGCCGATGGGGGGATCAGTCCCCGGAGCGCCCTTGTCGAACACCCTGGTCCACCTCGCCGAAGAGGCGACCCTGCTGACGAACAAGCTCCCCGGCGAGTTGGTCGGGCGGCGCTACGAGGACGAGCTCCTGCGGCCCGCCCTGATCGTGGACAGCGGCTCGGATCGGGGGGCAGTGCTGCCGCTGCCGAACGAGAGCGCGCGGCTGGTCCTGGGCCGCGCGGCGACCGCCGACCTGCGCATCGACGACCGCTCCGTATCGCGCCGCCACCTCATCCTGGTCGTCGAGCCGGGCACCCCTCGCCCGCGGGTCGCCCTGGAGGACATGGGGTCGACGAACGGCCTGTGCGTCGGGGGCGTCCGGGTCCAAGGCAGTCGGACGCTGCGGGACCGGGACCGGATCCAGCTCGGGGACATCGAGGTCATCTACCGGCTGCTCATGCCGATCGACCTGGAGCACCGGATGCTGCTCCTCAAGGAGGCCCGCGAGGCCGTCCGCGACGCGCTCACGGGGTGTCGCACCCGACGCTTCCTCGACCGGAGCCTGCCCACGCTCGTATCCGCCCACCGGCGGGGCGGGGTGCCGCTGTCGCTCGTGATCTTCGACGTCGACCACTTCAAGGCCATCAACGACTCGCACGGCCACTCCGTCGGGGACGCGGCCCTCCGGGCGGTGGCCGCGGCCCTCCAGGGAGCGCTGCGCGCGCAGGACTACCTCGTCCGGTACGGCGGCGAGGAGTTCGTGGCCATCCTCCCGGGGACCGACGAAGACCGCGCGCTGGTCGCCGCCGAGCGGGCGCGCTGCCGGGTCTCCGAGCTCGCCCTGGCCGTGGCCCCGGGGATGGCGATCCGCGTATCCGCGGGAGCGGGTGTGCTCCGCGACGGGGACGAGATCGACCGTTGGTTCGCGCGCGTGGACGACGCCCTGTACGAAGCGAAGCGAGGGGGACGGGATCGGGTCGTCGCGGTGGGTTCGCCGACCGCCGCCTGACCCCCGCAGCCCCGTGCTATCACTGGCCCGTGCTGCTCCCGACGACGTACTGCCCCCGGTGCCGGCGCGACTGCCTGGTCCATCGGGCGGCCGCCCCGGACGGTCCCGAGGACGGGCCCCTGCACATGTACTGCGTCGACTGCGATACGCGGCTGGACCGATTCGGGCTCGCCCCGGTGCTGGAGGAGCGGGACCTGACCGCCGTGCAGGCCCTGGGGTACCTGCGGCTCGACGGGGCCCGCCCGGTGGCGGCGGCGGGCTGCTTCGCCACCCGAGGCTGCGAGGGCTGCGAGAAGATCGACTCGCGCCCCTGGTAGGCGTCAGCCGCCGACGAGCTCCCCGAGGGCCTTCCGCTCGGCCTCCCCCAGGCCCACGAACACGACCCCGAACCCCGGGTGCGGCGCCTTCTTGCTCCGACCCACCATGTCGGTGTTCCAGGCCACCTCCGCGTCGCAGACGATCGTGCCGTCGCCGCCGGTCCGAAACTCGATCTGAACCCGGGTCCCGCGGGACAGGGGGACGGGCGCGTCGATGAAGAGACCCTCGGCCGTCACGTTGCGGGCCTTGTGGACGTACAGCTCGTCCCGATCGGGGAGGCGAAGCTTCACGAACATGGACCGCCGTGCCATCATCCGAGCCCTTCCAACGAACATGTATATGACGTCCGCCGCGCCCGGGTCAATCGGCCCCGACGGGCCGCGAGCATCCCCGACGGGACGCCGCCGGGACGCCGCAGAGCAGAGAGCAGGACCATGGCCGGCCACAGCAAATGGGCCAACATCAAGCAGCGCAAAGGGGCCCAGGACAAGCGGCGCAGCAAGGCGTTCAGCAAGGTCGTGAAGGACATCATGGTGGCCGCGCGCATGGGCGGGCCCGACCCGGACGCGAACGCTCGCTTGCGCCTGGCCATCGTCAAGGCGAAGGCCGTCAGCCTGCCCAAGGACACGCTGGAGCGCGCCATCAAGAAGGGCGCCGGCCTGCTCGACGGCGAGGCCTACGAGGCCGTGATGTACGAAGGCTACGGCCCCGGCGGCGTCGCCCTGCTCATCGAGTGCCTCACGGACAACCGCAACCGCACCGCGCCGGAGGTCCGCTCCGTCTTCACGAAGCGCGGGCTCGCGATGGCCGCGTCCGGGGCCGCCGCGCACAGCTATCGCCGCGTCGGGCAGGTCCTCCTGGAGAAGCAGGGCGTGGACGAGCTCGAGGTCCTCGAGGTCGCGATGGAGCACGGGGGCGACGACCTGATCGAGACCGAGGACGACCAGGGCAACGAGGTGTTCCAGGCGATCGGGGACGTCTCCGACCTCGAAGGGCTCCGCGAAGGCCTCGAGGGGGCGGGGTTCACGGTCAAGGAGTACGGGCTCACCTGGCTGCCGTCGGTGCAGATCCCCGTCGCGGGCGAAGACGCCTCGAAGCTGCTGAATCTCATCGAGGCGCTCGAGGACCTGGACGACACCCAGAACGTGTACGCGAACTTCGAGATCTCCGACGAGGAGATGGAGCGCCTCGCGGGCGCCTGAGACTCGATACCTTGGCCACTCCCCTGCGCGTCCTCGGGATCGACCCCGGCAGCGTCTGCGCGGGCTGGGCGCTCGCGGGCGGCGAGGGCCACAAGATCCTCTTCGAAGCGGGCGGAGTCCTCCGACCCCCGCGCGGCGCGAGCCTCGCGGACCGCCTCCGCTTCCTCCACGACGAGCTGGCCACGCTCACGGCGAAGCTGCAGCCCGACGCCGTGGCGATCGAGTCCGTCTTCCACGCCCGCCACGCCCGCTCGGCGCTGGTGCTCGGGCACGCCCGCGGGGTCCTGCTGCTGGCCGCGACGAGCACGGCGGCGCCGGTGTTCGAGTACGCGCCGGCCCAGGTCAAGAAGGCGGTGACCGGCTCGGGCCGGGCGACCAAGGAGCAGGTGCGCAAGATGGTGGGGATGCTCGCGGGGGAGCGCATCACGGGCCCGCACGACCAGAGCGACGCCCTCGCCGTCGCCATCTGCCACGTGCACAGCGCGGGGTTCCACGCCCGCCGGGCCGAGGCCGAGGCGCGGGTGGAGAAGGCGCGTCGGCGGGCGAAGTCGCGCGGGGGGACCCGATGATCGGACGACTGACCGGGACGCTCGCCGTGCGCGAGGCGGACCGGGTGCTGCTGGAGACGGCCGGGGGCGTCGGATACGAGGTCATCGTGCCCGCCCGCACCCTCGTGGGGCTCCCCCCGGTGGGGAGCTCGGTCGTCCTGGTGGTCCACACCAAGGTGCGGGAGGACGCGATCACGCTGTACGGGTTCCTGGACGAAGGGGACCGTCGCGTATTCCGGCTGGTCCAGAGCGTCACCGGGATCGGGCCGAAGCTGGCGCTGGCGCTGATCGGCACGTGGGAGCCGCAGGCCATCGCCCAGGCGATCGCGCTCGGCGACACCAAGGCGCTCACGCGCGTCCCCGGCCTCGGCAAGAAGACCGCCGAGCGGCTGTGCCTCGAGCTCAAGGACAAGATCCTGTCGGTCGTGACGGACGGCCTCACCGCGTCGCAGATCACCGCCATGCCCACGCCGTCGGCCGATCCCCCGGCCGTCGAGGATACGACCGCCGCCCTCGCCGCCCTCGGCTATACGAAGCGCGAGATCGAGCGCGCGATCAAGGCGTCCTCCCCCGGCGCCGACGACACGGTGCAGTCGCTCCTCAAGCGAGCCCTCAAGCACCTCTCACCCGCGTAGGCTTTCGACCGTGGATCGCGACCTCGACCCCCACCTGCAACCCGACGCCGAGGAGTTCGTCGACGAGGTCTCCCTGCGGCCCGCGACGCTCGACGAGTACGTCGGCCAGCGATCCGTCGTCGACAACCTGTCGATCTTCCTCAAGGCCGCGAAGCTCCGGGGCGAGGCGCTGGACCACGTGCTGTTCGCGGGCCCCCCCGGCCTCGGCAAGACCACGCTGGCGAACGTCATCGCGAACGAGATGGGGGTCGCGGTCAAGGCCACGTCCGGGCCCGTGATCGAGCGGGGCGGGGACCTCGCCGCGATCGTCAGCAACCTCGAAGAGGGGGACGTCCTCTTCATCGACGAGATCCACCGCCTCAACCGGGGCGTCCAGGAGGTCCTCTACCCCGCGATGGAGGACTTCGAGATCGACATCGTGCTGGGCCAGGGGCCGGCCGCCCGTGCGCTGAAGTTCAACCTGCCGCGCTTCACGCTCGTGGGGGCCACGACGCGCGAGGGGCTGCTGTCGTCCCCGTTCCGGGCCCGCTTCGGCTGGGTGGCGGTGCTCGACTTCTACGAGCCCGAGGACCTCGCGACGATCGTCGCGAGGTCGGCGGATCTGCTGGCCGTGCCCATCGACGCCGACGCGTGCACGCAGCTCGCGCGGCGCAGTCGGGGCACCCCGCGCATCGCGAACCGGCTCCTGCGACGCGTGCGGGACTTCGCGGAGGTCGAGGGCGACGGCCGGGTCACGCTCGAGGTGGTCGAGGGCGCCCTGCGACGCCTCGACGTGGACGTCCGCGGCCTCGACAAGATGGACCGTCGGTTCCTCGCGACGCTGGTGGAGCGGTTCGCGGGCGGGCCCGTGGGGATCGAGGCGCTCGCGGCCGCGATCGGCGAGGAGCGGGACACGCTCGAGGACGTCTACGAGCCCTACCTCCTGCAGCAGGGCTTCCTCGTGCGCTCGCGCCAGGGCCGGATCGCCACCCGCCTGACCTACCAGCACCTCGGCATGAAGATCCCCGCGGGCACGACCGGGTCCCTGTTTTGAACGCCCGCCTCACGCTGCTCCCGCTCCTGGTGATCGCGGCCGCCCTGGCGCTGGGCGCGACCGCGTGCCCGAAGACGGCGAAGTCGGGGCTGCCGATGATTCCGATGCTGATCGAAGACCACAAGGTGTGGGCCGAGCTCGCCGCGAACGACGCACAGCGGGCCCGGGGCCTCATGTACCGCCGCTCCATGAAGCCCAACCGCGGGATGTTGTTCGTCTACCCGCGCAAGGAGCGCCTGTCCTTCTGGATGAAGAACACCTTCCTCCCCCTCACCATCGCGTTCCTGGACGACGACGGAACGATCGTGCACCTCGAGGACATGGCACCCCAGACCACGGCCGGCCACCGCACCCCCAAGGCCGTGAAGTACGCCCTCGAGATGAACCGGGGCTGGTTCGCCGAGCGGGGCATCGAAGTGGGCCACCGAGCTTGGTTCGAGCTCCCCGACGACCTCGTGGTGCAGTGACCGAGATCGTCCGGGCGGCCCCGCCGTGGCTCGAGCGACTGGACGACGACGACGCGGTCGCGCACGTGCCCGACGCCGTGGTCTGGAACCTCCGGGGGATGCACGCGTGGTGGCGCGAGTACCCCGGGTCGATGGACTTCCTCGACGCCGCGGCCGACAACCACGCGCTCAAGGCGCTGCAGACCCGGCTGTACCGCGACGCGCTGGGCCGCGCCCTCCCCTCCCCCGGCGACGCCCCGCTCCGCATCCTCGACGCGGCCTGCGGCATCGGCCGCTTCGCCGTCCCGTTCGCCCGGGACGGGCACGTGGTGCACGGGATCGACGCCTGTCTGCCGTCGCTGGAGGCCGCCGCCCGGCACGGCGCGGGGGTGCCGAGCCTCCGCCTGCACTGGGGAGACGTCCGCGCCCTCGACGACCTCGACGACGCGTTCCCGGCGGCCTCCTACGACCTCGTCCTCGCCTTCGAGCTGCTGTGCTACCTGCCCGATCCCGTGGCCACGGCCGCCCTGCTGGCGTCGCGACTCGCCCCCGGCGGCCTGCTGGTGGCCTCGATCGAAGCGTGGCCCGGCGCGCTCGTATCGGACCCGTCCGGGATCTCGGTCGACGCCCTGCCGGACGTGCTCCGGTCCCGGGTCCTGGCCGAGCGGAACCAGCGCTGGGTTCGAGCCTGCGATCGCCGGGAGGCCGCGGCTATAGTGAGGGGTGCTGGACTGGAGCCGGCCATGATCGTGGGGACACACTGGATTCCCGACGGTCCGCTGGCGGCGCTGCTCGAGTACGACCGGATCGGCGAGCCCGACTACGACGCCGCCATCTGTTCGTCCGAGCGCGGGCTCCGCGACGATGAGACGATGGGTCCGCTCCCGCGAGCGTGGCTCATGACCGGACGGCGACCGAGGTGAGACCGACATGCGCGTGATGCTCGTCTTCAGCCCCCGGATGTACTGGCCGTTCGTCAGCGAGGGCGACAACTTCATGGTCCCGCAGTCGCTCGCCTGCTTGGCGGCGGTGCTGCGCGAGGCCGGTCACCACGTGGGCGTGTACGACTGCATGGCCATGCGCATGGGCTGGCGCAGCCTCGAGAACGCCATGCGCGAAGAGGATCCCGACGTCTTGTGCGTGGGCGAGAACCACGCGCTGTACAGCCACGAAGCGATGAAGGTCGTGGAGATGGCCAAGGAGGTCGTCCCCCGGGCGCTCGTGGTCACCGGCGGGGCCCACTTCAGCAACCTGTACAGCAAGTACATGGCGGAGCACCCGATCGACATCGTGGTGTGCGGCGAGGGCGAGCTCACGCTGCTCGAGGTGGTGGAGAAGTCGGCCGAGAAGGACGTGGACTGGGGCTCCGTGCGCGGGATCGTCTACCGCGACGGCGACCAGCTCGACTCCCCCCTGGTCAAGACACCGCACCGGCCCCTCATCCAGGACCTCGACTCGCTCCCGATGCCTGCCTACGACCTGCTGCCCATGCACATGTACGGCGGCGAGGCGAAGTACAACTTCAGCCCCGGCGGCGCCACCCTGCACCACTCCCGCGGCTGCACCGCGTCGTGCTCCTTCTGCGTGTGGTGGACGCAGATGGCGAACCGTCACGAGACCGACGACGGGATGATCGAGCTCCGCCCGCGGTGGCGCACGAAGTCGGTGGGGCGGTCGATCGAGGAGATCGAGACCCTCTATTACAAGTACGACAAGAACGTCTACACGTGGGTCGACGAGTCCTGGAACATCGACGCCCGGTGGTCCGATCAGTGGGCCGACGAGATCATCCGCAGCGGCATGGACATCAAGTGGTTCGCGTTCATGCGCAGCGACTGCATCATCCGCGACGAGAAGCGCGGGATCATGGACAAGCTGGTGGAGGCGGGGCTGCGTCACCTCTGCATCGGGGTGGAGCGCGCCGAAGACGAGCGCCTCAAGGACTTCAACAAGGGCTTCTACAACAACGACCAGCTGCGAGAGACCTTCCGAATCCTCGACAAGTACCCGCAGATCTTCAAGCAGGCGACGTTCATCGTCGGCACCAAGTACGAGACCCGCGAGTCGCTCTTCCGCCAGGCCGACCTGGCCAAGGAGCTCAACGTCGACTACCCGGCCTTCCACCCCATCACCCCGGTGCCCGGCACGCCGCTCTTCGACCAGGCGATGCAGGAGGGGTGGCTCACGCTCGAGGACTTCACCGAGTTCGACTGGATGACGCCGCTCGTCGACAGCGACTACATGACGAAGGACGAGATCTCCCGCGCGCTGTACGACATCAACCGCAAGTTCGTGAACCCCGAGTGGCTCATCAAGGGCGTGCTGTCCCCCCACGAGTACAAGCGGAACATGTACCGGTGGTGGCTGAAGGTCGCGATGAAGGTGTCGATCGACGCGGTGAAGCAGCGGATCAACCCCCTCGCCAACCCGGACACGTATACGAACCTGGTGAAGCCCGCCTGGTACGACCACTAGATGACCTCGGCGGAGAAAGAACACCGCCGACGTTGTTCTTGGAATCCGTG
>CAZEKB010000095.1:0-27999 GCA_964512225.1 uncultured Rickettsiales bacterium | reverse complement strand
CCGCGTCGTCGTCGTCCACCGCGTCGTCGTCGTCCACCGCGTCGTCGTCGTCGTCGGAAGAGTCGTCGTCCTCCGTCTCGCTCGGGCACGCCGCGACGCAGAGGAGGAGGGCCAGCGGCGCGACGGCAGCGGATCGGGCAAAGAGGGGACGGGACACGAGGCGTTCCTCCGGGGGTAATCTCGCGGGATGATACGGGTTCGCCCCGTCGGAGCCCCATGTCCCGATTCGCCCCCTCCTTCGCGCTCGCGCTCCTCGGCTGCCTCGTCGCCTGTCCATCGGGGACGGTCGTCGACCCGGCGCCGACGCTCGAGATCGTGTCGCCGTCCCCCGACGAGTCCTACTGGGTGGGCGACATCGTCGCGCTCCGCGTGCGGGTCTCGGACAACGTCGACTCTCCCTCGGACCTGGTCGTCCGGTGGAGCCTGGACATCGGGTTCCAGTTCTCGGCGACGCCGGACATCGCGGGCATCGCCATCGGCGAGCTCCCGAACCTGGGGGAGGGGACCTACCGGCTGGTCACGGAGGTGGAGGACACCGACGGCAACGTGACCGAGCGGTCGCAGGACCTGGTCATCGCGCGGCTGAACGCCGAGCCCGAGTGCGCGATCACGTCGCCCGAGGAGGGGGGGCTCGTCGCGGCCGAGCAGCCGAATACGTTCACCGGCACCGTCACCGACGACGAGGACGGACCGGACGACCTGGTCGTGGAGGTCGAGGTGGGGGGCATCATCCGGGCGGAGGCGGAGATCGCCGCCGACGGCACCTGGGAAGCCCAGGTCGACGGGCTCGAGGTGGGCTCGCGGCGGGTCGCCGCGGTCGCTCGGGATCGCGACGGAGCGGAGTGCCGCGCCGAGGTCCAGGTGAGCGTGAGCAGCGCCCCGGACGTGCTGATCACGGCCCCGCTCTCGGGGGCGGAGGTCAGCGGGGGCGGCGACCTCGAGCTGCGCGCGACGGCCACCGACTACCAGGACCCGGAGTTCTCCCTCGCGGCGGTGTGGGCGAGCGACGTCGACGGCATCCTCGGAAACTCCGTCCCCTCGTCCCTGGGGGACGTCGTGCTCGCCGGGGTGCCCCTGAGCACGGGCCCCCACGTCATCCTCCTCGAGGTGACCGACCTCGACGGCCTCGTCGGGAGCGCCACGGTCAACATCGTCGTGGACGCGGCCCCGTCGACCCCCGGGGTGAGCATCGCCCCCGCGCAGCCCGACAGCGACGACACCCTCACCGTGTCGATCGACGAGCCGTCGGTGGACCCGGAGGGCGGACAGGTGACCTACACCTGGTCCTGGGAGCGGAACGGGACGCCCGAGCCGTTCTTCGACAACTTCTCGATCCCGGCGAGCCAGACCGAGCCGGGTCAGATCTGGACGGTGACCGTGCGCGGCATCGACCCGTCCGGGGGCCGGTCCCTGCCGGGCGTGGCGAGCGCGACGATCACCAACGGCCCGCCCGTCACCACGGCGCCGACGATCTGGCCGCCCGCGGCGACGTCGGACACCGTCCTGTACTGCGTCGAGGGCAATACCACCGACCCCGAGGGCGACCCCACGACGGTCGAGTTCACCTGGGAGGTCGACGGCAGCTACGTGGGCACCGGCGGCGCGTTGTCCGCGGGGACCGCGATCAAGGGAGAGACGGTCGTGTGCATCGCCACGCCGAGCGCCCTCGGCACGGTCGGCGAGTCGGTCCCGTCCGCGGGCCTGATCATCGACAACGCGCCCCCCACGGCGCCCGTGGCCACGATCGTCCCGGTCGCCCCCGAGGCCGACGACACCCTCGTGTGCAGCGTGGCGACCGGCTCGAGCGACCCCGACGGGGACACCGTGTCGTACCTCTACACGTGGTACGTGGACGGCCAGCCCGCCGGGTTCAACTCCCCGACCGTGCTCGCGACCTCCACGTCCGAGGGCGACGGCTGGATGTGCCAGATCACGCCCGACGACGGCACGGACCCCGGCCCCGTGGGGACCGTGGCCGTCACCATCGGGTCCGGCGTCGTCCAGACCCTCGACGTGGGCACCGAGGCGAGCGTCTACAACGGCGAAAATACGCGCGGCTTCTGGTTCGTGGCGCCGGAGTCCATGACGATCACGGCGCTGCGGGTCCCCACGGGCCTGACGGGCGATCAGAACGTCGAGGTCGTCCGCTTCACGGGCGGCGCTCCTCCGGACTACCCCGCCTCGACGGGCGACTTCACGTCGCTGTACTCGACCCTCGGGATCGCGGGCGGCGACTGGATCGCGACGTCCATCGGCGTCATGGCCGGGGACACGGTCGGCGTTCTGGGAGCCCGGGGCACGTCGCCGCTGGAGTGCTCCTACGAGTCGCCCGGGGTCTACACCAGCGACATCGACGGCGCGAGCGTCTCGCTCACCCGGCTCGTATACCAGGACAACCTGAGCACGACGGGGGGAGCGGACCTCCTCTCGTCGGAGCCCGCGGCCGCGATCGGCCGGGTCGAGCTGGAGTACACCGTCCCCTGACGGTCAGGGCGCGGGCTCCTCCTGGAGCAGCCGCCGCAGGATCTCGAGGAACTCGGGCGACTCCGCGAGGGGGGCCCAGGCGGCGCGCAGCGGGAGCTCGGCGCCGGGTTGGTCCGGGTCGAGGGCCCGGGCGGCGCGGAGGTGCTGCTCCATCGCTTCGAAGTCGCCCTCGAGCCGGGCCGCCACGAGCGCGCGTCCCAGGGCGGGGCGCGGGTCCTCGGGGAGCAGCTCGGCGGCGCGGCGGTACGCGGCGACCGCTTCCTCGCTCCCCCCCACCTCGACGGCGATCCGGCCCCGCAGCAGGCAGGCCTCGGGGTCGTCCGCGGCCAGCACGGCGAGCGGTTCGGCGGCCTCGTGGGCCTCGCCGGCCCGGCCGAGCGCGAGGCGCGCGGTGGCGAGGAGACGCCAGGCCTCGACGTTCGCCGGATCGTGACCCACGACCTCCGCGGCGGCCTCTTCGGCCGCCTGCACGTGCCCTCGGGCCCAGGCGTCGACGGCCACGGCGAAGGTCCGCTGGATCCGATAGGCCTCCCAGGTCGGCAGCGCGCGATCGGCGCGGGCCGGAAGCGGGGCGGCGACGATCGCGAGGATGATCGCGAGCGACGCTCCGCGGATCACCGCCGACGCCGCCACGCCGCCGGGAGGATCAGGAGCAGCCACGCCCCGGAGCCGCGGGCCCCGGCCGCGTCGCAGGTGCACCCCGCGCCCTGGGCCACGAACGTCGAGCCTCCCAGGGGGTCGTCGTCGTCGTCGTCGTCGTCGTCGCCGCCGATCACCACGACGGGCGCGGCGGTGACGACCCGGACGTCGTCGAGGTTCCAGCCTCCGAGCTGGAGCCCGGCGTCGGTGGTCAGCCGCCACTCGATCTCCACCGCGGCGTCCTCCACGAGGTCGGTGATGTCGTAGCTGCGGAACGCCCACCCGAAGTCGAGGTGGTGGATGGACGCGGGATCGCCCTGGGGCGACTCGTCGGAGGCGAAGTTGGTCCACACCACCTCGCCGTTGACGAGCACCTCGGCCTGGTCGAAGAAGCCGTCCTCGACCGTCAGCCAGCGATGGAACTGGAGGTGCACGCGCTCGGCGTCGAGCACGTCGATCCGCGGCGACCGCAGGACGTTGACGACGTTGGCCTGGTACTCCCCGTTCCAGTTGTTCTGGGGCGTGATGTCGTTGCCCCACAGCCGGCTGCCGGAGGCCGCCTCGAAGGGATCGCCGCCCCGCCCCCCCGCGGGCCCCCACTGCCAGTCGTCGGCGCCCTCGGCCTCGGGGTTGCCCTGGAGCAGCTCGTGCTCGAACCCGCCGTCGTCGAGCTCGAAGTCGGACTCGAATACGACCTCGGCCTCCCCGATCCAGACGCCGAACCAGGGGTCGGTCACGGAGCCTTGCGGGAGCACCCCGATCTCCTCGCCGTCCGCGTCGTGCGCGACGACGTAGTAGCGAAGGAAGGTCCCGGCGCTCAGCGGAGGGATCTCGGCGACGAAGGTGCCGTCGCCCTCCCCCGGCGCCATGACCGCGGCCTCGAAGTCGTCCGCGTCCACGTCCGGGGCCGCCGACCAGCGCAGGACGACCTCCCCGATCTCGCCTTCGGCGCACTCCGGGTTGCGCAGCCCGACGGTCGCGCTCAGCGGGAGCACCCGCGCCTCGGCCGCGGACACCCCGGGGGGGACGTGATCGATGCGCCACACCGCCTCCAGGGGGCCCACCCCCGGCCCGAGGCCGTGGGCGCCGAAGGCCTCGTCGATGATGCACTGGTTGGGCGTGCCGTCGTCCAGGTTGCCGTTGTCGTCGTCCGCGAGCAGGGCCTCGACGTGGGCGTCCTCGATGTCCGACGCGCGCATCGCGATGTGCCAGTAGTACCGGTCCGCGAGGCGCACGCCCTCGTCCGGGCCGTGGGCCTCGATCAGGGCCGCCCGGGTGTCCCACAGTGCGCTCGCGATGATCACCCCGGTGACGTGGGGGTCGTCGTCGACGTCCTGGGGCCAGGTCGCGTCCGTGTCCATCCGCCGCAGCGGCTGGTTGCCGGCGGTGAAGAAGCCGACCCCGAGCACCGGATCGTCGTTCATCGTGCCGGACAGGTAGTCCGAGATGCCCTCACCGAGCGAGCCGTCGCCCCAGCCGCCGGCGCCCTCGACGATGTTGTAGCCGTGAAAGCCGTGCCCGTACTCGTGGTAGAGGACGTCCTGCAGCCGCGCCGTGTTGTGGCAGCCGTTGCCTTGGCGGGCGAAGTTGATCGAGTCGCCGTCGAACCAGGCGTTGCACCGGACCGGGTTGCCGTCGGGCCAGGTGGACAGGTTCACCCGGACCGGCACGCGTTCGTTCGCCCACCGGAACTCCGGGTTGATGCCGAGCACGTAGTCCCGCACCTCGTGACTGAACACGTGCGCGTCGGCCTGGGCGCGGTTTCGGCGGACCTGCGTCCCGTTGCTGCCCGACGGGACGCCGACGACCGTCCCCCCCTGCGCGAGCTGCCCGGAGAAGGAGGCGGTGGAGGTCTCCGACTGGACGTCGAAGTGGTCCGAGTCCGGACCGAACACGACGTCCTGAGGCCCCTCCCCGGGCAGGCCGACGGCGCCCGTCGCGTCGGTGTCGGCGTCCCCCTCTTCGCCCTCGATCTCGGCGAAGACGAGCGGCCGGTCGGTCGTCCCGAAGGTCGGGGCGCGGTCGTCCACTTCCACCAGGACCGTCCCGTCGAGGAAGCGCAGCTGCTCGTCCGAGCGCAGGAACCGGCCGTCGTCGGCGTCGGTGTATACGAGTCGCCGGGAGGGGCCCGGGCCTTCGATCGCGACCCGCCAGGCGAGGCGGTAGGAGACGTCGGTCGCCCGGGGGAGGGGGAGGACCACGAGCGTGGCGGCGCCGCCGGGGCGGGCCCCCTCGTGATCCCGCAGGGCGTCCAGGACGGCCTGGTCGGCGTCCCGCGCCGGGGTGGGATCGAGGGCCACGCCCGGCATCGAGTCGAGCTGGGCGACCACGAAGCGGCCGTGCTTGAACCGGAGCGAGACGCGGGCGTCGACGACGTCGAGGCCCCGGTGAACGCGTCGCCAGGTGACGGTCGTGACGCCGTCGGAGCGGTCGACGGTCCACCGCCGCAGGCCGTCGGGGCCGACGCCGAGGGGGAGGGCCTCGTCGAACAGGATCGCCTCGCCGAGGGTCCAGGCGGTCCCGTCCTGCTCCAGCGCGGCGGCGTCGACGTCCCAGCCGGCTCCCCAGACCTGGACGGCCGCTCCGGTCGCCTCGTCCCAGCGCGCGCGCCAGCCGTCGCCGTGCAGCGCCGTGAACGCCCGCCAACGCTCCGAGACGGCGAAGCGGGCCTGCAGCTCCGGGTGGGAGATGCGGATCGCGCGCACGTCGTCGGGGCCGTGGACGCGGTAGGGGCCGCCCTGGACGGCGGCGGCCGACGCGGGCAGGAGCGTCGCCAGGCAGAGGACGGTGGGAAGGACCAAGCGCATGAAGGACCTCGAATCGGCGCGCGGGGGCCGCGGAAGGCTCTCTCGCCGCCTAAACTTAAGTCAGCCGCTCGTGCCCACCAAGGACCTTGCAACCTCTTGACTCGTCTCGACGCCGTACGTCGCCACGCGATCCCGGGGCTGCTCCTGCTCGTTTTGGGCTGCGGGGGCGGCGGGGGCACGGACTCGGGTCCGCGGGATCCGATCGTCGAGCTGCCGCCTCCCATCGTCGGGAGCACGCCCCGCGCGACCCCGACCGCCGCCATCGACTACGACGATCGGTCCCTGCCGGACCCCGCTCAGGACGCCGACGGGCCCCCTTGGCTGCGGCTCCTCGTCTCCCAGGACAACCGGGCGGAGCTGGATCCCTGCGGCTGCCCCGGCTCGCCGTCCGGGGGGATGGGCAAGCGGGCGACCCTCGTGCAGCAGGCCCGCGCGCTGCAGCCCGATCTGCTGGTCTTCGAGGGGCCGACGAGCCTGAGTCGGGCCGTGCTCGGGATCGAGGGCGTCGGCGGTGAGGAGCGGAGGCGGGCGAGGGTGGTGCTCGACGCCCTGGGGGTGTCCCGGCCCGACGCCTTCTTCCCCGGTCAGGCCGACTTCGAGGTCCTCGCCCCGAAGGAGCTCGTCCCCCGGGCGAGCGGCCTCGGCATCCCGCTCGTGGCCAGCAACCTCGGGTCGACCCCCGCGGGCGTCCGGGACCGGCTCGTCGTCGAGCGGGGCGGGCGGCGCGTGGTCCTGCTGGGGCTGCTGGGCGCGGCGCGGAGCGCGGAGCAGGCGGCGGCGCTGCCGCTCGTCGACGGCCCGGCGGTCGCGGCGCGGATCCTGTCCGACGAGTCCTCGCGGGGGCGGATCGATTTCGTCGTCGTATTCACGGACGCCGAGAAGCGTGAGCTGACCGCCTGGCGCGAGGCCGGGCTCGACGCGGACGTGTGGTTCGTGCCCCCGGGGCTGCGGCGGGACGGCAAGTACACGCGCGAAGCCAATCGGCTCGTGGTTCGCGCCGATCCCCTCGGCCGCGCGTTCCGCAGGCTCGACGTCGCCTTCTCGGGCCCCCCCGGGCGAGGCCTGGTCGCCGAGCACGAGTTCCCGCTGATGCAGGTCGCCAAGACCGAGCGCAGCTACCTCGACCTGCAGCGCGAGCACCGGGCGGCCGTCGCGGCGGGGGACGCCGAGCAGGGGGAGCAGAAGCTGCGCGCCCTGGCCGAGATCAAGTACGAGCGCGGGCGGGCGCTGAAGGCCGCCGCCGCCCCCACCGAGGGCCACCGCGTCGCCGTCACGGACCAGCTGATCCACCCCGACCTGCCGCTCTCGCCGGCGGTGGTCCGGATCCTCGAAGGGTTCAACGAGGACCGCCTCGGGAGCATGCTCGCCGCCGCCGCCGCCCCTCAGGCTCCCCGGAGCCGCGTGTTCGAGGGCCTCGACGCCTGCACCCAGTGTCACCCGGCCGAGGTGGCGCAGTGGAGCCGCTCGCCCCACGCGGGGGCGTGGAAGTCCCTGCGCGACGCCGGGCAGACGCGCAACCCCGACTGTCTCGGCTGCCATACCACGGGATTCGGCGATCCCGGCGGCTTCCTCGACCCCGCGCAGGGGGGGGAGCTGCTCAACGTCCAGTGCGAGGCCTGCCACGGGCCCATGGACGTACACGTCGCCCAGACGAGCCGCCGGGCCGGGCGGGCGGACCCCGGCGTCCCCGTCACCGAGGCGGGGTGTCGCACCTGCCACGACGAGGCCAACAGCCCCGAGTTCGACTTCGCTGCATACTCCCGCCGGGTGGCGCATCGGCCCGCCCCGGAGGATCCATGACGCTCTCGATCGACGCCCGTCACGCCGCGATTCTCCACCTCGTCCGCGCGTCGCCCGCCCGCGAGCCGATCGCCGCCGCGGCCGCTCGGGGAGGCCTGCAGACCCCGGCCCCGCAGGGCGTCGAGCCGCTGTTCGCGTGGGTCTCCCGCCTCGTGCTCGCCGCGTCCGAGCCGCAGCTGGGCGCGCTCGCCGACGCCCTGGGCGGCGACGTGGGAGCGGCTCTCCGGGAGCGGGTCTTCGGTCCCCCCGAGCCCGCGGTCCCCGAGGCGACCTGGGACGTCGAGGAGCCCGGCGCCGTCGTATCGGACGAGCCCCCGCGCCCGGTGGGCACGCCCGCCACCGCGCCCCCCGCCGACGGCGCCCGCACCTGGCTGGTGCGCGGGGTCGAGCTCGTCGCTCCCCCGTCGGTGGCCGCGGGGGCGGAGTTCAACCTCGCGGTGCGCCTGGGGGACGCCCCCGCCTCGTCTCCGGCGCCCAAGGGCCACGCGCCCTACGACGGGCTGGCCGTGGACGTCGAGCTCGAGGCGTGGCTGGAGGAGGCGTACCCCGCCCGGGGGTCGGACCTGCACCGGAGCATTCGGGTGGACCCCGCCCGTCCGACGGAGTGCGGGTTCGATCTGCTCGCCGCCGACCCCCTGCCCGAGGGCGTGGTCGTGGCCGTGCGGTTCTTCCTGAAGGGCTACGAGGTCGGCCGGGCGCGGTGCCGGGTCCCGGCCGGGGACGGCGCGGGCGAGCCGCAGCGCGAGGCGGGGGTCGTGGCGATCCCCGATACGATCCTGGACGCGGGCGAGGACGCGGTGGCGACCGTCCAGTCCTGATCCCTCAGAAGGAGCGCAGGAAGCGCTCGACCTCCTCCTTCGCCAGCAGCCGCACGCAGGTGTCGAGGCACCGGTTGCACAGCAGCAGGTCCTTGGCCTGGTGCATCCCCTGGACCTCGAAGACCGACGCGTTGCAGAACGAGCACACGTGGTCCTCCCGGTCGGGGACGGCGAGGTCGCGGCGGTGCTGGTGGATGTACGACACGCACAGGTTGCACAGGTACACCCGGTTGCCGCTCATCAGGCGGTCCACGTCCGCTTCGCCGCGATCGCACAGGCTGCAGCTCTCCCGGGCCCCGGGTCGTGAGGAGCGGGGCTTGCGGCGGCGCGGCCCGCGGGCGTCGGCGGCGTCGGCCAGGTCGATGATCTTCTCGGACGACTCGTGCCGGGAGACGCCGAGCTCGATGAGCTCCTGCAGTCGCTCGCTGTGCGGCGACGCCACCCGTTCGGCCTCGGAGCGCAGGAAGCGGATGGCGCCCTCGGACCCGTAGAACAGCAGGGAGATGGCGGCGCTGGCGCGCAGCGCCCGGTGCTCGCTCTCGAGGTGATCCGCCAGGAAGTCCTCGGCCGACGGCGTGCCCTTCACGGCCAGGGCCAGGAGCAGGTACGCCTGGTACTCGCGCAGCTCGTCGCGCACGGCGTCCAGGGCCTCGATGTAGGCGGTGATGTCGTCGCCCGCGATGCCCTCCGCCGGGTCGTCTCGCTTGCGCCGGCGCGCCCGTCGCTTCAGCGCCTCCTCCTCCACGTGGAAGGCGTCCGTGATCGCCTCCTCGGGGACGTACTGGCTCAGCAGCAGGACCGTGCGGCCCAGGCGTCGTCCGAAGTGCTCGGCGGGGTCCTCGAGCTGGTCGAGCACCTGGGCGACCCGGTGATGACGGCTGAGGTCGTACAGCTGCTCCCAGATCTGGAACCGCAGCGAGTCGGTGCGCACGGCCTCGACCGTCTCCGAGAGCGACGCGAACGCGTCGATGCCCATCTCCTGGATCTGGGCGAGCAGGACGTCGATGCGGCGCCGGGTGCGTCCGCGGCTGCCCCGGTAGTACTGGCGACCGCCGTCGAAGGACTCGTCCTCCTCGAACCGGTGGACCTCGGCGGCGAGCTCGTCGAACAGCCAGCCGAAGTCGCCGCGCAGGTAGTGCGTCTTGACGAGCTCCACGTACGCCGGGAAGTAGTCCGGCGCGTCCTCGAGCAGCTTCTCGAACCGCTCCTCGCCCTGCTGGTAGAGGCGCTGGTCGATGTCGATGCAGCCGAGGCTGAACCGCGCGAGCAGGTTGTCCGGCTCGAGGACGAGGGCGTGCTCACACGCCTCCCGGGCCTTGTCCCACTCGTCCTGTTCGAGGTACGCGAGCCCGATCTTGGAGTAGGCCAGCGCCGAGTCCGGTTCCCGCTTGAGGAACTCCCGGAAGTGCTGGATCGCGTTGGTGTAGCGCCCCATGGAGAAGTGCGTGAGGCCGAGGTAGTAGTGCGCGATCGGCCCGTACTCGGGGTGCCGACACAGCTTGGTGAAGAAGCGCCGCGCGTACTTGTACTGCCGCGTGTGCAGGAAGAGCTCGCCCAGGTCCTTGTAGATGTTGCCCACGAACGACTCGAAGGGGCGCAGCCGCAGGGCGGTGATCAGGTGGTAGATCGCCCGCTCCATGAGGTCGTCGGCGCCCTTGAAGTCGCGCTCGCGGGCCTCGGCGTACAGCGCGCCGCCGAGGTTGTAGTGGGCCTGCCACAGGTCCGGGTCGAGCTCGGTGGCCTGGGTGAACGCGTCCACCGACCGGCTGTTGTTGCCCCGGTGCTTGTGGAGGTTGCCCAGGCCCACGTGGGCGAGCGCGTCGGAGGGGTCCGCGTCGATGGCGAGCTGGTACTGCCGCTCGGCGGTGTCGAGGTCGCCGATCCCGTAGAAGGCGTTGGCGAGGATGTTGTGGGCGCGGGCGGAGCCGCCGTGCACGTCGAGCGACTTCTCGGCGACTTGCGTCGCGCGCATGAACCACTCGGTGCCGTGCGCGTAGTAGTAGCCCTTCTGGAAATAGGCCTCGGCAAGATCGAGCAGCAGGTCCATGGACGGCTGCGTCGTCTTGATCCGCTGCTCGATGCGCTGGATCTTCCAGTCGTGGCGTTCTTCGGGAGTCATGCAGGCCGGGGGTGCCGTGGGACGGACGCGCGGGGCGTTCGAAGATAGCAGGCCGGGCCGCCGTGGGCCGCCCCTGTGGTAGTGTCCCGCCGCTCTGAAGAGGGATTTCAATGGCCCGCTGTTCGCTGCTCTGGTCGCTGCTCTTCTTCGCTTCCACGGCGGCGGCGCCCGCGTTCGCGCAGGACGAGACCTTCACCCTCAACGCCGAACACGCCCGCTTCGACGCCACCGGCACCGGCCTCTCCGTCGCCTCTTCGCCGCGCACGCTCGAGATGCTCCAGTTCGGCGGCGGGTTCTCCATCGCGGTCTCCGACAAGGCGCTCGCGCTCTGGGACGGGGCCTTCCCGAACCGGGACCTGAACGGCGAGGTCATCCAGTCGAAGATCGGGGTCGACGTCCGCGGCGTCATCGGCTTCGAGCACGTGGACCTGAGCATCGTGCTCCCGGTCAACCCCGTGGTGGTCTGGGGCGGGGATCCCACCGGCGGCACGTTCCCCACGCTCCCGGGCGACACCGCCTCGATCGGGGACCTGGTCATCATCCCGAAGGTGCGGGCGGTCGACATCCGCAAGAACGGCGTGTTCGGACTGGGCGTGCAGGTGCCGGTGAGCCTGCCCACCGGCCAGGTCGACCGGTACGCGGGCGACGGGCTCCCCACCGTGGCCGTCGACATCCTCGCCGAGGTCCAGGCGCCGCGGTTCGTGCGTGCGGTCTTCAACGTCGCGCCGATCCACCTCCGTCCGCGCAAGGAGTGGGGCGACACCGTCCGCTTCCTGGGCATGAACTGGAAGGCCGGCGTCGGGGTCTCGCCCGTCACCGGCTTCGCGATCCAGCTCGAGGGCTGGGGCTCCGTCGCCTACCTGGGCACCGAGAACAAGGCCACGGGCGAGTTCGCCGCGTCGGTGAAGCTCCAGCCCAACGACTTCGTGACCCTGACCCTCGGGGGCGGCACCGGCCTCGGGTTCGGGGTGCCCGCGGTGCGCGCGTTCGCGGGCGTGAGCTTCCTCCGTCCGCCCAAGGCGGTCGAAGAGGTCGAGCCCGTGCCCGTCGAGGACCCCCCGCCCGTCGTCGAGACGCCCCCCGCCGAGGAAGCCGCTCCCGCGGAGGAGGCGGCCCCGGCGACGGAGGAGGAGGCTGCTCCGGCGACGGAGGAGGAGGCCGCTCCGGCGACGGAGGAGGAGGCCGCCCCGGCGACGGAGGAGGAGGCCGCTCCCGCGACGGAGGAGGAGGCTGCTCCGGCGACGGAGGAGGAGGCCCCCCCCGAGGAGGCTCCGGCCACGGATGAGGCGCCCGCAGAGAGCGCGCCCGACTCGACCGAACAGACCCCCGCCGAAGAGTAGTGACCGACCCCGTCGCGCCGCGCCGGGCGCTGATCCCGCTGCTGGCGCTGTTCTTCGTGTCCGGGGGCGCGGGCCTCCTGTACGAAGTGCTGTGGATGCGGCGCCTGACGCTCGTATTCGGAGCGACGCAGCCCGCGGTCGCGACGATCCTCGCCGCCTTCATGCTCGGCCTCGCGCTCGGGGCCGCGATCGGCGGTCGAATCGCCGATCGACGGTCGGACCTGCTGCGGCTGTACGGCCTCCTCGAGCTCGGGATCGCGGCCTACGCGCTGGCGTTCCCGAGCCTCGTCCGCGGCGGCACCCACGTCTACCGGTTCTTCTTCGAGGCCGAGACCGTCCAGTACTGGAGCTCCCAGGCGCTGCACGGGGTGCTCATGGGCGGCCTGGTCCTGCTGCCCACGATCGCGATGGGCGCCACGCTCCCGCTGGTGGTGCGCTGGGCCACGGACCGGCTCTCGGCGGTGGGGGCCCGGGGCGGCGTCCTGTACGGGTTCAACACCGCCGGCGCCGTCGTCGGCGTCTGGGCCGCCGGGTTCGTGCTCCTGCCTTGGCTCGGGGTGCGCGGATCGGAGCTCCTCGGCGCCGTCGCGAACGCGATGGTCGGCTGCGTCGCGCTGGTTTGGAGTGCCCGGAGTCGCGCGACGGCGGTGGAGGACGACCGGCAGGAGCGCCTCGAAGAAGCCGAGCTCCTCGAGATCGAGCCGGACCCCGATCTCGCGGGGGACCGAGGGGCCCGGCTCGCGCGGCTGGTCCCGTGGGTGCTCGCGATCTCCGGGGCCTGTTCGATGATCTTCGAGGTGGCGTGGACGCGCTTCCTCGCGCTGATCCTCGGGTCGTCGGTGTACGCGTTCACGCTCATGCTCACGGCGTTCCTCCTTGGGCACGCTTCGGGGGCCCTGGTCTCCGCGGCCCGCCTGCGGAGGCCCGGTCACCGGGCCTCGCGGACGCTCACGATCGCGCTGCTCGGGGCCGGGATCTCGGCCTTCGCCACGAACCACCTCTTCCGCTTCCTGCCCTTCTGGTACGTCGACGCGTACGGCCTGATCGGGGGCCACGACACGGGGCTGTGGTTCGTGCACGGGGCCATCGCGGTCCTCGTCATGACCCCCACGACGTTCTTCATCGGGATGCTCTTCCCGGTCGGCCTCCGCCTCGCCGCGCGCACGAGCAGCGGCGTGGCCCGCGACGTCGCCCGCGTGTACACCGCCAATACGCTCGGCGCGGTGTTCGGCTCGCCGCTGGCGGGCTTCGTCCTGATCCCCGTGATCGGGATCCAGGACGCGATCCGCGTCGCCATCCTCCTGCAGCTCGCCACGGCCGCGGTCGTCGCCTCCACGCGCGCTGTCCGAGCCGCGCGCCGGCTGGGCGTCGGGCTCGCCGCGGCCTTCGGCGCGCTGGTCCTCTTCGCGGCCCCGCCCTGGGACCCGCTCCTGATGAGCGCGGGCATGTACAAGTACGTGAGCGACCTGTCCGACACGTCGCACGAGGCGGTCCGGAACTTCGCGGTGTCCGACTACGACCTGCTCTTCTACGAGGAGGGCCGGACGTCCGTGGTGACCGTGGCCCGGAGCGTCGGCAGCGAGAACATCTGGCTCGCCAACAACGGCAAGGTCGACGCGAGCTCGACCGTGGACATGCCCACCCAGGTGCTGCTCGGCCGCCTGCCCTACCTCGTACGCCCCGACGCGGAGTCGACCCTGGTGGTCGGGCTCGCGTCGGGCGTCACGGCCGGGTCGGTCGCCAAGGAGCCGGGGCTGCAGCGCATCGACGTCCTGGAGATCGAGCCCGCCGTGATCGAGGCGTCGCACTTCTTCGACGGCGTCAACGGTCGCCCCCTGGACGATCCGCGCGTCACCGCCATCGGGAACGACGCCCGGAACCACCTCGTCCTCGTCGATCGTCCCTACGACGTGATCATCAACGAGCCGAGCAACCCCTGGATCACGGGGGTCTCGAACCTGTTCACGCGGGAGTACCTCGAGCTCGGCAAGGCGCGGCTCACGGAGGGCGGCGTGTTCGTGCAGTGGGCCCAGATCTACGGGATGGGCACGGACGACCTGCGCTCGCTGCTCGCGACGGTCGCCGACGCGTTCGAGCACGTCCTGCTCTTCACGACCGTCACCGACGCCGACCTGATCATGCTCGGGAGCGACGCGCCCATCACGCCGGACCTCGACGTCGTGGCCCGACGGCTCGGCATCCCCGCCATCGGCGAGGACCTGGCCCGCATCGGCGTGTACGAGCCCTTCGACGTCCTCCCCCTGCTGCTCCTGGACCGCGACGACATCCTGAAGGTCGCGGGCGACGCGCCCATCAACACCGACGACAACGTCCGCATCGAGTTCTCGGCCCCGCTGCACATCCACTACTCCACCCAGGAGAAGAACAGCGCGATGCTGCTGGAGGCGGGTCGGGGCGCGTGGCCGCTGTACCGCGACCGGTTCGACGACGACGGGGACGCCGCGGACTTCCTCACCGAGCTCGGTGAGGCCCTGGAGCGCAAAGAGCTCTGGGTGCGAGCGGCCGTCGCCTACCGCGACGCGCTCGAGCTGCGACCGGGGCGGACGGAGCTGCGGGACCGCGTGGCCCGGATCCGGGACTACCTCGCCGACGCCGTGCGACAGGAGAAGGAGGCGGCGGAGCGAGAGGAGCGCGAGCGGCGCGCCCGGACCCGGGGACGGTAGGTCGCCGCGGGCGTGGTCGAGGTCGCTAGGCGGGGGCCTCTTCGTCGACCTCTTCGGCCTCGGCGTCTTCTTCGGCGTGTACGTCCTGCAGGTAGTACACGTCCTCCGCGGGCCTCCGCTTGGCGAAGTACACGGCCTCGGTCAGCAGCCCCATCGCGATGTAGGTGCCGCCGATGAAGACGAGCATGGCCGTCCAGTCGAAGACCGCGAGGATGGTGACCGCGACCATGATCGCGCTGCCGATGCCCGCCAGCGTGAGGGGGCTGAACTTCCACTCGCGCCAGGTGCGGAAGCGCACCGTGGAGACCATGAGGTAGGCGAGGAAGAGCGTGAGCAGGAGGATGGCGAGGTGGTTGCTGACCTCGACGGCGCGCACGCTGGCGTGGTGCAGCACGAGGACGGCGACCATGCCGCCCGCCGACGTGATCGTCAGCCCCTCGCTGTAGCGGGGGTCGTCGGGTTTCTTGCGTCGCTCGATGATCTCGCCGCGGGCGACCATGGCCTTGTGCATGTTGAAGCGGGCGAGCCGGAAGGTGCCGCACAGCACGAACGTGAAGGCGACCGCGAAGCCCCACTCCCCGTAGGCCCCGAGGCCCCACTTGTAGAGCAGCACGCCGGGGGCGACGCCGAAGGACACGACGTCCACCAGGGAGTCGAGCTGCACGCCGAACTCGGACTCGGTCTTCGTGAGGCGGGCGATGCGCCCGTCGAGCCCGTCGAAGATGCCCGCGAAGACGATCAGCAGGGCGGCCATGAAGAAGGCGTGGCTGTCGTCCGGCGCGGCGCCGGCGGACCACATCACGGAGTACAGACCGCAGAACATGCTCGCGGCCGTGAAGGCGTTCGCGGGCTTCATGATGTGGTGCAGCATCGACTCTCCGTGGGTCTTCCCAGGTCGTGGGCGACTTTATCCTTCACGGGCGCCGCCCTCCAAGCCCGGAAATACCGAGTGCCAGCGGCGGACCACGTCGTCGAGGGCCTCCCGGGGGAGCACGGCCGTGAGCCCGTAGGACGATCCCCACATCGCGGGCGGCTGCAGTCCGAGGGCGTCCAAGGCCTCTCCGGCGATGCGCCAGGCCTCGGCCCGCTCGGCGATCCCCTCACCGACGACCGTCGCCGTGGCGGAGCCCTCGTGCAGCTCGAGCTCGGCGCCGTCGGGCAGCGCCGCGCGCGCCCGGCTCGCCGCGTCGGGGGCGTCCAGGGTGTCGAGGATCAGCCCGAGCTCGATGACGTCCCCGTGGCGGGTCCGGCGGCAGTCCTTCCAGGGCACGCCCGCCGCGTCGAGCCGGTCCAGGAAAGCGGCGGCCTGCGCGTCCGAGCCGCGGAACCGGCCCGGGAGCGCGTGGCGGTCGGCGGTGACGGCGACGGCGCGGCCCGTGCCCGGGTGGGGTCGATGGGTGACGACGGTCCCGGTGCCCGCGCCGGACGTGGCGGCCGCGCGCAGGGTGATGCCGTGGCGTCGGGCGTAGTCGATGGCCGTGGGGGCGAGCACCTTCGCGCCCCGGAGCCCCATCTCCAGGATCTCGCCGTGGTCCAGGGCATCGAGCTTGCGCGCGCCGGGGACGACCCGGGGGTCGGCCGTGAAGACCCCGTCCACGTCCGACAGGATCTCGCAGGACTCGGCCTGCAGCGCCGCGGCGAGCGCGATGGCCGTCGTATCCGAGCCCCCTCGCCCCAGCGTCGTGACCTCCTTGGTGGTGGAGACCCCGGCGAACCCCCCGACGATGACGATCCGCCCCTGCTCGAGCGCCTCCTGCACGCGCAGGGGACGCACCTCGATGATGCGGGCCTGGTTGTGGTCGTCGGTGGTGATGATCCCGGCCTGCGAACCGGTGAAGGACACGGCGGCGTGGCCGCGGTCCCGCAGGACCATCGCGAGCAGGGCCATCGAGACCCGCTCGCCCACGGAGATGAGCATGTCCAGCTCGCGGCGCTGGGGGGTGGGGGAGAGCTCCCGGGCGAGGGCGAGCAGGCCGTCCGTCGTCCTCCCCATCGCGCTCACGACCACGACGGGCAGCACCCCGGACTCCCGGGTGGCGACTACGCGGTCGGCGACGGCGCGCATCTTGGCGGGGGTCGCCACGGACGAGCCGCCGTACTTCTGAACGACGATGTTCATACGATCCAGAACCCGAACGCCCCGGATTCAGTCCGGGGCGACGCGTGAGCGGGGCTGTCTAGAGCTCCGGCGGCGGGGGCGGCGGGGGGGGCGGGGGAAGCGGCTCGTCGATCGCGGCGACCGCCGAGGGCGCAGCGATGGTCGGAACCACGGCGGCGGCCAGAACGAAGGCGGTCAGCAAGGTGATCAGTCGGCGCATGGCTTCTCCGATGGCCGGCAACGTAGTCCGCGTGCAACACCCCTGTCAAGCGCCTTTCCGCGCCCCTAGAAGACCTCGAGATCGTCGAACAGGACCACATTCTCTCCGCGGTCCGTCGACGAGTGCCCGGTCACGTCCTGGATCATGAGGTAGCGGATCGGGCGGTCGCCGAGCTGGGCGTCGCGGTCGACGGCCAAGCTGGAGAAGTCGCCGGGGGCGAACGTCAGGGTCGTCCAGCCGTCCTCCGGCCGGATGTTGCGGGGCTTGGTCGCGTGATTCACCCCCTCCACGTCCACCAGGAAGAAGGTGAGGTGGGCGGGGAAGTTGCGGGCGGAGACCCGGAGCTTGACCGACAGCGGTCGCGGCTCCTTCTGGGCGAACCGGACCATCAGGAGGTCGTCCTCGCCGCCGATCACGTAGCTGCGCCAGGCCGCGACGCCCTCGCCGTCGGCCAACTCGTGGCCGAGGCGGCCTTTGTGACGGCGCGATCGGGCGTGGTAGAGGCCGCCGACGTCCGCGTCGAAGGAGAACTTCGCGGGCAGCTGGGGGACGATCTTGCGGTGCTCTTCGAGGGAGCGGAGCCGGTACCGGGCGTCGTCCGCCCAGCGGGTGGTGGGGAACCGGTCGAGCAGCTCCTGGAAGGCGGCCTCGGCGCGGTCGGCCTCCTCGAGGATCAGCGCCTCGGGGCCGCCCGCCAGCGTCTCGTGGGCGAGCCCGAGGCGGAGCAGCGCCTCGCTCACGAGGATGTCCGGCAGCCCGTCCGAGCGCGCGAGCAGCTCGCGGTAGGTGTCGCACGCGCCGCGGTAGTCGCCCGCGCCCGACTCGAGCAGCAGCGCTTCGGCGACGAGGCCTCGGGCTTCGAGGGGAGTGAGCGGGGGGTCGGCCGTCGGCGGGTCGTCGGCCGCCGCGGGGGTCGCGCACAGGAGCGCGGCGACGAGGAGGAGCCCTCGACGGCTCGGGTTCACAGCCCGCCGACGAACTTGTAGCCCACGCCGTGCACCGTCTGGATGAAGCGGTTCGGGGGGCTGTCGTTGAGCTTGCGGCGCAGGTTCAGGATGTGGGTGTCGACGGTGCGGGTCGAGACCTGCGCGTCGTAGTTCCAGACCTTCTCCAGCAGCACTTCGCGGCTGAGCACCTGCCCCCGGTGGCGGATCAGGAACCGCAGCAGCTCCATCTCCTTGGCGGACAGCTTCACCGGCTTGCCCGCGACGCGGAGGTCGTACGTCATGAAGTTCACGGAGACGCCGTCGAAGCTGTAGCGGTCCTCTTCGGGCTCCTCCTTCTCGGCCCGACGCAGCAGGGCGCGGGCGCGGGCCTGGAGCTCCAGGAGCGAGAAGGGCTTGGTGACGTAGTCGTCGCCGCCCACGTCGAAGCCCGTGAGCTTGTCGACCTCTTCGCCCTTCGCGGTGAGAAAGAGCACCGGCGACTTGAAGCCCTCGGCGCGCAGGCGACGGCACACGTCGTAGCCGTGCATGCCCGGCAGCATGATGTCGAGCACCACCAGATCCGGGGTCTCGGCCAGGGCCTTGGCGAGGCCGTCGTCGCCCGTGGGGGCGGCGAGCACGTCGTAACCCTGGAGGTTGAAGAAGTCCTGCAGGCTCTCCCGGATCTGCTTTTCGTCCTCGACGATCAGGATCTTCTTCTTGCGGGTCATCTGCGGGGCGCTCCGGAGTTGATCTCCTCCACCGTCTGGATCGGGAGGAGGATCTCGAAAGTGCTGCCTTCACCGAGCTTGCTGTGGACCGCCACACGACCCCCGTGCGCGGACGCGATGTGGTGCACGATGCTGAGCCCCAACCCCGTGCCGCCGACCTCGCGTGTCATGTGGTCCCCGCCTCGGTAGAACTTCTCGAAAAGGTGCGGAATCTCTCGCGAATCGATGCCCGGGCCTCGATCGCGAACGTAGAGCGCGATGGTATCACGCTCCATCCGCGCCCCCATCTCCACCCGCTTGTCGTTCCGGCTGTACTTCACGGCGTTGGACATGAGGTTGATGAGGGCCTGAATGATCGCGTCTCGGTCGAACGCCGTGGCGGGCATGTCGGCGTCGACCTTGGCCTCGAGCGTGAAGCCCTCGCTCCGCACGTAGTCCCCGGTGATGCGCTCGACCTCGTAGACCATGTCGCCGATGTCGCCCATACCGAATTGGAACTTCTTGCGGCCCTCTTCGATTCGGGCGAAGTCGAGCACGTTGTTGATGAGCCGCGACAGCCGCTCGGCTTCGCTGACGATGTTCCGGTAGTACTCGTTCTGCTTGCCCTCCGACGCGACGGCGCCGAGGGCCAGCATCTCGGCCATGATCCGGATCGTCGTCAGGGGCGTGCGCAGCTCGTGCGATACGTTCGAGACGAAGTCGGACTTGAGCCGCGCGATCTCCATCTCGCGCTTCACGGCGCGGCCAATCAGCAGGATCCCGAAGATCGTGATGACGAGCAGCCCCCCGATCATCCCGAGCCGGACGATGCGCTGCTGGCGTCGACCGGGCCCCAGCAGCGCCTCGTCTCCGCGCGTGACGATCAGCGAGTAGCCGGGCAGGAACGGGTCGAGGGAGCGGTGGACCTGGAGGCTCGGAGTCCCCGGCAGGGCCGTGAGGACGCCCGGCCGGGAGCGCACCAGCGCGGTGGCGAACTCGGGATTCGCCCGCGCCGCCGTGGTGAGCGACGCCTCCACCTCCGCCCGCAGGGCTTCGGCGTCGAGGTGGACGAGGATGCGGCGAGGTCGCTCGCCGCGGTTCCACCACACGTGGGCGAACAGGAGGGAGCGCTCGCCCGTGCGGTAGGACTGAAGCTGGAACTCGCCGGGGGTCGATCGCAGCGCCCGCGCCTCGCTCGCGATCGCGGGCAGGAGGCCGAGCACGAGCGCCTCGTCGGCCTGCTGCTGCGCGCGGCCGGCGAGGCTCCGCTCCACGGCCACGAGGTCGGGCAGGGAACCGGGGAGCAGGCCCTCGACGAGCGTCGGGTCTTCGAGCAGCTCGACGGCGCGCCGCGCGAGGGCGGTCTCGCCGTAGCCGCCGTAGGTCCACGGCCGGTCCACGAGGGTGTCCAGGAGCTCCTCGAGGCCCTGCACGGCCTCCGCGGTCGCCCCCAGCTCCCGGCGCACGAGGGCCGCCTGGTAGGTCGCGAGGAGGTCGATGGGGAAGTCGTTCAGGTCGAGCCCGGCCTCCTCGTCGACGCGCAGCTCGTCGAACAGCGCGACGGCGGCGTCGAGGTCGCCCCCCTTGTGCAGGGTGCGGGCCAGCGCGAGCCGGACGATCCCCTTCCCCCGCTGGCCGGGGATCCCCTCGAGCGCGCGACGGTAGGCGTCGGCCGCGGCCGGGAACTCCCGGGCGATGAGCTCGAGTCGCTCCGCCTCGGCGATGCGCGGGGCGAGGTAGGCGCGGTCGCTGGATCGCCCGCCAAGGCGGTCCACCAGGCCCGTGGCCACCCGCTGGGGGTGGCGCAGCTTGTTGCCCTCGTCGAGCACGAGCACGCCCGCGACCAGGGGCTCGGCGGCGGCGAGGCGGGCAGCCGCGGCGGCCGGGTCCGAGGCCCAGCGCAGCGACCCTTCGGCAGCGGCCGCGTCCAGCGATCCGAGCAGTCCGTCCACCCGCTCGGCCAGGTCTCGGCCCAGGAACGTGGCCAGGGACTCGGCGCGCTCGCGCAGGGTCGCCTTGTAGAGCTCCTCTTCCTGCAGGACGGCCTGCACGCCGTAGTAGGCGAGCAGCAGCCCCGGGACGACCACCGAGACCACGAGCAGGGTCAGGAGTCGGTTCGAGGCCGACGAGCGGTTGAGGAAGCGGCGCACGCCGCCGGAGTCTACTCCGGGGTCGATTGCGGGGCCCCCCCGCGGGCACTATGGTCGCCGCCGTGACGGACGAAGAAGCCCCCGACCTGCCCCCCCGCAGACTCGTCCACCACACCCCCCTGAAGCGATGGAGCCCCATGACCAAGGCGGAGCGCCGCTCCGCGCGTCGGTTCGTCGATCGCCTGGTCGAGATGCCCTACTTCACGGCGGCCACGACGGCGCTGCTCGTGTGGTTCTACCTCGTACAGCTCGTCTTCGACTGGCCCCCCGCCTTCCTCTTCCCCGACATCACGACCCTCGCCGACGACCTCGCCATGCACGCCGTCGGCCACCGCATGGGCTGGCTCGACCCCGACCTCGTGCGCGCGGGCGAGACCTGGCGCCTCATCTCGTCGACGTTCGTGCACGCCTCGCTCCTCCACATCCTCGGCAACTGCGTGGTGCTGTTCTTCCTGGGCCGCATCGTCGAGAACGCCATCGGCCGCTCGGCCTTCGTGCTCACGTACGTCGGCGCGGCCGTCACCGGGGGGCTGTTCTCCATGTGGCTCGTCGACGGCATCTCCCACGGGGCCAGCGGGGCCGCGCTGGGCATGCTCGGGGCCGCCGCTGCCTTCGGCATCCGCTACCGCGACAGCATCCCGAAGGCGCTCAAGCACTACTTCGGGATCGACCTCTGGTTCTTCATCGGCCTCGTCGCGCTGCTGAGCTTCGTCCCCAACGTCGACTGGGCCGGTCACCTCGGCGGGTTCCTGTTCGGCCTCGTCATGGGCGCGTCGTGGCAGGCGCGCATGTTCGTGCCGGAGCCCGCGCCGGTGAACCTCGCGATGCGGGTCGGGCTGGGGGGTCTCGCGGCCGCGTCGCTCGTGGGCACGGCCCTGCTCGTGGGCCTGAACATCGCCACGATGAACGACTTCCTCCCCGGCGACGACGTCCGCGCGCTCGCCATCGCGGAGGAGCGCGGCGACACCGAGCGCATGCTCGAGGTCTCGGAGCGCCTGCTCGAGCGCTTCCCGGACCACCCGTCCACGGCCCGGATCCGCATCGCGATCCTCGGCATGGCCGATCGCTGGGACGAGGCCCTGGCGCTCGCGCTCGATCTCGGAATCGACAACGAGGAGACCCGCCGGTTCCTCATCGGCGTGCTCGGCGGGGCGGGGCAGTGGGGCGCGGCGCTGGAGCAGATGGAGCTCCTGGAGCGCGAGTCCCCCCGGGTCGTGGAGCAGACCGCCTGGAACAACGACTTCGCCTGGTCGCTCTTCATGGCCCGCCCGGACGATCCCGACGCGGTGAAGCAGGGGCTGAAGCGGGTCCGCAAGGACCTCCAGAAGGACCCCGAGAACCGCGCCTACCTCAATACGCTCGCCTACGGCCTCTACCTCGACGGCAAGGTCCTGCAGGCGGAGCGGAAGGTCGCGGAGCTGATGGTCGGTCGATCGATCGCCAAGGCGAGGGACGACGTGTTCCTCCACGTGCTCACGCTGCTCGGCCTGGGCCGCGACGAGGACGCGCTGGCGGAGTACACCGAGGCGGTCGGGATCATCGAAGAGGGGGGAGCGCTCCGCGAGGAGGCCACCGCGGCGCTGGCGGCGCGCGGCCTGGTCCCGTCGCCGTCGCCCGAGCCGAAGCCCCCCGAGTCAGCGCTCCCCGGGCCCGCGCCCGTCGAGTAGTCGCTCGACGTACTTGCCGAGCAGGTCGGCCTCGAGGTTCACCGCCGAGCCCACGCCCTTCCCTCGCAGCGACGTGTTCTCGCGGGTGTGCGGGATGATCATCACGTCGAAGCGACCGCCGTCGTCGGTGTCGTGCACGCCGTTCACCGTGAGCGAGATCCCGTCGACGGTGATCGAGCCCTTCGCGATCAGGTAGCGCTGGACGTCCGGGGGGGCCCGGAAGGTCACCTCGAGGCAGTCGCCCGCGGGCTCCATGCCGACGATCGCGCCCACGCCGTCGACGTGGCCCGAGACGAAGTGACCGCCGAGGCGGTCCCCCACGGCCATCGCGCGCTCGAGGTTCACGGCGGACCCCGGGCGGAGGTCGCCGAGGGTGGTGCAGGCGAGCGACTCGGGCGACACCTCGACCTCGAAGCGGGCGCCGTCGAAGGCGACGACCGTCATGCAGGCGCCCTCGATGGCGATCGACTCGCCGAGCTCGAGGCCCGGGGACGACCACCCGGAGTCGATGGTGAAGCGCTTCCCCGCGGCGGTGACGCGCACGTCCTCGACCGTCCCGACCGCGGTGATGATGCCGGTGAACACGACGTCAGCGCCGGTGCCGCGCGATCCAGTGGGCCGCGCCGGGGCCGTCGATCGGCCGGGATTCGAGGACGAGGTCGTCGCCGAGGCGAGTGACCGCGAAGGGGGCGAGCGCGACGGCCTCGGCCGGGGACGCGACCCCCGTGCCCCCGGCGATCCCGAAGGCGGTCGCGCCCCCGAACAGCTTGGGGGCGATGTAGACGAGCACCCGATCGACCGCCCGGGCGTCGAGGAACGCGCCGTGCATCTCGGCTCCGCCTTCGACCAGCAGGGACCGGATCTTCTCGTTGAGCAGGGCGCCGAGCGCCGTGGGGACGTCGACCCGGGGCCCCGGCCCGGCCGGGATCAGCTCGGCCCCGGCCTCCCGGAGGGCGGCGGCCCGATCGGCGTGCTCGGCGAGGCCGGAGTCGGTGGTGCAGATGAGGACGCGGACGCCGTCCCGCGCCAGCACGCGGGCCGTCGGCGGGGTGCGCAGGCGGGAGTCGAAGACCACTCGGATCGGGGTCGGCTCGCCGTCCCCGGTGCGGACGGTGAGGCGGGGGTCGTCGGCGAGGACCGTCCCGACGCCGACCGCGATCCCCTGGTTGCGCGCGCGCTCGTGGTGCACGTGGGCGCGCGCCGCCTCGCCGGTGATCCACTTGCTCGCGCCGTCGGCCGTCGCCGTGCGGCCGTCGACGGTGGCCGCCGACTTCAGGGTCACGAACGGGCGTCCGTGGCTCCGCTGGACCAGCAGCACCTCGTTCAGGGCCCGGCACTCGTCCTCGAGGATGCCGACCTCCACCTCGAGCCCCGCCTCCTCGAGCGCTCGGATGCCCGCGCCCGAGACCCGCGGGTGAGGATCCTCCATGCCGATGACGATGCGGCGGATGCCCGATCGGAGGACAGCGTCCGTGCAGGGCGGGGTGCGGCCCCAGAAGCAGCAGGGCTCGAGCGTCACGTACATCGTCGCGCCCTCGGCCGAGAAGCCGATGCGGCGGAGCGCGTCCGCCTCGGCGTGATCGCCCCCGACCTGGGCGTGCCAGCCCTCGGACAACACGTCGCCGTCGCGCATGATCACGCAGCCGACCATCGGGTTGGGCCAGGCTCCTCGCCGCCCCTGCGCGGCAAGCTCGAGGGCCCTGCGCATGGCGGCGCGGTCCCGGCCGGCCCTCGACGGCGCGTCCATCAGCGCGGGGTGCACGTCAGCCCTCCTCGTTGAGGGAGGCGAAGTCCTCGAGGGACTCGAAGCGCAGGAAGACGCTGGCGAAGCGCGCGTAGCTGACCTCGTCGACCACCTTGAGCTCGCGCAGCAGGGCCTCGCCGATCGTCGTGCTCGCGGCCTCCCGGTCCCCCGACTGGGCGAGCCGCGACCCCACGCGGTCCACGATCTGCTCGATCACGTCTGTGGGGACGGGTCGCTTGCGGCAGGCCGTGCGCAGCGCGATTCGGACCTTCCCCGCGTCGTAGGGTTGGCGCCGGCCGTCGCGCTTCACGATCATCGGGGCGATCGCCTCGAGCCGCTCGTACGTCGTGAAGCGGTTGCTGCAGTCCTCGCACTCCCGCCGCCGGCGGATGCTCGCGCCGTCCGGCCCCGGCCGGGAGTCCACGACGCGGGACGCCGTGCTGCTGCAGCTCGGGCAACGCAAGCGCTACTCCGCGGGCAACTCGGCGAGGGCCGCGCGGGCCTCCCGCAAGCGCTCGGGGTAGATGGGGTGCCGCCGGCAGAGGGCCTCGACGCCCTCCCGGATGCGGGCCTGTCGGGCCTCGTCCGTCGGGTCCTCGAGGACCTCGACGATCCACCGCCCGATCGTGCGCATGTCGTCGGTGTCCATGCCCCGGCTCGTGAGGGCGGGCGTGCCGATGCGCAGCCCGGACGTCACGAAGGGCGAACGTCGCTCGCCGGGCACGGTGTTCTTGTTCACGGTGATGTGGGCCCGCCCGAGCGCCTCCTCGGCCTCCTTGCCGGTCGTCTCGGAGTCGAGCAGCGATACGAGCACGAGGTGGTTGTCCGTGCCCCCGCTGACGAGCTCGATCCCCGCGCCGGTGAGGGTCTCCGCCAGCGCCCGGGTATTGGCGATGATGCGGCGCGCGTAGTCCTCCCAGGAGGGGGAGAGCACCTCGCCGAGGGCGACCGCCTTGGCCGCGATGACGTGCATCAGCGGCCCGCCCTGCATGCGCGGGAAGACCGCCGAGTTGACGGCCTTGATCAGCCTGCGCGGCGACAGGATCATGCCGCCGCGAGGACCCCGAAGGGTCTTGTGGGTCGTGGTGGTGACGAGGTCGCAGTGGGGGACCGGATCCGCGTGCAGGCCCGCGGCCACGAGGCCGGCGACGTGGGCGATGTCGGCCACCAGGGCCGCTCCCACCTCGTCCGCGATCTCCCGGAAGCGGGCGAAGTCGATCTCCCGCGGGTACGCCGAGGCGCCGCAGATGATGACCTTGGGCTTGTGGGCGTGGGCCTGGTCGCGCACGTGGTCGAAGTCGATGCGCCCCGTGTCCGCGGCGACCCCGTAGTGGGCGGGCTGGTACAGCCGCCCCGAGAAGTTCACCGAGCTGCCGTGCGTCAGGTGCCCGCCGTGGCTCAGGTCCATGCCCAGGATGCGGTCGCCGGGCTCGAGCAGGACCATGAACGCGCCCATGTTCGCCTGGGCTCCGGAGTGGGGCTGCACGTTCGCCGCCTCGCACCCGAAGATCTGCTTCGCGCGGACGCGGGCGAGGTGCTCGACCTGGTCCACGAACTCGCAGCCGCCGTAGTAGCGCTTCCGGGGCAGGCCCTCGGCGTACTTGTTGGTCAGGACCGAGCCCTGCGCCTCGAGGACCGCCTCGGAGACGTAGTTCTCCGACGCGATCATCTCCAGCCCGGTCTCTTGGCGGACGACCTCGGAGTAGATGGATCGAGCGACGGTCGGGTCCTGGGCCATCAGCACGGACATCGGGCCTCCTGGGGGGCGAGCGCGGTCAGGCGCCGGCTTCGATCTTGCCGACCCGACGGGCGTGGCGACCGCCCTCGAACTCGGCGTTGAGGAAGGCGTCCACGATCTCGTCGGCGACCTTGAGCCCCACGACGCCCGCGCCGACGCAGCACACCGCCGCGTTGTTGTGGGCCACGATCATGCGCGCGGAGAAGGGGTCCGCGACGACGCCCGCGCGCACCCCCTCGAACTTGTTGGCCGTCATGGCCATGCCCTGTCCCGTCGTGCAGAAGAGCAGTCCCCGGTCGGCGTCGCCCGACTGGACGAGGCGCGCCACCGCGGCGCCGAAGTCGGGGTAGTCCACGGACGCGCCGCCCCGGGTCCCCACGTCCTCGACGTCGTGCCCGGCCTCACGCAGGCGCGCCGCCACGTGGTCCTTGTAGTCCACGCCCCCGTGGTCGGCTCCGATGGCGATGCGCATGGCGGTCCTCTCAGTCGATGGCGGCGAACGCGAGGCACGCGTTGGTGCCCCCGAATCCGAAGGCGTTGGAGAGCACGCGTCGAGGCCGGGACTCGCGCGCGGTGTGGGGTACGTAGTCCAGGTCGCAGGCTTCGTCGGGCGTATCGAGGTTGATCGTCGGCGGGAGTGCGCCCCGGGTGATGGCCAGGACGGAGATGACCGTCTCCAGGCCGCCCGCGGCCCCGAGGAGGTGACCGGTCATGGACTTGGTGCTCGACACCGCCAGCGCCCGGGCGTGGTCCCGGAAGACCTGCTTGATGGCGAGTGTCTCCGTGGCGTCGTTGAAGGGCGTCGACGTGCCGTGGGCGTTGATGTAGTCGACCGTGTCGGGGCTCCAGCCCGCGTTCTTCAGCGTGCGCCGCATGCAGGAGATGGCGCCCGCGCCCTCGGGGTGGGGCGCGGTCATGTGGTGGGCGTCCGAGTTGGCGCTGTAGCCGGAGACTTCGGCGTAGATCCGGGCGCCACGCGCCTTCGCGTGCTCGTACTCCTCGAGCACCACCACGCCCGCGCCTTCGCCCATGACGAAGCCGTCGCGGTCCTTGTCGAAGGGCCGCGAGGCGCGTGTGGGCTCTTCGTTGCGCGTGGAGAGGGCCCGCATCCGCGCGAAGCCCGCGACCCCGATCGGGACGATCGCCGCCTCCGCGCTGCCCGCGACCGCGACCTTCGCGTCCCCGTACTGGATCAGCCGCATGGCCTCTCCGACGGAGTGGTTGCCCGTCGCGCACGCCGATACGTGGCTGAGGTTCGGTCCGCGCGCGCCGAGCAGGATCGAGACGTGGCCCGAGGCGAGGTTGATCAGGATCCGCGGGATGACGAACGGGCTGATCCGTCGTGCGCCCCGGGCGTCGATGAGCAGGGTGCCGTTGCACACGGTCTCGAGGCCGCCCACCCCGGAGCCGACGTACACCGCCACGTCGTCCGCGTTCTCGTCGGTGACCTCGAAGCCGGAGTCTTCGACCGCCATGAGCGCCGCCGCCACCCCGAACTGGAGGAAGCGGTCGAGCTTCTTGACCTCCTTGGGGGCGATCCACTTCGTGGGGTCGAAGTCGCGGACCTCTCCGGCGAATCGCACGGGGAACTCGGACACGTCGAACCGAGTGATGGCGCCGATGCCGCTCCGACCCGCCATGAGGCCGTCCCACAGCTCGTCGACGTCGTTGCCGAGCGGGGAGACGGCTCCCAGACCTGTGATGACGACGCGCTTCTTCACGACGGACTCCTGCGGGGATCACGCCGAGGGGGCGTGACGGCGGGGGAGTCTAAGGTTCCTCGCAAGCCGCGTCATCCGCTTGTCGTAATACGCGGCGAAACGATGTGCGGCGGGGCTGTCGACAGGAATGGCAGGGGGGTTCAAAGCCCAGATGGTTCAACCACTTCCGTCCGGACGCAGAAAGGCCGGGTCGCCGCGGACGGCGCTCCGGCCTTCGTCGGGTCGGCGCCGGGGGCGCCGCGAACGCCCTAGGAGTCTGTTGCCGATTGCTCAACGTCCGTAGGTTTTCCGACCCTTCGAACGGGCCACGGAAAACGCGGAGGTGCAGAGGACGCGG
>CAZEKB010000094.1:0-28018 GCA_964512225.1 uncultured Rickettsiales bacterium | reverse complement strand
CTTGTCGGGTAAGTTCCGACCTGCACGAATGGCGTAACGACTTCCACACTGTCTCGACCTGGGACTCAGCGAAATTGAATTGGGCGTGAAGATGCGTCCTACCCGCGGAAAGACGGAAAGACCCTGTGAACCTTTACTATAGCTTGGCACTGACACTAGGGCAGTCATGTGTAGGATAGGTGGGAGACTTTGAAGTGGGGCCGCTAGGTTCCATGGAGTCATCGTTGAAATACCACCCTTGTCTGTCTTGGTGTCTAACCCGCGCCGGCCATCCCGGCGGGGAACAGTGTCTGGTGGGTAGTTTGACTGGGGCGGTCGCCTCCCAAAAAGTAACGGAGGCGCGCGAAGGTTCCCTCAGGCTGATCGGAAACCAGCCGTAGAGTGTAAAGGCATAAGGGAGCTTGACTGCGAGACAAACAAGTCGAGCAGGTGCGAAAGCAGGCCTTAGTGATCCGGTGGTCCCGAATGGAAGGGCCATCGCTCAACGGATAAAAGGTACTCCGGGGATAACAGGCTTATCTCCCCCAAGAGTTCACATCGACGGGGAGGTTTGGCACCTCGATGTCGGCTCATCACATCCTGGGGCTGAAGCAGGTCCCAAGGGTATGGCTGTTCGCCATTTAAAGTGGTACGCGAGCTGGGTTTAGAACGTCGTGAGACAGTTCGGTCCCTATCTTCCGTGGGCGTACGAGAGTTGAGAAGAGTTGCCCCTAGTACGAGAGGACCGGGGTGAACGAACCTCTGGTGTTCCGGTTGTCAAGCCGTTGGCATCGCCGGGTAGCTATGTTCGGACGGGATAACCGCTGAAAGCATCTAAGTGGGAAGCCTCCTTCAAGATTAGCTCTCGCATCGTAAGACTGAAGGGCCGTGGGAGACGACCACGTTGATAGGCCGGGTGTGGAAGCACAGCAATGTGTGGAGCTAACCGGTACTAATAGCCCGTGAGGCTTGAACACTTTCTTGAGGACCTCCAGCCCTCATTCAATCCATCAATCACCATGCGGTAGCCGCCGCGATGCGGCTACGGATACAAGTTGCCTGGCGATGATAGCGGAGGGGCCACACCCGTTCCCATTCCGAACACGGAAGTTAAGCCTTCTAGCGCCGATGGTACTGCAGGGGAAGCTCTGTGGGAGAGTAGGTCGTTGCTGGGCATATTTTGACGAAGGCCCCGAGAGAGATCTCGGGGCCTTTCGTCGTTCTGGACCCTCGCCGATGGCCCCTCGCCGGTCTACTTGTCGCCGCGCCGTCGACGGGCGAGCTGGACGAACTCGCGCAGCTCCGGGTGTCTGAGCATCGCGCAGGGACCGAAGTAGGCGACGGCGGCCGTGAGGAGGAGCGCGGCATAGGGCAGCGCGAGCTCGAGGAAGCCGTGTTTGTCGGCCGTCCCCAGCAGGTCGCGCCCGACCCAGACCGCCGCCGCCATGACCGCGGTGGCCCCCAGAGACAGGGCCACGGAGCGGCGGGTGATGGAGTCTCCCAGCTCGCCCGTGTGCCGAGACAGAAGAGCTGCCAGGGCGAGCGCCTGCACGAAGGCGGACGCCGTGTTCGCCAGCGCGATGCCGCCGTGGCCGAGGGGTCCGGCAAGGCCGTAACAGAGGGCGATGTTGACCACCATGCTCAGCGCCGCGACGTAGACCGGCGTCTTCGTATCCTTGAACGCATAGAAGACCGGAACGAAGACCCGAGCGAGCGCGATGTGCGTGAGACCGAGGATGTGGAACCCCAGCGCGTAACCGGTCCAGAGCGTCGACTCCGCGGAGTAGGCGCCGCGCTCGAACAGCAGGGACGCGGTCTCCGTTCGGAGCAGGAACATGCCCGCGGTGACGGGGAAGCAGACGAACGCGCAGAGGCGAACCGAGTAGAGGACCGTCTCCCGGACCCGGTCGAGCGAGCCCGACGCGGCGTCCGCGGACAGCGACGGGAGGACGACCGTCGAGACGGCCACGGCGAACACGCCCAACGTGAGCTCGAGGAGCCGCGACGAGTACTGCAGCGAGGAGACCGCTCCGCTGCCGAGGCTCCAGGCGATCGCCTGCGATACCAGGACGTTCACTTGGTACACGCCGGCCCCGAACAGCGTCGGGACGAGCAGCCACAGGGCCCGCTTCACGGCGGGGCCCGGCTTGAACGCGGGGCGCCACCGATAGCCGAGCTTGTAGACGAACGGCACCTGAAACCCGAGCTGCAGGGCGCCCCCGACGAGGACGCCGATCGCGAACCCGTAGACCGGTTGATCGAGGTGCGCGGCGAAGCCGAGCGCGCAGCCGATGATCGCGATGTTGAGCAGCGCCGACGTGAAGGCGCTGACCCAGAAGACGCGGTAGGTGTTCAGCACCCCCTGGGCGATCGCCGCCCACGATACGAGCGCGATGTACGGGAACATCCAGCGCGTGAGGTCCGTCGTCAGTATCTGCGCCTCGGGCGCGACGGCGCGTCCCCCGATCCACGCGAACACCGCCACCACGAGCCCGGCTCCCAAGGCCCCCAGCGCGGAGAGCACCGTCAGCGCCAGCAGCGAGAGGTTCAAGAAGCGAACCGCGAAGTCCTTCGCCGCGTCCTCGCCGCCGTGCTCGCGCTGCTCGCTCAGGACGGGGATGAAGCCCGCGCTCATCGCCCCCTCGGCGACGAGCCGTCGCAGGAGGTTGGGGATCTGGAACGCGATGCCGAAGGCGTCCGACGCCAACGTGGTGCCCAGCAGCGCCGCCCGGACCTGTTCCCGGACCAGGCCGAGGACCCGGGAGCCCATCGTGATGGCGCTCACGGACGCCATGGATCGGAGGAGCCGCCGCCTTCGACCCGCGGACTCGGTGCCGGGAGGTTCCGTCATCGCTTCTTGCGGCGATGCCCGGCCGCCTTGCGGTCTCCCCAGATCCGGAGCCGTTCGCGGACCATCTTCTCGTACCCCTGATCGCCCGGAGCGTAGAACCGAGCGTCGCGCAGGCCGTCGGGGAGGTAGTCCGCGGCCACGAAGTCGCCCTCGTACGCGTGCGGGTTCTTGTAGCCAGCGCCGTACCCGAGCTTCTTCATGAGCGGGGTCGCCGCGTTGCGGAGCTCGTTCGGGACGGGGAGCGCGCCCCGCTTGCGCACGGCCTTGGCGGCCTCGAAGTACCCCTTGGTCGACGACGACTTCGGCGCCGTCGCGAGGTACAGCGTCGCCTGCGAGAGCGCGAACTTGCCCTCGGGGAGCCCCAGGAACTCCACCGCGTCCTTGCACGCCACGGCGACCTGCACCGCCCGCGGATCCGCCATGCCGACGTCCTCGCTCGCGAAGATCACGAGGCGACGGGCGACGAACAGCGGGTCCTCCCCGGCCTCGACCATGCGCGCGAGGTAGTACAGCGCGGCGTCGGGATCGCTCCCCCGCATCGACTTGATGAACGCCGAGACGACGTTGTAGTGCTCCTCCCCCGTGCGGTCGTAGAGCAGCGACGCGTCCCCCAGCGCCTCTTCGGCCTCCTCGGGGGCGATGGGGGGGGAGTCCAGCGGTCGCGCGCGGAAGTGCAGGGCCACTCGCTCGAGCGCGCCGAGGGCCCGACGGGCGTCACCACCCGCCGCCAGTACCAGCCGGTCCGCCGTCTCGGGCGCGAGTCGCAGGCCGAGGCTTCCCAGGCCCCTCTCCTCCTGCAGCGCCCGGTGCAGCAGCTCGGTCAGCGCCTCCACCGGCACCGGCCTGAGGACGTGCACGGCGCAGCGACTCAGCAGGGCGCCCACCACCCGAAACGACGGGTTCTCGGTGGTCGCCCCCACCAGGGTCACCAGGCCCGACTCGACGTGGGGGAGGAACGCGTCCTGCTGGGTGCGGTTGAACCGGTGAATCTCGTCGACGAACAGCAGCGTGCGCGCCCCCGCGGCCGTCTGCCGGCGGAACTTCGCCCGCGAGATGATCTCCCGCAGGTCCTTCAGCCCCCCGAGCACCGCGCTGAACGGCTCGAACTCGGCGTCGGTGTGCTCCGCGAGCAGCCGCGCGATCGTCGTCTTGCCGCACCCCGGAGGGCCCCAGAGGATCATCGACGTGAGGCGGTCGGACTCGATCGCGCGACGGAGCGGCCGGGATGGGCCCAGGAGGTGGTCCTGGCCGAGGACCTGGTCCAGCGAGGTCGGACGCATGCGCTCGGCGAGCGGCGTTCGGAACAGGGCGGGGAGAGCGGCGCGATCGGACACGTGCGGGGCGAGTGTAGCGGGGCCCGATCCCGCGGGCGCGCCCTGGAACAACGGCGCGATCGGCCGTATACACTTCCCTCCTTGGCGTCCCCGACCCCAAAGGCGAGCAGCCGCACCACCGAGCGCCTCCGGCACTACCTCGGGACGGAGTCGAGGAACTTCGCGATCGGGGCGGTGGCGCTGGTCGCCACGAACGTCGCGCGCGCGGGACTCCCCTACCTCACCAAGCTCGTCTTCGACACGCTCGAGGCCCGCGAAGGGACGGGGGTGTCGGCGGAGGTGGTGGCCGACGTCGGTCGGTTGGCGCTCGGGATGGTCGGACTCGCGGTCGTCATGGGCGTCTTCCGCGTCGCCTCGCGGCTGTCGATCTTCAACGGCGGCCGACGCGTCGAGTACCGCCTCCGCAACGACATCTACGCCCACCTGCAGAAGCTCGGGCCGTCCTTCTTCGGGCGCATCCCCGTGGGCGACCTGCTCTCCCGGGTGACGAGCGACATCACGGCCGTTCGGCTCCTCGGCGGACCGGGGATCCTCAACATCGTCAACACCGTCGTCGTGTACGCGACCGCGATCATCCCGATGGTCCTCATCTCCCCCACGCTCACCGCCTGGGCGCTCGCTCCCCTCGTGCTCGTGTTCGCGTCCACCCGGTTCGTCGGTCGCCGGATCTACCTCCGATCGCACCAGTCCCAGCGCGACCTGGCGGAGGTCACTGCGCTCGCCAACGAGAACATCAACGGCATCCAGGTGGTGCAGGCGTACGCCAAGGAGGCGTTCCGGCAGCAGGGCTTCGAAGACGCGTCGGACGAGTACCGTCGGTCCTACCTCCGCTTCGTGCTGCTGCGCTCCGTGCTGCTGCCCATCCTCGCGGGGACCGGCGGCCTCGGCGTGCTGACGATCCTGTACTTCGGCGGCTCCGACGTGATCGCGGGCCGCCTCTCCCTGGGCGACTTCGTGGCCGTGATGGGCTACCTGGCCATGCTGCTGTGGCCCACGGTGGCCCTGGGGTGGATGGTCAGCCTCTGGCAGCGGGGCCGGGCCGCGATGGACCGCGTGGGCGAGATCCTCGACACCCTCCCCGAGGTCGCGCGACTGCCCCCCGCCCCGGACGCCCCGGCCGACGTGCGCGGCTCGATCCGCATCTCCGGCCTGGACTTCGCCTACCCGACCGACGACGCGCCCGTCCCCGTGCTGCACGGCGTCGACCTCACGATCGAGGCGGGGGAGACGGTCCTGCTCGTGGGTCCCTCGGGCGCGGGCAAGTCCACCCTCGTCTCGCTCCTGCCGCACCTGGCCGAGGTCCCCCGCGACCGCATCCTGATCGACGGGCGCGACATCCACGACTTCCCGCTCGACCTGCTCCGCCGCCGGATCGCCTTCGTCCCCCAGGAGCCGTTCCTGTTCTCCATGACCGTGCGGGAGAACCTGGCCTTCGGCATGGACGAGCCCACGGACGAGGCGCTCCGGGCGGCCGTGACCATGGCGGCGCTCACGGGCGACATCGAGCGGTTCCCCGCGGGCTGGGACATGCGCGTGGGCGAACGCGGCGTGACCCTGTCCGGGGGGCAGCGCCAGCGCATGACGATCGCCCGCGCGGCGGTCCTGCGGCCGTCGATCTGGATCTTCGACGACTGCTTGTCGTCGGTGGACGCGGCCACCGAGCAGGAGATCGTCGGCAACCTGCGCTCGATGACGTCGGAGGCGACGGCGATCTTCGTGACCCACCGACTGCTCGGGTTCGAGTCCGTGGATCGGGTGATCGTCCTCAACGACGGGCGCGTCGTGGAGCAGGGCAGCCACGAGGACCTGCTCGCCGCGGGCGGCTGGTACGCGCGCCTCTACCGCAAGCAGCGCCTCGACGAGGAGTTCGCGGACGCCGACCTGGCGGAGGCGGGCTGATGGCGGGTCACGTGCGGGGCAACCTCCTGGAAGAGGGCGGGCGGACGAAGGTCTTCGACTTCGGGCTGCTGCGTCGCATCGCGCCGTTCGCCGTGTCCCAGAGGGGGCCGCTCGTCGTCTCCCTGGTCCTGCTCCCGTTGGTGGCGGGGGGCCAGCTCATCCAGCCCTACTTCATCAAGATCGCCATCGACGGTCCCATCGCGTCCGGCGACGCCCTCGGGCTCGTCCCCATCGCGCTCGGCCTGCTGGGCGCCCTGGTCGGTCTCTACACGGTCCAGCTGATCCAGTCGTATGCGATGCACCTCGCGGGACAGGGCATCGTCCACGGCCTCCGGATCGCCGTCCACGAACACCTCCTGACCCTCCACGATCGGTACTTCCGACGGAACCCGGCGGGCAAGCTCCTGACCCGCTGCACGAGCGACGTGGAGGGCATCGGGGAGATGTTCGCGTCCGGGTTCCTGACGCTGTTCGCCGACCTCGTGCTCCTCGCCGGCATCTGCGTCGCGCTGATCCTCCTCAACTGGCAGCTGGCGCTGGTCACCTTCATCACCCTCCCGGTGCTGATCGGGGTCTCGCGCTGGTTCCAGACGCGCCTGCGCGGGGCGTACCGGGAGATCCGCAGGCGCGTGGCGGTCCTGAACGCGGAGCTCCAGGAGAAGATCTCCGGCATCCGCGTGATCCAGCTGTTCGCCCGGGAGGAGCGCGCCTACGCGGACTTCGAGAAGAGCTCGCGCGAGCTCATGGACGAGAACCTGCGGAGCATCAAGCTCGACGCGTCGCTGTTCGCGTTCGTCGACAGCATGGGCAGCCTCGTGGCGGCGCTCCTGATCTGGTGGGCGGCCGAGCCGGTCCTCGAGGGCGCCCTGACGTTCGGGGCGCTGGTCGCCTTCCTGGACTACGTGCAGCGGTTCTTCGTCCCGATCCGCGACCTCAGCCAGAAGGTGGCGACCATGCAGTCCGGGCTCGCGTCCGCCGAGCGCGTCTTCGCCCTGCTCGACGAGCGCGAGCAGATCTCCGTCGTGGAGTCTCCCCACGCCCCCGACGCGGTGGAGGGCGCGATCCGCTTCGAGGACGTGCACTTCGCCTACGTCCCCGAGGAGCCCGTGCTGCGGGGCCTCGACCTGGACGTGGCCGCGGGGGAGCGGATCGCGCTCGTGGGCGTCACGGGCGCGGGGAAGTCGACGCTGCTTCGCCTCCTCAACCGCACGTACGACGCCGACTCGGGGCGCGTGAGCATCGACGGGCACGATGTGTTGGAGTGGTCCCCCGAGCGCCTGCGCGCGTCGGTGGGGATGGTGCTGCAGGACGTCTTCCTCTTCCGCGGGACCGTGCGCGACAACCTCGCGCTCGGCGACGCGTCCCTGTCCGACGACGACCTCACCCGCGCCCTGGAGATGGTGGGCGCCGAGTCGATCCTGACGCGCCTCGGAGGGCTGGACGGCGTCCTCGGCGAGCGCGGCGGGAACCTCTCCGCGGGGGAGCGCCAGCTCGTCGCCTTCGCCCGCGTGATGGCGCATCGGCCCTCGGTGCTGGTGCTCGACGAGGCGACCTCCAACGTGGACACGTTCTCGGAGGAGCGCATCCAGCGCGCCATCTCCGTCGCCCTGCAGGGCCGCACGGCCCTCGTCGTCGCGCACCGGCTCTCCACGATCCAGGAGGTCGACCGAATCGCCGTCCTGCACCGCGGCCGCGTGGCCGAGTTCGGGACCCACGAGGAGCTCCTCGCCGAGGACGGGCTCTATCGCCGCCTGCACGAGCAGTACTTCGCCGGGGCCCACGCGGCCTGAACCTCGCTCGGCCGGTTGATTTGCGGCGCCCGGCTCGCTATCCACCCGCTCATGACCGCGCCCGAGCCCTCCGATCCGCCGGCGACCCGCTCCGACCTCGCGAGGTGGGCGACGATGAGCGTATTGCTCGTGGCGTTCGTGGTCGGGGCCGTACGCAGCCCGCTGTTCCCCGTCGCCCGCGGGATCCTCGACCGCGAGCCGCCCCCGGGGTTGGACGACGAGCCCTTCTACCCCCCCGAAGACGAGACCACCGAGCGGACCCTCGGCTTCGCTCGCGACGTGCTCAACGCGCACGCCTGGGGTGAGCCGCGCCCGGAGCCGACGAAGACCGAGCTCGACCCCTCGCGCGAGTGTCTGCTCTCGCTGTACGTCCCCATGGGCCGCGGCGACGTGGGCCCGTACGTCGCCACGCTCTCGGGCGACGGGATGGACACCGGGGTCGCCGACGCCGTGGACCTCCTGTGGGAGCACCTCGAGGTCCCGGCCCGGGCGGCCGACAAGATCGAGCGCAGCCGCCTGAAGCTCGACTGCGTCGTCGGGGGCGAGCGGACCTTCCCCGAGGGCGGGGGCCACCGGGGCATGCTCCTGGACCAGGGACTCGACGGGATCGTCCTGCGCTACAAGGACCGCGAGCGCTACCGCTGGCTCCCGTCCTGGGCGATCGAGCGACCGGTCGGCCGCAGGCACATGCTGCGCAGCGCGCGTCGGCTCGCGCGTCGGCACGGCGGCTGGTCGAAGAAGGACGCGAAGCGCGCCGAGTTCGCCGCGTTCCGGACCCGCGCGTACGTCGAGTCGGAGCCCGGCGGCGGAACGATCGTCGCGGTGGCGCGGGGCAACGTCGAGGGCCCGGAGCTGAAGGCCGAGAACCTGCGCGAGGCCATGGCCATCGCGGGCCGGTACATGGCCCGGGAGACGAACCAGCGCGGCAAGATCACGTACCACTACGACGACCGGAAGGACTCCGTGGAGGGCGGCTACAACCTGCTGCGCCACGCGGGGACCGTCTACTCGATGCTTCAGGCGTACCGGATCTCGGGCGACGCCGAGGTCCTGGCCGCGTCCGAGCGGGCCATCGGCTACTTCCGTCGCAAGATGAAGGAGGACGTGAAGCACCCGGGCGAGTGGTTCGCCGTGGAGGGGCGACGGGCCAAGCTCGGCGCGATCGGGCTCGGGCTGCTGATGTTCGTGGAGCACGCGAAGGTGGCGCCGGAGTCGGCCGCCGACATCGAGCTGCTGCGCGGCATGGGCCGTCACATCGAGCGGATGATGCTGCCGTCGGGCGAGCTCGTATCCTTCTACAACTGGGACGGCAAGGAGAAGTCGACCCGCAAGTCGATCTTCTACTCGGGCGAGGCGATCCTCGGCCTGGTGCGGCTCCATCAGCTGACGGGCGAGCAGAAGTGGATCGACATCGCGGTCAAGGCGTCCGACTTCCTCGTGCACGACCGGTGGGTCGCGCTGGGGATTCGCCTGCACGTCCCCCCCGACGCGTGGCTGCTCCAGGCCCTGGTCGAGCTCGACCGAGTGGCGCCGGACCCCGGCCGCGCCGACTACGCCCGCGCCCTCGGGCGCTCGATCGCGCAGCTCAAGCTGCTCGACGAAGAGCGCACCCCGCCGGACCTGCTCGGGGGCGAGATCTCGTCCCTCGCGAGCCTCCCCCCGACGGCGACGGCGGGCTCGTTCGGGGAGGCGCTGTCCGCCTGGGCGCGGCTCGAGGCGCGCCGGACGCCGGACGTGGTCACGGCGCGCGAGGTGGCCGCGAAGAACGCTCGCTTCCAGCTCCGATCGCAGCTGCGTACGGCGAACACCTGGTACCTGTCCAACCCGGACAGGGCCCACGGCGGATGGCGAAAGCGCATGACGAGCGGTGAGGTCCGCAACGACCACGTGCAGCACAACCTGTCGGGGCTGTTCGGGATCCTCGCGCTCTACGACGAGGACGCGCCGGACATCGGCCTCATGGTGGGGGGGACGCAGTGAAGCTCCGAGTCCTCCGATGGGTCGCCGTGGTCGCCACGGCGGTGCTGGCCGCGCAGCTCGTCTGGGCGGCGTCCTCCAAGGTCGGCGTGCCCAAGAGGGAGGCCCTCTGGACGGCGGATCAGTTCATGTCCGCGGGGCTCTGGATGGGCCTCGCCGCGCTCGCGACGCTCGTCGCCTCCGTCGCGCTCCTCCGCTCGGGGGCCGACTCGCGGATCACGCACCTCGTGGACGTCGTCGCCCTCGCCGGCGCGTCGGTCGCGGCGGGCTACACCCTGAGCTGCGCCGTCGCCGCCGAGCGAATGAACTACTGGGACGCGATCCACTTCTCGACCCTGGTGTGGCTCGGCTTCCTGGCGGCGGTCGGGGCCACGGTCGTCGCGAGCCTGGCCACGCGCCGGGGGGACGAGCCGGCTCGGGCGCTCGGGTGGCTGCCGGGCCTGCTCACGGCGTTGTGGATCCTGGCCTGGATGCTGACCTGGTTCAGCCCCCTGACGGACTTCGTGGCGTGGGTGGCGGGTAGCTGGTACCTCGCCACGCATGGCTGACGCGCCCACGTTCTTCGTCTCGGACCTGCACCTGCGGGGACCGGACGACGCCAACCAGCGCCTCTTCCTGGAGTTCCTCGAGCGTCGGGTCCGGCCCGCGCGCGGCGACCTGGTGATCGCGGGCGACCTCTTCGACTTCTGGTACGGCCTCCCGAGCCGGGTCCCGGACCCGTTCCGGGAGGTGGTCGACGCGCTCGAGGGCCTGCCGTCGGTCGTGTACTTCGAGGGCAACCACGACGTGCGCCTGGCCCGGGCCCTGGGCGCGGCCAGCCGCATCGAGGTGGTGGAGGGGGGGCGCCGCATGCGCGTCCACGGCCTCGACCTGCACGTCGAGCACGGCGACCACGTGGATCCGGCCGACGTCGGTCACATGGCGTTCAAGCGGTTCATGCTCTCGAAGCCCGCGGCCGTGGTCGCCCGGGTGCTCGGAGCGCGCGCGCTGCAGTGGGTCGGGGGGACGGCGGCGATCCTCAGTCGGGGCGACATGGACGCCGTCCTCGGCCAGGACCCGCGTTGGTTGGCCGCCGCGCGGGTGTTCGCCGCGGGGCGAGCGGGCGCGGGGGCCGACCTCACCGTCCTCGGCCACGGGCACTGGCTGGGGTGGTGGGACGAGCCGCTCGTCTGCCTCGGCGACTGGCTCGTCTTCCACTCGTACCTGCGGGTGGACGCCGACGGCGCGCACCTCACCCGGTACGGGAGCGGACGAGACGACGCGGTGGTGGCGACCGAGCCGGTGGGGGCGATCCCCCCCGGCTAGTCGAAGAGCGAGTCGGCGGGGGGCGGGACGAGGACCTGGCCGGGGGGCTCCGTCGCGACGGGCGGGAGCACCGGCTGCGTGTCCTCTTCGGGATCGGCGGCCTCGATGAGGACCCCGTTGGTGGGGGCGACCTCGACCGTGGCGTCTTCTTCCTCTTCTTCGGCGCCGACCTCCGGGTCTTCCTCGACCTCGGCCGGCGGCTCGTCGTCGCCGGGCTCGGTGGTGTCGGCGTCCGCCTCCTCGGGGGCCGCTTCGTCCTCGTCGGCCGCGGCGGGGAGGGGAGCGTCGGCCTCTTCGGGGCCGTTCAGGAGCTCGCCGTCGGGCCCGAACTCGAGCGTGTCGGCGGCGGCGTCCACTTCGTCCAGACCCTCGGCCTCGACGACGACCGGCTCGTCCGCCTCCGGGCGACGCTTGCGCTTGCGGCGCCGGCGGCGCTTCTGCGACCGAGTCAGCTCGCCGTCCTCTTCGCCTTCGGGGGCGCCGTCGGCCGACTTCTCGGCGTTCCCCTCGGCGGCCTCGGCCCCCTCGGCGGCCTCGGCGCCGTTCTCTTCTTCGCGGTCCCGGCCGCGACCGCGTCCGCGACCTCGGCGGCGACGGCGGCGTCGGCGGGGCTTCTCTTCGTCCTCTTCACCGTCCGCCTTGGCGACCTTCTCTTCGCCGTCGGCCTTGTCGTCCTCGGGGGCGGCGGCCTCCGTGGTCTCGGCGGCCTCCTTCTTCTCGTCCCGGTCGCGCCCCCGCCGGCGACGGCGGCGGCGCTTCTTCTTCTCGCCCGACTCCGCCTTGGCCTCGGCCTCGGCCGCGGCCTCTTCGGCGTCGGGGTCGTACTCGGGGAGCGGCTCGGGCGGCCTCTCGTCGTTCTTGAGCTCCTGGCCGCGCGCCAGGATCGACTCCCGGTGGGCTTCCAGCTCGGCGCGCTCGGCGGGGGAGAGCTGCGTGATCGAGAGCCAGCGGATGTCCATCTTCGAGGCCGTCAGCTCGGGCCGCGTATCGATCTTCACCAGGATCCCGCACTCGTCCTCGATCCCGCTGAGGTCGCGGCGGTGCTTGTTCAGGAGGTGGAGGGCGATCTCCGGGTTCAGGCCCAGGACGACCTTGTCGACCTTGCCCGCGGCGGCCTTCGCCTGGATGCGTCGGAGCAGGCCTCGGGCGGCGAACTCGGGCGACGGCACGACGCCTCGGCCCTCGCACGCGGGGCAGTCGATGTGCGTCTGCAGCCGGATCGCCTGCTTGATGCGCTGGCGGTTGACCTCGCAGAGGCCGTTCTCGCTGATCTTGCCGACGTACGTCCGCGCCTTGTCCTTCTTGAGGGTGTCCTTGAGGACCTTCTCGACCTGGCGGTTCTGCTTCGTCGACACCATGTCGATGAAGTCGATGACGATGAGCCCGCCGAGGTCCCGCAGCCGGAGCTGTCGGGCCACCTCCGCGGCCGCCTCGAGGTTCGTATGCAGCGCCGTCTCCTCCTGGGACCGCTGCTTGGTGGAGCGGCCGGAGTTCACGTCGATGCTGATCAGCGCCTCGGTGGGATCCACGAGGATGTACCCGCCCGACGGGAGGTCGACGCGTCGCGAGAAGATGGCCTCGATCTGCTCTTCGACCCCGTAGGCGTCGAACAGCGGGATGCCGCCCTCGTAGTGGGTGAGCACCTTGCTGCTGCGCGGCATCACCGCCTTGAACCAGGCCGCGGCGTTCGCGTGCGCCACCGGCGTGTCCACGATCACCTCGGTGGTGTCCGTGGTCAGGTAGTCGCGGAGCATCCGGATGATCAGGTCGCGGTCCTCGTGGAGGAGGGCCGGCTGCTTCTTCTTGTGCTTCTTGGCCTGGGACAGGACGTTCTTCCAGAGCCGGACCAGCTGCGTGCCGTCCCGGTTCAGGTCCGTCTTCGTGCGGTCCAGGCCCGCGGTGCGGACGATGAAGCCGAACTCCTCGGGGATCTTCAGCCCCGCGGCCAGCTCTTTGATCTTCTTGCGCTCGGACTCGCTCGACACCTTGCGGGAGACCCCGCGGCTGTCGTCGAGCGGCATCAGCACCATGTAGCGACCCGCGAGCGAGACGCGCGTGGTGAGGGCGGCGCCCTTGTTGCCGGTGGCGTCCTTGACGACCTGCACGATGATCTCGCGCCGGCGCCGCATCACCTCTTCGATGCGCGGCTTCTTCTTGTTCTTGCCGTCCTTCGGCTTCTCGTGCCAGCAGTCCTTCGCGATCTCGTCGAACGGAAGGAACCCCTGCTTCTCCGCGCCGAAGTCGACGAAGCAGGCGTTGAGGGAGGGCTCGACGTTGGCGACGATGCCCTTGTAGATGTTGCCCTTGAGGAGGCCCGCGTCGCGGACCTCGAACTCGAGTTGCTCTAGGGAACGGCCGGTGAGTACCGCCGCCCGGACCTCTTCGGGTCGGGTGGCGTTGATGAGCATGGTTCGGGACACGTGTTTCTCTCTTCGTTTCGGCGCGGGCCTCGGGGGCGGAGCTTGAGAGCCGCCTCGCCGGGCCGCGAGCCCGGTAGACCACCTCGAGGACGCACGGACGCGCCGGGGAGAACTCCCTCGGCCGGGCGAACGCTGCGCATCGATGGGTTGGTGGCGATGTTCATGAACTGGGATGGGGTGCCGCTGGTGCGTCCGCGCCAGGCGGGACGGGGTCGGCTCCCCGGAGGGGGGCTCCCCTCGTGGCTCTCGTCGATCCTTCAACGGAGAACTGGCGCAAGGATGGCGCCTGCGCAGCAAATGTCAAGGGCCGGTCGACCGGTCGGACCCTCGGGCGAGCTTGCGGGCGCCCCGGACGCCCTCTATCCTGCCCACGAGCAGCAGCACGCCGCGATCAAGGGCCGGCGCCTGCTCCCGGGGCACGAAGCCCCCACGTACAGGAAGGTCCGACATGACCCGCTGGGAATACCGCGTTCTCCACGATATCGCCCTCCCGGAGCTGAACGAGCTCGGTGAAGAGGGCTGGGAGGTCGTGACGGCCGAGTTCGACGACGAGGGGGAGATCTTCTCGTGCCTCGCCAAGCGCGGTCGCCAAGGCGGCGGCGGCGACGGGCGCAAGCGCAGCCGACGGCGTCGCGGCGGCGGCGGCGGCGGCGGCGGCGGCGGCGGCGGCAACATCGGCCCCATGACCTGAGTCAGCGGCCGGAGTCGTCGTCGTCTCCGGCGGGTGCGTCGCCGGTGCGGATCAACATGTACGAGAAGCGGTCCAGGCTCCAGTCGTAGCTGTTCTGGCAGTTCGTCTCCTGGCTGATCTCGCGGTACGCGTACGACCACAGGTTCACCACCTGATAGGCGCCGGCCAGGTACGTGAACTCACCGGTCTCGGTGGGGTACAGCTCGAACGCGGGCCCGTCGGGCCCCTCGGGCTCCTCGGGCTTCACCAGGAACTGCATCGACAGGTTGTACGGGTTCGCGCAGGCGCCCGGGTCGTTCCGGGTGTTGGGGCAGGCGCGGTCCCGCGTCTCGATCAGCGAGAACATCGGGTGGTTGGGCCCGGGGGTGTAGACCATCCCCTCGTTGCTCGGCTCGGCGATGAACAGGATCTCGCCTCCGTCCTCTTCGGACTGCACGAACGCGAAGCCGTGGACCAGCACGCCGCGGCTGATGTCCATCACCATCTGGGAGAAGAGGCCCTGCCCCACCTCCACCGGGATCGCGTACGGCTCGGGCAGGCGGTAGTCGACCCGGAGCACCGCGGCGACGAACTCCGGATCGGGCTCCTCGGGCGGGTCCTGGGTGATGACGACGCGGGTGAACGTCGTGTCGGGGATCGGGGCCATCTCCGTGACGGTGCCCGGGAAGTTGAAGGGGAACACGTCGACCCCGAACTCGATCATGAGCTCCTCGATCGTGTCCTCGGTGTACTCCTCGCCGTCGATCGTGACCGCCCAGTCGAAGACGACGTTCGTGAGCGCGAGCAGGCTGCAGCCCTCGGGGGGCTCGATCGTCCGGTCGGAGTCGTCGTCGTCCGCCTCCTCGGTGGGGCAGGCGGCGAAGGTGAGGGGGACGAGCACCGCGACGGGGGCGAGGGCGATCAGGGGGCGGAAACGACGCATGCGGAGCACTCCAGCGAGGCGGCGAGCTTACACTTCGGGTTCTCGCGGAGGACGGGCACGTGCGTGTAGGAATCTTGACCGGAGGGGGCGACTGCCCCGGGTTGAACGCGGTGATTCGGGCGGTGCGCCGAACGCTCCAGCACGAGGGGACGGACGTCTCCACGGTGGGGATTCGGGACGGCTTCCTGGGCCTCATCACCGGCGACATGGAGCCGCTCGGGCCGGGGTCCGTGTCCGGCATCCTGCCGCGCGGGGGCACGATCCTGGGGACGTCGAACCGCGACGACCCCTTCCGCTGGCGCGGGACCGACCCCCCCTCGGACGTGACGGATCGGGTGCTCGCCAACCTCCGCGACGCGGGCATCGACGCGGTCGTCGTCATCGGCGGGGACGGCACGCTCGACATCGCGCATCGCCTGGGCGAGCTCGGCGTGGCCGTCGTGGGCGTGCCGAAGACAATCGACAACGACCTCGCCGCCACGGACCGGACCTTCGGGTTCGATACGGCCGTCAGCATCGCGACCGAGGCCATCGATCGCATCCACACGACGGCGGCGAGCCACCACCGGGTGATGCTCGTGGAGGTCATGGGCCGCGACGCGGGGTGGATCGCGCTGCACTCCGGCATGGCGTCGGGCGGGGACGTCATCCTCATCCCGGAGATCCCCTTCCGGTTCGAGTCGATCGTGGCCGCGATCGACGCACGCAAGGCCCGCGGCAAGCGCTCATCCATCATCGTCGCGGCCGAAGGCGCCGCCCCGGTGGGAGGGGGGCTGTCGGTCTACAAGCGGGTCGAAGGCGGGGCGGACACGGTCCGGCTCGGAGGCATCGCGACCCGCATCGGCGACGCGATCGAGGGGGAGATCGGCCTCGAGGTGCGCGCGACGATCCTCGGTCACATCCAGCGCGGCGGCACCCCCACGGCCTACGACCGCGTGCTCGCGACGCGGTTCGGCGTGTGCGCGGCTCGCCAGGTGCTCGCCGGGAACCACGGCGTCATGGCGAGCCTGCGGGGAGACGAGATCGTGGCCGTGCCCCTGGTCGACGCGTGCGGGGGGCGACGACGGGTGGACCCGACCGGGTCGCTCGTATCCGTCGCCCGGGCCACGGGGATTCGGTTCGGCGACGAGCCGACGGACTGATCCCGCCTAGAACGGCGGCAGCCCGAGGGCTTCGTCGCAGGCCTTGGTGAAGCGGTTGGACTCGCCCGCCTGGGCCGCGATGTCGACGCAGATCTTCAGCGCCTGGCGCGCCTTCAGCAGCAGCGGGTCGAGCCGGTCGCCGAGCCACGCCTCCATCGCGCGCGTCTGCCCGGGGGTCCAGCCCTTCGGCTTGTCGTCCCCGAGCCCCTCGCGGTAGCTGCTCAGCAGCGCGTGGAACTCGACGTACAGCGTGCCCAGGTGGAGCGTGGCGGCGGCGCCCCAGGCCGGGTTCCGACGCTCGAGGGCGTCCACGTAGTAGCTCTCGGCGGCGCCCGCCGCGTCGGCGGCCCGCGCGAGGGCCTCCTGGACGCGCTCGTAGTCGCCCTTCAGCTTGACCTCCAGCGCGCGCCGACCCACGAGGTCCCCCATCGTCAGGGACGCGAGCGCGAGGTGGACGTCGAGCCCGGCGCGCTCGTCTTCGGCGTGCGCGGCCTCGAGGACGGGGACCGCCTTCGCGAGCCGCTTGGCGGCGGCCCGGGGGAGGCCGGCCTGGGCGTCGAGCCAGGCGAGGTGGACCTGGATGACCTCGGCGTCGGGCGACGACTTCACCGACGCGGCGAGCGCCCCGAGCGCCCGGCGGGCTTCGTCGTTCTCGTCCAGGACCGTGTGGATGCGGGCGATCCGGAAGCGGGCGTCGGCGCGCAGCTCGGGGGGCGCTGAGAAGTCCTCGACCACCGCGGTGTGGGCCTCGAGGGCGGCGGCGGCGAGGCCCAGGTCCTCGAAGCAGACGGCCTGGTTGTAGCGCGCGGTCGGGGCGAACTCCGAGTCCGGGGCGGCGACGAGGAACTCTTCGTACCGGAGCACGGCCTCGTCGCAGGCGTCGCCGTCCTTGAGGGCGTTCGCTTCGTCGAAGTGCCGCTTCGGATCGGGGCCCGCGGCGGCGGCGGGCGCGGCCGCGAGCAGGACGAGGGCGAGGAGGAGTCTCATGGTGGGTCCGGACAGCACAGGGCCGGGCGTGGTTGGCGCCCGGCCCTGCTGAAGACGTACCGCTCGGTCGACTCGGTCACGGACAGCACCCCCTAAGTAGGGGGGCATCGTGGTAGGTGCTTCAGGCGCCACTTACAGAAGGGGCGCACACCACACCCAGGGACAACTCCCGGTGGAGTAAGTAGGGCACTCGTCTTTGTGCCGGTTGTCGGACCTCGCAGGATGCGTCTCTCTCATCTCCACGTTAGGAGGATGGCTCGCGTCGATCAAGGTGTTAGTTTCCCGGCGTCGCGAGAGGTGCCGATGAAGCCCGCTCGAACGCTCGTGGAGTCCCCCTTGCACCGCCCCGCTCGTCCCCTGGGTTCGCACCTCCTCCCCGCACTGATCGGGGCGGTGGCCGTCGTTCTCGCGGCCTGTCCGAAGCCGACACCTCCGCCGCAGCCCACGCCCGACGACACCCCGTCGGAGTCGTCGGTGGCGATCGACTCGATCTCACCGGACGAGACGAAGGAGGGGCGGGCCGTGACGGTGACGATCACCGGGAAGGGCTTCGACGACGGCGCCACCGTGTTCCTGAACAGCCGCAGCATGGGCGGCGTGGACGTGTACGACGACGGCGAGCTGACCTTCCGGGCGTCCGAGGATCTCGCGGGCGGGAAGTACGACGTGCGGGTCGAGGTCGCGAGCGGTGACGACGCGGTGAAGCGCAACGGGTTCGTCGTGCGCGCGAAGCCGTCGACGGCCGGGGACTGCACCCTCGAGCCCGTGGCCTTCGAGTTCAACGAGGCGGGTCTCACCGACGCCGCCCGGGACTCGATCGCGTCGGCCGCGCGCTGCATCGAGGCGCGGGGGCTGAGCGCGGTGCGGCTCGAGGGGCACGCGGACGAGCGCGGGAGCACCGAGTACAACCTGTCCCTCGGCCAGCGTCGGGCGGAGTCCGTGCGCAACTACCTCGTGGGGCTGGGCGTCTCCGAGTCGAAGCTGCGCACCCTCAGCTACGGCGAAGAGCGCCCCGCGGACCGCGGGCACGACGAGTACGCCTGGGCGAAGAACCGGCGCGTGGAGCTCGTGGTCCCGTGAGGCCCGCGATCGTCCTGGGCGTCGCGGTCCTGCTGGCGGGCTGCGGCCTCGACCACACCGGGCGCAGCGCCAGCTACCTCATGGACGCGCGGATCGACGCGAACCGCGACCGGTCGCGGTCGATCGAGCGCGACGTGCAGCTCGAGCGCACCCGGGTGGACGACATCGAAGAGCGGGCGGCCAACGCGCGCCGCGTGCTCGCGGACTCCGGGGCCACGCTGGAGACGTTCCTGGCCGAGCTGCAGCGGCTCCGCGGGGAGCTCGCCGAGCTGAAGCACACGCTCGCGGAGAAGGACCGCCTCACGGACGACGTGGACTTTCGGCTCACGACCCTCGAGGTGACGATCTCCCACGTCATGACGGAGCTGGACGTGGCCCCGCCGTCGATGTTGGGCGCGACGTACTCCGGGGAGAGCGGGCTCGGGTCGATGGAGCCCGTCGAGGGGGTCGAGGGCGGCGAAGCGGCCCCCGGCGACGACGAGTCGGGGCGCGTGATCGACGGATCGGTCGAGGAGCCGGACGTCGAGCCGGAGCCGACGACGTCGGAGGACACCCTGGACCTCACCCGGGACGTCGGGGGCGATCTGCCCGCCGAGACCGACTCGAAGGAGGACGCCGAGTTCGGCGCGGGCCTCGTGGATTTCAAGAACGGGGCCTGGGAGGCCGCGGGGGGCAAGCTCCAGAAGTTCGTGATGCGCTACCCGGACAGCAAGTGGTGGCTGCAGGCGCAGTTCCTGGTGGGCCAGTGCCTCTTCGAGCTGGGACGCTACAAGCCCGCGATCACCGAGTACCAGCAGGTCATCGAGAAGGACGAGGCGTCCCAGTGGGCGGCCCGCTCGATGTTCATGCAGGGAGCGGCGTTCCAGGAGCTCGGCACCTCCGAGGACATCGACGCCGCCAAGGTCTTCTTCTCGGAGCTCGTCCGGCTCTACCCCGATCGGCCCGAGGCCGAGCGTGCGCAGGCCCGACTGGAGGCGCTCGATGCGCAGTAGCTGGTTCGCCGTCCTCGTGTTCGCGGCGTCGCTCGGATGCGGAGGCGCCGACGACTCGGTCCCCGCCGACGCCCCGATCGTCATCGACGGCCGCAAAGCCACGCAGCCGCCCGCCGACGAGCACGCGGGCCACGACCACGCCGGTCACGACCACGCGGGTCACGACCACGGTGGGCACGGGGCGTCCGGCGACGCGCCGGAGTGGGTGGGCGGTCCGGGCACCCTCACGGTGGTCTATTCGAACAACGTCGATGGAGAGATCGAGCCCTGCGGGTGACCGAAGAATCCCCTCGGCGGTCTTGCCAGGCGTTCCCACTACCTCTCGAACATCCGCTCCGACCACGGGGCCGTGCTGCACGTGGACGCCGGCGACTACTTCTGGGGTCGGGACACGGTGCCCCCGCCGGAGGTGCAGCAGCGCAGGCTCAAGGCCGAGCTGCTGGCCGAGGCCGCGGGGCCGAAGTACCTCGGGTTCGACGCGATGACGCCCGGCGACGGTGACTTCGCCTTCGGTCCCGCGTTCGTGACCGAGCAGGCGAAGCGGCACTCGCTGCCGTACGTGTCGGCCAACGTGCGAACCGTGGACGGCGCCGCCCTCTTCCCGGCCTACAAGGTGGTGGAGCGCGGGGACTGGAAGATCGGGATCACCGGGGTCTTGTCCGAGACCGCGTCGATCACCGGTCTGAAGATCGCCCCGTCGAAGGAGGCGGTCGCGGGCGTCGTGAGGACGCTGCGGGAGGCCGAGAAGGTCGACATCGTGGTCGTCCTGTCGCACCTCGGCCTCACCGACGACAAGGCCCTCGCGCGGCTCGTGCCCGAGATCGACATGATCTTCGGGGGACACTCCCGCCGCCATCAGGAGCAGGCGGCCATCGTGGGCGACACCGCGATCTTCCAGGCGGGCAGCCGCGGCAAGGCCCTGGGCGAGGCGGCGTTCCTGCTTCGGGGGGCGCGCGGCTTCGCGAACCCCGGCGCCAAGCTCCAGATCGAGCGTCAACGGGCGGTCATCGAGAAGCAGGTGGCGCGGTTCCAGGAGCAGCTCGCCGGGGATCTCGACGAAGCCACCCGGACTCGCCTGAGCCGGGTCCTGAAGTTCAACCAGGACAAGCTCGAGACGTTGGTGATCCCCCCGGATGACGACGGGACCCGCTCCCTCATCGAGGGTCGCAAGGTCGACATGCACCGGTCGCTGCCGGACGAGCCCGCGATGGCGAAGCTCGTGGACGCGACCCTGGAGAAGCTCGGGCCGATGCTCGTCGCGGAGGAGGCCGAGAAGGCGAAGAACCGTCCCAAGCCCCCCAAGAAGAAGCAGATGGGCGACTGGGTCGGCGCGAACGCCTGCCGCGCGTGTCACGCCGTGCAGTTCGAGGACTGGCGCAAGACGCCGCACGCCCGGGCTTACGTGACGCTCCTCAAGGAGAAGCGGCAGTACGACCTGGACTGCTGGTCGTGCCACGTGACCGGCGCGGGCGAGCTCGGCGGACCGCAGTCGCCCACCGAGGTCGGGTACCTGCGCAACGTCCAGTGCGAGGCGTGCCACGGGCCGGGCCGCGAGCACGTGCAGGACGCCACGGTCGACATGGTGAAGTCGCCGTCGGAGGCCACCTGCCTCGGGTGCCACACCGAGGAGCAGACCGAGGGCCGGTTCGTGCACGACGAGTACCGGCCGAAGATCGACCACCGGCCCTGATGTACCCGCTCCTGGCGATCGAGACGTCGTGCGACGAGACGGCGGCCGCGGTGATCGGCCCGGGGGCGACCGTGCTCGCGAACGTCGTACGGAGCCAGATCCCCGAGCACCGGGTGTACGGCGGGGTGGTGCCGGAGGTCGCGTCGCGCAGGCACGTCGACTGGATCGGCCCCGTGGTGGACGAAGCGCTCGACCGGGCCGGCATCGAGCGGGAGGACCTGGGGTCCGTCGCCGCCACGCGCGGGCCGGGCCTCGTGGGCTGCCTGCTCGTGGGCCTGTCCTACGCGCAGGGGACCGCGTGGGGTGTCGGCGTGCCGATCGTGGGCGTGAACCACATGGAGGGCCACCTGCTCGCGCCCTTCGTCGGCGATCCCGAGCCGCCGTTCCCGTTCCTCGCCCTCGTGGTGTCGGGCGGTCACACGCTCCTGATCCACGCCCGGGGCCTCGGCGAGTACGAGCTCCTCGGGGAGACGCGAGACGACGCGGCGGGCGAGGCCTTCGACAAGGGGGCGCGGCTGCTGGGTCTGCCGTATCCGGGGGGCGTCGAGATCGACAAGCTCTCGAAGTCCGGCCGCGCCGACGCGATCGACCTGCCGCGGCCGATGTCGCGCAAGCCCGGGTACGACTTCTCCTTCTCGGGACTCAAGACGGCGATGCGGCAGCACATCGATGCGCGCGGGAAGCCCGAGGGCGCGGCCCTGAGCGACGTGTGCGCATCGCTCCAGGAGGCGATCGTCGACTCGCTCCTCATCAAGACGCGCAAGGCGGCCCGGGAGCTGGGGATCCGCCGCGTCGTCGTCACCGGAGGGGTGGCCGCCAACTCCCGGCTGCGCTCGGCTTTCGCCGCCGCCGCCGAGAAGGAGGGCTGGACGCTGCACCGCCCCGGTCGCGGGCTGTGCACGGACAACGCCGCCATGATCGGCTACGCCGCTGCCCTCCACCTGGCCGCGGGGGCGGTGCCGTCCGACGCCGACGTGGCCCCCGGGCTCCGGCTCGCGAGCCGCGCCTGACATGGCCAAGGCCTACAGCCGCGCGAAGAAGTCGCTGGGGCAGAACTTCCTCGTCGACGGGGGGGTGATCGCCCGGATCATCGCCGCCGCGGGGGTCGCGGGGAAGCCGGAGACGGTGGTGGAGATCGGGCCGGGGCGCGGCGCGATGACCCGGGGCCTCGCGGACGCCGCGGGGCGGTTCGTCGCCATCGAGAAGGACGACGACCTCGCCGCCCGGCTCGCGGCCGAGTTCGCGGGACGCGACCACGTGGTCGTCCTCAACCGCGACGCCCTCGCCCTCGATCCGTCGGAGCTGCCCTTCGAAGGCCCCTTCCGCATCGTGGCGAACCTGCCGTACAACGTGGGGGGGCGCATCACGATGCACCTGCTCGAGGAGTGGGGCGACGCCGTCACCGAGATGACGCTCATGTTTCAGCGCGAGGTCGCCAACCGCCTCGTGGCCCCGCACGGATCGAGCGCCTACAGCGCCCTGAGCGTGCTCGTGCAGTCGTTCTGCGAGGCGTGGCTGCTGTTCGGCGTGCCCCCGGGCGCGTTCCGTCCGGTGCCGAAGGTCCAGTCCGCGATCGTGAAGCTCCGACGTCGGCCGGTTCCGCTGTTCGAGGGCGTGCCGTATCGCCGCTTCAACCAGCTGGTGCACGGCGCCTTCGCCTCGCGCCGCAAGATGATCCTCAACGGCCTGACGAAGGCGCCCGGGCTGCCCTCGGACATGGACTTCTGGCGGGACCTGCTCGCCGAGGCGGGCGTCGATCCCACCCTTCGGCCCGACGCCGTGTCGCCCGAGGGCTTCGTCGCGATCACCCGGCTGTTGGTATCGTCCGACGCCTGACCCGGTAGGCCTGAATCCGTGCACGTCGCCATCCTCGCCAAGTCCTCCGAGCGCACCTCCAAAGCGGAGGTCGCGCGTGCCGTGGACGCCGTGCGCCGGGTGCAGACGTTCCTCGAGTCCGAGGGCCACACCGTGGTCGTCGACGAGCGCACGGCCGAGGTGGGTGGATTCCGCCCCTCGGCGTCGCTGGAGTCGCTGGCCGACGGCGCCGATCTCGTGGTCGTGCTCGGTGGCGACGGGACGCTGCTGTACGCCGCGCGACAGTTCACGCCCCTGGACCTGCCGATCTACGGCATCAACCTCGGCCGCCTCGGGTTCCTGAGCGACACCGACCCCGAGCACGGCCTCGCGGGGTTGGCCCGGGTCCTCGCCGGCGACTACACGGTCGAGCAGCGGATCATGCTCAGCGGCGAGCTGCACCGCCCCGACGGGACCGTCCTCGGCCCCTACCGCGCGCTCAACGACTTCGTCATCAACAAGGGGGCGCTGGCCCAGGTCGTCCGGCTCTCGACGCAGGTCGACGGGCGCTTCGTATCGAGCTACCTCGCGGACGGGATCATCGTCTCCACGCCGACCGGCTCCACGGCCTACGGGCTCGCCGTCGGCGGCCCCATCATCGTGCCCACCACCGAGGTGATGCTCCTGGCGCCGATCTGTCCCCACATCCTGACCAACCGTCCCCTCGTGGTCGCCGCGGATTCGACGATCGACGTCGTGCTCGAGGAGGCTCGAGACGACTGCTACCTCACCATCGACGGCCAGGAGGGCGTGCGTCTGCAGCCCGGCGACAAGCTCCAGGTCCGCCGTTCGACCCAGAGCGCGCGCCTCGTCCGCACGGACTCCGCGGACTTCTTCGCGATCCTGCGCACCAAGCTCGGCTGGGGCGGCTGACCCGAGGACCTCCGAGCCCCATGCTGCGCGAGCTGCGGATCCGGGACATCGCCATCATCGAGGACGTCGCCGTGGAGTTCGGGGCGGGCCTCAACGTCCTGTCCGGCGAGACCGGCGCGGGCAAGTCGATCGTGCTGGGGGCGCTCGGCCTGGTGCTGGGAGGGCGCGCGGGGGCCGAGTGGGTCCGCACCGGGCGGGCGTCGGCGGAGGTGCAGGCGCGCTTCGACCGCTCGCCCGAGGTCGACGCCGCGCTGGTCGAACTCGACCTGCCCCTGGACGGCGACGAGGACGGCCTGCTCGTGCGTCGGGTGGTGACGTCGTCGGGGCGGTCGCGGGCCTACATCGGGGTCACCGGGGTGCCCGTCGCGGCCCTCCGGCGGGTGGCCGTGGAGCTCGTGGACTACGCGGGCCAGCACGAACACCAGGTCCTGCTCGACGACGCCCGCCACCTCGGCATCCTCGACCGGTTCGGCGTGGACCCGAAGACGCTGGACCGCGCCGTCGTGGCCGTGGCCGCGGCCCGGGCGCTGCTCGACGAGCGGGCGAGGATGAGCCGCCTGGACGCCGACCGTCGCGTCCGCGAGGACTACCTGCGCTACCAGCTCGAGGAGCTGGAGCACGCGGACCTGCAGGACGGGGAGGAGGACGCCCTGGAGGCGGAGCGGACCGTCCTGCGCAACGCGGTCGCGTTGGCCGATCGAGCGCGTCGGGCGGAGGCGGCGCTGTACGGCGACGCGGGGTCGGCGGTGGAGCGCATCGGCGACGCGATCGGGCGGCTGCGGGAGCTGGTGGCCATCGACCCGGCCATGGCGGCCGTGCTCGAGGCCGTGGACGAGTCGCTGATCGGCATCGAGGAGGCGGGCCGCGAGCTCGCTGCCTACGCCCGCCGGACCCGGCAGGATCCCGCCCGGCTCGAGGAGGTGGACGACCGGCTGACGCTCGTGCACGACCTCCAGCGCAAGCACCGCCGCGACTTCGACGGGCTCCTGGAGCTTCGCCGGGCGATGGAGGCCGAGCTCGCCGAGCTGGAGGGCCTCGGCGTGCGGCGAGAGGCCCTCGCGGGCGAGCTGGGGGCGGCGCGGGCGGGGGCGCGGGAGGCGTGCGCGAGGCTGGCGTCGGAGCGGACCGCCGCGTCGGTCCGGCTCTCGAGCGAGGTCGAAGCGCAGCTCGCGGGCCTGGCGATGGACCGGGCGCGGCTGGTGGCGACGCCGGTGCCCGTGCCCGAGTCGGCGGACGCCGTGCCCCTGGGCGACGACGACGGCGCCCCCTTCGCGGTCGCCACGGGCACCGAGCAGGTGGCGTTCCTGCTGACGGCGAACCCGGGCGAGGAGCCGCGGCGCCTGAGCCGGGTGGCCTCCGGCGGCGAGCTGTCGCGGATCCTGCTGGCGGTGCGTCGAGCGCTCGCCGGGGCGTCCGGGGGCCGGGTGCAGGTCTGCGTGTTCGACGAGGTGGACACGGGCCTCGGGGGCGCCACCGCGGAGAAGGTGGGCGACAAGCTGCAGGAGATCGCCCGGTCCGGGCAGGTCGTCTGCATCACCCACCTGCCGCAGATCGCCGCGCGGGCGGATCGTCACTTCCGGGTGGAGAAGCACGTGGCCGAGGGTCGCACCCATACGGTCGTCGCGGCCCTGGATGCCGATCAGCGCGTCGAAGAGCTGGTGCGGATGGTGGCGGGTGAGGACGTCGCGGGCACGGCCGAGGCATTCGCCCGGGAAATGTTGGCCCGGTCCCGAGGACCGGCGGCTCGGGCATCGGTAGACTGATCGACTGGAACGAAGGCGGAGGTCCCATGCGCATCACGTCGGCCGGCATCACGAATGTCGGCATGAAGCGCCAGAACAACGAAGACAACTACCTCATCAACGATGGGCTCGGGGTCTACGTCGTGTGCGACGGCATGGGCGGCCATGCGGGCGGCGAATACGCCAGCCAGATCGCGGTCACGACCGTCGAAGAGGTGCTCGCGAACATCCGCGACGAGAACCCCGACGTGGACGGGGCCACCGACGAGCAGATCACGCAGGAGAAGATCAAGTACGCCGTCCGTCTCGCGGGCAAGCGGATCTACGAGCGCGCCCAGGCCGATCCCGAGTTCCGGGGCATGGGCACGACCGCCGTCATCCTGCTGTTCCGCCACGGCATGGCGTACCTCGCCCACGTCGGCGACTCGCGGGGCTACCTGATCCGGGGCGGCGAGATCACGCAGCGGACCGAGGACCACTCCTGGGTCAACGAGCAGATCAAGGCGGGCCTCATCACCCCCGAGACCGCCAAACACCACCGCTTCCGCAACATCATCACGCGGTCGCTCGGCTTCCAGGAGGAGGTCGAGATCGACACCCAGGTGCTGCGCGCGGAGCCCGGGGACCTCTACCTGCTGTGCTCGGACGGCCTGTCCAACCTCGTCGAGGACGACGAGATGCGCGAGATGCTGGTGGAGAAGTCCTTCCAGGAGACCCTGCGGCTGCTCGTCGAGATCGCGTGCCAGCGCGGCGGTGACGACAACATCACGGCCGTGATCGCCCGGGTCGACTCGAACTGATCGAGGGTCGCTGAAGCGCCAAAGTTCGGCGGGTTTCCCCACCCGCTGGTAGCGTGGATCCGGGAAGGCTTGCGCCCAGCGGGTGTTTCCGTTGACAGTGGTGAGACGATCTTGGTAGCAGACTGCGCCCGCGCGTCGCGGGCAGGCTCCGGGATCCGGCGCTGGAGGGCATCTGGCCGATCGCATCGTCATCGAAGTCGAGTCCGAAGACGGCGCCCCGCGTCGCTGGGGGTTCGACCGCCGCCGCCTGGTCGCCATCGCGACGGCGGCCGCGTTCGTCTTCGTGGGCGTCCTGATCGGTACCAGCGCCACCACCTGGTGGGCCGCCAAGACCGTCGGCAACGCCCCCTCCGCGAAGGCCGAGAACGTCCTCCTCAAGTCGCGTCTGACGGCCCTCGAGGCGCGCCTCGGGCGGGTCGACCGGGCCCTCGCGCGCGTCGCCTCCTACGACGCGAAGATCCGCGCCCTCACCCAGGAGGACCGCGGCGCCCGCGCGTTCGGCATCGGCCCCCTCTCCGAGCTCGAGATCGCCGCCGCCGAGCGGGAGCGCCGCACCGTCGCGCTGCCCGGCGGGGAGCTGCCCCCGGCGCCGCACAAGAACGACCTCGACGCCGTCCTCGACGACCTCGACCAGCGCTCCCTCGACCTCGAGGAGCGGGCGCTGAAGGAGGAGGTCTCGCTCCAGGAGATCCGCGGCTACCTCGACGACCGGACCTCGCTCATCAACGCCTACCCGTCGGAGTGGCCGGTGCGCGGCTGGGTCACGTCCCGCTACGGCTGGCGCACGAGCCCGCACTCCGGCGTCCGCAGGCTGCACACGGGCATCGACATCGCCGCCCCCCGGGGCACGCCGATCGTCGCGGCCGCGGACGGCCACATCGTATTCGCCGGGTACCACTCCGCGTACGGCAACCTCGTGGTCGTCGACCACGGCTACGGCATCACCACCAAGCACGCCCACACGTCGCGCATCCTCACGAAGGTCGGCGAGCGCGTGCTGCGCGGCGACGTCATCGCCCGCGTGGGCAATACCGGGCGCTCCACGGGCCCGCACCTGCACTTCGAGCTGCTGCAGGACGGCGTCCCCGTGAACCCGCTGCCCTTCCTCCGCAGCGAGTAGCCCTTGTATGACCTCCTCATGGAGGTTCATGGGAGCGGGGCCGAGCCGAGCTTGCGAGGCGAGGCCTACTCGACGGCAGGCGCTGGCCTGACGGCATGGTCATCAGGAGTGGGTCGCCGGGAGTAGGTTTGGGGCGACGTCCCCGTGAGTGAGATTGGCGCCCTCGACCTGGCGCAGCCTCGACGACCACGACGTCGGCCGGCTCATCACCACCATCCAGGGCGTTGGGGTGCAGACCGCCGCCCACATCCTCTCGGCGGCCGGAGACCCCCGCGACTACGACTCCGCCAAGACCTTCGCCGCCTACGCCGGGATCACCCCCCGAACGAACCACAGCGGCAAACGCGCGCCGAGGCGGGCTCCCATCTGCCGCACGGGAAGCGCCGAGCTCCGAAAGAAGCTGTGGATGCCGACGCTCACCGCGATGACCATCAACCCCTGGATGTCGGCCTCTGCCCAGCGCCTGAGGAGCCGCGGAAAGCCCCACAAGGTCATCCGCGTGGCGTGCATGCAAAAGCTGATGACGGCGGTCTACTCGGTCGCCAAGTCAGGAGAGCCCTTCGTGCCGAT
>CAZEKB010000093.1:0-28090 GCA_964512225.1 uncultured Rickettsiales bacterium | reverse complement strand
CTAGTCGGTCGCCTCGGCCTCGAAGTGCTGCTCCACGGAGCGGGAGTAGTACCGGAGCAGCTCCCGGCCCGACGGGCGCACCTCCAGCGTGTCCGGACGGATGATCAGGGCCCGGCGGTGGGCCAGGATCGTCGTCGCCAGCTCGTAGACCCCGGCGGCTTCGTCGTCGCCGATGAGGTCCTTCTCGAAGTCGAGCAGCCCCCCCCTCCGCACGCCGCGGTCGATCGCCTCCCGCTGCCCGGCGAGCAGCTCGAACTCCGGCCCCAGCATCACGGGCACCCGCGCCGCTCGGGCCTGCTCCAGCCGCCTCCGGATCGCCTTGAGCACCGCGGTTCGCTCGACTGGACGGTCGACCTCGAGCGCCCCCGTGTCCTCCAGGGCGGTCACGAAGAGGGGCACCGACGTGAGCGGGACCTCCGCCCCGATGCGCTCCATGAGGGCCTCGGCGAACCGCTGCAGGTGCAGGCGACGCTCTTTGCGGGGCAGCTTCGCGACCTCGCCGAGGTCGTCCCCGAAGAACTCGCGCATCCCCATCGTGGGCCCCGCGTGCACGGCGGCCACGCCGAACGTCCACCGCCGGTGCCGCGCGAGGCGCCAGGCCCCCTTCGCCATCCGCCGCAGCCGGTGCAGGGCGAGGCGGGGCAGCATCTTGGCCAGGAACCCCAGCGACCGGACCTTGTCGACCGCCCCGGGCGCCTCCGCCCCACCCTTCTTCTCGCCGAGCAGGTTCACGTCCTCCAGGACCCGGTCGAAGTTGAGCCCCACGGGGACGAAGCGGACGTCGCCCGCGAAGCCGGGGTCCGAGACGACCTGCAGGAGCGAGTCCAGCAGCCCCACCTTCGGCTTGCGCAGGTGCCCGTCGCGGCTGAGACCGCCCTCGATGAAGATGCCCTGCGTGAGCCCGCCCCGGGTCACCAGCTGGAGGTAGCGGCTGAGCACGGCGTGATAGAGCGGGTCCTTCTCGCCGCGCCGGACGAAGTAGCTCCCGAAGCTCTTGAAGAGCGTCTCCAGCGGCCACACCCGCGCCCACTCGCCCACGGCGTAGGACAGGGCGACCTCGCGCGACATGCAGTACGCGAAGAGCACGTAGTCGGCGTTGCTCCGGTGGTTCATGACGAACACCACCGCGTCCTCCTCCGCGGCCGACTCGGCGGCCTCGTGGAGGTTGTCGTGCACGCGCACGACGTCGTAGAGGAGGCGCAGGACCGGCTTCGCGATGCCGAACCCGAGCTTGTAGTAGGACACCAGCGAGAAGTACGGGACGATCTCCTCGATGTACGACTCCGCCCGAAGTCGCAGCGCTTCGGTACCCTCTCCCGATTCCTGCGCCCGGTCGGCGATGAACGCGCCGAGGTCCGGGTCGTTCAGCAACGCCTCGCGGATGTAGTGCTTGTGGGTGAACTTGAAGCGGTCGAGCTTGACCCGGTGCCGCGAGAGGTAGCGACTCACGCTGTGCTCGAGTCGGATGCGCGCGCCGCGGAGCACCGAGGCCCGCAGGAGCTCGTACGCGAGGACCGCGAGGCCGACGCCGGCGGTCCAGATCGCGACTCGGACCAGCACCTCGATCATCGCGTTCCCCTGCTGCTCCTCGCCCTCGGCGCCGCCCTGTGCGTCGTCGGCTGCAAGCAGCGCACCGCGACGCCGAGCCTCGATCCGGCGACCTGCCGAGCGGAGATCGACGACGTGTTCGGGCCTCAGGATACGGCAGTCGTGGCTCTGCGCCCCCGGGACGGGGGCGGTGTGTTCCGCCCCGACGTGCTCGAGGCGCTGGACCGGGTCTGCGTCGCCTTCGAGGACGCGCAGATCGACCACGACGTGATGACCAAGTGCCTCACCAACGTCCCCCTCATGGAGGCGCGGCCCGGCGGCGCGCGGCTCGTGCTCCCCCGCGACGAGCTCCCCGTGGACGGGCCCGGCGCCCTGCGGATCCAGTCGCTGATGATGGAGCTCGAGTTCGCCCCCGGGGACGTCGTCGACGCCTCGGGCACGCGCAGCTACATCCACCTCAACCGGGGCATGTTCGACGGGGTGGACCTCCGGGCGGCGTTCGAGGCGCAGGTGGCGGCCGAGCCGACCCTCGAGATGGCGATCGACCTCGAGCCCGGCGACCTCCAGACCTACCGCAAGGTCGCCGGGGCGGGCCCCTCGTCCGCGGCGATCCTGGGCCTGCTGGACACCGGCGAGGACGGCGGGATCAAGGAGCCCGCGGCGCTGCACGCGCTGGACCGCTTCCAGGCCGTGGCGGAGGGGATCCCGAGGGTAGCGCAGTCCTTCACCATCGTGGACGACATCAAGGTCACTCGGCGCGGTCTGCGGCGCGGGAACCCCGCCGAGGCGATCGTCCCCCCGAAGCGCTCCGAGGTGGCGCAGCTGCTGCTCGCGATGAGCATGGCGCCCACCGGAGACATGTTCGGCCCCCGCATCGACTCGGCCCAGCGCGTGGCGCTCGTACGCGTCAACCTCATGCCCACCACGGCCGAAGCCCGGCGACGCATCGCGAAGCGGTTGGAGGACGCGCTGGCGGTGGAGGCCCCGGAGGGCGCCCGGACGCTGCTGTGCGAGTGACTACTCGGAGCCGGGCCGGGGCGCGACGCTCGTGGACGCGAGCCGACCTTCGGTCTCGTCCTCGTCGCCCGCGATGATCAGGTAGCGGATCAGCCCGTACCCCCCGGCCCAGGTCTCGTGTCGCACCTGGGTGGTGATCAGCTCGCCGTCGTTGTGATCCGTCGTCTTCGTGCGGATGACGTCGAGGCAGTCGTCGTAGGTGCCGTAGGACGTGAGCAGCGGCTCCTGGCACCACGACTGCGTGACCGCGATCGACACCTCGGAGTTCGACTCGCTGGGGACGTCGTACTCCCACGAGTCGCTGTAGTCGGGGTCGGTCGGGTCCGGGATCTTCACGAACCACTCGTTGCGGTCGCCTTCGTCCGAGGGCACGTCCTTGTACTGCCAGCCCAGGAGCACGTCCTCGACCGTGCGCTCCTCCGAGACGTTGAAGTTCCGCATCGGGATCTCGATGTCGGGGAGCTCCGGCTCGGCGTTCGGGTAGGTGCGCATGAGGTGGAACATGATGTCGCCGCGACCGCTGCGGGCGTACTCGTTGTCGTCGGGATCGTCGCTGATCGCGGTCCACCGCTCGCCTTCTTCGCCGCCCGACAGCACGCGGTACTCCCACGTGTTCCCGATGCCGAGCTGGAAGTAGTCGACGTCGCCCGCGGCGGGGCACCCCCCGAGCGCGACCGCGAGGGCCGCGGTGGTGATGATCGAAAGAATCCTCATCGGTCGAATCCTCAGAAGCCGACGCTCGGCTTGAACCGGAACGGGTACTCGATATCCGTGGGCGACTCGGCCTTGGCGAACCGCCAGCGCGAGACTACCCGAGTGATGCAGGGGAGCATCGCGCGATTGCCCGTCGAGTTGCGGATGACGCGCGGCGCGCGGACCTTGCCGTCGGCGCCGATCGTCCAGCCCAGGACGACCTTGCCGCCGAAGTCTCCGCCCTTCTTGAGTTCCTTCTCGTAGCACGCGCGCACCTGCGGGAGGTTGGGCCGAATCCCGGCCTGGACCTGCTCCCCGCTGAGCGTACGCCCCCCCGACGCGCCCATGCCCGGGTCGCTCGTCGCCTGCGTCTTCTTCTTCTGGGCCTCGGTCGGGGTGGACTCCTGGATCGAGGAGCCCTGCGTGAGCATCGCGAACGCCCCCGGGGTCTCGTCCTCGACCGCCCCCTCTTCGATGGACTCGCCGAGCTCGATCTCCGCCATGGCGGCCTCGACGAGCGCCGGATCGGGCTCGTCGGGCGTCGGATCCGGGGGGGGGTCGGACAGCGGCTCGAGATCGCCGCAAGCGAGCGCGAGCGCGAGGACGGGACAGGCGAGCAAGGTGCGATTCAAGCGCATGGTCCGGGGGTCTTGGGCAGGCGTGTCGTGCGATCGGCGGCCATACATCATCCGGTAGGATGCCGCCGGATGTCTACTCGGCCCACCGCACGCATCGTCGTCATCGGCAACGAGGTGCTCAGCGGAAAGGTGATCGATCGGAATACGCCGTTCCTCCTCGGTCGCTTCCGCACGCTCGGGGTGGAGTGCGTGGGGGTCGACATCGTCCCGGACGAGCTCGACCGCATCGCGGACGCCGTGCGGGACGCGGCGGCGGGCGCGGACTTCGTGATCACGACCGGGGGCGTGGGGCCGACGCACGACGATCTCACCATCGAGGGGGTGGCGCTCGCGTTCGACGTGGGCATCGTCGAGGACGCGTCGCTGCGGGAGCTGATCGAGACCCGGTGGACCCGGAGCCGGGGCGAGGCCCGGTTCCGCATGGCGCGCGTGCCCGCGGGCGCGACGCTCGAAGGCGACCCCACCTTCCCCACCGTCCGCTGCCGCAACGTGTACATCCTCCCGGGCGTCCCCCGCCTCGTGGTCGGTCGCTTCGCGGCCCTGCAGGAGCGTTTCCGGGGGCCCGAGGTCCATTGCCAGTCCGTGTGGACGATGGAGGGCGAGAGCGAGTCGGCGGACGCCGTGGGGCGCGTCGTGCAGGCGCACCCGACCGTCGAGATCGGCTCGTACCCCCAGTGGGGCCGGGACGACGTGCGCGTGATCCTCACCGTGGAGGGGGTCGACCCCGACGCCGTCACCGCCGCGGCCGACGCGCTCGCGGGCGCCCTCGATCCCGACCGGTTGGTACGGATCGAGCGTGTCCATCGCGCCGAGGCGGTGGACGCGCTCGGCGACACGGGGACTTGACATTCCCTTGACAAAAGGCGGCCGAGGTCTTGTGATTCGGTCGGGTGTGCCGCGCGTATCCTACGGAGTCTGGTCGCCCGCCCTGGAGTTTTGATGCGCCGTCTATCAGTCCCCGCCCTGCTCGCGGCCACGTTGCTCTCCCCCGGGGTTGCGTGGGCCGAAAACGCGCCCGAGGAGCTGCTCGAAGCGATGGAGATCGAGCGCGGCTGGATCGTGGACGGCACGGTCTCCACGCCCGGGTCGCACGCGAACATGTTCGCGGTCCGCACCGAGCTGGGAGGCGACAAGATCCTCCCCAACGACCCCCCGACGATGGCGCTGATCTCCACGGGCAATACCAACAACATCACGGCGGCCGACGACCACGACTACCCCGGGGAGGGCACGGACGACTCCGCGGGCGACCACGCGACGCTGCGGGTGGAGCTCGAGGTCCCCGAGTTCGCCAACTCCTTCTCCTTCGACTTCTACTTCCTGTCGCGCGAGTACCCCGAGTGGGTCGGCGAGGAGTTCAACGACACCTTCGAGGTGTGGCTGAACGCGCCCGGCGCGTACAACGGCCAGATCGTGTTCGACAGCGCGGGCAACCCCGTGAACGTCAACAACGGCCTGTTCACGGTCGTCTATCACGAAGACGACTCCCCCGACGTGCTCGCGGGGACCGGGTTCGACCGGGACGGCGGCACGGGCTGGGTCACGACCGTCGCCCCCTGCGTGCCGGGCACGCGCATGAGCCTGTCCTTCGAGATCTACGACGTGGCCGACGGCATCTGGGACTCGGCCGTGCTCCTGGACCGGTTCCGGTTCAGCCAGGACGACCAGAAGGACCCGAAGTCCGACCACACGCCCAACGACGACCTGGAGCTCGGCTACCTCTCGCCCAAGGAGGCGGACGTCGACGGCGGGGGCCGAGTGCTCCTGCACGGAGGCGGGTTCAACGAGAACACGATCATCCACTGGGGCTCGGAGACGATCGGCGCGCCGCGGGTCGACTCGGGCGACGTCCTCATCCTGGACTCGATCCCCAGCGCGGCCGTGGCGGGCGTGCCCGACGGCGGGACCGTCGACATCTCGGTGGAGCGCGGCGACGATCTCGTCACGCTCGGGTCCGCGTTCACGTACCACCGGCCGGCCCCCGGCGAGACGAAGCCGTGGGTGACGTCCGTGCTCCCGGGCTCCGTCCACCCCGACGGCGAGACCGAGATGCGGGTCCGCGGGTCGGGCATGCGCCCGGGGCTGAGCGTCTGGTTCGTCGCCGAGGACGGCACCGAGACCGAGGCGGACGTCCAGCTGGTCCAGGCGGCCGAGGGGGGCCAGATGGCCACCGTGATGACGCCGCCGCACGCGGAGGGCTGGATCGAGGTCGTGGTCGAGAACGCCAGCGGCCTGCGCTCCGAGCCCGGCTACCCCGTCGAGGTCACGAGCAACGCCATCAATACGAACCTGACCGGAGGCGGCTCGGGGAGCGGGTCGAACTGCGCCGTGGCCGGGGCGAGCTCCGCCGGGCTGGGCGCGGGCCTCCTGCTGCTGGGTATCGTCGCCGCGCGGCGGCGGGAAGGGAGCCTGCGATGAAGCGCGTCCTCCCCCTCATCGTCGCCGTCCCCCTCTTCCTCGGCGCCCAGTGCAGCGACTCGGGCCTGCAGCAGGTGCCGAACCGCGCCCCCATCGCGCTCGCGTTCGTCTTCGAGGGCCAGGGCATCGAGTCCACCAAGCGGCTCGGGTACGTCCTCGAGGGCGACACGGCCGTGCTCGACGGGTCCCATTCCTTCGACGAGGACGCCCGCGGCACCATGACCTTCGAGTGGACCCTGCTGTCCGCCCCCGAAGGCAGCAGCGTGGCCCTCGACGTGCCCGAAGACGACCCCGAGACCGAGGAGGTGGAGAGCGCCTTCCCGTCGTTCGTGCCGGACGTGCTCGGCACCTACCGGATCGAGCTGGTGGTGGCCGACACCCGCGAGGGCGTGTCGACCCCGGCGATCGTCAACGTGCAGGCGGTCCCGCCGTCCCAGCTGTCCGTGACGCTGGAGTGGGACGTGAGCGGCGCGGACATGGACATCCACCTCGTGCGCGAGGGCGGCACCTACTTCGACCTGGCCGGGGGCAGCGACTGCTTCTCCTGGAGGCCGAACCCCGACTGGGGCGACACGGCGTCCGCCGAAGACAACCCGGTGCTGGATCGCGACCTCGACGGCGAGGGCCAGGGTCCGTTCCGCGAGACGATCCTCGTGCCGGAGCCCATGGACGGCACGTACACGCTGTACCTGCACTACTTCTCGGACCACGTCGACATCGACGGCGGCAACGCCCAGGTGGTCGACGCGCAGATCGACGTGAAGGTCCTCGGGCGCCCGATCACCGAGACGATCACCACGCCCACGCCCATGCAGGCGGGGCAGCTGTGGGTCGTGCGCGAGATCGTCTGGCCGGATCAGTCGCTGCTCGCCCTCGGCGACGGCTACACGACGCACGCGGCCGAGGGCGGCCCCCCCTACTTCACGACGGAGTAGCGCTCACCCCGCGTCCGCGCGCTTGCGGAACAGCACCACCCAGTACCCGGCGTTGCGCTTCCAGTAGCGCTCGAAGACGTAGTCGCGCGCGAACCGCGGGTCCTTGTAGATGCCGTGGGCGTGGCTGTTCGCCCGGAGGCGAGGGGCGAAGACCGGCTCGACCGACTCCCCCGCCCGCTCGGCCAGCGCCACGCGCCGGGCGAACGCTCGCCGCTTGCGCTGCGGCTTGCTCACGTAGGCGATGAACGCGATCCACTCGGGATCCTGCTCGAACGCGTACTCGCGCACGCGCTTCTCGAACCCGCGGATCGCCGCCGAGCCCCCGGGGGTCTTGCGCTTCGCACCCCTCATGAAGGGGTTCAACTCTATTGCTGCAAGTTCCTGAGCTACAAAGCGATTCAGGATGCCGATCGTGTCGATCCACACGATGTCGGGGGACCTCCAGGGCGCGCCCCCCATGTCCTGGAACACCGCCACGTCGCCCGGCTCGGAGCGCTCGGCGACGTACGCCCCCATCGCCTGGAAGGACCTCTCGCTCCAGTCGACGAAGTGGCTGTTCCAGTCCTGCTTCTTCGCCGTGAAGTCCACGCACACGACCACGCCCGCCCAGGTCAGCAGCGCGGCCGTCCCGATGGCGACGGCCCGGGCGCGCGCCCCTCCCCCGGCGTTGCGCGCGCCGAACTCGAAGAGGTTCCGAGCCCCGTCCGCCGCGAGCGCGAGGGCGACGGGATAGACCGGCAAGAAGAGCCGGAAGTACTTCATCTCGTCGCGCCCGATCTTCACCAGGTACAGCAGGTAGGCGACGACGAGGAGCAGGCCCCACACCTTGACCAGGCGCCGCCCCGCGGCCAGGGGCGCGAGCAGGGCGAGGCCGAACACGGCGGGGTTCACGTTGAACCCGAGCAGGCTGCGCACGTACTTGACGCCCGCGTCCCAGACCTCGGGGCCCGCCGCGGCCTTCACCAGGGCCGTGTTCGGCAGCAGGCTGCCGAAGTACAGGTAGCGCCAGACGTGGTACGGACCCACGATCGCGGTGAAGATCCCGGCCCACAGGAGCCAGTGCGGCGCGAGGCGACGATCGAGCAGCACGCGCAGCCCCACGAACCCGGCGGCCACCAGGAAGATCGCGTGGGCGTCGGGGCGGCACACGGCGGCGGCGGCGAGCAGGAGGGCCGACGCGATCGCGTGCCGTCGCGCCTCCCCGGGATCCTCGGCGACCCAGGCCTTCATGGCGAAGAGGGTCCCTCCCCCGCCCACGACGGCCATGAACGTCGGCTCGAGGCCGCCCATGCTCCACAGCACCACGGACGTGGACGACGCCCACAGGGCGGGCGCCACGAAGCTCGCCCAGTCGCTCCGGTCGCCCCCGAAGAAGCGCGCGATCGAGTACGTGACCACGAGCGCCAGCTGGCCGAACAAGCAGCCCAGCCCCTTCACCCACGCCAACGGATCGATCCCGAGGACGAACGCCGGGGTCGACATGAGGATCCACAGGAAGTTGGTGTAGCCCTCGAGCCGATCCCCCCGGTTGAAGACCAGGCCGTGGCCCTCGACGAGGTTCCGGGCGTAGCGCAGCGAGATGTACGCGTCGTCCTTGACGTAGCCGCGGTACTCCCACTGCCACCAGGCGAGCAGCACGGCGAACGGCAGGAGGAACCAGAGATCGAGGCGCCGGCGCATGGAGCGCGCGAGGCTAACACCGTTCTCGACGGGCGGCGGGCGGCTCGTTAGGGTCGGCTCGTGACCGTCCTGCGCCCCCTGCTCGCGCTCGTCTCGCTCGCCCTCGCGGCCTGCCCCGCGCCCCGGGGTCCGGACGGGTCGGACGACGACGACGGAGCCGACGACGACGACGCGACCGACGACGACGACGCGACCGACGACGACGACGCGACCGACGACGACGACGCCGGGGACGACGACGTGGCCGACGCCCCGCCCGTCATCCAGAACATCACCGCGTGCGAGCGCACCGTCGTGGGCCAGGACTTCATCCTGTTCACGCTGTTCGTCACCGACGCCGACGCCGACCTGCTCGCCCCCGTCCAGTACACCGTCGCCCTGGACACGGCCGCGCCCCGGTCGTACTCGTCCGGGACGAAGATCGGCGCGTCCGGCGAGCTCCCCCACTCCTGGGAGGTCGGCGCGGCCGGGGTCGACGCGGGGGAGACCCACGCCTTCCACTTCATCGTCCTGGACGCCGCGGGCAACGCCTCGGTCCTCACGAGCATCACCTTCACGGCCGACGGCGGAGACCCCTGCTGATCCGATGAAGCTCGGCTCCCTCTCCATTCCGGAGGTGGCGATCCTCGCGCCCATGGCCGGGATCACCGACCTGAACTTCCGGCTGCTCTGCCGCGAGCACCGCTGCGGGCTCGTCTACACGGAGCTCGTCTCGGCATCGACCCTGCTCGCGGGCCTGCGGCGCTCGCTTCAGCTGGTGGAGACGACGGAGGTCGAGCGACCGGTGGGCGTGCAGCTGTTCGGGCCCGAGCCCGGGCCCCTCGCCGAGGCCGCGCGGTGGGTCGTCGACAACGTGCCCTGCGACCTGATCGACCTGAACATGGGGTGCCCCGTGGCGAAGGTCGTGAGCCGCGGCGCGGGGGCCGCCCTGATGCGGGACCCGGAGCTCGTGGGGCGACTCGTCGAGGCGGTCGTGGAGGCCGTGGACGTGCCCGTGACGGCGAAGACGCGCTCGGGCTGGAACGACGCGGAGATCAACGCCGTGGACGTCGCCCAGGCGGTCGAAGGAGCCGGGGGCTGCGCGATCGCGGTGCACGCCCGCACGCGCGCCCAGCGGCACGAGGGGCCCGTGGACCAGGACCTCCTGGGGAGGATCAAGGACTCGGTGGGCATCCCCGTGATCGGCAACGGCGGGATCCGCGACGCGGCCGGGGCCCTGCGCATGCGCGAGCGGACGGGCGTCGACGCCGTCATGGTGGGCCGCGGCGCGATCGGGAACCCCTGGATCTTCGAGCAGATCGACGACGCGTGGCACGGACGCCTCGTCCGCAGGCCGTCGTGGGAGGAGCGCCGGGCCACGGTCCACCGGCACCTGGACGGGGCGATCGGGTCGTTCGGTCGGTGGAGCCGCAAGCGCAAGGAGCGCGCGGGCGCCGAAGAGCGGGCCATGCGGTTCGTCCGCGGGCACCTCGTGCGGTACACCGCCGGGCTCCCGGGGGGCGACGCTTTCAAGCGTCGGGTGAACACCCTGAACAGCCGCGAGGCCGTCGTAGCGGCCCTCGACGAGGTCCTGGGGCCGGCGGCCGCGGCGGCCCACCCGGACCTCGCGGGCGAGCACCTCGGTCCTACCCCTCAGGACCGTCCTGCCGCTGCCTGATCGGCGCCCCCTGCTGTATGCTCGCGCCGCCGCAAAAACGGCGCTGACCCCGGAGTCGAACGCACCATGCGCACCCTGCTCTCCCTGATCTTCCTCCTCTCCCTGTCCGCCCCCGCGACGGCCGCCGAAGGCGTCGCAGTGGACACGATCGCCCCCACCTCCGAGGACGACCGCGTCGCCGTTCGAGGCAAGAAGAAGAAGAAGAAGAAGAAGAAGAAGGGCCAGGCCGAAGAGACGCCGCCCCCGCCCCCGCCGGACACCGACGGCGACGGCGTGGACGACGAGTCGGACAAGTGCGTCGACGAGGCCGAGGACGCCGACGGGCACGAGGACGCCGACGGCTGCCCCGATCCCGACAACGACGGCGACGAGATCCCGGACGCGGACGACGGCTGCCCCGACGAAGCCGAGAACAAGGACGGCTGGGACGACGAAGACGGCTGCCCCGAGCCGGACCCCGCGATCACCCCGTTCATGATCGACGCCACGCTGGTGGACGGAACGAAGGTCAAGGGCAAGGTCATCCGCGTCATCGCCACCGACGAAGACACCGAGTCGCCGGAGCCCGCCGAGTCCGGCGAGGTGGGCGTCATCGTGGACGACGTGGACGAGTTCACGACCCCCTGGAGCAACATCGCGTCGATGTCGGCCGCCAAGATCAAGGTGACCGAGGGCACCGACTGCTACTCCGAGGGCGTCCAGGAGCTCGGCGAGCCGATGATGTGGGAGTGCACGCTGAAGCACCCCACCACGTTCAAGCTCCGGGAGACGACCCGGAAGGGCGCGCACATCGCCAACGACAGCAAGATGCACCGGTACGACCTGAAGATCGACGAGATCTCCTGCGACGGAGACTCCTGCGAGAAGGTCGAAAAGGACCGCGGGCTGTCGATCTACGTCTACAAGCTGCTCGTGTTCGTCAAGAACGACGAGGAGTACGCGGCAGTCAAGGAGCTCAACGAGCGCCTGCGCGAAATGCAGAAGGTCCAGATCCGCAAGGCGACCTTCTCCGCCGTCGAGTAGCGCCCGGGTGGCGCGGGGTCGCGCGATCGCCCTCGTCGCGGTCTTCGGGCTGCTGCCCACCGGTGCGCGCGCCCAGCTCCCCCCCATCGAACCGAGCCCGCTGACCGACGCCGACGTCACCCAGGTGACCCGCGACGAGCTCGACGCGGCCCTGCCCGCGCGGGCGGCGTGCCGGGAGATGGTGGACGTGCTCAACGAGGCGGGGCTGCGCTGGGGGCGAGTCCGGTCCGGGGATCTGGGCCTCAAGGCGTTCGCGCGCCAGGTGGAGAGCGCCGACTACAACTGGGGGCAGGCCCGAGGAGCGTGCGGCCACGCGCGCAGCGACCTCGCCGACGACCTGCTGACGCGGCGGGTGCTGGATCACGAAGCCCGACGCCTCGATCGCCTGCAGGAGGCCATGGGCTTCGTGGAGCAGGCCTGGATCGCGGAGGCGGAGACGGACGTCGTGAACCAGAAGCTGCGGACCTACCGCGAGAAGGCGGAGGCGTACGCGGCGTGGGCGACGACCGCGGCGGAGTTCTGGCAAGGGGGCTGGCTGCGGGACTCCCGCGCGAAGGGATGCATCGACGACGTGGACGCCGAAGTCCGCGAGACCGCCTCGGCCCTCCGCGGGCACCTCGTGCGCCCCCCCGGCGAGCGCGACGACGGAGCCCTCGTCACGCTCGGGACCAAGCTGGAGTCGATCGAGTCCGTGCGCGCGGCCTGCGCCGTAACGACCGACGCCGAGCGCATGGAGCTCGAGATCCTGGGCCGCCTGCTGGGGGTCTACCGCGACGTCCTCCTGGGCCTCGCCGGGGGCGACGACGAGCGCGTCCGGGAGGCGCTGGAGGCGGAGCAGGACGCCACCGCGCGCCGCGCCCGCTGCGCCGAGGAGCACGCGGCGGGCGATCCGAGCACGCTGTGCCGCCCCGGCTCGAAGGTCGGGGACGCCGGCGAGCCTAGGTAGTGAGCCGCCGGTAGATGGCGGGGAGGCGCGACGGCAGAGCGGTCACGCTGTCGATGACGGCGTAGCGCACGGCGCCGTACATCTCCTTGAGGTAGTCCTCGCCCTGGGGGTCCACCGTGATGCAGAAGGGGTGGATGCGCTGCGCTCGCGCCTCGCGAAGGGCGGTGCGGGTGTCGGCCTGGGCGTACGACGCTTGGTAGAGGTCGCAGCCGCAGTCCAGCGGCTTGCCGTCCGAGAGCAGGATCAGCAGCCGGGAGCGGGCGTCCACGTCCATGAGCCGCCGGGTGGCGTGCCGGATGGCGGCCCCGTCGCGGTTCTCCATGCGGTAGGTCATCGCCCCGATGCGGCCCTTCACGTCGCCGCCGTACCGCTCGCCGAAGTCCTTGAACACGTCGAACGTGACCATCTGCCGGCCGCGGCCGGAGAACCCGAAGATGCCGTACCGGTCGCCGAGGGCCTCCAGGGCCTCGCACATGAGCACGAGGGCCTCCTTCTCGACCTCGATGACCGACTTGCCGGACTCGCCCACGCTCTCGCGGGTGCTGGCGCTCAGATCCACGAGGAAGGCGACGGCGACGTCCCGGGTCGAGTACCGGCGACGCTGGTACACGCGTCCGTCGGCGGGCAGGCCCACCCGGCGATCGACCAGGTCCGCGACCAGGGCGTCGAGGTCGAGCTCCTCGCCGTCCCGGGCCCGGCGTTCGCGGCCCAGGCCGGTGGGCCGCAGCATCTGGAACTCCCGCCGGAGCTGGGAGACCATCGGGCCGTGCTCGGCGAGGACGGCGTCGACGAACGCGCCCGCGTTGCCCTCGGCCCGGCGCTCCCACACGGTCGTCCAGCGGGGGCGGTAGTCGCCGATCTGCTCGTCCCACTCGGGGTAGCGGTGCAGGACCGCCCCGGTGTCGGCCTCGCCTTGGCGGAGCCGCGGGCGGGCGTCCTTGTCGCTGCGCCGGAGGCCCTCGCGGAACCCGTCGATGATCGACTGCTCCAGCGCCCGGTCCGACAGCTCGGGATCGAGCTCGAGCGCGTTCATGATCTCCCGCAGCGAGGCGGGGATGCCCCGCGCGTCCAGGGCCCGCTGGATCCGCGCGGCGCGCTGCTCCAGGGCCTTCTGGGACGCGTCCTCGACGTCGGGCACGACCCCGCCGTGGAACGGTCGAGTCGTCCCCGTGGCCGCGCCGTCACCGGAGCGGGAGTCGCCGCCGCGGGGGTCGTGGGGCCCGCCCGCCCCGCCGTCGGGGCCACCGCCCGCGCCGTCGTCCATGACGCCCTCGGGATCGAGCACGATCGACGGTCCGTCCCCGGCCGAACCGTCGCCCTCCTCGTCGCCCTCGTCCCCGCGCCGGAGGACTCCGATCGAGACGCCGCCCCCGGGCTGCTCGGGGGGCGGCTCGGGCACGTCGCCGGGCTCCCCTTCCCCGCCCAGCAAGCGGTACAGCCGGGCGGCCGCGCCCGCCGAGTCCTGCACGCCCGCGCCGGGGTGACGCAGGGCCTCGAGCAGCCACGCGGACTCCCGGAACCGGCGCCAGACGTCGCCGTCGGGCAGCGCCTCGCCGTACCAGAGGCGCCGCGCCAGCAGCTCGAGGAGCTGCTCGGGCCCCTCGAGCTCGTCGATGTCGGGCCGATCCAGGCGCTCGACGCGGGCCATCTCCTCGATGTCCCGGGCGAGCCCCGGGTACTCCCGGCGGAGGCAGGCGTCGACGCGCAGGTCCTCGGCGAACAGGATCAGCCGTTGGGCGAGCGCCTGGTCCTCGAACCGCGACGCGAAGACGAGGACCGGGTTGCCGTCGGCGTCCACCTCGGGGCGCTCGACGTCGATCGGATCGAGGCCGGGCACGCCGTGCGGGTCGAGGTCGAAGGTGCCGAACTCGATGCGACCGACCTCGTGAGCCGTCGCGACCTTGTACAGCCGGAAGTTGGCCTCGGGGTCGTCGAAGCGATCGAGCCGGGGGACGAGGAAGATCCGGCGACCGTCGGTGATGGCGATCGCGCCGGGGGGCATGCCCATCCCCGGGGGGAGGTCGGTCGCCGCCCGGACCTCGATGTGCTCGCCCACGTGGGACTCGGCGTAGAACTGCAGCGTCCGGGCGACGGCCTGCAGCGGGAGCCCGTCGCGCTGGTTGTCCCAGGCGTGCTGGCCGGCGCGGGACTCGCGGAGCAGGAAGCTCCGGGCGACGACCTCGGATCGGCCCGCGAGCGTGAGCGCCTCCTCGAGGAACCGCGCGAGGCCCTCGGGGGAGCCCTCTTCGAGCAGCGACTCGACCGTGGGGAGCGCCGCGAGCCCCAGACCGGGGAAGCGTCGGCACAGGTCCGAGAGGGCCGAGATGACGCGCAGGCGCGCCTCGCGGTCGTCGATCCGCCCGGCGCAGCCCGGGAGGATGCGGGCGAGCTGGCGAGCGAGGGTCCGATCGGCCTGGATGGCGCGGGCGACGGCCTCACCGACCCAGTCGAGGGTGTCGGGGTGCTCGCGGGCGAGCGGAGGCGCGCACTCGGCGAGGTAGGCGGCGGCGGTCCAGTCGCGTCGGGCCACGAGCAGCACCGCGCGACGCAGGGCCTGGAAGGCGTCCGAGGGGAGCCCCGGGCGGACGTCGCCCAGCGCGCGGGTCACGTCCGCCGCGGCCTTGGCGTGCTCGACGGGCGACTCGCGGATCCGGGATCGCGCCAGGACGAGGAGCTCCGCGGCCTCTCCCACGGGCAGCGAGGCGATCCGCTTCAACCAGCGGCGTCCCGCATCCGATCCCTTGCCGTCGTCGCCGTTCCCAGAGGACATCGTCCTTCAGTGTAGTGCCGAACCCACCCGACCGCAGGGGGCCTTGCGGGCCCTGCCCGCCTCCTAGAAGAAGTCGCGGATGATCTCGGTCATCGACCGCTGCAGGTCGGCGTCGTCGGACAGCGGCTCGACGATCGCGGCCGCGCAGGCCTCGCTCGGCTCGAGCCCCGAGGCGATGAGACGGCCGGCGTAGATGAGCAGACGGGTGGACACGCCCTCGTCGAGGCCGTGGTTCTTGAGCTTGCGGATCCGCTGCCCCACGCGCACCAGCCGCAGCGCCGTCTCATCGTCCAGGCCCGCCTCGTGACCCACGACCTCCGCTTCGACGTCGCGCTCGAGGTAGTCGAACGGGATGGCGATGAAGCGCTGCCGCGTCGACTGCTTGAGGTCCTTGATCACCGACTGGTACGCCGGGTTGTAGGAGACGACGAGCATGAAGTCGTCCGGCGCCTTGAGGATCTCGTTGCGCTTCTCCACGGGGAGGATCCGGCGGTCGTCGGCGAGCGGGTGGATGACGACCAGGCTGTCGTTTCGAGCCTCCACGACCTCGTCCAGGTAGCAGATCCCGCCCATCTTCACGGACGCGGTGAGGGGCCCGTCGACCCACTGCGTCTCCCCGTCGCGGAACAGGAACCGACCCACGAGGTCGCTGGCGGTGAGGTCCTCGTGGCACGCGACCGTGACCAGGGGGCGCGCCAGCTTGTGCGCCATGTAGGACACGAACCGCGTCTTGCCGCACCCCGTGGGGCCCTTCAGCAGCACGGGGATCTTGTTGTGGAAGGCCTGCTCGAACAGCTCGACCTCCACCCCGCTGGGGCGGTAGTAGGGCATCTCCGCGGTCAGGAACTGACTCGCGTCGGGGCTGCGATCGCTCACGTGCAGAACTCCTCGATGGCTTCTCGGTACAGCAACTCGGCCGCGCCCAGGGCGTCGATCTCGACCCACTCGTCCACCCGGTGCGCCTGGGCGATCTCGCCGGGGCCGCAGACGCACACCTCGGCGCCCATGTCTTCGAAGAAGGCGGCCTCGGTGTAGAAGGGCACGCTGCCGGGCTCGCGGCCGGTCCGGCCCTCCAGCCAGGAGACCAGCTCCCCGCCGCGGTAGGCCCCGAACGGGCGATCGACCTCGTGGTGTACGAAGTCCACCGCCACCCCGTCCACCGTCGCCGTGGCCTTGCGGACGACGCCCTCGAGGGTGTCGAGCATCCCGTGGGGGTCGGACCCCGGCAGCGGCCGCATCTCGATCGTGAACCGCGCTTCCGCGGGCACGACGTTGCGCGCGGTCCCCCCGGAGATGAGGCCGACGTTGACGGTCGTATAGGACGGCGTGAGGGGCGTGTCCTTCGCGACCCGCCGCCACCACTCGCCCTGCGTGAGCACGAGCTCCACCGCCCGCGTCGCCGCGTGGATCGCCGACGCCCCCGCCGCGGGGTTCGACGAGTGGCACGGCGTGCCGCGGAACACGGCCTCGGCGATCACGTACCCCTTGTGGAGGTGCACCGGGGTGAGCCCCGTGGGCTCCCCGATGATGCACTGGTCCACGTCCAGGGGAGCCACGTCGCCCAGGTGCTTCGCCCCGAGGCAGCCGATCTCCTCCTGGAACGTGAAGGCGAGCCACAGGGGCTTGCGCAGCCGCGCTCGATCGAAGCCCGCGGTCGCGCAGATCATCGCCGCGATCGCGCCCTTCATGTCGCACGTGCCGCGGCCGTAGAGCCGCCCCCCGGCGCGCTCCGGGCTGGTCGTCGCGCGCATGGACGCGTCCCACGGCACGGTGTCGGCGTGGCCCGCGAGCGCGAGGCCGCCGCCCCCGTCGGGGCCGAACCGCACGAGCAGGTTCACCTGGTCGCGATCGCCGGGCTTCTCGATCCACCGAGCGACGCCGCCGAGCCCGTCCACGGCTTCGGCGATCCGCTCGCAGACCCGCCGGTTGGGACGCGCGGAGACGGAGTCCTCGGCGACGAGCCGCTCCGTGAGCGTGAGCGGAGTCACTTCGGGAGGTCGACGCCCTTCATCTCGACGCTCGCCTCCTGCTGCAGGATCGTGAACTCGACCCGCCGGTTGCGCTCGCGGCCCTCGTCGGTCTTGTTCGTATCGATCGGCTTCGCCTCGCCGTAGCCCACCGCCTCGAGGCGGTCGGGGTCGATGCCGTTCTTGACGAGGAACCGCAGGATCGCGTTGGCGCGCTTCTCGCTGAGGCGCTGGTTGTACGTGTCCGAGCCGCGGTCGTCGGTGTGGCCCTCGATGCGCACCTTCTTGATGCCGGGGGACTCGTCGAGCCGGTCCTTGACCGCCTGCAGCACCTTCTCGCTGCGCTTGAGGATCTTGTCCTTGGCGGTCACGAACAGGACCTTCTCGAGGATGACGATCTTGCCCTCGCGCACGACGGCGATGACGTCGTCGGGGCAGCCGTCGTCGTCCTTGAACTCGTTGACGTTCTCGGGCTTGTCCGGGCACAGGTCCTCGGCGTCGAGGAAGCCGTCCTCGTCGTTGTCCGGGTCCGGGCAGCCGTCGTCGTCGTCCCAGCCGTCCATGTCCTCCTTGTCGAGGGGGCAGAGGTCCGCGATGTCGAGCACGCCGTCCTGATCGTTGTCGATGTCGGGGCAGCCGTCCTGATCCTCGAACCGATCGGGGTCCTCGGCCTCGTCGGGGCAGCCGTCCTGCAGATCCGGGATGAGGTCGCGGTCGTTGTCCGGGTCGGGGCAGCCGTCCGCGTCCTCGAAGTTGTCCTTGTCCTCGGGCTCGATCGGGCAGCCGTCGTCGGCGTCGAGCAGGCCGTCGCCGTCGTTGTCGGCCTCGGGGCAGCCGTCCGCGTCCTCGAAGTCGTCGAAGTCCTCGGGATCGTCGACGCAGGCGTCGTCCGGGTCGAGGATGCCGTCCCGGTCGCGGTCCCGCGACGGCGCGTAGGACACGCCCGCGAAGAACCGGGCCGTCGGAGTGCCCGCGCCCGGCGTGAGGCCGGGGCCCCCGCCGACGATGATGTCGATGCCCTTGTCCGTCTGGATCCGGGCGTCCAGGAAGAGCTCCAGCGGGCTGTGAGCGGCGCCCCGCCCGTCGTACACGCCGACCGCCGACAGACCGGGGCCCACCACGCCGACGCCGTCGAGCTCGAGGTTGATGTCGAGCCGCTGGGGCAGCACCTGGAAGCCGACGCCGAGCCCGTACAGAACCTCGTCGTCCGCGGCGAGGTTCACGCCCACCTGGGCGAAGCCGGGCTCCTTGAGGCGGTATCCGATGTGACCGGCCAGGTTGAACCGCCACAGGGTCCGGGACACGGTCACGTCCACGCCGACCGTGGGCACGCCCGACGTCAAGAAGAGCTTCCGGTTCCCGGTGGGGAACGTCACGAACGGCTTCACCATCAGGCTGATGAAGTGCTTCTCCTCGAAGAGCGGCTTGAACCGGCCCTCGAACTGGAGGTCGCCGAACGAGAAGACCTCCGAGGCGTCACCCCCGATGGCGCCGAGGCCGGCGTCCGTCCGGGCAAACTGCAGGAACGCCCACGTGAGGTCGATCTCCACCCACTTGGCGATCGCGAAGCCGACGCGTCCATGGAACGCAACGAGCGCGTCGATCGCGCCGATCTCGCGGGTGAAGTCGGACGTGCTCTGCTGCAGCGGGTTGGCGGCGACGTTGAACACGACGTCGAAGCCGAAGCGCTTCTCGGGCAACAGCTGCGCGGTGGGGACCACGACGAAGCCGTGGTACGTCCCCGCGGGGAGGAAACGCTGGGCGTCCAGGGAAGGCTCGAGCTGCGCGCGGGCGGACCCGGGGACCGCGGTCGCGAGGAGGGCGACGGAGACGGCGAGCAGCAACAGCAGGGGGCGAGGCCGAGGAAACATCTGGACTCCGGCGGTGCCGACGAGGGCGGCGACGGACGGATGATACCAGCCCCCCCGGACGTCGAACCGTGCCGCTACGGTTGCAAATCTGCTCGTTTGGTGTCACTCACAGGGTCATGTCCGCGCTCGACACACTGAACAAGCACGCCCTCCCCGCCGTCCTCGACGAGGCTCGCCGCACCGCCGCGGCCGGCCCGATCGACCTCTCGGAGCTCGACGGCGCCGTCCTCTTCGACCTCTCGGACCACGACCGGCTCGTCATCGAGGGCCGCGACCGCGTGCGCTTCCTGCACGCGATGCTCAGCAACGACGTCGAGACCCTCGCCGTGGGCGAGGGGCGGTGGCTCACCTTCAACGACATCCGCGGCAAGACCGTGGCCGACGTCCGCCTGTTCGTCGTCGACGACGAACGCAAGTCCGGGTCGATGTTCGCGCTCCTCGAGCCGGGGGCCGCGGCCGCCTTCGTGGAGGGGCTGGACAAGTACCTGATCTCCGAGAAGGTCTACTTCGAGCCCCTCTCCGACGCCCCCCTGTGGCTGCTCGCGGGCGCGCGCGCCGCCGACGTCCTCACCGGGGCCGGCGCGACGCTCCCGCCCCCCGGGCTGTACAACCACCTGGAGACCACCCTGGGCGGCGAGGCGGTGCGGGTGCTGCGCGTCGAAGGAGCGACGGGGGACGACTTCGCGCTCCACGGCGCGGGCGCGGCGGCCCTGGCCGCGCTCGGCGACGTCCCGCGGGGGCCTCGATCGCTCCTGGAGGCGGGTCGCATCGCCGCGGGGCGCGCCCGCCACGGCATCGACTTCCACGACGATCACATCCCCCTCGAGGCGGGGCTCTCGAACCTCGCGATCTCCTTCACGAAGGGCTGCTACATCGGCCAGGAGGTGATCTGCCGCGTCGACTCGATGGGCGAGCCGAAGCGTCGCCTCGTGCGCCTCGACCTCGAGGGCCTCGACGCGGCCCCGGCCCCCGGCACCGCGCTGCTGGCGGGCGCCAAGCCGGTCGGCTTCACCACGTCCGCGTACCTGGGCACGAGCGGGCCCCGGGCGTTCGGCTACGTGAAGAAGAAGAGCAACGCGCCGGGAACGGAGCTGACGCTCGGGGAGGGAGGCCCGACCGTGCGCGTGGGGGCGCCCGTCGGCCGACTGTCCTCGCAGGACCGCTGACCGAGGCGCGCTACTCGAGCGTGCCGACCTCGCCGATCAGCGACATCACCTCGCCGTGGACCCCCGCCGACGCGGCCACCACGCCGCGACACAGGGGATCCGGCCGGTTGAAGGTGTGCCGGACGCCGCCCAGATCCGTCACCGCCGCGCCCGCCTCCCGGCACAGCAGGATCCCCGCCGCGACGTCCCACTCGTTGCGCGGCTTGCGCGTGAAGTAGACGTCGCCGATCCCGGCCGCCAGCAGCGCGAGCTTGTAGGCGGTCGAGCCGACCGGCTGCAGCGTCATCCGGTCCTCGAAGATCGCGAACTCGCCCCGCTTCATCTCCGTGTTGCTGGCCAGGAGCGTCGCGCCGGTCAGGTCCGCGCGCGTCGACGCGGTCACCGGGGACCCGTCGCGGAAGGCGCCGACGCCGCGGATCGCCGTGTAGAGCTCGCCCTTGGCGGGGTTCAGGAGCACCGCCAGGACCGCCTCGCCCCCGTGCGCCAGGGCGACCGAGATGGCGAACTCGGGCACGCCGTCCACGTACTCCCGGGTGCCGTCGATCGGGTCGACGATCCACGCCGCCTCGCAGCCGAGTCGCGCGGGGCTGTCGACCGTCTCCTCGGACAGCCAACCCGACCCGGGCAGGAGCGCCAGGAGCTCGCGGTGGAGGATCTCGTCGGCCAGCAGGTCGGCCTCGGAGAGCGGGTTGCCCGCGGAGGGCCCCGCGACCGAGCGTCCCTCGTCCTTGTCCCACACCGTCTGGCGGGTGCGGAAGCGCTCCATCACGGGGCGCGCGGCGAGGCGAACGGCGTCGACGACGCCGGGGAGCAGGGTTGTCGGGTCGGTCACGGGGCGCGGACCTTACCGGAGGCCCGCGGCCGCCGCGTGCGCCACCTCCAGGCTCGGAGGGATCGCCCGGGCCAGCGCGCGCTTGGCCCTCCGTCCCCCGGCCACGAAGTTGTAGGCCTCGACGACGGCCGCGGGCCGAGCCGCCCATCGACCGAGCTGCGCCAGCCCCGCGGGCCTCAGGAGGCCCGTGAGCGACACGGGGGGCACGCTCTCGTGCTCGGCGTCGGAGATGGCCCGCACCCCCAGGTACCGGGCCCCCACGTCGTCGCAGGCAGCCTTGACGACAGCGGCCTCCATCTCGCAGGCGATGTAATCCGTGGAGCGCCCCAGCGCCCCCTTGTGGACCGCGCGGTCGACGAAACGATCGACGGTCAACAGAGCCCCTTGCGCCAGCCGGTCGGGGAGCCTCGCCAGGGCGGACCGGAGCCGATCGACGAGCTCGGCGTCCAGCGGCTGGGGGGGCGGCGGATCCCGGTCTCCGTCGACGGCGAGCACGCCCCCGGACACCGCGGTGACGAGCACGAGCCCCCCCGCCGTCACCCCCGTGCGCAGCCCCCCCGCGAACCCCACGTGCACCACGATCGCCGGACGCGCCTCCCGCAGCGCGGCGGCGGACCGACGCGCGGGCTCGAGGCCCACCCCCACCCGGAGCAGCCCCAGCTCCCCCCGGGCGGGCACGATCCGCCCGATCGGCGGCGCCGTCTCGACCCCGAGCGTGCCTCGGACGGACGCCCACTCGGCGTCGCACGCGGCGACGAGGACGACCCGACTCACAGCAGATCGGTGGTGACGGCGGCGGCGCGGGCGAGGTCGGCCCGGTCCACGTACAGCCTGCTCATGAGCAGGCGACGCCCGTACCGATCGAAGAGATCGGTCGAGTCCTGGAGGACCTCGGCGCGCACCACCGACGACCCGCGGTGCGGCTTCCGCACCACGTAGATCGGCGTGGTCGGGGCACGGGACGCCGACTCCAGCCCCCCGAGCGGGAGGACCGCCTGGTGCGGATCGGATCCCGCGGAACTGTTGAAGTACTTGCTAAGGATTCCCTCGGAACGAGATGGAATCACTTCGATTCCCTCGTCTTCGAGTCGGGCGATAACGCTCGTCAGATCCACGGCCGCGGGCTCACCGTGCCGCTCCACGAACAGGCGCACGTGGCGACGCTCGACGATCCGGCGCGCCCAGCGGTTCCCGCTCGCGCGGAGCGCGTTGGTGAGGTGCACGTCGTCGATCCGGGCGTAGGTCTCCACGTCGCACGGGAGGCGGTAGCCGTCCCCACCATCCCGAAACCAAAGCCTCAGCATTTCTTCATAAGCCATGCTCCGGTAATGGAAATACACCATCAGGAACATGTGATAGCGAGCGATGAGAAAGTCGTCGAACGTGTAGATCGCCCGGTCCATCAGCGCCAGGTACGCGACCCCCTCCGTCACGTGCGCGCGCAGGCTCCCCATGAGCCACCCCACGTCGAACACCCCGTACTGCACCCCGGCGAAGTGCGAGTCGCGGCTCAGGTAGTCCATGCGATCGACGTCGAGCTCGGAGCTGATCACCTGCTGCAGGAGCGGACGCCAGTCGACGCCGCCCGCCTCGAACCAGGCGGGATCGGGCACGCGGTTCGGGTCGATCAGCGCCGCCACCGCCCCCGGCTCCACCCCCGAGCCCCGCAGCGCGCCTGCGAGGGACGAGTCCGTCACGATCTTGACCGTGTAGTCCTCGTGGGTGGCCTGCCGATCCGGCAGCCCCTCGCACCCGGGCACGGCGAGCTCCGAGAGCATCGGCATCGCGAACTCGGAGGCGTGGGAGAAGGGTGCGTGCCCCACGTCGTGGAGCAGCGCCGCCGCGCGCAGGATCCGGCGGAGGTCCCGACGACGGTCGGGGGGGACGGGTCGGTCCAGGTGGTCGAAGATCGCGTCGAACGCCCGGCCGGCGAGGTGCATGACGCCGATGGAGTGCAGATAGCGGTGGTGCGTCGCGCCCGGGAACGACAGGGATGTGAAGCCGAGCTGCTGAATGTTCCGCAGGCGCTGATACAACGGGTGGTCGAGGATCGGCAGCTCCCGCCGCTCGACGGGAATCGCCCCGTGAAGGGGGTCACGTACCTCGGTTACGGCAACCCGCATGACCCGATGTTAGGCTCCCGCGCCCATGACTGCCTCCCCCGCCCCTCCAAAGCCCCGACGCACACCGATCCGCGCCCTCGTCGAGGGGGCCACCGAAGGCGCCTCCGTCGTCGTCACGGGCTGGGTGCGGAACAAGCGCGTGTCGAAGAAGATCGCGTTCCTCGAGGTCAACGACGGCTCGCAGCTCGCGAACCTGCAGCTCGTCTTCAAGGAAGACCCGGGCCCCGACGAGGCCGAAGGGGTCGACAAGGGCAGCGCGATCCGGGCCGAGGGCACGCTCGTCCCCAGCAAGGGCAAGGGGCAGTCGTGGGAGGTGCTCGTCACCGCGATCAAGGTGCTCGGCGGCGCCCCCGAGGACTACCCGCTGCAGACGAAGCGGCACTCGTTCGAGTTCCTTCGGGAGAAGGCCCACCTCCGGCCCCGGACGCGCACCTTCTCGGCCGTCTTCCGCGTCCGCAACGCCCTCGCGGCGGCGATCCACGACTACTACCAGTCGCGCGGGTTCCTCTGGATCCACACGCCCATCATCGCGGCGAGCGACTGCGAGGGGGCGGGCGAGCTGTTCAAGGTCACCGATCTCGAGGGGAACGACTTCTTCGGCAAGGAGAGCTTCCTCACCGTCTCGGGGCAGCTCAACGTGGAGGGCTACGCGTCGGCCTTCACCGACGTCTACACCTTCGGCCCGACCTTCCGCGCCGAGAACTCCCACACCGCCCGCCACGCGGCCGAGTTCTGGATGATCGAGCCGGAGATCGCCTTCGCGGACCTGGACGACCTGCTCGATCTCGCCGAGGACTTCATCCGCACGATCGCCGCCCAGGTGCACGAGCGCTGCCCCGAGGACATGGCGTTCTTCGACCGGTGGATCGAGAAGGGGGTGATCGACAAGGTCGCCTCGACGCTCGCCCGACCCTTCGAGCGCATGACGTACGCCGAGGCCATGAAGGCGTTGGAGGCGTCGGGAGAATCCTTCGAATATCCAGTGGGTTGGGGCGAGGCCCTTCAGACGGAACATGAGAAGTGGCTGGCCGAGTCCCACGTGCAGGGACCGGTGTTCGTGACGGACTACCCGACCGACCAGAAGGCCTTCTACATGCGGCTCTCCGACGACGGCCGCACCGTCGCCGCGACCGATCTGCTCGTCCCCCGCCTCGGGGAGATCATCGGGGGGTCGCAGCGCGAGGAGCGGCTCGACGTCCTCGAGTCCGAGCTCGTCCGCCGGGGCATCGAGACGGCCCCGTACTGGTGGTACATGGACCTGCGCCGCTACGGCTCGGTCCCCCACGCCGGGTTCGGCCTCGGCTTCGAGCGGATGCTCATGTACCTCACGGGCATGGCCAACATCCGCGACGTCATCCCCTACCCCCGGACCCCCGGCACCGCCGACTTCTAGGCGAGCGCGACGGCGACCTCGTCGGCGACCCACGGGTCGGGATCGGAGTGGCCCTCCAGGGCCGCCCGCGCCGCCGGACCCCCGAGCTCGCCCAGCGCCCACGCGGCGTGCCCCCTCACCAGCGGCTCGTGCTCCTCCCGCAGCGTGCGCGCCAGGGTGGGGATCGCGCCCCGATCGCCCGCGTTGCCGAGGGCCACGGCGACGTTCCGCAGCAGCCCCCGCCGCTTCGTGCGCTTGATCGGGCTGCCCTTCATCACCCGGCTGAACGTCGCCTGGTCCCAGGCGAGGAGGTCCTCGAGGACGGGCGCGACCAGGTCGGGGCGGGGCCGGAAACGCTCCTCGCGCGTGGGCTCCGCGAAGCGGTTCCACGGGCACACGTCGAGGCAGAGGTCGCAGCCGAAGATCCAGGTGCCGATCGCCCGACGCAGGTCCCGGGGGATCGGTCCGCGGAGCTCGATCGTCAGGTAGGAGATGCAGCGACGCGCGTCGATCTTGTAGGGGTCGTCGGGGTCGATCGCGCCCGTGGGGCACGCGTCGAGGCAGGAGCGGCAGGTCCCGCAGTGGTCCTCGTGCCCCGGGCCGGGCTCGAGCTCCGCGCGGGTCACGACGGCCCCGAGGAAGTGCCACGAGCCGTGCCTCCGCGAGACCAGGTTGGTGTGCTTGCCGGTCCAGCCGAGCCCCGCGCGCATCGCCCGAGGCTTCTCCAGCACCGGGCCGGTGTCGACGTAGGGGCGCGCGGCGGGATCGTCCAGCAGGCCGGCCACGGCGCGGACGCGGTCGAGCATCACGTCGTGGTAGTCGTCGCCCAGGGCGTACCGGGCCACGCGCCCCACCGCGCGGTCGGCCGGCCCCTCCGGCAGGGGCCCCTGGTAGTACGGCATCGACAGCGACACGACCGACCGGGCCCCGTCGAGCACCCTCCGGGGGTCGCAGCGACGGGCGGAATCGCGCCCGAGCCAGGCCATCTCGCCGTTGCGACCGTCCGCGAGCCACGCTGCAAGGTCCGCCTCCTCGGGGCCGGGCTCGGGGGCGGAGACCCCCACATCGAGGGCCGGGGCGACCTCGCGAGCGCGCGCGCGCAACGTGTCGATCGAGACGAAGTTCCGGGGGAGGGATTTCAAGACGGGCAGACCTCGGCCCTTTCGGGGCCCCGCGCGATTTACAACACTCGGCGCTCGGGCGATGATGCCTCGTTCGTTCACGCGCGTACGCTCGCGTGGACACGATTTCGGAGATCCCGGATGCCCCGCTCCCCCTGGCTGTACCTGCTGCTCGCGCTCAACTTGGCCCTCCTGGTCGGCTGCCCGGGTCAAGGCCGCGGCGACGACGACACGGACGACGACGACGACTCCACGGGCGACGTCGATCCCGATCAAGAGGACGCCGACGGCGACGGGTTCTGCGCCGGGGTCGAGTGCGACGACGAAGAGCTCGAGCCGGGCGACTGCGACGACAACGACGACGAGGTGAACCCGGACCACAACGAGATCTGCGACGCCAAGGACAACGACTGCGACGACCAGATCGACGAGATCTTCGACGCCGACGGGGACGGCTTCGTGGACGAGAACGGCGAGGGCTGCCGCCTGGCCTACGACGCCACCGAGCTCGACTGCAACGACCTCATCGCCACGATCTACCCCGGCGCGCCCGAGCTGTGCGACGGCAACGACAACGACTGCAACGCCCTGATCGACGACGGCCTCGACGAGGACCGGGACGGCTTCAAGGTCTGCGTGGACGACTGCGACGACACCGAAGCCACCGTCAACCCGGCCGCGCTCGAGAGAGACCACGGCTGCGACGGCCTCGACAACGACTGCAACGGCGTCATCGACGACGGCGGCAACACCGAAGCGTGGGACGAAGTCGGCGACGAGTTCGAGGACAGCGACCTGGACGGCTTCACGCCCTGCGGGGGCGACTGCGACGATCAGAACCTCAACATCAACCCCGACGGCATCGAGGGGTGCGACGAAGAGGACAACGACTGCGACGGGCTGATCGACGAGGACCTGGACCTCGATCAGGACGGGTGGCCCGACGCCTACCCCAACTGCGCGGCCGTCTACGGCGAGATCGATTGCGACGACTCCGACCCCACCGTCTTCCCGGGGGCGCCCGAGATCTGCGATCTCGACGACAACAACTGCAACGGGCAGGTCGACGAGAACCTCGACTTCGACAACGACGGGTACACGTCGTGCGAGGGCGACTGCCAGCCCCTCGACCCGAACATCAGCCCGGTGGCCGCCGATGAGTGCGACGGCCTCGACAACAACTGCGACGGCGTGATCGACAACGGCTGGGACGCGGACGGCGACGGCCAGTCCGCCTGCGCGGGCGACTGCGACGACGCGGACCCGACCGTCTACCTGGGCGCCCCCCAGGTCTGCAACGACGGCATCACCGACAACGACTGCGACGGCACCACGGACGTCGTGGACGTGGACGTCGACGGCGACGGTGAGAGCGAGTGCCAGGGCGACTGCGACGAGACCGATGTGCTCGTGAACACCAGCGCGACCGAGGTCTGCAACACGGTGGACGACGACTGCGACGGGGTCGTGCCCGCGGACGAGCTCGACGCCGACAACGACGGGTACATCTCGTGCACGCCCTTCGGCTGCTCCATCGCGGTCGTGGCGGACCAGAACGAGGCCGCCTTCTGGACCAACTTCAGCGGCTTCGCGCCGCTCGGCATGGACGCGGCCGAGTTCACCAACGCCGCGGGGACCGGGGTGCTCGAAGACACCAGCAACTTCGACGGCAGCTCGATCATCGTGCTCTACACGAGCGCGCGGGGCCTCACCACGAACGAGGCCTCGGAGCTCGAGGCCTGGGTCCAGAACGGCGGCTCGCTGATCGTGACCGGCCCGGACGCCGCCTCCGAGCTCGCGGGCGGGGGCACGACCGGCACCGGCAGCTTCGACAACCTCGCCGCCCTGGTGCGCTCGGTCTCCAGCGGAGACGCCAACCCGGCCACCGACCTGTGCGCCGTCAGCTCGACGTCCACCCCCGTCACCAACGGCCCGTTCGGGTCCTGGGGCCTCAGCTACGCGTACACGGCCGAGAGCACCAACCACGACAACGTGAACCCCGACACCAGCGTGGGCGCGGTGAAGGTCGCGTCGGTGGGCAACAAGGCCAAGATCCAGTGGGCCTCGGTCCTCGGTGGCGGCGACATCGTCTTCTGGAACGGCAACGCCGCGCTCGCCGAGTGGGACGGCTTCTTCAACGTCGACCTGCAGAACATGGCGCTCAACGCGCTGAGCCACATGAACACCGGCTGCAGCGACCTGGGCTTGCTCGGCGGCGACTGCGACGACCTGGACGCCACCGCGTTCCCCGGGAGCTGCCCCTAGGAGTCCGTTGGGCATTGATCCAGCAGGCTCGACGTTCCCCTGCCGGGG
>CAZEKB010000092.1:0-28155 GCA_964512225.1 uncultured Rickettsiales bacterium | reverse complement strand
CCCCCCCCCCCCCCCCCCCCCGCCCCCGAGCCCCCCCCCCGGCCCCCCGCCCCCCCGGGGCCCCCCCCCCCGCCGCCCCCGGGCGCGCGGACCCACCTCCAGGCGAAGTTCAACTCGACGGGCCTGGAGATGATCCAGCTCCAGCCGATGTACCGGTTCCGGGAGCAGTGGGAGCGGGGCACCAAGATCGGGGCCGACGCGAAGAAGGCCTATTCGATGTCCTCCGGGGCCGTCGGCTCGGTGTGGGACGACCTCGCGGCGGGCCGCTCCCTCAACCCGCTGCCCGTGCGCAAGGCGATGAGCGAGCTCGCCGACATGGACCGGGATGAGCAGTCGAAGGGCATCGCCGAGACCGCGAAGGACATCACGCGGCCGCCGATGGTCCGCCACTCCGTCCAGGTGGCGACGCTCTCGCTCCTCATCGGTCGCGAGCTCGGCCTGTCCGAAGCCGTCCTGTCGGACCTCGGGGTGACGGCGTCCTTCCACGACGCGGGCTACGGCGTCGACGAGCACGGCTTCCCCCCGCCCTTCGAGCGCCACGGCACCGCCGGCGTGCGCCTCATGCTCGAGCAGCGCGGCTTCCACGAGGCCCGCATCCGCCGCATGCTGGCTTGCCTCCAGCACCACCAGCCCTACAGCCACTTCCCGCGGCCGACGCTCTTCGCCCGCATCATCCACATCGCCGACGACTACGACACGATGACCCGGTACCGGGCGTCGGGGCCCTTCGAGACGCCGCCCTACGCCCTCGCCCGCATGTACGCGGCCAGCGGCACCCTCTACGACCCGGACATCCTGCAGGTGTTCATCAACGCCGTCGGCCAGTTCCCCCCGGGGTCGATCCTCGAGATGGCGGGCGGCTCGTGGGTCAGCGTGATCAGCGGCGCTCGAACCCCCGAGACGTGGGCCCAACCCCTGTGCCTCATGGTCCGCACCCGCGAGGGCAAGTCCCCGAGCTTCGAGCTCGAGATCGACCTCGCCAAGGGCGGAGACATCGCGGCCGTCCTGTCGGCCTCGGACCTCTACGGCGTCGACCACTAAACAACCCACGGTTCCCCGATGCACCCCTCCGAGCAGTCGGTATTCGTCCGCGCTTGTCGCGGCCTCCCCGTCCCCCACGTCCCCGTCTGGCTCATGCGCCAGGCGGGGCGGTACATGCAGGAGTACCGGGACCTCCGCGCGCGCGTGTCGTTCATCGAGCTGTGCAAGGACCCGGACCTCGTCGCCGAGACGACCGTCTTCGCCCAGGAGCGGATCGGCGCGGACGCCGCCATCGTCTTCTCCGACCTGCTCCTGATCCTCATGCCCATGGGGCTCGGCCTCGACTACATCAAGGGGAAGGGCCCGCAGCTGACGGGGGCCATCCGCACGGCCGCCGACGTCGACCGCGTGCAGCGCGCCGCGCCCGAGTCGCTGTCCTACGTCTACGGCGGCGTGGCCGCCACCCGCGCGGGGCTGAAACCCGAGGTCCCCCTGATCGGGTTCTGCGGGGCGCCGTTCACCCTCGCGTCGTACGCCTGCGAGGGCGGCGGCTCCCGCCAGTACGCGCACACCAAGAGCCTGATGTACCGCGATCCGGGGGCGTGGCACGCGCTCATGGAGAAGCTCGTGGACTCCCTGAGCGGCTACCTCGTGGCGCAGATCGACGCCGGGTGCCAGGTGGTCCAGGTGTTCGACTCGTGGATCGGCGCGCTCGGCCCCGAGGACTACGTCGAGTTCGCCCAGCCGCACTCGGCGCGCCTCATCGCGGCCGTGAAGGAGGCCCGCCCCGACGTCCCGCTCATCCACTTCGGCACCGGGTCCGGGCAGATCCTGGAGCTGATGCGGGACGCCGGCGGCGACGTGATCGGCGTCGACTTCCAGACCCGCCTCGACGCCGCGCGGGAGCGACTCGGCGACGACCAGCCGGTGCAGGGCAACCTCGATCCCCTCGTCCTGTACGCCGAGACCCCGTACGTCGAAGAACGGGCTCAGCGCGTGCTCGATCAGAACGCGGGCCGGCCCGGGTTCGTCTTCAACCTGGGCCACGGGATCCTCCCCCGGACCCCGGTGGACAACGTGGTCCGGCTGATCGACTACGTGCACCGCGCCTCGTCGTGACGGTCGTGCTCGTGGGCTTCGGGGGCCCCGAGTCGCCCGCCGAGGTCCGCCCGTTCATCCGCAGCGTCCTCGAGGGTCGACGATCGACCCCGGATCGCGTCGACGTCGTGGCCGCGCACTACGACGCCGTGGGCGGCAGCTCGCCCTACAACGCCGAAGCCCGGGGCCTCCGGGACGCCCTGGCGGAGGCGCTCGGGGCGGAGGTGCGGCTCGCGCTGCGGCACTCCGGCCCGCCCGTCGCGGAGGTGTTCGCGGGGCTCCGCGACCCGATCGCCGTCTCCCTGACCCCGTTCGGCGGGGGCCCCGGGGGCGACGCCAACCGCCGCGCGGTCGAGGCCCGCGGGATCGACGCTCGGTGGGTCGACGGCTGGTACGCGGACCCCGGCCTGGCGGCCGCCTGGTGCGACGGCCTCGAGGTCCGAGGGCGCCTCGTCATGACGGCGCACTCGGTCCCGGTGCGGGCCGCCGAGCCCTACGCGGGGCGGGTGCGGACCCTCGCCGAGAACGTGGCCGCGGGGGCGGGCGCCGACGACTGGGAGCTGGCCTGGCAGTCCCGCTCCGGCCGCCCCACCGACCCGTGGCTGGAGCCCGACGTGTGCGACCGGATGCACGGCGACGTGACCGTCGCGCCGATCGGGTTCCTCTTCCCCAACGTCGAGGTCGCGTACGACCTGGACGTCGAGGCCCGGGCGGCGGCGGAGGCGACCGGAGGGAGCTTCCGGCTCGTGCCCCCTCCGGGCGGCCGCCCCGGCGTCGTGAGCGCCCTCGCGGCGCGGATCCGGGCGGCCGCATGACCCGGATCGCCGTCCTCGGGGGGGGGGTCTCCGGCCTCGTCGCCACCCGCGCCCTGCTGCGCGACGGGGCCGACGTGTGCCTGTTCGAGGCCGGAGCGACCCTCGGCGGGGTCCTCCGCACGGTGCGCGACGACGGCCTCCTGCTCGAGGAGGGCCCGGACTCCCTGGTGGCGACCAAGCCCGCGGGCATCGCCCTGTGCGACGAGCTCGGCGTGCCCTTGATCGGCACGTCGCCGACCCACGCTCGCTCGCTGGTGGTGCGCGCCGGGCGCCTGCAACCGGTGCCCGAGGGGTTCGTGCTGCTCGCCCCGACGAAGTGGGGGCCCCTGCTCCGGTCGCCGATCTTCTCCTGGGCGGGCAAGGCGCGCATGGCGCTGGACCTCGTATTGCCGCGGGGGAAAGTCGAGGACGAGACGCTCGGCGGGTTCGTCCGGCGACGCCTGGGAGCGGAGGCCCTCGAGCGCCTCGCCCAGCCGATGCTCGGGGGGGTCGTCGCCGGCGACCCGGACGTGCTGTCGGCGCGCTCGGTGCTCCCGATGCTCACGGCGCTGGAGGCCCGGGACCGGTCGATCATCCTCGGCATGCAGCGGCGGCGGCGCGCCCAGCTCGCGAAGATGAAGGGCGCGGGCGCGGCGTCCGGCGCCCGATACGGCCTCTTCCGGACCCCGCGGGACGGCATGGGCTCCCTGGTGGAGGCCCTCGTCGCCGAGGTGGGGGGCGCGGAGGTGCGGGTCGGCGCGCGGGCCTCCTCGGTGGCACGGGACGGCGGCTGGCGCGTGGACGGGGAGGCGTTCGACGGAGTGATCTCGGCGCTCCCGATCCGGGCGGCGGAGGCGACGCTCCGGGGGGTCGACCCGGGCCTCGACGAGGCGTTGTCCGGCATCCCCAGCGCCTCGACGGCGACGCTCAACCTGGTCTACCGCGCCGCCGACGTCCGCCACCCCCTCGACGGGTTCGGGTTCGTCGTCCCCGCCGCCGAGGGCCTCTCGCTGATGGCCTGCACGTTCACCACCCGCAAATACGCGGGGCGGGCGGGCGACGACACCGTCGTGCTGCGCGCCTTCGTGGGCGGGGCCCTGGGGACCGCCGCCTACGCCCGCGACGACGCGTCCCTCATCGCCGCCGCGCGGGCCGATCTCGAGCGCCTGCTGGGCCTCGACGCGACCCCGATCCGGACCCACCTCGTGCGGTGGCAGGACCGCTTCGCGCAGATGACGGTGGGCCACGCGGGCCGGGTCGAGGCGATCCGCGCGGCGGAGGAGCGCATGCCGGGGCTGGGCGTCGCGGGCAACTTCCTGGGGGGAGCGGGCATCCCCGACTGCATCGAGGCCGCGCGGCGGGCCGCCGCTACGGTGCGGACGTAGCCACGAACACCACGGGGACGGCCACCGTCGCGGCCAACGCGCGAGCCGCCGCCGCGTCCCCCGGCGAGTCCCCCACCACGACGATCCGACCGAGCGCCCCCGTCTGCGCGGTGAGGCGGGCCACCGCCACCTGGAACATCGCCGGAGACGGCTTCGCGGGCAGCTGCGGGCCGCGGTGCACGTACGCGGACACCGATCCCGCCGCGGGGCCGAGCACCGGCAGCGCCGCCGCGAGCGCCCGGGGCCCGTTGTTCGTGACGATCGCCGTCGCGCACGTCCCCCCCTGCGCGGCGAGCAGCCCGACGGCCTCGGGGATCGGGTCCACCCCCTCCAGCGCCTCGGCCTCCCAGCGGTCGAGGTCGTCGTAGGTCGCGACGCGCAGGGTCGCCGACTCCGCCGGTCCGCGGGTCGCCGCCACGTGGTCCAGGGCGCGCTCGATCGAAGGCAGGAGCGGGCTCCAGCCCCCCGACCAGCCGAGCGGCGCGAACCGATCCTCCAGGGTCCGCTTCCAGCTCCGGATCGCGTCCAGAGACACCCGCAGGCGCACCAGGGTCCCGTCGAGATCCCAAAGCACCGCGGCGGTCCCCTCCCCCGGTCCCCGCAAGGCCGCGGCGAGCCGCTCCCCGAGCCCCTGCAGGGGGACGGCGGGAGGGGGCGGCCCGGTGCGGGTTCGACGGTAGACCGCCCCGTTGTGACGGAGCACGCGGACCCCGATCTCGGCCTCGCCGAGGACCGGGCGTTCGCCCAGGGCGAGCACGGCCGCCGCCGTGGGGAGGTCGAGCCCCGCCTCCACGGTCAGGCCGATCGTCCCGGGGATCCGGGGGTTGACCTCCATGAGCTTCGGCGCGCCCGCGGCGTCCCGCCGGAACTGGACGTTCGCGACGTAGTCGAGCCCGCAGCGCCGCACGACCTGCTCGGCGGCCGCCATCACGTCGGGCTCGTGCACGGTCTCCGAGTCGGTCGCCAAGCCCCCGATCGACGCGCGCCGCAGCCGCACGACCCCAGCCAGCACCGCCCCGCCCTCCGCGAGGACGTCCACGCTGTACTCCTCGCCGGGCAGCCAGGCCACGACCTGGGCGAGCCCGAACGCTCCGGCCTCCGCGCGCAGGCCCGTCACCGCGTCGTCCACCGCGAGCAGCGTGCGCCCCGCCACCGGAGCCGCGTCCGCCCGGGGGGCGCCCACGAAGAGCATCCCCGCGCCGCCGGTGCCCACGTCGCGCTTGAGGACGGCCGCCCCGTGGATCGCCACGAACTCCCTCAGCGCCGCCGCGGCCGCGTCCACCGAGCGCACGGTGCGGTGGTGGGGCAGCAGATCCCCCGCGTCCCCCACCGCCTCGAACAGGCCCACCTTCGTATTCGCCGCAGCCAGCGACGCGGCGCTCGCGGCCACCACCGGCGCGGCCAGGCGGCCGCGGACTTCGGGGTCGGCGAAGAAGTCCTGGTCCCGCGTGGACAGGGGGTAGAGCAGGTCCACGTCGTGGTCGCGCAGCAGGCGCTCGATCGTGGGGAGGTAGGCGGGGTCGGAGCGCGCGGGGACCGTCCAGCCGTCGTCGCACAGCGCGAACCCGGCGGCGTCCTCCCGCATGTCCGTGCCCAGCAGCACCCACAGCGGGGCGACCCGACGCAGGGCCGCCGCGAACCCGTGCAGCGCCTCGTTGCCGACGCTCGTGAACAGGACCACCACGCGGCGATCGAGGCACGGCGGGCGACGGCTCACAGCGGCTCGGCTCCCTCGGCCACGGCCGCGAGGGTGCGCCCGGCGCCGGGCCCCCGGGCGACCAGGTGGTCCAGCAGCTCGTCGAGGAGGTCGCTCGTGCCCCGGCCCGCCTCCCGGAACGGGAGGACCTCGTCCTCGGCGGCCTCGTTCATCGTGATCCCGCGGCCCTCGCAGTGAGCCTTGAAGCCCTCGTAGCCGGCGAGCGTGGACGTGTTCAGCGCCACGTGGATCGGGTGGAACTCGAAGACCTGCAGGCCGCGGTCCTCCACGTCGACGTCCGCCAGGCGGTAGGAGCCCCCGTGCCGAGCCTCCACGTCGTCGGCCCAGAAGATGGGGATGCGAACCACGCCGTTCCACGCGGGCATGGGCCGCAGTCCGGGGTGCCGGTGCATCAGGTCCGAAGAGTCGTACGCGAGCCCCCGTCGGGCGTACTCCTCGAGCAGCGCGGTCGACCGCACGAGGCCGTGGGCGCGCACGCCCTTCGCGTGCGGCACCCACCCGGCGAGCAGGTCGAGCACCTCGCCGGGGGTCTCGCCGTGGCTGCTGCCGGGGTGGAAGTTGGGGTGCCAACCGAGCTCCACGCCGGCGGACTCGCGCAGCTCGGGCAGCTCGGGGCCGTCGTGGGTCACGAAGATCGAGATCTCGCAGCCCGCGGCGACCACCCGCCGAACCATCTCGGTCGTGGCCCACGCCGGGGCCCAGTCCAGGTCGCTGCTGAGTACGATCACGGCGCGAGGTTGCCACGCTCGCTCGATCGTCGCAGGCCGCCGCGGCAGGTTCCCCTTCGGGCCCCGGCGGGCGCTGGGGTATATCTCCCGCGCCATGACCCGATCCCGACTCTGTGTGTTCGCCGCGCTGCTCCTCGCGGCCGGCTGCTACGACAACACCCGCGACCGCCGCCCCGCGGACGACGACGACGCGGACGACGACGACGACGGCGGGGACGACGACGACACCGACGGCACGCTCGACTGCGAGCCCGAGGGCGAGACCAGCTGCTTCGCGAACACCTTCGTGACCTGCACGGACGGCCACTGGGCCGAGACCGAGGTCTGCAGCGGCGAGACCACCGTGTGCGACCCGGACCTGGGCTGCCTCGTATGCAACCCGGGCCGCAACGTGTGCGACGGCAACGACGTGGTCGCGTGCGCGGGCGACGGCATGTCGTTCACCTTCGTGCGCACCTGCGAGCCGGGCACGACCTGCCTCGCGGGCGACTGCGTCGACGCCTGCGACCTCGCCACCCAGCGGCTCTCCTACCTCGGCTGCGACTTCCTCGCCGCCACGACGTCGAACCAGCTGCTCCCCGGGGCGTTCGACGCCGACTTCGGGGTGGTCATCGGGAACCCGGCGGACAACGGCGGCCCCGCCGAGGTGACGATCTCCCGGGGCGGCTCCGTCGTGACCACGGCCTCGGTGCCCGCGGGGAGCACGTCGGCGATCACGCTGCCGTACATCTCGGAGCTGAAGAACGCGGGCCAGTCGGTCACGGTGCCCGGGGGCGCCTACGAGATCACCACCACGCAGCCCGTGGCCGCCTACCAGTACAACCCCCTGCACTTCCAGCTGGGCGAGCCGTCCTTCACCAACGACGCGAGCCTCCTGCTCCCCGAGCACACCCTCACGGGGAGCTACATGGTCGGCACGTGGCCGTCCTGGGGCATGGGCGAGTGGTCCAGCGTCTTCGGGACGCCCGTGGGCGAGTGGGAGGTGATGTATCCCAGCTTCGCGGCGGTCGTGGGGACCGTGGACGGGACGACCGTCACCTTCACGTCGAACACGACGACGGAGGGGGGGAACCCCGGCGCGCTGAGCCCGGGCGCGAGCACGACCTTCACGGTGAACCGGGGCGACGTCGTGCAGATCTTCTCCCAGGCACCCTCGGGGTCGTCCGACCCCGACTTCTGCCGGGACCGCGGCGGCGACCAGGTCGACGTGGGGTCGTGCCCGCCCACCTTCGGCAGCGACTGCGAGAGCTACTGCGCCTTCCTGCCCGGCGACCTCACCGGCTCCACCTTCACGGCCGACGCGCCCGTCGGCGTGTTCGCGGGCCACACGTGCACGTTCATGCCGCAGGGATCGTGGGCCTGCGATCACCTCGAAGAGATGATGTTCCCCACCGAGACGTGGGGGACGCTCACGGTCATGACCGCGCCGACCCACCCGTCGGGTTCGGGCGTGGCCGACGCGATGTACCGCGTGGTCGCCCTCGAGGACGGCACCGAGCTCACCTTCACGCCCGCCGTCACGACGGCCCCGACGCTCGCCGCGGGCGAGGTCCACCAGTTCCGGACGAACCAGGACTTCACGATCGAGGGGTCCTCGAAGATCTACGCCGTACAGGCGCTGCTGGGCGAGGACGAGCTCGGCTCGAACGCGGGCGACCCGGCGATGGGCTCGGGCATCCCGCGCTCGCAGTTCCGCGACGCCTACGACTTCCTCACCCCGGACACCTACACCGCGAACTGGCTCAACGTGGTCGCTCCCCCCGGCGCCGAGATCCTGCTGGACGGGGTGCCGGTCACGGGGTGGGCCCCGATCTTCGCGGCGGGCTTCGACGTGGCGCGGGTGCCCGTGAGCCCCGGCTCGCACGAGATCCACAGCGTGGACGGCGAGCGGTTCGGCATCACGAGCTACGGGTACGCGAGCTACACGAGCTACCTCTACCCGGGCGGCATGAACTTCGGTCGGGGGGGCTGACCCCGCCGCCGAGTCAGTCCGACGGGGACCCCGCCGCCTCTTCCCAGATCAGCGGCTCGCGCGGGGCCGGATCGGGGTGCAGCCGGTCCATGGTCGCGGCGTCGTACAGCACGCCGTTCTTCACGACCCACCGGATGTCGTCGCTGTTCTCGATGTCGTCCAGCGGGTTCGCGTCGAGGACCATGAAGTCGGCGAGCTTGCCGGACTCGATCGACCCGAGGTCGGCCTCCATCCCGAGGTACCGGGCCCCGTCGAGCGTGGCCGCCCGGAGCGCCTCGTGGGGGGTCATGGCGCCTTCGACGGCGAGGGACCACAGCTCCCAGTGGGCGCCGAGCCCCTGCACCTGGCCGTGTCCGCCGAGCGTGACCCACGTGCCCGCGTCCTGCAGCACGGCGGCGGCGCGGGCCACGTCCTTGAAGAACCAGTCGGCCTCCGGCCACAGCCCGTTCGGCCGCCGCGCGCGCCGGTCGATCACGCCCCGCGGGGTGAACGTGAGGAGCTTGTCGTTCTCCCAGACCCGGTCCCGGGCGTAGTAGTACAGCTCTCCGAACGGGCCGCCGTAGGCCACCAGGAGCGTCGGGCTGTAGGCGGTCTTCGACGCCGCCATCAGCTGCACGACGTCGTCGTACAGCGGAGCGACGGGCACCGCGTGCTCGATCGACGTGTGGCCGTCCACGACCATGGTGAGGTTGTTCCACAGGTCGCCGCCCCCCTCGGGGACGTCCAGCAGGCCCTGCTCGCGACACGCCTCGACGATCCACTGGCGCTGGTCCCGCCGCGGCTGCTGGTAGGACTTCACGGAGATGGCGCCCAGCTCCTTCATGCGGCGCACGTGCCGGTCGGCGTCCTCCTTCGTGGCGACCTCGCTGCGGAAGCTGCCCGCGGCGCCGTACAGGATCGTCCCGGTGGAGAAGACCCGCGGGCCGACCATCGCCCCGGCCTCCACGAGCTCCGCCTGCCCGAAGGCCGTCTCGGAGAAGGCGGACGGGTCGTGCACCGTGGTGACGCCGTAGGCGAGGTTGGCGAGGTACCGCCAGGGCTGGTCCGGGAGCGTCCCCCAGGCGCTGAAGTGCAGGTGGGCGTGCACGTCGATCAGCCCCGGGACGATCGTGGTGCCCGCGGCGTCCACGACGTGCGCGTCGGGGGGGATCGCGACGTCCGTCCCCACCGCCGCGACCCGGTCGTCCCGGACGACGACCGTCGCTCCGTCCAGGACCTCGTCGCCGCGCATCGTCACCACGCGCGCCCCGGTGAACGCGATCGTGCCCGCGGGCCGGGCCCGGGGCGCGCGCAGGTCGAGGGTCCAGGCGCGGGAGGGCGGGACGACGTCCTCCGACTGGTCCCCTTCGTCCGCGGGCTCGGGGGTCGCCGCCGGATCGCCGGCGGGCGCGTCGTCGACCTCCTCGCTCGCGGCGGCGGCCGCCTCCGCTTCGGCCCGCGCCGTCTCGATCCGCTCGTCGTCCCAGGCCGCGAGGGCGTCCAGTCGGAGGGTCCGCAGCTCGCGCCCGTGGATCCAGGACACCGTGCCGCCGTCGGCCGAGAACTCGGTCCAGCCCCCCGCCGTCTCCGACAGGCGCCACACGGGACCGCCCCCGCCGGTGCTGAGGATCGGCAGCGGCGCCCCCGCGCGCGGCCACTCCGCGAGCCAGGCGTGGTGGCCCTCCTGGAACGCGATCCACCGACCGTCCGGCGACGGGTTGATCTCGGTGGCGTTGCCCACGTCCAGCACCTTGCGACGGTCCGTGCCGTCGAGGTTCACGGACACCAGTACCCCGGTCTCGGCGCTCTGGGGGACCGGCGTCTCGTGCTCGTGGAAGAGGATCCGACGCCCGTCGGCGCTGAACCGGGGCCGGACCGCGCGCAGGAACCCCGACGTCTCGGTCACGATCTCCTCGCGACCGGTGCGGACGTCGACGAGCACGAGGTCGCTCCACAGCTCGTAGCCCAGGTCGCCTCCCCGTCGATGCGCGCCGCTGCCCCGAAAGACGGCCACGGAGCGACCGTCGGGGGAGAAGGTCGGGTGGGTGTACTTGGCCCCCGTGGCGGTGATCGCGCGGGAGCGCCCGCCGCGCGAGGAGACGACCCGCACCGCGCCCCCGTCCCGGTCGTCCCAGGTCGTGTAGACGACCGACTTGCCGTCCGCGGAGTACGCGGGCCCGTGCTCGCGCACCTCGTCCCTCGTGAGGCGGCGGGGCGCGACGGTGTTCGCGTCGCCTTCACCGTCCAGGTCGGCCGTCCACAGCCGCCCGAGGCCCGCGAAGACCACCGTGGAGCCGTCGGGGGACAGCGCCGGACGCAGGAGGATGCGCGCGAGGACCTCGTCCGCGACGGGGGAGCGCGGGGGGCGCACGGCGTCGACGATCTCGACGGACACGTCCGCCGTGAACGGGATCTCGGTCCTCTCGCCCGTCGCCGTGTCGAGGATCCAGAATCGACCGCTCGCGGGGAGGAGGATCCGACGCCCGTCGGGGAACCAGTCGATGCGCGGGTACAGGCCGCCGTTGGCGAAGCCCTCCTGCTCGTCCCGGTCCAGGTCCCCGGCGACGCGGCGGCGGTGCCCGGTCGCGAGGTCGAACAGCTCGAGGACGGTCTCGTCGCGGACCCGCCGCACGATCGCGAGGGTGCGACCGTCCGGCGACAGGGTGGGTCGCACGGCCCCGCCGTCCTCTCCGGTGAGGGGCCGCAGCCGTCCCGTCTCCCGATCGAGGCGGACGATCTGCCAGATGCCGCGGTTGGGATCCGAGTTGTACGAGAACCGACCCCGACGCCCCGCGAAGTAGACCCAGCGGCCGTCCGCGGAGACCGTGGGCTCGGCCACGCCCCCCCACTGCTCCTTCTTGGTCAGCTGCACGCCCGCCCCGCCTCGCCGGGAGTACATCCAGAGCTCGTTGGTCCCGATCGACGACGTATCGGTGATCCGCTTGCGCGCGATCAGCCAGTCGCCGTCGGGGGCCCACGCCGCGTCGAGGATCCGCACGTCCGTCTCGGTGGTGATCGCCCGCGGCCTGGTCCCGTCCGCCTCGGCGATCCACAGGTTGAAGTTGCCCCCCCGATCCGACGTGAAGGCGAGGCCCGAGCCGTCGGGCGACCAGCGGGGGTCCCAGTCCCAGGCGCCCCCGGACGTGATCCGAGTCGCCGCCCCGCCCGCCACCGGCAGGACGTACAGGTCGCCCAGGAGCGAGAAGACGAAGCGATCGCCGTCGGGGTGCAGGTCGACGCCCGCCCAAGTCGCCTCGGACACCGTGAACGTCGCGGTCGTGGACGGTCCGTGCGGTTCGGAAACGTCCCACGCGTCGTCATTGTCGGCGCGGACCTCGCTCCCGCCGAACAGGAGGGGTACAACCGCGGCCGCGATCGCGGTGAGGGGGGCGGTCCCGAAACGGTCTCTCTCACGCGCGCGCATCTGAATAACTCCTTGACCGCCTCAGCGGCGACCTGTACAAAGCCTCGCCCCAAACCCGGGCGCCTCCCGTCACCCGACCCCTCGCGGCGCTGAAGTATATTTGGACGGTGTCACTCCACGTGCGACGCAGCCCGATCTCCCCGTGCATCCGGCTCGCCGCCTCGGTGGCTCTGGGCACGTGCGTCCTGGCTTCGTCCGCGGCGGCCGCCTCGGGTGACTCGGACGCGTTCGGCTACATCGTGCGGGCCACCGGCGATCGGGACGCGGTCCCGTACCAGTACGAGTTCGACGCGAACAGCTCGAGCACCATCACCCTGGACGACGACGATCACACGACCCGATCGCTCCCGTTCGACTTCACCTTCTACGGCGTCGTCTACGACCAGCTGCAGATCCACAGCAACGGCGTCGTGACGTTCGATTCCACCCGCACGGCGTCCCACGAGCACGACTGCGCGGCGATCGCGGCCGACGACCCCACGATCTGGCCCTACTGGATCGACCTCGTCCCGGCGAGCGCCGGGTTGGGTGGGGGGATCTTCGCCTCCACGCTCGGGTCGGCGCCGAACCGGGTCTACGTGGTCGAGTGGTTCGCCGTCCCCGTGTACCGCGAAGGCGGCGGCGTCATCGGCGGGTTCCTCACCTTCGAGGCGAAGCTCTTCGAAGCCGACGGGCGGATCGAGTTCCACTTCGCGGACCTCAAGATCGACGACGCGAGCTTCAACAGCGGGGCGGCGGCCCTCGTCGGGATCTCCGCGGGCGGCGCGTCTCCGCTGGCGCTCTCCTGCGACGCCTCGGGAATCGAGGACGAGACGACCGTCGTCTTCTATCCGCCGTGCGAGGACGTGGACGGGGATGACTTCTGCCCCTCGCCGGGTCCGGATGCAGACGACGTGGACTGCGACGACCAAGACCCCGACAGTCACCCCGGCGCCCCGGAGCTGTGCGACGCGATCGACAACGACTGCGACGGCTCGCTCCCGGTGGGCGAGCAGGACGTCGACGGCGACGACGAGATGGCCTGCGAAGGGGACTGCGACGACGGCGACCCCACCCGCGGCACGCAGGCCGAGGAGGTCTGCAACGGCGTCGACGACGACTGCAACGACACGCTCCCGCCGAGCGAGCGGGACGTGGATCAGGACGGTTTCTCCCCGTGTCGCGGCGACTGCGACGACAACTCCGCGGCCGCGAACCCGGCCGACGCGGACGAGGACGGCATCGACAGCTGCAGCGGGGACTGCATGGACGACGAGCCCGCGATCTTCCCCGGCGCGGCGGAGCAGTGCGACGGCGTCGACAACGACTGCAGCGGCGAGGTGGACGACAACCCCAACTGCGGGCGTCCCGGCGGAGGCGGTCTGCAGCTCGACGTCCCCTACGGCTGCCTGGTCGCCTGCAACGCGGCCGAGACGCCGGGCTCGGGCCTGTGGCCGCTGGCGCTGCTCCCGCTCGCGACGCTCCGTCGACGGAGGGACGCCGCGTGAGGCTCCCCTTCCAGCTCGACCGCTACACCCTCGTGGAGATGATCGGCGCGGGCGCCTTCGGCCGCGTGTATCGCGCCGAGGTGCGCGGCGACATGGGCTTCGTCACGGAGGTCGCGGTCAAGGTGCTGGACGCCAACGTCGTGGCGTCCAACCCGAACGTCGCGCACCAGATGGCCGACGAGGCGCGCATCCTGTCGCGCCTGGATCACCCCAACATCGTGAAGGTGATCGACTTCAAGCACGTCGATCACTCCCTGCTCGGCGACATCTACTTCATGGTCATGGAGTACGTCCGCGGCGTGGACGTGAGCCAGGTCCTCGAATACATGGAGGACGCGGGCGGCGAGATGATCCCGGCCACGAAGGTGCTGCACCTCGGCCTCATGGCCACGGACGCGCTGGTCCACGCGCACGAGTTCGTCTCCCGCGACGGCACGCCCCTGCAGCTCGTCCACCGGGACCTCAAGCCGCAGAACCTGATGGTGAACTTCCGCGGCCAGGTGAAGATCCTCGACTTCGGCATCGCCAAGGCGAAGGACCGCCGGATGGCGCAGCGGACGCAGGAGGGGCAGACCAAGGGCACTGTCTTCTACATGAGCCCCGAGCAGCTGGCGGGCGAGGAGCTCGACGCGCGGTCGGACCTCTACTCGATGGGCACGATCCTGTTCGAGATGCTCCTGGGCCACCGACTGCTCGACGTGGAGGTGGCGACGCCCGCCGACCTCGCGCGCGCCATGCACATGGCCTTCGAGCTCGACACGGACACCCGCCTCGAGCTGCTGCGCAAGCACCTCACCGCGGGGAACAACGGCCCGCTGAACGACGAGGCCGTGGAGGGCTGGCTCGGCTTGCTCCGGGCGGCGCTGCACAAGGACCCGCGGTACCGGCCCGACTCGGCGCGGATGCTCAGCGAGCAGCTCGAGTGGCTCCGCGGCCGCCACCCCACGGACCAGCAGCGGGACTTCTGGCCGCGCACCGTGTCGCGCGTGGCGCAGGCCCGGGCCACCACCGACTCGCTCGACGATCCGACCGTCGCGCAGGAGGACCGCCCCGCGGACGTCGAGCTCGTCGAAGAGCCCACGTCCGGCGCGTACGCCGTGCTCGGCTCCAGCACCCACGAGTTCTTCGGCATGCAGGCCGAGGGACAGTACGACGACGACGACTCCGGCCCCGGCCACGGCCCGGTGGAGGTCCCCGTGACCCGCCAGATGTCCGTCGTGCGCGGGACCGTGCGCACCTTCGGGTCGACCCACGTGCAGGAGATCGGCCCTCTGCCCGAGCTGCTCAAGGAGATCGACATCACGTCGCGCAGCTCGATCAAGGTGGTGCCCGATCCCGAGGGGTCCGCAGGCGGCCTGCCCACGGCCGAGCCCCCGTCCGGGCGCGCCCGCAACCGCCCCACCACCGTCGAGACCGAAGGCGTCAAGACCCGCCCCGCCTCGTCCGCGCGCTCCCGGGACGACCTCGCCGTCGAGGCCGAAGCGAAGGCGGCCAAGGAGGCCCGCAGCGCCGCCCGCGCGCTCGCCGAGGCGAAGACGGTCCGCAGCCGCGGAGGCGTCCGGTCCGCCGCGCGCAAGCCGCCCGCCGCGGGCCCCGACCGCACCGTCGTCCTCGGCGTCGCCGCGGTGCTGCTCCTGCTCCTGGCGGTCCTCGTGATCGTCGTGGTGAACCGCGGCGGCGACGACCCCGCGCCCACCACGGCCCCCGCCCCCGGGCCGGACGCGTTCGAGGCCGCCGTGGCGTCCACGCCGGCGGACACCCCCGAGCCCGTCGAGGCCGGCGCCGAGGCCGGCGAAGCGACGCCCACGACCGAGGCGGCGACCGAAGACGCGACCGAAGAGACCCCCGCCGAAGCGACCGCCGAGGCGACCCCCGAGGCCGCGACCGAAGAGCCGACCCCCGCCCCCAAGGCCGTCACCGAGGCCACGCCGAAGCCGAAGCCCAAGCCCAAGCCGGTGGCGTCCAAGCCCAAGCCGACGCCTGCTCCCGCGGCGAAGCCGGACGAACCGGCCCAGTACTCGATCGCCGCTCCCACCGAGACCACGGGCACGCTGCACCTCGCCGCGATCCCGCGCTGCCGCATCGAGATCAACGGCGACGACGTCGGCACCTCGGACAAGACCCGCAAGGGCATCGCCGTCAAGCCGGGCACCTACGTCGTGCGGTTCCGCTGCGACGAAAAGCTCGACGCAGAATGTGCGAAGCTTGAGCGGAAGGGAGCGAAGAAGACCCTGAAGGTGAAGGCCGGGGAGGCCAAGCGCTTCAAGGCGAACTTCTTCGAGCTGAACGAGTCTCAGTGAGCCCCATGGGTGTCTTTCGGACGGCGGCCGCGGCCGCCGCGCTTGCGCTTGTGTTCGCGTCTCCGGCGCGAGCGGACGTGCTCGTGCACGACGGGGGCGTGAGCAAGGACTCGGACGCCGTCTCCCTCGTGCGTGGGCGCACCGGCAAGACCCCCGAGCTGGTGATGTCCAACGACGTCCTCGCCGGGCCGTCGCGGCTCCTCACGGCCAATACGAGCATCGAGCGCTGCGAGGGCGGCTCGATCCGCCTCGATCCCGACCGGAAGCTCGACAAGATCGTCGACCAGGTCCTGTCCTTCGACCTCGAGGCCGCCCTCGAGTCCCTGAACGTCGTCGACACGCTGTTCCCCTGCGCCGAGGCGGTGATCCCCCGAGCGATCCTCGCGCGGATGGCGTTCCTGCGGGGCGCCGCGCTGCTCGACCTCGACCGCGCCGAGGAAGCCGGCAAGGCGATGGCCGACGCCCTGGCGTTCGACCCCGAGTACACCGGCGAGCGCGGCTTCCCCCAGCCCCACCTCGATCTGCTCGGCAAACAAGCGGAGTCGCGGGCCACGTCGAGTCGGCTCGCGATCTGGCTCGGGCGCACCGAAGGCGCGGTCTTCGTCGACGGCGACGAGCAGGAGAACGCGGCCACCCGCGGCGCCGCCGTGCGACCGGGCCGGCACCTCGTACAGGTGCGCGGGGAGAACGGCACCCACGGGATGTGGGTCCGCACGGGGGTGAAGCCCGCCACGGTCATCCACCCCGGCGCGGGCCGCCGCATCTGGGCCGACGGGGGTCGCTCGCCGGGCGGCGCGTCCGCGCTTCGCATGCTCCTGTCCGACGAGTTCGGCCGCGACGTCGACGTGCACGTCATCCAATTCCGAGGGCGCAAGTTCCGGGGGGCGACCTTCCCCGCGGGCGAAGCGGGCTTCGTCGACTGGGCCGGAGCCCGGGCCGACGAGGGCGACCGCAAGGACCGCAGCGATCGCGGCGAGCGGACCGAGCGCAAGGAGCCGGCCGCGCGCAAGGAGCCGCGCACGCGGACCCGACGCCCCCCTCGAGCAGCCACCGACGACGGCGAGCCGCGGCGGGTGCGCATCGCGGTCGGCGGCGGCTACCAGTACGCGATGCCGTTCCACTACGGCGTGCTCGCGGTGGACGTCTCGGGTCGGCCGATCGGCCCCGTGAGCATCGGCGCGTTCGTGCGGCCGAGCTACGCGGGCATCGCCTCGTACGACGACCCGGCCCTGGGCAGGCTCGAGGGCCCCGTCTTCCTGGTCCCCTTCGGCGGCTCCGCGGGGATCCAGAAGCCGGGGGCGATCGCTCCCTACGTGCGCGTGGGCGGGCAGGTCGCCCTGAACCGCGACGGCGGGGACGAGCAGCTGTTCCTCGGGGGCGTGATCGTCCAGGGCGGCATCGACCTGTCGCCCACGGGCTCGCCGTTCCTGTTCCGAGTCCAAGGCGAGATCGGCAACCTCGGCGCGCACCTGAGCACGCGGGTCTGGGCCGGCGTCGGGGCCCGCTTCTAGCGACCCGGGGGCCGCGCCGTCCGGAGCACGTGGAGCCCGGGGGGTCCGGGGGTAGACTCCCGAGATGGTCCTGCGAATCGCCGTCGTCTCGTCCCTCCTCCTCGTGCCCTCGGCGGCCTGGGCCCTCGGCGACGGGGTCCTGATCAACTGCCACAACGGCGCGACGTGCACCGAGCAGGGGGACGGCACCCTCGCTCCCCTCGTGAGCGCGCTCGAAGGCGCCGGGGCGACCGTCACGGTGTCGACGGTCGTCGACGAGACGCTCACCGCCGGCGACATCCGCCTGCTGTTCCTGTACGCCCCCGAGAGCGGGTACGACATCCCCACGATCAGCGGCTACATCCCCGGCTTCCTGGCCGACGGAGGCCGCATCGTCGTCCTGGGGGAGGCGGGCTCGGGGGACCCCGAGTCCTCGAACGACTACCTGAACGAGGCCCTGTCCTCGATCACCGACAACCCGCTCGGGCTCGGAACCGCCGACACCAACCCGGGCTGCAGCAACACCGCGTCCGGGGGACAGATCGCGAACGACCCCCTGACCGCGGGCCTGACCAGCTGGGACTTCGCGGGGACGAACGCGGTCACCGGGGGCACCCCCCTCATCACCGCAGGCAGCGGGGTGCTGGGGGCGATCTGGCGACCCACGGGGGCGACCGCGGGCGAGGTCCTCGCGTTCGGGGACGCCGACGGCTTCATCGGCGACTGCGCGGCCTCCTTCGCGGCCCACAACAGCCCGCTGTGGGTGAACCTCTTCGGTGAGAGCACGCCCCCCATCGACGGCGACAACGACGGCTTCCTCAACGACGTGGACTGCAACGACAGCAACCCGTTCGTGAACCCCGGCGCCGAGGAGGAGTGCAACGAGATCGACGACAACTGCGACGGCGTGATCGACGAGGGCTGCGACGACGACGACGACGCGGCCGACGACGACGACGCGGCCGACGACGACGACGCGGCCGACGACGACGACGCCTTCGACGACGACGACACGCCCTTCGAGCGGCGCGGGGGCGGCGAATACAACGCGTGCTCCGCCTGCTCGGGCTCGGATTCGGGGGCCGCGGCCGCCCTGCTGCTCCTGGTGGGCCTCCCCGCGCTGCGCACCCGTCGCCGACGCTGACCCTCCGGGGGGTCGACCCCCGGTCCTACCCAGTGCCGTTTTGCTAGGCTCTCGCGGTCAACACCGCGGCGCGGTCGAGGCACCCCAACTGAATCTCGGAGTCGTACATGCGCGCCCGCTCTTCCTTCGTCGTCACCCTCTCCCTCGTCATGGCCTTCGCCCTGCTCCCGTCCACGGGTCTGGCGAAGAAGAAGAAGAAGGCCGAAGCCACGCCCGCCGGGCCCACGGTCCTCGCCGACGTCGCCGACGGCATGGCCTACAAGAGCTGGGAGGCGTTCCAGCCCGCGGCCGACGAGGCGATGAAGAACGCCGAGGATCCGAGCAACCTCGTGGACCTGTTCGTGCAGGCCATGGTGGCGCGCACCTACGACAAGAAGCTCGGCGAGTCGATGATGGGCTACATCGTCACCACGAAGTACCGCAACGCCGACGCCAACTCGGAGAGCGGCTTCACGATCACGCGCGTCTTCCAGGAGGAGCTCGCCGAGCCCGACCGCAAGCCGCGGATCCTCTTCGCGTACTGCGGCGGGACCCCCTCGGGCAACTACCGCGACCACGACTTCACGAACTGCGACCCGGCGATCGACGCGCAGTACTCGGCGAAGATGCAGGGGCCCCGCAGCGGCCGGGCGAAGTACTTCGTGACCAACGGCGGCGCCTCGCGGCCCCGCCCGATCTCGCTCAAGGACGAAGACGGCGTGTGGCGCGTCGACAACGTATCCGGGCTGATGACCGGCATCGCGGCGACGGCCGAAGAGGCCGAGGCGCGGAAGAAGGAGTAGCGGGCGGTCCGCCCCCGGGGCTAGACCCGGGGGCGCAGGACGTCGCGGATGCGCTCGATCGAGCGCAGGTTCCAGGCGGCGCCGTGGTGCTCGGACTTCATGTAGCCCGCGACCTGGGACATGGCGCGGTCCGCCACGCGGGCCACGTCTTCACCTTCGAGCACGAAGCACAGGTCGTCGGCGCGCACGTCGGGGGCGCGCACCTTCACGAGGTAGGCGTCGGGCGAGAGCGGCGGCGCCTCGGGGCGGGGCACGGCACGTCGAATGACGGGGCTGGCCTCGGCGGGGTCGATCGTGACCGGCACGATGCGGCGGGCGCGACGCTCCTCGGGATCTTCGAGACCCCCGAGCGACGCGATCGCTTCGGACATGCGCGCCTGGACGTCGTCCCCGGAGGACCCGTCCTCGGGAGCGATGGGGGTGGGCGTAACGGTAGCCCCGGCGATGATCCGACGACGCGGAGCGCCCTCGTCCTGCACCTTCGCGCGAACCACGGTGGGCGTCGGCTCGGCTTTGGGCTTGGGTCGCGGGGGGGGCTGCTTGCTCTTGGCGAGGCTCGAGAACAGCGCCTCGGCCTCCTGCAGATGATTTTTCACGGCGGGATTGTGCCACAGGGATCGAGCAGCGCCAGAGAACGTTGAAACCCGTTCGATCGGCAGACGTCACACGATTCGGAAGAGATCCTCTGCGTCCGGCCCTTCCCCGGGGCGGAGCGGCCCCCGCATGCGCTCGGCCCAGGCCTTCAGCGCGGGCGGGTACTCGACCCGAAGCCAGGGCCCCCACCCGAGCAGCCAGGTCCTGAACTCGCCGCCCGGGAACACGTGGAAGCGCAGCGGGATCCACCCGTCCGCGTCGGGGTCGCCGACCTCCTGGCTGGGGTGCCAGGTGCGATCGGCGAGCAGGGGGGCGTACCCGGGGTGGATGCGCACCTCCACCGGCTCCGGCTCTCCGGCGTACAGACCCCACGCGTCGCCGTAGACGCGCTGGGGGTTCCAGCGGCCCAGGGGAGGCATGCGGAACCGGGTGGTCTGCAGGGCGATCTCCTCGATCCTGTGCAGGGCGAACGTGCGGATCGGGGCGTCGCCCGCCTCGGGATCGCCCGCCGCGCCCGTCACCGCGAGCTCGCTGGCGCCGAGCACCAGGGTGTAGGGCCTCACGAGGTAGTCCTTCGTCTCCCCCGATCGCTTCTGGTAGCGCAGCCGCAGGACCCGCAGCTCGACCAGCGCGCGCAGGACCCGGTCGAAGACGAGGCGAACGCGGCCGGAGAGGGGCTGGGGGGCCCGGGCGAGGACGAACCGGCGAGCGATCGCGCGGCGGGCCTTGCCCGCGTCCTCCTCGTCGTCGTCGTCCACGTCGTCTTCGCCCGTCAGGTCGAGGAGGACCTGGTCGAGCAGGTCGGCGACGCCCCCCGGATCGAAGGCGCGGAAGAAGCGCTCGGCGATGGCCAGGGCCATGATCTCGTAGTTGGAGGCGGCCCCCCGGTCGCGGGCGATCCGGTGGCGGATCCGGTACTCGCGCCGGCCGATCTCGTCCACCCGGCGGGTCTCGTACCCGTCGTCCTCGAGGGCGATGGCGGCGAGGTAGCGCTTGACCGTGCGCTCGGTCACGTCGAGGCGGCGGGCGAGCGTCGGCTTGTCGTGCCAACCCTCGCGGAGCAGCCGAGCGCACCGAAGGGCCTGGCGCATCGGGGGGGTCCTGGACTCCGGCACGCGCCGAGTATGCCGGCGGCCGTGCGTCTTTCCGAGCAAGGCGGGACGAGAACTGTCCCGGGGTGGATCCAATCTCTCTACACCGTCGAGGCGCGGAGTCCGGCGGAGGGAGACACGACGATGCTGACCGCCGACCGCACGCCCCACGAAGCCGCCAAGCTCCTCACCACCCTGGCCCTCGAGCCGGGCCTCGCCACCACGGTGGGCGAGTCCCACATGGCTCTGCAGCTCGCGTACGAGCGCTGGGTCGCGGGCGCGGAGGCCGGGATCCCGGACGCCCCGCGGGGCTTCCAGGGTCGCACCCGTCGCGGGGAGCTCCGCCGCCGCGTGGCGGAGCTCCAGTTCGCGCTCCGCGTGGCGGTCGCCGAAGAGGAAGGGGACCAGGACCCCCGTCAGCTCACGCTCCCCCTCCCCGGCGCCGAGAGCCCCGCGCTCGTCCGCGCCCTCCCCGCCACCGTGGCCGCGTCGCTCCCCGGGATCGCGGCGTGAACGTCCTCGCCGCCTCCATCCTCGAGCGCTCCCCCGCGAACGACCCCGGCGAGCAGCGCCCCCCCCGAGAGGACCCCGGGCGTCGCCGCCGGCGCTTCGTCGAAGCCGCGCTGCTCGCTCAGCCGGTGAGGGAGACGCCCCTCTTCCGCCCCTACGCGGGCAGCGGATTCAGTCGAGCAGTCCGTGCGCGCGAAGACGACGTTCGAGGCAGCGCTGCTTGAGGTCCTCCACCGACTCTCCCAGGTGGTCCAGGCCCAGGGCGACGGCGCCCGCCTCGATGGCGGCGTCGTCGTCGGCAGCCTCCGCGTCGAGCACCTGCGCCGCCGGACGACGAGCCGGGGCCTCCCCCGCGGCGGCGCGACCCGCGTCGACCAGCACCCACGCCGGGACCAGGCCGATGAGCTCGGCCCCCACGACCGTCGCGCCTTCCTGCGCTGCGAGCCGACCGACGAGGCGGTGTACGTCGCCGACCGTGGTCCGAGCGGGGTCGAGCAGGTTGGTCGACACCTGCGCCCTCCCCGCATACCCCGCCATCGTCCACCCCACGGCCCGCAGCCCGTCCCGACGGTCCGGGCGGTCTCCAGGCCCGGCGGAGCGGATCGCGGCGGCGATGCGGCGGGCGAGATCTACGTACGGGCCGTCGAGCGTGAAGTTCATGGCCACCAGGAGCCCGCGCGCCCCCACGACCGAGGCGCCCGATCGGCCGACACGGCCCCAGTTCGTCGGGCCGAGATCCGGCCCGCCCCGGCCGCTGGTGCGGGCCCGCCGGAAGCGCCCGGGGAGAGCGTCGTAGCCCCCCCGGCGGCATCGCGGCAGGGATCGGTAGGGCGCCCGGAGGGCCGCGTCCTCGTAGAAGAAGACGGGGACGGCGAGCTCGTCCGCGACGCGACCCCCGAGGCGGTGCGCAGCCTCGACGCAGCGCGCCCGCGAGGTCTCCGAGCCGTCGAGGGCCACGATGGGGACGACGTCCGAGGCCCCCACCCGGATGTGCTCCCCGGTCCGGCCCCGCATGTCGATCCGTCTCGTCGCCTCGGCCACCCCTCGAAAGAGCGCGCGCTCCACGGCGGACAGCGACCCCGCGAGCGTCACGACGGTGCGGTGCGCGTCGCGGTTCGAGTCCACGTGGAGGACGCGGGAGCCGTCGCCGTCCAGGGCCTCCGCGATCGCGTCGACCACGGCCCGGTCGCGCCCCTCGGAGAAGTTCGGGACGGCCTCGACCAGCGGGTCGGGGTCGGTCAAAGAGCCTCGACCGCGATCGCCGCGCCGTGCCCCTCGGGGGCCACGGAAACGACGATCGCGCGGCGCACTGCGCGGTCCTCGGAGGCGGAGCGGCCGGGCAGCGACCCGAGGCCGGGACCCGCGGGAACGCGCCCGTCCGTCATGGCCTGCACGGCGCCCATCAGCCCGACGGTCCCGTGCGCGGCCTCGGTGAAGCCTGTGATCCCGGTGTGCACCGCGAGGGCGGCCCCGCCGAGATCGGGCCCGAACACCTCGGCGTAGGCGGCGGCCTCCACCGAGTCGAGATCCGGGAGACCCGCGGCGGTGGCCCCGATGTAGTCCACGTCGCCCGGGTCCCAGCCCGCTTGATCCAAGACAACGCGGAGGAGCCGCACGAGGGGGGTCGGATCGGCCCAACCCCCGCGCGCCGTCCGCGGGGCGGCGAAGAGGTCGTAGTACCCGGCGACCCGGGCGACGGCGACGGCGCCTCGGGAGGCCGCGGAGTCGGCCGACTCCAGCACCACGCAGGCCCCGGCGTCGCCGGGGACCATGCCCGCCGCGCCCTCTTCGGCCGCGAGCGCGTCGTAGGAGGCGTGCACGAGGAGCAGCCCCTCGAGCGTCCCGGGGCCCGTGCCCCCGGCGATGATCTGGTCCGCGAGCCCGTCGTCGATGTGCTCCGCCGCTCGACCGACGGCCTGCAGCCCCGCGGTGGAGACGCCGAGGTAGGTATTGGCGGGCCCCCGGGCGTTCGCTTGGATCGTGGTGTGGGCCGCGGGCATGTTGTTCATGAGCTTGAGGAAGTCGAACCCGCGCAGGCCGCCCATCCCCGCCATGATCTTGGCGTCGTCGATCGTGTACTCGGAGGCGTCGGCGTCGCCCATCACGTGGGTGAGCGCGAGGTGCTTCTTCATCTCCGGGAAGTTCGTATAGCTGCCCAGGTAGACGCCCCGCCGGTCGGCCACCGCGTCGTCGTCGCCGGCGGGATCGTCGAGGCCCACGTTCTTGAGCGCGCGGCCGACGGCGGCGCACGCCAGCTTCGTGAACGCGGTCAGCGTGCCCGGGCGCAGGTCCCGACCCCCGGGGAGGCCCCGCAGCTCCTTGAACGGGATGTTCGCCCACCCCCCGAAGCCGGGCGGCAGGCCCACCAGGTCCTTCTCGAAGGCGCGCACGGAGGAGCGACCCTCCAGCCACGCGGCCCGGGTGGCCTCGTCGTCGCCCGCGCCGGTCCAGGCCCCCCAGCCGGTGATCACCACGTCCCGGGACATCAGGGGCTCCCTTCGTAGCCGCTCAGCAGCACGGACACGTTCTGCCCGCCGAAGCCGAACGAGTTGTTGAGCGCGGTCGTGACCGGCACCTCGCGCGCCTCGTTGGGCACGTAGTCGAGGTCGCACTTCGGGTCGCGCGTGTGGAAGTTGATCGTCGGCGGCGCGACGTCGCGGCGGATCGCCTGCAGGCAGACGAGCGCCTCGGTCACGCCCGCGGCGTGGATGAGGTGCCCGAACATCGACTTGGTGGAGGACACCGGCGTGCGGCGGGCGACGTCCTCGCCGAGCGCCTTCTTGATCGCCAGGGTCTCGGCGGCGTCGTTGAGGGGCGTCGAGGTGCCGTGGGCGTTGACGTAGGACACGTCCGCGGGGGTCCGCGAGGCGTCGGCGAGGGCCGCCTTCATGGCGTCGGCCATGCCGCGCCCGGTGGCGAGCGGGGCGGTGAGGGCGTGGGCGTCCGTGGCGATGCCGACCCCCAGGATCTCCCCGTGGATGCGCGCCCCGCGGGCCCGCGCGTGCGCCTCGTCCTCGAGCACCAGCAGCGAGGCCCCCTCGGCCATGATGAAGCCGTCGCGGTCGGCGTCGAACGGACGGGCCGCGGTCGTCGGGTCCTGGTTGGTCGTCAGGGCGGAGAGCAGCGCGAAGCCCGGCATCATCGAGCGGGTGATCGGCGTGCACACGCCGCCCGTGAGGACGACGTCGGCGCGGCCCGAGCGGATCGTATTCACCGCGTCGAACAGCGAGTGGGACCCCGAGGCGCAGGCCGAGGCGGCCGTGGCGATGCGGTCGGCGCCGAACAGGACCCCCAGCGCGGGGGCCGCGAAGTCGCAGAACCACTCCTCGAGGGTGCGGGACGCCGGATCGTTCACCGCGAGGCTGCGGAACGCCTGCATGTCGGGCTTGCGCACGGCCCTGTCCGGGGGCGCGCCCCACGCCCGCAGGGTCGTCGGCCCGTACGCCTCCATGGCGGTCGAGCCGACCCCCGTGGACAGCTGCACGGCGCGGCGGGAGCGGGTGCGCCAGTCGTCGTCCGCGGGCGTCTCCAGGCCCGCGTCGGCCATGGCCGACAGAGCGGCGCGGACGGCGAAGCGCATGGTCCGGCTCGTCGACGGGTACGGCCCCACGGTCGCGGGGGCGTCCACGTCGTACTTCACCTCGGCGGCGACGGTGCTGGGCAGGTGCGAGGGGTCGAACTGCGTGATCGTGTCGATCGCGCAGACCCCTTCGGAGACCTGGTCGAACAAGCGATCGACGTCGTCCGCGTGAGGGGTGACGGTGCCCCATCCGGTGACGACGACTCGGCGACGGCTCATGAGCGCTCCTGGTGCGATCCCGGCGAGCGGGAGGCGCGGACTGTACACCGATCGGCGCCCCCGGCCGCGCCTCGTGTAGTCTCCGCGCCGCTCGCGCGCCCGCACGCGGCGCGCGCCTGGGAGACGCGCATGGATCTGCTCGGAAAGGTGGCCCTGATCACGGGCGGCACCCGCGGGATCGGCCTCGAGGTCGCGACGCGGCTGGCCGACCGGGGCGCCGACCTCATCCTCGGCTACAAGAAGGACATCGAGAACGCCACGAAGGCCAAGGACCTCATCGAGGCCAAGGGCCGGCGGGTGCAGCTGATCTCCTCCGACCTGCGCAAGCCCCCCGGGGTGGACGCGCTGTTCGAGGAGGTGGCCGCGGGGCTCGACCAGATCGACATCCTGGTCCTCAACGCGGCGTTCGGGACCATGGGCGAGGTCGACCGGATGGGGCGCTACTCCTGGCGCGCGTCCTACGACACCAACGTCCTGTCCCCGATGCTGACCGCCAAGGGCGCGCTGCCCTGGCTCAAGCGCAACGGCGGGGTCATCACCGCGATCTCCACGCTCGGGGCGCACACCGCGTACCCGACCTACGTCGCCATCGGGTCGTCGAAGGCCGCCCTCGAGTCGCTGATCAAGTACATCTCCTTCGAGTGGGCGAAGTACGGCATCCGCGCCAACGCGGTGGCCGCGGGCCCCGTGGAGACGCGGGCCATCGACTGGTTCCGCTTCCCCGACGCGGTGCGGATCTTCACCGCCCGCAAGGGCCTCGCGGGCCGCATGGGGCTGCCGTCGGACATCGCCGAGGTGGCGACGTGGCTGTGCACCGACGAGAGCCGATGGCTCTACGGTCAGTCGGTCGTCGCCGAGGGCGGGATCCTGCTCGGGGTGGACTACGACGAGTGGTCCGAAGAGAACGTCGACGCCTCGCAGCTCGCCGAGGCGGCCGAGGCCACGAAGGAGGCCGCGTCGGCCGTCCAGGGAGGTGCGTCGTGACCGTGCTCTGCAATCGCTTCGAGGGGCAGGTCGCCCTGGTGACGGGCGGGTCCCGCGGGATCGGAGCGGAGGTCGCGCGTCGGCTCGCCGCCGAGGGCGCGGACGTGGCCATCGTCTTCCACGAGAACGCCGACCTCGCCGCGGGCGTCGTCGCCGACATCGAGGCCCTGGGCCGCAAGGGCGTCGCCATCCAGGCGGACCTGACCGCCAAGAAGGCCTGCAAGGCCGCCCTCGCCGAGTTCTCGACCCACTTCGACCGCCTCGACGTCCTCGTGCCCGCAGCGGGCAACGCCGAGATCAAGCTGCTCGAGGACATGGACGTGGACACGTGGCAACGATCGTTCGCGATCCACCTCGACGCGGTCCTGGAGACCGCGCAGGCGTCGCTGCCCCTGCTCCGCGAGAGCGGCGGCCGCGTCGTGCTGCTGTCCACGGTCGGGGCGAAGGCGGCGTTCACCGGCTTCGCCGCGGTCGGGGCCGCCAAGGCGGGGCTCGAGTCCCTGCTGCAGTACATGGCGTCCGAGTGGATCAAGCTCGGCGTTCGCTGCAACGCCGTGGCCTGCGCGACCGTCGACACCGGGATCCTCGAGCGCTGGGAGATCGGCCCGCGCGTCCGCAAGTTCGTGCAGAAGAAGACCGTCGGGCTCGGCGTCGCGAAGCCCGCCGACGTGGCGCCGATCGTCGCGTTCCTCGCCGCCGAGGAGTCGCGCTACATCGTGGGCGCGACCATCACGGCGGACGGCGGCATGACCCTCGGGATCGACTTCGAGTCGTGGGTGCACGAGGCGTACGGCAAGGACGCCAAGCTGGCGTGACGGCTACTCCGCGGCGAGGGACGCCTCGAGCGTGACCTGGAAGCCTCGGTGCGTGCAGTCACCGGGGTTGTCGTCGCCGGTCACGATGAAGCCGAACTCGAACCGCTCGTCCTCGATCGCCGAGGCGATGAGCGCGTCCACCGTGTCGCCCACGAAGGACAGGGAGTACTCCCCTTCCTCGCCCGGATCCGGCAGCTCGCAGTCGGAACCATCGTCCTCGCCCAGACAGAAGGTGTCGGGCTCCTCCTCGGTCTCGAACCCGAGCAGATCGTCCCAGTCGTAGCGCGGCAGCCCGTTCACCTCGCCGAACTCGTCGACCATGTCGCCGTAGTCCGCGGCGAGGACCACGTCGTTGAGCGTGAACAGGAAGTGGTCGTCGAAGAAGACCTCGGGGTCCTCCCGGCGCTCGAACTCCTCGAAGTCGAGGCTCAGACCGCAGACGACCGCGTTGTCCGGCAGCCGGAGCTCGACCTCCTGCTCGGTGCGCGCGGACGTCTCCCCCTGGGTCGCGTCGTCGTTGCCGTCCTCGCCCCACGCGCAGCCCTCGGTGGCGGGGAACGCGATCGTGAACTCGATGTCGAGCGTCGGCCCGGCGCAGGGACCCGCGGCGTCGTCGTCGTCCACCGCGTCGTCGTCGTCGTCGCCGCTCGAGTCGTCGTCGTCGAAGGGCGGGACGGGCGTCGGCTCTTCGAAGCTCCCGCCGTCCTCGCAGGCGGCGAACGCGAGGAGCACGAGGAAGACGGGGACGATGATGCGCATGGAACCTCCGCGCCGGAGCATAACCCTCTTGGCGGCGACGGGTCCCAGGAGCCTGGAGCGCGCAGACGAGACACTGTCGATCGACGTCCTGAAGCTCTTCCGCAGCGGAGCGGTCCTCGTCCCTGCCTGACGGGCCGGGAGCTGGACGACGCCCTTCGCGGGGCGGACCGAGCCGCGCGATCTCTTCGTCGCTCCTCGACGCGCATCCCGATGCGCTGCCTCGTCGCTCCTCGAACTCGAGCGCCTCGCCCTCACCCCGCTCGCTCCTCTACGCGCTCCAGGCTCCTAGTCGGTCGAGTCAGAAAAACGGAGTCTGTTCAAG
>CAZEKB010000091.1:0-28414 GCA_964512225.1 uncultured Rickettsiales bacterium | reverse complement strand
CCGGGGCCTCGTGGGGTCGGCCCACCCCTCCGTGCCGAGAATCCCTTCTCGCCGGCCACCGCCTGGGGTCACCGCACGATCGCCATCCGCTCCAGCGTCCGCACCCGGAAGTCGGTCGACACCGCCGCCACCTCCTCGGCGAAGCCCCCGACGTTGACGTTCAGGGAGAACGCCAGCGCGTCCTCCAGGGGCTCGAAGAAGTTGTCGTGGTGCTGGATCACGACGATCTCGGGCGACAGCGCGCCGAGGATCCGCGGCAGGTATCGGTCGGTGTAGCCCCGTCCCGCGATCCCGCACAGGAAGACGTCCACGTCGGTGTGCTTCATCTCACCGTCGAGCAGGTCGGCGCTGCCCTGGTGGTACAGCGTGATCCCCGCGACCTCCACGTGGATGCCCCACACCTGCCCGCAGCGGTAGGCGCCGGCGTTCAGGTCGTCGAACGAGTCGCAGGTCAGCTCGCCCTCGGACGGGATGCGCAGCCCCAGCAGCAGCTTGCTGTGCACGCTCGGTACGAACGTGACCCGGAACGGCCCGATCTCGTAGACGCGGTGCCCCTCTACGACGACCGCCTGGTCCGCCATCCCGTGCAGGCCCATGAGGTTGCGCATGGACACGGAGCCGTAGACCGGGCAGCCGAACCGACGCGCGATCGGGGGCACGTCGAGCGCGTGATCGAAGTGCGTGTGCCCCACGAGCACCGCGTCGGCCCCCGCCACCCAGCGCCCCACGGCTTCGGCCGACCACTGCAGGAACGTCCGCTGCGCGACCGTGCGCAGCGACGGCCGCGTGAGGTACGGATCGAGCAGGAGGTCGAAGCCCTCGTATCGCAGGCGGAACCCGGCCGTCCCCAGCCACTGCAGCTCGAGCCCCGGGGGCAGCTTCTCGCCCTGCCGGACCCAGTCCAGATCGGCCTGCGTGCTGCGATCGTTGAGGTGGCGGGAGGGCGCTCGGAGCAGGTCGCCGAGCTGATGGACGGTGTCCCGGAGGAAAGGCATCGGTCGGGATCGTGGCATGGTTCGCCGAACCGGAGCCCCGATGATTCGCAACCGACGCATTCTCCCCTTCGTCCTGCTGCTCACGCTCGTCGCCTGCAGGACTCCCACGTCCACCTCCGGGTCGACGACCGCGGCGGATCCGCTGCTCGAGCAGTACCCCGAGCTCGACGAGCAGATGCCCTTCGATCCGAACGTCCGCAAGGGGACGCTCGACAACGGGATGACCTGGTACGTCGAGCAGAAGTCCGAGCCCCGGGAGCGCGTGCAGCTGTGGGTCGCGGTGCGCGTGGGCGCCGTGCACGAGGACGACGACCAGCTCGGCCTCGCCCACTACGTCGAGCACATGGCCTTCAACGGGACCGAGCACTTCCCCAAGAACGACCTGATCAAGTACCTGGAGAGCATCGGCACCAAGTTCGGGGCGCACCTCAACGCGCACACGTCGTTCGAGGAGACCGTCTACAAGCTGCAGGTGCCGACCGACGACGCGGAGATCCTCGACAAGGGGTTCCTGGTGCTCCGGGACTGGGCGGGGCGGCTCGCGTTCACCGACGAGGAGATGAACAAGGAGCGGGGCGTCGTCCTCGAGGAGTGGCGGCGGGGCCGCGGCGCGAGCGGGCGGGCCCGGGACGTGATGGTGCCGATCTGGTTCCACGGGGCGCGACACGCCGACCGACTGCCGATCGGCAAGGAGGAGATCCTCCAGAACTTCGAGCTCGACGCGGCGCGGCGCTTCTACCGCGACTGGTACCGCCCGGACCTCATGGCCGTGTTCGTGGTCGGCGACATCGACCCGGACGCCATGCAGGCGAAGATCGCCGAGACCTTCGGGGACTTCGAGAACCCCGCCGAGCCCCGCGAGCGCGTGCAGTACGAGATCCCCGTGCACGAGGAGGCGCTGTACGGCGTGCACCCCGACCCCGAGCAGCCCTACTCGCTGCTGCAGGTCGTCACGAAGCGCGCGTCGGTCGAGGGCACGACGATCCGCGACTACCGGGACACGTACATCGGACGGCTCGCCACCCGCGTGATCGCCGAGCGGTTCGGCGACCTGTCCAAGAAGCCCGACGCCCCCTTCCTGCAGGCGGGCCTGTCCCGGCGCCGCATGACCCCGGTGGCGGAGCAGGACGCGGCCTACGCCGTGGCCCGGGACGGGCAGGTCGAGGCGTCGCTGAAGGCCGTGCTCGTGGAGGTCGAGCGGCTCAAGCGGCACGGGGTGACGGAGGCCGAGCTCGCGCGCGCGAAGGCGAACGTCCTGAAGGGCCTCGAGAAGAGCTTCAACGAGCGCGCGAAGGAGAACTCGCGCTCGGCGCTGCAGGAGCTCCTGCGCAACTTCACCAACGGCGAGCAGTTCCAGGGGATCGAGTGGGAGTACGAGGCGCTGCAGCGCTACCTCCCCGGCATCACGGTGGCCGAGGTGAACGCGTCCGCGGCGACGATGCTCACCGGGTCGGGGTACGTCGTCATGGCGACGGTGCCCGAGAAGGAGGGCGTGCCGGTCCCCACCGAGGAGTCGCTGAAGGGGATCGTCGACGCCGTCGCGGCCATGGACATCGCGCCCCCCGCGGCCGAGGAGGCGGCGGGCGACCTGCTCGCGGAGCTGCCCGCGCCGGGGTCGGTCGTGTCCAAGACCCGCGACGAGGTCAACGACCTCGACGTGTGGACGCTGTCCAACGGCGTCACCGTCCTGGTGAAGCCCACCGACTTCAAGGACGACGAGATCCTGATCCGCGGGTGGGCCTTCGGGGGCCACGCCCTCGCGTCGGACGACGGGTACATCCCCGCCGCCACCGCGAACTCGGTCCGGCGCTCGTCGGGCGTGGGCCCGTTCACGGCGTCGCAGCTGACGAAGTGGCTCGCGGGCCGCAACGCGTCCGTGAACGTGAACGTGGGGGAGATCACCAAGACGGCGCGGGCGACCACGACGCCCGACGATCTCGAGGTCGCGATGCAGCTCCTCTACGCCCACGCCACGGCCCCGCGATTCGACGCCGACGGCTTCGAGCTGGCCAAGCAGAACGGCAAGGAGTGGTCCGCGAACCGGGAGGCCAACCCCAACACCGCGTTCAACGACGCCGCGAACCGCCTGCTCTGGAACGACCACCTGCGCACGCGCCCGTGGACCCCCGAGACCTACGACGCCATGGACAGGGAGGCGTCGGAGGCCTTCCACGCGGCCCGCACGGCGAACTGGGGCGGCGCGGTGTTCGGCGTGGTCGGCAAGGTCGATCCGGCGACCCTGGAGCCCCTCGTGGCGCAGTACCTCGCGACCCTCCCCACGGGCGACGTCGAGGCGGTCGGCGACGTGGGCAAGCGCCGCGCGCCGGCCGCCGCGAGCGAGACGATCACCCAGGGCCTGGAGCCGAAGGCGCGCGTGAAGCTGACCTTCCCGGGCGAGTTCGAGTCGAAGCCCGAGACGCGCCACGCCCTGCGCATGCTCGGCAAGTGGATGAGCTTCCGCCTGCGCGAGGTCCTGCGCGAGGACCTCGGGGGGACGTACAGCGTGGGCGCGCGGGTTTCGGATCGGTTCCACCCCGTGAGCGACTACGCGATCAGCATCGACTTCCAGTGCGACCCGGAGCGGGTGGACGAGCTCACCGCGGCGGCCCTGGGGGTGGTGGACGAGGTCCTCGGGGGTCCGCCCGCCATCGAATACGCCACCAAGATCATCGAGCAGGAGCGCCGCTCCCTCGAGGAGGACAAGCGCAAGAACAGCTTCTGGCTGAACGCGCTCCTGGCGAACCGTCGTCGGGCCGAGCCCCTGGACGCGCTCGCGATCTACTGGTCCCTGCACGACGCGATCACCCCGGAGTCCCTGCACGCCGCGGCCACGACGTACATCGATCGCGACCGGGTCCTCCGGGTCGTGCTCGTGCCCGAGGCCGCCCCCGAGGGCGCCCCGGAGAAGGCCGAGTAGTCCCGCATGAGGCTCCTGATCGTCGACGACGACCCGGCGCTGCTCGACGTCCTCTCGCTCGCCTGCGAGGACGAGGGCCACGAGGTCGTCACGGCGTTCGACGGGCTCGACGCGCTCGCCAAGATCGCGGACGTCGCGCTCGTGATCAGCGACGTGAACATGCCCCGGCTCGACGGCTTCGGGCTGTGCCGACGGCTGCGCTCGGCGGACAACCACGTGCCGCTGATCCTGCTCACGTCGCGCGACGACGAGATCGACCACGCGCTGGGGCTCGAGCTGGGCGCGGACGACTACGTCACGAAGCCGTTCAGCACCCGGATCCTGTTGGCGCGGGTCGCCGCGCTGCTCCGTCGAGAGGCGCTGCGCCGGGCGGCGGTGGCGGAGGCGTCGGGGGCGGCTTCGGTCGTCGCGCGGGGGCGTCTGACCCTGGACGCCGAGCGCCTCGACGTGCGCTGGGACGGGACGGCCGTGCGGGTGACCGTGAGCGAGTTCCGACTGCTCGAGGCGCTCGTGCATCGCCCCGGCGTCGTGCTGTCTCGCGCGCAGCTGCTCGACCGGGTCCGCGGCTCCGACTCGGTGGTGGCGGATCGCATCATCGACACCTGGATCCGTCGGCTCCGGCGCAAGGTCCAGGCCGTGGACGCCGCCTTCGACGGGATCGAGACCGTCGTGGGGGCGGGGTACCGCTGGCGGCACGATTGAGGCGCCGGTGAAGCTGCACTGGCGCTCGCCCGCCCTGCGGGCCGTGGTGATCGTCCTGCTCACCGCCCTGGCGCCCCTGCTCGTGGTGACCGTCGCCACCTTCTGGGACTTCGGGGGGAGCTCCCGCCTGCTCCTGCGCCTCGACGAGGTGGCGGACGTGGTCGAGTCCGAGCTCGAGGCCGCCGTCCTCGCGGAGTGGAAGGGGATCGTGCAGGCCCGGGCCAAGGCCCACCGCATGCGGGTGCGCGTCCTGAATCGCAACGCCTCGACGCTGCTCGACGCGGACCACCAGGAGAGCAGCGTGCTCCGCCGCGTGCAGGAGCCGCTGGGGTTGGCGACGAGCGTCCGGGAGTTCGACCGCAGCCTCGGCCCGATCGTCGCGCGCCCGGAGTACGAGCAGCTGATCGAGGTCGGCTGGGCCGCGGACTGCCGGACGACCGCGCGCGGCGAGCACCTGGTCTGCCACGCGCTGCGCGACCTCGACGGGGGCTCGACGCTGTACCTGCAGGACAACGCCCCCCTCAGCGTTCGGGAGCTGATGGCGGACCGGTCGCTCCTCGCGCGCCTGACCGTCCTCGTATTGCCGATCGCCCTCGTGCTCGCCATCTGGCTGGCGTGGCGCATCCTGGTGCCCATCGAGGATCTTCGCCGTCGGCTGCTCGCCCAGGCGGCCGCGGCGGCTCCGGGCGCGCTGCCGTCGCGCCTCCCCGAGCGGGGCGACGAGCTCGGGGACCTCGCCTCGGCGTTCAACGTCCTGCTCGACCGACTGGCCCTGCGCGAGGCGACCCACGAGGCGTTCGTGGCCGACCTGGCGCACGAGTTCAAGTCCCCGGTGGCGGCCGTCAAGGCGGCGGCCGAGCGGCTCGAGGCGGGCGACGTGACCCCCGCGCGCGCGGCGCGGCTGGCCGGGATCCTGGCGGGCTCGTCGCGCCGGCTCGAGGCGCTGCTGGACCAGCTCCTCGCCATCGCCCGCGCCGAGGCCGGCTTTCGGGGCGAGGACCGGGAGCCGGTGGACGTGGGGGAGATGCTGGAGGGCATCGCGGCGGCCCAGCGGCTGAAGGATCCGGCGACGCCCATCGTCGTGACGGTCGACGGCGCGCCCTCGATCCTGGCGGTGCCCGCGCGGATCGAGTCCGTGCTGCGCAACCTCGTGGAGAACGCGGCGAGCTTCGGGGCGGGCGCACCCGTGACGGTCTCGGCCGACGAGGCGGTCGCGATCACGGTGGCGGACGCGGGCCCGGGGATCCCCCCCGAGGACCTCGCCCGCATCTTCGACCGCTTCTTCACGACGCGGCCGGGGGCGGCGGGCACGGGCCTCGGCCTCGCGCTCGCGAAGGCCGTGGTGGAGGCCCACGGGGGCACGATCCGGGCCGAGGGCGGATCCGAGGGGGCAGTGTTCCGCCTCCTCCTTCCGGCGCGCCGTCGACTCCCCTGAGGTGACGGAGAGAGCGAGTCGGGAACCCGAGGCCGCGGCCGGGGTCCGGATGCTCATGAAGATGTCTCTCACCTGTCCCCTCGTCGTCGCCTTCGCCCTGTCCGGGTGCGTCGCCGCCGACGTCGCCCCGACCGTCACGTCGGTCGAAGAGCTGCTGTACCAGGACCCCGGCGAGGCCGCCGGGCGCGTCCTCGTCCGGGACTTCGGCGATACCCGCTTGGGGACGACGGGGCCGGCGCTCGCCCCCCGCACGGTGCCGTACCGCTGGGGCGCCGTGGGCTTCCACCGCTTCGACGACGGGGAGCCGTCGCCGCCCGCCGTGGAGATCGACGGCGAGATTTTGATGATCGCGGAGAGCGACGAGGTGCGGCTCCTGCTCTCGCCGGACCCCGCGGACCTGCACGACGTGATTCGCTTCGCAGCGGAAGGCGGAGCGACCTACGACGGCCACCGAAACGCGAACGGTGAGGGCGTCCGGTGGAGGGCGGGCACGGCCGTGACGCGGCGCGCGGTGGACGACGAGCTGGAGACGGTCCTGGTGGGAGTCGACGACCGGTTCATCCAGGTCGAGGCCTGGGTCGCGGCCGACGCGGTGGGCGCGATCTACGACCCCTGGGCGTCGGACCCGTCGGACTTCTACTTCCGCAAGGACGTGCTCCTCCGCTCGGGCGTCGAGGTCCTCGACGAGCCCCACGGGGCCGTGCTCGCCGTCGTCGATCACGAGGGTCGAGTCGCCCCCGACTTCGTCGGCCCCTGCTGGTTCGACGGCGTCCGCGTCGTCGATCGCTGGGCCGACTGGACGCGGCTCGAGATCGCCGAGGCGGGCGCGCTGCTCGACGGGTGGGTCCTCACCGAGGACGCGGTCGACGGCCGCTGGGGCTGCGGGCGCTGCGGCGGTGTCGGCTTCTCCCGCGGGTTCGCCGCGTCGCCCGTCACCCTGCTCGCGGGCACGCCGCTGCTCGACGGTCCCGACGGCGACGTCGTCGGCACCGTGCTCGCCGACCACTACCGGCGCCTCGGCGAGCCGGACGAAGAGAGCTGGATCCCGGTGAAGGTGGACACCCTGTGGGGCGAAGCGACGGTCTGGATCGACGGCCTCCGCTAAGTTCCGGGGCGTGCGCCGCCTCTTCGCCCTCTGCACCCTGCTGCTCGTCGCCTGCACCCCCGGCCTGCAGGGGGATCCGGACGTCGTCCCCGGGGTCCCCGACGACGACGACGACGCGGTCGTGGACGACGACGACGCGGCCGCCCTCATCGGCATGTGCAACGACGTCGGGGGCACCTCGACGCTGCCCGGGGCGTGCATCCGGATGGACGCGCAGGACGGCCTGACGTCGGTCGAGGCCGCGGCCGCGGGCATCGCGATCCCGTACACGGTCATCGTGGAGCGGCCGATCGACGACGTCGTCCCCTTCCCCCAGGACGCGGGCGGCTGCGGTCGGGCCGACGAGACCGGCCTGATCGTCTTCGAGCGGCTGCAGGGCGGCCAACAGGTCTACTGCCGGTGCGACCAGGGCCTGTGCGCGGACTTCGACCGCACGCCCCGCACCATCCCCGCGGCGGCGACGTCCCGCGACTTCGAGTGGACGGGCCGCAACTGGCAGGGGCCGTCGGATACGAACAACCCGCTCGGCGAGCCGTTCCCCCCCGGCCTGTACACCCTGACGGTCAGCGCCTCCGGTCAGATCGGCGGCGAGAACTTCGTCGTCGCGAATACGTTCCAGATCACGCTGGACGACTGAAACGCGACACGCGTCGCTATAGTTCCTCACGCATACACACGAGGGCACCCCGTGACGGACTCGAGCAACAAGAAGCGCGTCAACATCACGATCGGCGACCACGAGCTGAGCCTCGCGAAGGCCAGCGGCGAGACCGTGTCGGGCTACATCAGCCGCCTGATCCGCGAGGACAACGACGCGGCGTCGTTGCGGGTCCCGATCCCGACGAACCTCGTCCCCGTCCTGGACCAGTCCGGAGTGCTGAAGGGGGAGCGCGGCGCCGCCTTGCGCGCCGATGTCGCGGCCGTCATCCTCCGCCACGCCGACGAAGCCCTGCTCGATTCGCGGCAGCGGATCAAGGCCGTCCTCATCGACATGACCCTGGACTAGGACGGAGCGCCCGTGAGCGATTTCCAGGCCGCCTTGCGGGGCGGCATTCCCGTGGGCCTTCCGGAGCTGCCCGAGGCCGACCCGTCCGTCGATCGGGCTCCGAAGCGGAGCGCGCCCCTGTCGCCGTCGGAGCGGGGCCTCGCGCTCCGGAACGCGCTGCGCTACTTCGCCCCCGACCGCCACGCCGCGCTCGCGCCGGAGTTCGCCGCCGAGCTGGCCGACCACGGGCACATCTACATGCACCGGTTCCGGCCGACGTACGCCATGCACATGCGCCCGCCGGACGCGTACGGGGCCCGCTCGGTGCAGGCCGCGGCCATCATGGGGATGATCCAGAACAACCTGGATCCGCGCGTCGCCCAGCACCCCTACGAGCTGGTGACGTACGGCGGCAACGGCAGCGTCTTCCAGAACTGGGCGCAGTACCTGCTGACCATGCAGTACCTGACCCGCATGACCGACGAGCAGACCCTCGTCCTCTACTCGGGGCACCCGCTCGGCCTCTTCCCGTCGGCCCCGGACTCGCCGCGCGTCGTCCTCACCAACGGGATGGTCGTGCCCGAGTACACGACGCTGGAGGAGTTCGACAAGTTCAACGCCCTGGGCGTCACCCAGTACGGCCAGATGACGGCCGGGTCGTTCATGTACATCGGCCCCCAGGGCATCGTGCACGGCACCACCATCACGCTGCTGAACGCCGGACGTCTCTACCTCGGCACGGGCGAAGAGGGCCTCGCCGGCACGGTCTTCGTCACCTCGGGTCTGGGCGGCATGTCCGGCGCGCAGGCGAAGGCGGCGGTCATCGCCGGGGCCATCGGCGTGGTGGCGGAGGTGAACCCCGTCGCCCTCCGGAAGCGGCACGAGCAGGGCTGGGTGCAGGAGACGTCCGACGATCTGGACGACGTCCTGCGCCGCATCGAGCGGGCCCGGAAGGCGAAGGAGGCGCTGTCGCTGGGGTACCTCGGCAACGTCGTCGACCTGTGGGAGCGCATGGCCTCGGCGGGCTTCGCGGTCGAGCTCGGGTCCGATCAGACGTCGCTGCACAACCCCTTCGGCGGCGGCTACTACCCCGCGGGCATGTCGTTCGACGACGCCCGCGCCGTGATGACCGCGGACCCGGCGGGCTTCAAGGAGCAGGTGCACGCCTCGCTGCGCAGGCACGTGACGGCGGTCAATGCGATGGCCGACCGGGGCATGCACTTCTGGGACTACGGCAACGCGTTCCTCGTGCAGGCCGAGGCGGCCGGAGCGGACGTCGCGGGCGCCGACGGGGACTTCCGCTACCCCTCCTACGTCGAAGACATCATGGGCCCGATCTGCTTCGACTACGGGTTCGGCCCCTTCCGCTGGGTGTGCACGAGCTGCGACCCCGCCGACCTCCGCCGCTCGGACGCCATCGCCGCGGGCGTGATCGGCGAGCAGGCCGCGTCCGCGCCCCCGGAGATCCGCCTCCAGATGCTCGACAACAAGCGCTGGATCGAGCAGGCGGGGGCCAACGAGATGGTCGTCGGATCCCAGGCCCGCATCCTCTACGCCGACCACGCCGGCCGACGGAAGATCGCGGCCGCCTTCAACGAAGCCGTGGCGGCGGGGACCATCACGGGGCCGATCGTCCTGGGCCGCGACCACCACGACGTGAGCGGGACGGACTCGCCCTGGCGCGAGACGGCCAACATCCGCGACGGCTCCCGGTTCCTGGCCGACATGTCCGTCCACAACTTCGTGGGCGACGCGATGCGCGGGGCCACCTGGGTGTCCCTGCACAACGGCGGCGGCGTGGGCTGGGGCCGGGTGATGAACGGCGGCTTCGGCCTCGTCCTCGACGGGACGGCGGAGGCGGGGGGGCGCGCCGAGTCGATGCTGAACTGGGACGTCGCCAACGGCCTCGCGCGTCGCGCGTGGGCCCGGAACTCCGGCGCCGAGTTCGCGATCCGGCGGGCCATGGACGAAGACGACCGCCTCGCCGTGACGATGCCCGCGCACGCCGAAGACGACGTGATCGCCGACGCCCTGTCGTCGGCGGGCCTCGATGATTGAGCTTCGAGGGGTCTCGAAGTCCTTCGACGGCGAGGTCGCCGTGCGGGGGGTCGACCTCTCCCAGAGACCCGGGAAGACCACCGTCCTGATCGGACCGTCCGGCTGCGGGAAGTCCACGATCCTGCGCCTGATGCTGGGCCTCACGGCCCCGGACTCCGGCGAGGTCCTGTTCGACGGGACGCCCCTGCTCGAACACGAAGACGTGGACGCCCTGCGGCGTCGGCTCGGCTACGTCGTGCAGCGCGGGGGGCTGTTCCCGCACCTGACCGCGAGCGAAAACGTCACCCTGGTGGGCAAGTGGCAGGGGCGGTCGGAGGCGGACCTCCTGGAGCGGCTGATCGACCTCGCACGGATCGCGCACCTGCCCGTCGCGCTGCTGGGCAAGAAGCCCGACGAGCTGTCGGGCGGGCAACGGCAGCGGGTCGCGCTCATGCGGGCCCTCTTCCTGGACCCCGAGGTGCTCCTGCTGGACGAGCCGCTCGGCGCCCTGGACCCGATGATCCGGGCCGAGCTGCAGAGGGACCTGCGCGACGTCTTCCGGACCCTCGGCAAGACCGTCGTGATGGTCACCCACGACATGGGCGAGGCGGCCTTCTTCGCAGACGAGATCGTGCTGCTGCGGGACGGCGCGATCGTGCAACGCGGCCCCTTCGAGGAGCTGATCGAGGCCCCCGCCGAGCCCTGGGTGACGGAGTTCATCGCGGCCCAGCGGTCCCCGCTGGACGAGGCCTGATGATCCCCGCCCTGCTGGTCGCGGCGCTGCTGTTGCCGGCGACCGCGGGGGCGAGTCCGGGCGTGGTGGTCGGCAGCAAGAAGTTCACGGAGTCCGTGATTCTGGGCGAGATCGTCACCGCCCACCTGCGGGCGAACGGTCGGGAGGCCCTCCATCGTCGCGAGCTCGGGGGCACGCGCGTCCTCTGGAACGCCCTGCTGGAAGGCCACGTGCATGTCTACCCGGAGTACACCGGCACGCTGCGCCAGGAGCTCCTGCCGGACGCGGGGCCGGGGTTCGACGGCCTGCGCGCCGCGGCGGAGGAGCTCGGGATCGGCGTCGGCGAGCCCCTCGGGTTCAACAACACCTACGCCCTCGGCATGGACGGAGGCCGCGAGATACGGACGATCTCCGCCCTCGCCGAGCACCCGGAGCTGGTCTTCGGCTTCTCCAACGAGTTCCTGGACCGCGCCGACGGTTGGCCCGCGCTGCGCTCGACCTACGGCCTGCCCCAGACGCCGCGAGGGCTCGACCACGACCTCGCCTACCGCGGCCTCGAGGCGGGGGACATCGACGTCGTCGACCTCTACTCCACCGACGCGGAGATCGCCCACTACGGCCTCACGGTGCTCGAGGACGACCGGGGCATGTTCCCCGAGTACCAGGCCGTGCTCGTCTACCGGCTCGACGTGGCGGCGGCGGTCCCCGAGCTGCGGGGAGCCGTGGCGGGCCTCGCGAGCAGCATCGACGAGGCCGCCATGATCGGCATGAACGGCCGAGCGAAGATCCTCAAGCTGTCCGAGGCGAGCATCGCCGCCCGGTTCGTGAAGGGCCTGACGGGCGAGGTCGTGGAGGTCGCAGCGGAGACTCGCTGGACACGTTTCACGCGGAACACCCGTGACCACCTCGTCCTCGTGGGGATCTCCCTGGCCGCCGCCATCTTCGTCTCGATCCCGCTGGGCATCCTCGCGGCCCGCAGGCGCCGCCTCGGGGCCGCGATCCTCGGCGTGGTCGGCGTGATCCAGACCATCCCGTCCCTCGCCCTGCTCGTCTTCATGATCCCGCTCCTCGGCATCGGCGCGGGCCCCGCGATCGTGGCGCTGTTCCTCTATTCGCTGCTCCCGATCGTGCGCAATACGCACGCCGGCCTCACCGACCTGCCCCCCCACATCCTGGAGTCGGCGGCGGCGACGGGCCTGCCGTCCGCGGCGCGGCTGCGCCTCGTCGAGCTGCCCATGGCGTCGCGGTCGATCCTGGCCGGCATCAAGACGGCGGCCGTCATCAACGTGGGCACCGCCACGCTCGGCGCGCTCATCGGCGCGGGCGGCTACGGCGCCCCGAGCCTCACCGGGATCCGCCTCGACGACGTCGGGCTCATCCTCGAAGGCGCCGTCCCCGCCGCCGCGCTCGCGCTGCTGGTCCAGGGGCTGTTCGAGGCGATCGAGCGTCGGCTCCCCCAGCCGCCGCGGTAGGGTCGCGGGATGCGCGTCGCGGGAATCGTCTTCACGCTCGGGTTCGTCCTCCCCGCGCCGGTCTCGGCGTGGCAGGACCCGGTCGTGATCAAGCCCGCCGACCAGAACGCCCGCGACGTGCAGCTGGTGGACATGGACGGCGACGGCGATCTCGACATCGTCGGCTCCTTCGTGGACGTGCTCGCTACCGAAGACGTGCCCGCCACCGGCCACGTCGCCTGGTGGGAGAACCCCGGCGGGGGCCCGGTGGGCGCCCGGTGCGACGGGTCGGCCACCGAGCTCGGGCCTGATCTCATGGCGGGCTGGCTCCGCCACCTCGTGGACGACCAGCTGCTGGACCCGACGACCGTCCGCGCGGGGGACATCGACGGCGACGGCGACCTCGACCTGCTGGGCGACTCCGAGACGGCGGGCGGCGCGTGGTGGTGGGAGAACGTGGACGTGGACGAGCCCGGCACGGGCGACGCGAACACCTGGACCCTCCACGAGTTCGGGGCCCCCCAGGCGCTGCACAACCCGCGTCTCGTGGACTGGGACGGCGACGGCGACCTCGACATCGTCTCCCTGGTGGTGCCCGCGGCGCGCGCGTCCTGGTGGGAAAACGAGGGCGATGGGTGGACCGAGCACATCGTCGTGCAGGCCCAGGGCAACTTCGAGAGCCTCGTCCTGCCCGTGGACATGGACGGGGACGACGACTACGACCTCCTCCTGACCCACGCCGTGCAGGGGGGGCTGACCTGGTACGAGAACCTCGGGGACTCGTGGGCCTCGCACGTCGTGGACTCGCAGTGGCAGGAGCGCGGCGTCCACGCCGTGGACATGGACGGCGACGGCGATCTCGACCTCCTGGCAGGCCCCCGCCGATACCGCGACGACCTGTCCGTGTACGAGAACCGCCTGGACTCGGGCGGCGGGTTCCTGCGCACGGCGCTGCTGTCCAACCGGCACGTCGGTCAGTCGCTGCCCGTGGACGTCGACGGCGACGGGGACATGGACGTGTGGGCGGGCCTCGACGACGACGCCCGCGGCCTGCTGCTGCTCGAGAACCAGGACGGGGCGTTCGTGGAGACGGTCGTCGATCCCCGGCACCGCGGCGACGGGAACCTGGTCGCGGGGGACATCGACGGCGACGGCGACCTCGACCTCCTGGGGCGCAGCTCGGCGGGCCTCGTCTGGTGGGCGAACGGGCCCTGGACGAGGTACGCGCTGAGCGACCGCCACCGGGCGGAGCCGGCCACGGACCTGGCGATCGCCGATCTCGACGACGACGGCGACGCGGACGTGGCCGTCAGCCTGCCGCCCTCGGGCTCCGTCCTCATCTACGAGCAGGGCGACGATCGATGGCTGCGGCGGTGCGTCGACGCGAGGTCGGGCCGGGTCGTGTCCTTGCAGGCGGCGGACGTCGACGGCGACGGAGACACCGACCTCGGCGCCTTCATCTTCGTCGAGGGCCGGGTCGTGTGGTGGGAGCGGGGCTCGACCGGGGCGTGGACGCAGCACCCCGTCGGCGAGGGCTTCTTCGTCCCCGAGGCGGGCGTGGGCGCGGGGCGGGCTGCCCTGAGGTTCGCGGACATGGACGACGACGGCGATCTCGACGCCGTGGCCGCGGGCCCCGTGGGGCGCTTCGGGGGCCACTTCTGGTTCGAGCAGGACGGCGACGGCTGGACCGGGCGGGGGTTGCCGCTCAACCGCGTCGAGGCGTTCGACGTGGGCGACGTGGACGACGACGGCGACCTCGACTTGGCGGGCGTCTACACCGGGGGCAGCGCGTGGGCTCTCAACGCCGGCGGGGGCCTGCAGTGGGACGTGGAGGGCGCGGCCCCGTCGTGGAACTACGGGCTCACGGTGCAGCACAAGGCGCGCGACTTCGACGCCGACGGGGACCTCGATCTCCTCCGCGCCGCCGACCCCGAGGACGGCGAGTGGACGGTCACGGCCCTGCGCAACGACGGGGGCGGGCCTCCGTGGGCGGAGTGGGTGGAGGCGGTCGACCTGGGGCGGCTCGCCGCGTGGTCGGTCGGGGACCTGGAGCGGGACGGCGCCGTCGACCTGGTGGCGCGGGTGGAGGACCGGCTCTTCCGGTTCACGCCGGGCGACGGCCTGGAGCAGTGGCCGGTCGAGGAGATCGCCGCGGTCCCGGCGTACGCGACCGCGCTCGCGGACATCGACGGAGATCGCGCGCGAGACGTCGTGGTGGTCCGCGAGGACGGCGGGCTGGTCTGGATCCCCAGCGAGCTCGAGCAGCTCGGCGACGACGACGACGACGACGCGGTGGACGACGACGACGCGGTGGACGACGACGACACCGGCGATGAGACCCCCGAGCCGCCCCCGGGCGAGATCGATCCGGGTCCGTGTCCCGGCCCGGCGGCGCCCGCGGCGGGGGCCCTGGTGGTGCTGGTTCCGGGCGTGTTCCGGCGGAGACGGTTGCGGGCGAGGCCGTCCTGAACCACGATCGAGCCATGTCCGACCACGTCTACAAGATCGTCGAGCTCGCGGGCTCCTCTCCCGACTCCGTCCAGGCCGCCATCGAGAGCGCCGTCGCCAAGGCGAGCAGCAGCCTGCGCAACCTCCGCTGGTTCGAGGTCGTCGAGACCCGGGGCCAGATCAAGGACGGCGCCGTGTCCCAGTGGCAGGTCGTCGTGAAGGTGGGCTTCAGCCTCGATGACGAGTGAGGCCCCGAGGCGACGGGGCCCGGGACGCCCTCGGGACCCGATCCCTCGCGAGCAGATGCTCGCCCGCGCCGCCGAGGCGTTCGCGGAGTCGGGCTACGCGGGCACGAGCATGTCCGCCGTGGCCGCGCGGATCGGGCTGACCAAGGCGTCGCTCTTCCACCACTTCGCGGGCAAGGAGGCGCTGTACCTCGAGGTGCTTTCCGGCTTCCTGGGCGACCTCTCGGGGCTCGTCCTCGACGCGAAGCTGACCGAGGGGTCGTTCTCGGCTCGCCTCGATCGGCTGAGCAACGTCGTGGTGGACTACCTGGGCGGTCGGCCGGTCGCGGCCCGGCTGCTCCTGCGCGAGCTCGTGGACGAGGGCCCCTTCCTGCGGGGGCCGGGCCGGGCCGCCGTCGAGGCGACGATGGCCGCGATCGCGGGGTTCCTGCGGGAGGGCATGGAGGCGGGCGCGTTCCGCCCCCGGGACCCCGAACAGCTCGCGCTCACGATCTCCGGCCTGCACCTCTACTACTTCGCCGCGGCCTCCACGCTCACCGAGTTCATCGGCGACGTCTTCGAGCCGGGCCAGGTCGCCCGTCGTCGGCTCGCCGTCGTCGAACAGGTCCGCGCCCTCTGTCTCGCCTGAGCGGCGGAGGTCCGCTCAGAACTCCGCCCGAATGCCCCACCAGGGCCGGATCGGCAGCTGCTTCATCTCGAAGGGCGCGGGGGCCCGGGGCGCGTCGGGATCGGTGAAGTCGCCCTCGCCGTAGATGTCGATGAACTCGGACTGCGCGTAGTAGACGTTCAGGATGTCCATGTACGCGGTCACCTTCACGCGCGCCTTGGCCACCACGTGGGTCTCCAGGCGCAGCGAGAGCTCGTGGAATGGGGACCGGGTCACCTGGTTGTACGCGTAGGGGACGACTTCGAACGCATCTCCCGACCCGCGGAGCCGTGGAGTCACCAGTGTCTTGGGTCGCCCGGACCGCAGTTCCCACATTCCGGAGACGATCCATCGCTTCCTCTTCCCCAGCGTCACGTTCCAGCCGAGTTTGACGCCGTGACGCTGGTCGAAGAGGGGGTGGAAGGTCTGGGGGCCGGCCTCGTTCAGGGGGTTGGTGCGCGTGGCCACCAGGAAGCTGTAGGTGGCGACCATCCCGAACCGATCGAAGCGCATGCCGTAGAAGACGTCGACCCCGGACGCCGTCCCCGTGCCGACGCTCTCCCAGGTCCCGCCCGCCGCCACCGCGCTGCGCGTATCGGGGTTGACGAGCAGGCGGTCCATCCGGCGGTGGTAGCCCTCGACGCGGATCAGGCCCCCGAACGGGAGCAGCTGCTCGACCCCCACCGAGAAGTCGAAGGCGCGCTCGGCTTTGGGCTCCCGCGCCCCGTGGACCGGGTCGTAGACCAGGGGATCGCGCGACCACTGGTGCACGATGCCGAAGCCGCCCTTGAGGGTCGTGAACGTGGGGAGCGGGACCGAGATCCCGACGCGGGGCTCGGGCAGGATCTCGTTCGTGGGCGTGGCCAGGTGAGCCCGCACCCCGAGGTTCAGGTTGAGGGGGAGTCCCCCGATCGAACGCATCTCGTCTTCGAGGAATACGACGGCCTCGCCCCACTCCTGCGATGAGTCGAACGTGAGCTCCGAGGCGCCGAGATCGCCCCAGGGGAGCCCGGCCCAGGTGGGGGCGAACCGGGGGTCGTTCAGGGTCCCGTCGCCGCCGAAGGACAGGTAGGCGAGCTCCGCCCCCGCCCGCACGGTGTGGTGCTCGTTGGGCGCCCACTCCGCGACCGTTCGGAACGCGGGCCGCAGGGTCTCGATCTCGCGCGTGATCGAGAGGTCCCCGGTCTGCTGTCGGTCTTCGTGGTCGCGGGTGAACGAGAAGCGCTGGGTCCAGGTGAACCGCGGCCCCGGACGCCACCGCCAGTCGGCGGATACGACGGTGGTGTTGGAGCCGAAGTCGATGTCGTCGGCCAACGACAGGAGCGAGTCGCCGCCGGGGTCCGCCCCGATGGTGAGGCGGTTGTGCGCGAACATCCCCCACACCCGGAGCCGGTGCGTGTTGTTCCGACTGTGCATCGTCACCTTGGCGAGGTAGTCGCCGAAGGCGATGTTGAACGGCGTCTCCTCCGCCAGCAGGCCCGTCGCGCGCAGGATCCCGAAGTACGGCTCCATGAGCGATCGACGCGCGCTGATGACGAAGGTCCCCGGGGAGCCGGGCGGGCCCAGCGGCCCCATCGCGAACGCCGAGATCATCGCGAGGTTCACGTCGAAGATGCCGTCGACCTGCTCGTTGTCGCCGTCCACGTAGTCGACCTCGAGCGCCCCCGCGAGCCCCCCGCCCACCGACGCCGGCGGGGCCGACGCGTAGAGCTGCATCCGCTCCACCAGCTTCGGGTTGAACAGCGTGAACACGCCCCCGAAGTGGTCGGTGGTCAGCAGCGGCACGCCGTCGAGGCGGAACGTGGTCTCGCTCGCGGCTCCCCCGCGCACGTGGAACGTCGCGAACAGGTCCGAGTCGGCGGCGACGCCGGGGAGCTGGTGGATGGCCTTCGCGGCGTCGCCCATCACCCCCGGCGCCAGCTCGATGTCCCGCCGGGTCAACGTCCAGCGACCGAGCACGGGCGTGTTGTCCGGCGCGAGCGGCGCGCGCTCGACCTCGCGCCAGGGTCGGCGCTTGTAGACGATCGTCTCCGCCTCGTTCCTGGCCGCGGGCTGCAGGTTCGCCTCGACCCGGACGCGCTCGCCCTCGGCGGCCGTCACGTCGCGCACCAGCCGCTCGTAGTCGGGGTGGTAGACGACGACGCTGTGGGTCCCCGGGGGCACGTCGGGGAGCTCGAAGCGCCCGTCGGCGGTGGTGCGGCCCACCTCTTCCACCGCGGGCGTGGACACCACCGCGTCCCGGATGGGCAGCCCCGTGAGCCGGTCCGCGACGACCCCCTCGAGCGCCGCGGGCACGACCTCGGGCTCCGGCGCCTCGAAGACGAACGTGTACTCGATGCCGATGGCAGCGGGCGCGCCGTCGACCTCGGCGGGGGTGAAGACGAACGCGCGGGCGGCCGCCAGGGCGAGCTCGTCCACGCGCGGGTCGAGGCCGGATACCAGCGCGACGTCGCGGACGGTCCCGTCCACGTCGATGACCATCGAGACGACGACGTCGCCCGCGAGGCCGAGGAGCGCGACCTCTTCGGGGAGCTCGGGGAACGAGCTCTCGATCAGCTCCGGGGCGCGGGTCAGGACGGGCGCGGAGGCTTCGTCGGCGCCTTCCTGGGCGAGGGCGGAGGGGAGCGGCAGGAGGACGACCAGAAGCGCGACGAGAGCCGCGGCGAGGGCGCCCGGCGATCGCCGCCGCCGCCGGCTTGCCGGCCCGGGGGCACCACCATATAGTTCGGCCGCTCCCGAACGGGGTGCTGGGAGGATGGCCGCCCCGGATGGGGCGCTGAGGAGGAAGCCGTGCACCAGACCGCTGTTCGAGGATACGACGACTCGGAGGAACCGATGGACCAGGCAAAGCTCGACAAGTTTCGAAAGCTGCTCGAAGAGCGGCTCGATGAGCTCCTGACCGAAGCCGGGGTCAGCGATCTCGTCAAGGACAACGAGAATTTGCCCGACTCCATCGACCTCGCTACCGAGGAGTCCAACCGCGACTTCCGCATCCGCATGAAGGACCGCGAGCGCCGTCTGATCATCAAGATCCGCCGCGCGCTGAAGCGGATGGACGAGGACGAGTACGGCGAGTGCGTCGTATGCGGCGAGCCCATCGGTGAGCGCCGCCTCGAGATCCGCCCCGTGACCACCCACTGCATCGACTGCAAGACGGAAGCCGAGACGCAGGAGCGCGTCCGCGGCCTGTAGGCAGACCTCTCGATCCGGGTGCTCGCGGCGCGCTCCCGCCGGTCTCCGACGTCGTAGAGTCCGGCCTTGATCGTCGACGTCGCCGTGCCCCTGCCCCTCGCGGGGCCCTTCCACTATCGCGTCCCTCCGTCGTTGGAAGACCGGATCGAGGTCGGTCACGTCGTGACCGTTCCGTTCGGGCCCCGTCGGTTGACCGGGTGCGTCGTGCACATCCTCGAGGGCGCCTCCTTCCCGCGCCCGCTCAAGGACGTCGTCGACCTCGCGATCGAAGAGCCGCTCTTTCGCGCCGAGGCGGTGCCCTTCCTCCGCTGGCTCGCCCGGTACTACGCCCACCCGCTGGGCGAGGTCGTGCGCACGGCGCTGCCCGCGGCGGCCCGCACCGAGACGCGCAAGGTGATCGCCCTCACGGAGGCCGGGGACGCGGCGCTGTCCTCCGGGGGGGCGGCCCTCGATCCGCAGCTCGGGGCGCTCCTCAAGACGCTCGCGGAGACGCCCCCTCGGTCGTTGACGCCGGCCGCCCTCAAGAAGCGCGCGCCCCACACGGTCGGGGCCGTCCGGGAGGCGACTCGGCGGGGCTGGGTCGAGTCGCGCCAAGAGGCGCCGCGCGCGGGGCTCAAGGTCACGGTCGAGGACGTCTACGAGCTGAACACCGACCCGCGGTCGGCCCGCAACGCGTTCCCCCGGGTGGGCCCGGTGCGCGACCGCCTGATCGACTGGCTCGACCGCTTCGGACCGGCCCCCGCCGCGGAGGTCCGCGACGCGTTCCCGAAGTCCGCCTCGGCGCTCAAGGCGCTGCGGGACAAGGGGCTGCTGGACATCACCCAGCGGCGCGTGGACCTCCGCGCGGCCGAGCGGGCCCCGATCCTCGAGGAGGACGTCGCGCCCCGCGAGCCGACGAACGCCCAGCGGGTCGCCCTCGACGCGCTGCGGGGGGCCCTCGACGCCGAGGCGTACGCGGCGTTCGTACTCCACGGCGTCACGGGATCGGGCAAGACGGAGGTCTACCTCCAGGCGGCCGCCCGGGCGCTCGAGGCGGGGGGCAGCGGCATCCTCCTGGTGCCCGAGATCGGGCTCACGCCGCAGTTCCTCTCCCGGTTCCGGGCGCGCTTCGGGGAGACGGTGGTGGCGGTCCTGCACTCGGGCCTCTCGGACCGCGCGCGCTTCGACGAGTGGCTGCGGATCCGACGCGGCGAGGCCCGGCTGGTGGTGGGGCCGCGCTCGGCGCTCTTCGCCCCGGTGCGCGACCTGCGGCTGCTGGTCGTCGACGAGGAGCACGACGGGTCCTACAAGCAGAACGAGGGGCTGCACTACCACGCGCGGGACGCCGCGATGAAGCTCGCCCACCTGCGCGGGGCGGTCGTGGTGCTGGGATCGGCCACTCCATCCTTGGAGACCGTGCATCTCACCGAGTCGGGGCGCGCGACGCTGCTCGAGATGCCGGAGAGGGTGGCCGATCGCCCCATGCCCGCGGTCGAGCTCGTGGATCTGCGCGAGTACCCCGTGGAGGACCCGGACGCGGCCTCGGCCCTCCTGTCGCCCCCCCTGCGGGAGGCCGTCGCCGCGAACCACGACGCGGGCGGTCAGACCATCCTGCTGTTGAACCGCCGGGGCTTCGCCACGACCGTCCTGTGCACGGGCTGCGGCGCCCACTTCCGTTGCGACGACTGCGACCTGTCGATGACGTATCACGGCCGCAGGCACGCCCTGCTGTGCCACTGGTGCGGGGCCCAGCGCCGCATCCCCGGGGAGTGCCCGGCCTGCCGGGTGCCCGACGCGCTGAAGTTCGTCGGCCGGGGGACCGAGCGCTTGGAGGACGAGCTGCTCGCGCTGTGGCCGGACCTCCGCGTCGACCGCATGGACGCCGACACCACCCGGTCGCGGCAGTCCCATCGCCGGATCCTCGGGCGGTTCCGCGACGGGGAGACCGACCTGCTGGTGGGCACGCAGATGGTCGCGAAGGGGCACGACTTCCCCGGCGTGACGCTGGTGGGGGTCCTGCAGGCGGACGCCGCCCTTCACCTCCCCGACTTCCGAGCCTCGGAGCGTACTTTCCAGCTCGTCGCCCAGGTCGCCGGTCGGGCGGGCCGGGGGGAGCGCCCGGGCCGGGTGCTGGTGCAGACGTGGCACCCCGAGCACCACGCGATCCGGTCGGCCGTGACGCACGACTGGGGGGCGTTCGTGACCCGGGAGACGCGGTTCCGGCGCGGGCTCTGGTATCCGCCCTACGCGCGCCTCCTCCTGCTGAGGATCGAGTCGGAGGACGAGGCGGCGGCGGCGCGGGGAGCCACCGACGTGCGGCGGGCGCTGGACGACGCGGCTCGACGGGCGGGGCCGGACCGGGGTCGGGTCCGGGTCTTCGGTCCCGCTCCGTCGCCCATCTACCGGGCGAACCGGCGGTACCGACGGCAGGTCATGGTCAAGGCCGACGGCCACGCCGCGCTCGGCGCCCTGGTCGCGGCCCTCGGCGACGACCACCGCCGCGCCGCCCGAGAGGCGGGACGGGGCGTGCGGTTGATCGTCGATCGGGACCCCGTGTCGCTGCTCTAGCTACCGGTCGGTGGGGACCGCCGGGCGGGCGGCGGGCTCGGGCGTCGCCTTCTTCTCCGTGCGCGGCGACGCGCGCCGCTTGCCCTTGCGCCTGCGCTCGTCCCGACGCTGCTTCTCTTCCTTCACCTGGGCGAGCTTCGTGGCGGGGGTCTTCCACTTCGGGCTCAGCTCGACGGCCTTCTGGAGCAGCACGATCGCTTCGTCGTAGTGCCGGAGGCGTCGCTTGACGAGGCCCATGCGGTAGTACGTGTGCGCCTTGTACTCGTCGATGGGATCGCTGGACAGGTACCGCTCGTAGGCGTCGTAGGCCCCGTTGTTCTTCTTGCGGCTGCGGTAGCGGGTCTCGCCGATGTGGAACCACACGCGGTCGTTGTCGGGGGCGAACTTCGTGATCGCGAGGAGCACCTCTTCGGCTTCGTCGTACCGCTTCGCCAGCCGGTGGATGCGGCCCGCCGTCATCTCGCTCATGACGTTCCCCGGGTACCGCTTCTGCACCCACTGGATGCTCTCCGTCGCCTTCGTCCAGTCCTTGTTCTCCATGTAGGAGTAGGCCAGGGCGAGGCCCGCGGGCGCGGGCGCGAGCAGGCCGTGGTCGCGGGCTTGGCGGATCTGGGCGAGGCCCTCCGCCTTGTGGTCGCCGAAGGTCGGCAGGTAATCGGCCTGCTCGGTGATCGCGGTCCGCCAGAAGTTGTAGAGACCGAGGGCGAACTGCACGTCCTTGAACTCGGGCGCCATCTTCTCGACCTTCTGGATCTTCTCCAGGGCGTCCCAGGCCTTGTTCAGGCCGCTCACGTACTCCCGGTGACGCACGAGGTACATCGCGTCGAGGCCCTCGTGGACGGCCTTGAGGAAGTAGATCCACGCCTTGTTGTCGGGGGAGCGGCCGAGGGCGCGGAAGAGGCGCTCGCTGTCGGCGTACTCCTGCCTGTACTGGCGGTCGTAGGCGTAGTCGAAGTTCTCGAACATGCGCGCCTGGTAGACGACGGCGCGGCCGACGCTCTGCACCGGCGACTCGGGGTAGTCGACGCCGATGCGCTCGAAGGCCTGCAGCGACTCGTCGTACCGGCGCTGGTACATGAGCTCGAGGGCGTCCTGGGTCCGCGCGAACAGGTGCCGGTCGACGCCCAGCGGGTTCTCGCCCGTGAACTCCCTGTCGGAGTACAGGCGGGGTCCGGCGAACGATGTCGCGGGCAGCGCCAGGACGACCGCGACGAGCAGGGCGATGCGGCGGATGCGGGAGGCAGCCGAGCGTGTGTCCTTCGACTCTTGTCTTCGGTTCATGGGTTGCTCCGTTCGAGGACGACGTCGACGATTTCGGCGGCCATGTCCGTGCCGTACAGCGTCGTGCACTCCTGGATCCCGGTGGGGCTGGTCACGTTCACCTCGGTCAGCCAGTCGCCGATGATGTCGATTCCCGTGAACACCAGGCCATTCTCCTTCAGGTAGGGGCGAAGCCGTGCGCAGATGTGCAGGTCTCGCTCCGTCATCTCGTACGGTTCGACGGAAGCACCCACGTGCATATTCCCTCGATGATCATCTTTCGGGGGAATACGTACGAACGCGCCGCGCGCTTCGCCATCCACGAGGAGGATTCTCTTGTCCCCTTGGGCGATCTCGGGGAGGAAGCGCTGGACCATCACCGAGTCCCGCCCCTCGTTGGTCGAGGTCTCGAGGATCACCCCCAGGTTCCGGTCGGACTCGTCGAGCACGAAGATGCCACGTCCCCCGTTTCCGTCCCACGGCTTCACGATCGCGCGCCCGCCCTGCTCGGCGATGAACGCGCGGATGCGGCCCATGTCCCGGGTCACGATCGTGGGGGTGATCAGGTCGGGGTAGCGCAAGATGATCATCTTCTCGTTGGCGTCCCGCAGCGCGTGGGGGGCGTTGACGACGGGGATGTCCCGGGCCGCGACGTCCAGCAGGTACGTCGCGAACACGTAGCTCATGTCGAACGGGGGGTCCGTCCGCTTGAACACGGCGGCCAGCTCCGGGTGCGTCAGCGTGCGGCGCTCGACCACGTCGGCGACCTTCGGCTTGGGGCCCACGACCAGGCGCGACGCGTCCGCGTGCAGCACGTCGCCGACCGTGAACAGGTCGCTCGGGCCGCAGTGCCAGACCTCGCCGCCCCGGGCCTGCCACGCGAGCATGAGGACGTAGGAGCTGTCCTTGTCCACGTGGATCGTGGTCAGGGGATCCATGACGAACAGTGCACGCATCGACGAGTCGACTCCGGGTCGGCGAAAGGCGGGACCCGACAGGGTAGCCTCGCGTTCGATGACGCGTCGCGGCTGGTGGTTGCTTGCCCTCGTGCTGTTTGTGACCGCGGCCGTGTTCGGACCGGCGGTCGGCTACGAGTTCGTCTACGACGACCACCCCGTCATCGAGAACAACCCGACGCTCACGGATCCCGCGCAGATCGTCCGCGGCTTCGGTGAGAACGTCTGGGCCTTCTCGCCCGAGAACACCCGGCCCATCTACTACCGGCCCGTGTTCATGGCGTGGGTGACCGTTCACCGGCTGCTCTTCGACCTGAACCCCGCGCCCTGGCACGCGAGCACGATCCTGCTCCACCTCCTCGCGGTGGCGATCCTGTTCGGGCTGCTGCGACGGCTCTCCGGGAGCGAAAGCCTGGCGGCGGCGGCGGCGCTGCTGTGGGGGATCCACCCGACGCGGGTGGAGTCGGTGGCGTGGGTTCTCGGCAATACGGACCCCATGGCGGCGGTGTTCGGGTTCGGCGCGGTGTGGCTGTGGATCGACGGGCGACGCGCGGCGGGGCTGGCGGCGTTCGGGGCGGCGCTGCTGTGCAAGGAGACGTCGCTGGGTTTCGCGGCCCTGCCGGTGCTGCTGGCGTTCTTCACGGGGGATCCTCGGGCGGTGACGGCGCGGGCGACGGACGCTGCCCGTGCGGCGGCGCCGTGGGCGGCGGTCGTGGTGGCGTACTTCGTGGTCCGGGCCTCCGTGATGGGCGCGCTGGCCCCGACCTTCACGGACGCGGACATGCCGACGGCGGGGCGCACCGTGGTGACCCTCGTGGGTCTGTACGCCAAGAAGCTCCTGATCCCGGGGCCGTCGAGCCTGCTCTACGCCGTGGGACCGGTGGCCTCGGCCGACGATCCGGTCTTCGCGGAGGCGCTCCCCTGGGCGGTGCTCGCCGTCGGCGTGTTCGCGTTCCTGGTCTCCCGCGGCGGCGTGGTCGCGGCCCTGACCGTGGGTGCGGTCGTATTCCTGGTCCCGGTGCTCCGGGTGGGCGGCCTGCAGGCCGACGCCTTCTTCCAGGACCGCTACCTCTACCTGCCGTCGGCCTGCCTGATCCCCGCCCTCTGTTGGACCGTGGCGGACCTGTTCCGGCGCATGGACCCGACGCGAGAACCGGGCGCACTACAGCGGTTCGTTCCCGCGGGCCTGGCCGTCCTGCTCGCCGTGGTGGGGGGCGTCTCGGCCGTGCGGAACCTGCCCCCGTGGAAGGACGACCAGGCCCTGTGGACGCGGGCGATCGAGCTCAACCCGACCGCCTCGCGCGCGTGGTTCAACCTCGCCGTCCTGCACGAGAACGACGGCGACCTCGCGGGGGCGTACGAAGGTTACCGTCGGGCCGCCGAGGGGAGCCCGCCGCGGGCCATCGGGGCGTTCCGAGCGGGTTTGTTGGACGCCGAAGCGGGTCGCCTGGAGTCCGCCCGGGGGTGGTTCCGGCGCGCGGTGCTGATGCGGCCGGAGGACCCGATGTTCCTCTACGAGGCGGCCCGGCTGGAGGCCCACTTCGGCGAGTCGGCGGTGGCCGACGACCTGCTCGGGCGGGCCGAGGCGGCCCTGGCGAAGGGGGTGGTCGCGGGGCGGGGCGTGACCGCGGACGTCGTGGCTAGGGAGCGGGCTCGGGTTCGCGCGCGTCGAGCCACAGGAGGGTCCCCCCCGTGACGAACGCGGGGGTCAGCACGAGGCCGACGAAGGGGATCAACAGCAGCGCCATGAGGCCCGCGCCGTAGCCCAGCCAGGGCGCCAGTCGGCCCCGCGCCCAGCGCAGCTTCGCTCGGAGCGGGAGCTTGCGGCGCTCGAGGGTGGGGTCCATGAAGTTGAGGGCGCCGAAGAAGGACGTGTAGACGATCGTCCCTGCGGCCCCCACGATCCCGACGACGGGGACGATGGAGAGCGCGAACAGGGGCACGTAGAGGACCGCGAAGAGCAGCGCGCGCTGGGTGACGCCCGCCGCCGCGCGTGCGCCGTCGCGCGCGAGTCCGGTCGCCGAGAGGGGCTCCGGCTCCACGACGAGGCCGGTGGCGAGCTGCTCGACGACTTCGCTCAGGCGCTCCTGGAAGGGTCCGGCGAGTCCGGCGGCGACGAGCAGGGCGGCGACGATGGCGCCGCCCGCGGCGAGCACGAAGGACAGGGCGTAGAGCAGCGCGGTGCCGAGGCCCCGTCCGGCGATGGCGACGAGGCCCTGGGCGCGGTCCACGAGGCCCGCGACGAGCCCGGGGTCGGTGGTCGAGGCGGTCTCGGCGGCTTCCAGGAACTCGGGGCGGAGCCACGCGGCGAGGTCGTCGATGAGGAAGAACGAGGCGACGAGGGCCGCGAGGAGGATGGCGAAGTTCACGACGCCCGGGATGACGGCGTAGCGCCACGCCGCGCGGTTGCGGGCGAGGAAGGCGATGCCTCGGAAGGGGTACGTGAGGCCGGTGAAGAAGCCGGCGGGGCCGTGGCCGGGGGGAGTCGAGGTGCGGGGAGGGTCGCTCAACGGGGCTCCAAGCGGGGCTGTGGCATCCTCCGCGGGTGCCGCGAAGGGAGCCTACGACAGGGGGTCTCGCGCATTGCGTCGCCCTCACGATCGGGCTCGCCGTGCTCGTTTCGGCGACGGCCCCCGCGGCTCACACGCTGTCGTATCCGCGGCTGGTCCACGTGCGGTTCGGGCCCGAGCTGATCGAGGTGGCGGTGCAGGTCTCGGTGCACGCCGGGGCGAAGGCGCGGGCGCTGCGGGACCGGCACGACGTGGACGGCGACGGGGTGCTCTCGGACGCGGAGAAGGACGCGCTGGCGCGCACCCTGGACGAGCAGGGGCGCGCCCGGCTGCGGGTGGTGGTGGACGGGGTCCCGCTCGAGCCCGAGGTCGGGGTCCGGGACCTGGACCTGACCCGGGAGGACGGCGTGGAGGGGCACTCTCTGGCGTTGAAGTCGGTGGCGGCGGTGGCGGTCGTGCTGCTGCCCGGGACGCACACGGTGGCGATCGAGGACCTGCCCCCGTCGCCCCGGGCGACGGTCCCCCTGCGGGTGGAGGCGGGGACGTGGAAGCTCGAGCGGGGGGCCGCGGAGAAGGACGCCATGCCGCTGACGGCCATCGCGTCGGGCTACCTCGGCGGCTTCTCCGGCGACGGCGGGACGGTCCGGTTCAAGGTCACGGTGCCTGCTCGCTGAGCCGTCGCAGGGTGGCCCAGGCCTGCTCGGCGGCGCGGGTGCGCAGGGCCCCGGCGCGTCGGACGAGGCGGTGGAGGATGCGGGGGAGTCCCTCGACGGGGACGTGAACGACGCCTTCGGGGAGGGTGCAGATCGCGGGCACCACGGCCGCGCCGAGCCCCTGCTCGACGAACCGCAGCGCGAGGGGCAGGCCCGCGACGTCGACGGCCACGTCCAGCTTCACGTCGGCCGCCGCGGCGAGGGCCTCCAGGTGATCGCGTCGGGAGACGCCCCGGGGAGGGGCGACGAGCCGAACGTCGGCGAGATCGGCGATCCCCACGGCGTCGCGGCCGGCGAGGGGGTGGTCGCCCCAGATCGCGAGCACCTGCGGGACCGAGCGCAGCAGCGCGCTCTCGAACCGCGCGTCGGGCCGCTCCCCGGTGACGACGGCGAGATCGGCGTCGCCCCGGGCGACCGAATCGAGGACCTCGGTACCCGCGGCCACGACGGGCTGCACGGCGGGGTCGCTGCGGCCGAGGACCGGGGCGAGGAGGTAGTGCCAGGTGCTCGCGTCCGCGGCGAGGGACGCCGGGCGCGAGGCTCCGTCGTCGGCCAGCTCGCGCTCGAAGCGCGCCGCCCGCTCCAGGACCTCGCGGGCGAAGCCATGGACGCGCCTGCCGACGTCGGTCAAGTGGAGGGAGCGACCGCGCCGCTCGTACAGCGGGCGACCGTAGTGGGCAGTCAACTTCGCGACCTGGGCATGCACCGCGGGCTGCGACAGCCGCAGAACCTCCGCGGATCGCACGAAGTTCAGGTGCTCGGCGAAGACCAGGAAGGTCCGAAGCTGTTCGGAGTTCGGGGGCGTGGAAGGGTTCTTCACGTTCTATGATTCTATGCTGCGAATTATCTGATGATGTGAATATATCGGGCGCTCAGGAATTGTGTGTATGTGGGGTGATGGCTCAGTCTAGGCGATAGGTCTTGTGCTCACGACGGGGCGAAACGCGTCGTTTCGGCGAGTGGTGATCGTCCCTGCGCGCACGACGGGGCGAAACGCATCGTTTCGGCGAGCGGTGATCGTCCCTGCGCGCACGAGGGGGGGGAAACACCGTGTTTCCCCCCTCGGTGATCGTTCAGGCGCGCACGACGGGGCGAAACGCGTCGTTTCGGCGAGCGGTGATCACCCCGTCCGTCGTCCGGCCTCTCGCCCACCTCCATGCTCCGGCCGGGGTTCGGGTCGGGCTCGGCTGGTAGGATCCGGTCGCTTCCATGCGCACCCTCCCGTTGTTCGTCCTGCTCCTCTCCCTCACCGGCTGCGGTCCCGTGCGCTCGACGATCGGGCTGGTGGACGCCGAGCGGGCTCTGCGCGAGGCCCAGGAGGCCGGGTCGGTCGAGAAGGCGCCCTATCAGACCGCCATGGCCGAGGAGCTGCTCGCCAAGGCTCGGGAGGCGCAGGGTCGCTCTACCTACGACGACTCCATGTTCCTCGCCAACGAGGCGACGGATTGGGCGAACCAGGCCCGCGCCCCCCCCCCCCCCCCCGGCGGGGGCCCCCCCCCCCCCCCCCCCCCCCCCCCCCCCCCCCCCCCCCCCCCCC
>CAZEKB010000090.1:0-28580 GCA_964512225.1 uncultured Rickettsiales bacterium | reverse complement strand
CGGCGCGCCGGGGCCCGCCGACGCGGATCCCCGGGCGACCACGACGGCCGCCGTCCCGTCGGACAGGTCGAGGCTCGAGCCCACCGGATGCGCCCCCTTGTAGTCCTGGAACACGCGGGCCACCTCCGGGGCGACCCCGGGGATCTCCCCCGCCACCATCCGGCGCAGCGCCTCGAAGGGGGCCATTCGGGGAGTGCTCCCGGCGGTCAGCTCCCGGTACACCTCGGCCGCCGCGAGCATCCGGGCGGGCACGCCCGCGTCACGTCCGGCCCGCGCGGCGGCGGTCTCTCGAACGCACAAGGTGAGGGCCATGGCTTCGCCGCCCAGGCCGGGGTAGGCGGTGGGCGCCTCCCGTCCCCGCAGCAGGGCCGCCACGGCGAGCGTCGACAGGTCTCGGTTCCCCAGCCCGACGTGCAGCCCGAACCCGATCACGTCGATCGCGACGGCGGCTCGCAGGCGGGGCGCGTCCAACGGAGTCCCGCGGTCGCGGACAGTGGTGAGGGCCTCGAAGACGCCGCCCCGAAGGCGGACGGCGTCGACGACGTCCTGGACGAGGCGCCGGAGCGGCCGGACCGGAGGGGCTTGGTCCGCCTCTCGCGCCAGGAGGATGCCCTGGGCCCCCTCGAGCAACGCTCGCAGCAGCTGCAAGGCGACCAGCTCGGGGTCGGTGGCCGTGGGGCCGCGCAGGCCGCCGCCGCCGTGCACCACGATGTCCCGGTGGTTCTCCTTCTGGAATCGGTTCGCCCCCGCCGCGATCGAGTCGCGGAGCTCCGCGGCGAACGCCTCCCACTGGGCCCGGCGGAAGCCCTTCGTGAGCGTGACCCCGCCCACGCCCACGGCCCCGAGCACCGTCGTGAGGTCGGCCACCATGCCGAACGTCGCGCTGTCGAGCTCGAGGGCGATCCCCCCGATCCGCGCCTCGCCGTCGACCAGCAGGAGTTGGAGCATGCGCCCTCCCTGCTCCAGCAGGACGTCGAAGCGGGCGACGAGCTCGTCCACGGCCTCCGCGGCCTCGGGATCGCCGGGGGGCTTGGTGAGTCCGTGCACGGCCGCGAGAAACGCCCGCCCGAGCGTCGGATCCGTGCTGCCCCGATCGACGCGCCTCTTCACGTCCCCGCCCCCTGCTTCGAGTCGGCGTAGCCCTTCTCGGCAGCTTCGCGGACCGCCTTGGGCAGGAACCACCGCTTCGTGGCCAGCCGCAGGGTCCGGATCGCCGCGGGGGTCGCCATCGCGGCGAGCGCGTGGGCGGCCGTGAGCTGCGCCTGCGCGACCGCCTCGTTTCGGAGCAGGTTCTTCCGCTCCAACACCGCGCTGAAGAACTCGAGGGCCCGTCGGTCGTTGAACCGCGCGAGCGCCTGGTAGAAGGCCCGCCGCTCGCTCTCCCGCCGATGGATGAAGGTGCCCTCTTGGACGATCTCCAGGATCGGGGTCGCGGCCCGGTTGTCGCCCGAGTCGCCGAGGACCCGGAGCGCGAGGAGGCGCACGTCGCGGTCGGGATCGTGCAGCGCCAGGGCGACCGGCTCCTGGAGATCGGCGATGTAGCCGTGCGTCATCGCCTCCAGCGCCGTGCGGCGCACGATCACGTCTTCGGACTCGAGCGCCGGGATCATCGCGCGCACGGCCGCCGCGCCCCCGAACCCGGCCAGCGCTTCGACGGCCTCGAGCGCCCGCTTCGGGTCCGAAGACGACACCCGCCCCGCGTAGAAGGGCGTCAGGTCCACGCCGTCCTGGGCGAGCCGCGCGCGGAGGCGCTCGCGCACGTCGCTCACCCGCAGCAGGTCGAGGAACGTCACCAGCACCTCGCCGCGCTCCGCGCAGAGGGCCAGAAGCGGCTCGAGCAGCGCCTCGGGACGGGCGTCCACCATGCGGGCGAGCCGCGAGAGGCGCCGGGTCTCCAGCATGGCGTCGCGCAGGGTGCCTCCGGCCTCGCTCTTCGCGGCGTCGGCGGCGGCCCGGAGCAGGCGGGCGGCGTCGGTGACGGACGCGCGCGCGGCGACGGCGTCGAACATCTCGACGACAGGGTCGGCCGAGCCGCCCGGCTCCAGCGCGAGCGCGACGAATCGGGCGTGCTCGGACGTGCTCGCGAAGGACCCGCGCAGCCCCGCCGCGCGCGTACGTTGGTCCGGCGTCGGCCCCGAGGCGTTCTCAATCCCCCGCAACCAGAGCACGCCCTCGCGGACCCTCAGGCTGCGCGGATCGTCCGCGGCGGGCGACACGGCCCGGCGCTCCGTCGACCACCTCTGGCGGGCGCGCGCCGCCTCGAGCCGGATCGACTTCGGCTCCTCGGCCCACAGCCGGGTGACGAAGTCCGAGTCGTCCGTGGCCCCGGGGGCGGCGAGGAGCTCGGCCAACAGGCGCACCTCTTCGGCCGTCAGCCCCGCCTCGAACGTGATCTTGCGGACCCCGTCCGCGAACAACGGAGACACGTACTCCGCGGGGGCCGTCGCGGAGGGATCGACCGATGACCCGTCGAAGAGCAGCCCGAACGGGGAGACGCGGATCGCGACTTCGCCCTCCGCCACCATGTCCCGCCCCCGCGCCGCGGCTCGCGCGGCGGCCTCGCCGAGGCCTCTGCCGAGGCGGCCCTGGCGCGCGATCAGGTGGACGAAGTCGTCCAGCGCGACGAGGAACTTGGCGACTCGGTCGCGGCGGGAGACGGTCGGGGGAGAGGCGGGCTCGGGCTCCGGCTCGGGCTTCGACCCGGCCTCGGGCTTCGACTCGGCCTCGGGCTTCGACTCGGCCTCTCCTTCGGTCGCGGCTTCCTCGTCCTCGTCTTCGTCCTCGACCTCGACGGTGACGTCGACCTCGTCCGCATCGTCGCTGGTGTAGTCGTCACTCGACATGCCGATTTTCATCCTAACGGGCGTGCGCCCCGCGGCCTAGTCGACGCCGTCGCGCGGCCCCCGGCCTGTAGGATCGAGCGGTCCCCACAGCCCCGAGAGACCATGCGGCACCTCCCCTTCCTCCTCGCCTCGCTCGTCTTCGCTCTCGGCTGTCCGGAGCCCGCGCCGCCCCCACCGGACGACGACGACGACGCGGTGGACGACGACGACAGCTCGCCCGACGACGACGACGCAGTGGACGACGACGACAGCGCGCCCGACGACGACGACGCGGCGGACGACGACGACGCCGCGCCCGCCCAGCTGCTCTCCACCGTCCCCGTGGCCGACGAGCCCGCCCACCCCCCGTCGCTCCCCATCTCGGCGACCTTCGACCGGGCCGTGCCCGAGGCCGTGATCACGCTCCAGCGCGACACGGTGGGCCTCCCCGTCCCGGGCGCGCCGGGCTTCGACGCCGAAGACACCCCGACCTTCGAGCCGTTCCTGCCGCTGTTTCCGGATACGCCGCACACCGCGACCGTGCAGTGGGACGACGGGGAGGAGCACTCGTGGTCGTTCACGACGGCGTCCAACGACGGTGTCGCCACCGGGCTGAGCCCGGACGGCCTCACGTTCGCCTGGGACCTGACCCAGCCCGGCGCCACGGTCGTCTCGCCCCCGGGCGGGGGCCCGCTCATCGCGCAGCTCGGGCTCGGCAACATCTTCACGGAGTTCAACCAGCCGGCGACGGACCTCTTCGTCCTCGGGGCGCAGGAGGACGCCGGGAGTCCCGGCCTCCAGGACCTCTGCCTCGAGAGCTTCGACCTCACGGCCAACGGGCCCGCGGCCTACGTGGATCCGTACTTCCAGGCGGGGCCCGTCTCGCTGTCCCGGCTCGTGCCGCTCGGCGCGTTCACCGTGAACGTGACCCTCAAGGGCATCGAGCTGTCGGGCAACTTCACCACGAGCAACGGGATCGGGCTCGACGCCGTGCAGGACGGGTCCTTCTACGGCTGGATCGACGTGCGCGACTTCGGACTCCCGATCGTCTGCGCGGGCCTGGGTCAGCTGGTCGGGATCGCCATCCCCTGCAACGCCTGCCCCGGCGAGCCGACGGTGGCGGAGTGCATCACCGTGTCGGTCCAGGACCTGGTCGCCCCCCTCATGCCGGGGCTCGACCTCGTCGAGCGGACCCCCCAGGACATCTCCGCGGACATCAACTGCCCGTGAGCCCGCGACAGCCCCGGGGTCAGTCGTCCTCGTCGAGCCGGTAGCCGACCTCGCACCGCTCGTAGCCCAGCTCCGCGAGCACGGCGCGGAGGCGCGCGTAGTGGACCTCCGAGTCCTTGACGCCGAGCTCGTGGCCGGCGAGCACGGCGCGGTGGGCGTCCCGCGCCAGCCGGACCTCGAGGGGCCGCAGGTGGCGACGGCCGACGCTCTGCTCGAGGCGGTACAGGAGGGCCTCGATCCGACGCGTGAGGGCGTGCTCGAGGCGCTGCGGCAGGCCCCGAGGCAGCTCGGGGATGCCGAGCTCGGCCATCGCGGCGTCCGTGGCGTCGGCGACGGTCGCGTCGGGGCTCCGGCGGGGGCGCTCGGTGGACCGGTCTCGGCGGCGGCGGCTCACGCGCGGTCCTCAACGACGATCGGCCCAGTCATCGGCGGCTCCCGGGTTCGGAGCTGAGAGAATAGCGGCGTGAACCCCGTCACCCACCTCCTGATCGGCTGGACCGTGGCCGAAGTGGCGGGCCTGCAGCGCCGCCGCGACCGGGCCCTGGTCGCCGTCGCCGGCATCGTCCCCGACCTCGACGGCTTCGGGATCGTGGCCGAGAAGGCGACGCTCGCCGCGGGGTGGGAGGAGCCCCTGCTGTGGTGGACGGACTACCACCACGTGCTCTGCCACAACCTCGGCTTCGCGCTGCTGGTGACGGCCGTGGCCGCGGGCCTGTCGCGCCGCGCGGACGTCGCGGCGCTCACGCTGCTGAGCTTCCACCTCCACCTGATCGGAGACCTGGTCGGGGCTCGCGGCCCGGACGGATACCTGTGGCCGATCCGCTACCTCCTACCGTTCAGCGACGCTTGGGAGTGGAGCTGGCAGGGAGCGTGGGCCCTCAACGCACCCCCCAACATCGCCCTCACGATCGGCCTCCTGGCGGTGGCCTTCCGGGGGGCATGGGCTCGCGGCCACTCCCCCGTCGAGCTGGTCTCCAGGCGCGCGGACGCGGTCTTCGTCGCGACCCTACGCGCGCGGTTCGGGGAGCCCCCCGCCGGTTGACGGGCGCCGCCGGAGGCTCGTGATCAGCGGGGCAGGGGGGGCGGGCGGACGAGGCTCGCGTAGAGCTGCTCGTGGACCTCGTCGCCCGCGAAGGTCTCGACCATGTGGTCGACGAAGGCGCGCACCTTGGGGTCGAGCAGCTCGCGGTCGATGTACACGACGTACAGCGCGATCTCCCGACCCAGCACGCCGGGGAGGACGATCTCCAGGAGCCCGTCGTCGATCTGCAGCTGCGCGTTGCCGAGCGGCGCCATCGCGATCCCCATGCCGCGGGTGGCGGCCCGCAGCTGCAGCCCCATGTCGTTGCCGGACAGGCGACCCGACACCGCGACCTCGCCCCCCTCGAGGAGGGGCCAGCGACGTACCGGCTCCGCCCCCCCCGCGTAGCGCGCGAAGCACTCGTGCGCGGCGAGGCCCCGGGGGCTGCTCGGTCGCCCCACCCGATCGAGGTAGGACGGCGACGCGACCGCCACCATCCGCGTGCCGAGCAGCTTGCGAGCGATCAACGAGGGATCCCGCCCTTGCCCCCCCCGCAGCGCGACGTCGAAGCCCTCGCCCGCGAGGTCCACGTGGCGGGGGTCGTGGACCACCTCGAGCTCGACCTCCGGCCACCGCTCCAGGAAGCCGACGAGGCAGTCGTTGAGGAACGTCCCCGCCCCCCCGGACGGCGCCGCGACGCGGAGCAGCCCGCGGGGCACGTCGTCCAGCCTCCGGATCGCCTCCTCCGCGGCCCGGGCCTCGGCGACGATGCGCCGGGCTCGCGTGAACAGCTCCTGCCCGGCGCGGGTGAGCAGGAAGCGTCGGGTGCTTCGATGGGCCAGTCGCACCCCGAGTCGCTCCTCGAGCTGCTTGAGCCGGCGGCTCACCGTCGGCCGGGGCGCCCCCAGGCTGCGGGCGGCGGCGGAGATGCTCCCCGTCTCCACGATGGCTACGAACTCCTCGAGTCCCTGCGTCGAATCCATGGGGTCATCCTGCGCGTGCGCGGGTTCCATTATATGTAACGAATTCGAGCAAGTGATGGTCCTTCAAGGCTATTTATCTCTCCCTAGGACATATCTAGGTTTCTCCGTGTCGCCGCGCCCTCCGGCCGGCCCCCCGGAGACCCTCATGATTCGCAACAAGCTCGTTCACCGCATCTCCCTCGGCCTCTTCGCGTTCGTGATGTTCGCGGGCGGAGTCGCCGACCTGCTCTTCGCCCCCCCGGTAGCCGAGGCGGCCGCGTCGCTGGGCTTCCCCGAGTACCTCATGCGCCTCGTGGGCACCTGGAAGGTCCTCGGCGTGCTCGCCATCCTCGCGCCGATCGCGAAGGGTCGCCTGCGCGAGTGGGCGTGGGCGGGCTTCTTCTTCGACCTGTCGGGCGCGTTCGTCTCGCACCTCGCCGCGGGCGACGGGTTCGCGGCCGCGTTCCCCGCGCTGCTGTTCCTCGGCGTGGGCGCTGTCGCCTACCTGAGCACGTCCGAGACCGACACCTTCCCCGCCGCGCGCCCCGCGCCCGTGGCCGTGGCGGCCTAGCGGCCCAGGAACCCGGCGCCGAGGACCCCCAGAACGGCCTCGGCGACGTCCTCGACCTGCTCGGTCGGGACCCCCTCGTCGCCCAGGTGGCCGTCCAGGAACATGCGGGCCAGCCCGTAGACGATCGCCTGGGCGGCCAACATGGCGACGGCGGGGTCCACGCCGCGCCCGCCGCGCGCCTCCCGAGCCGCCCGGTGCGCCCCCTGCATCGCCTGCCGCATGCGCGCCTCCTGCTCGACGGTCGCCGGATCCTCGGCGTCGCGCCAACGTCGGTCGGAGACGAGGCGGAAGAGGTGGGGACGCTCGACGGCGAAGCGCACGGCGGCGACCCCCATCGCCCGGAATCGATCGCCCGGCTCCGCGCAGTCGGCCGCGGCCTGCTCCTGGGACGCGGCGAAGATGGCCCGCGCGCGTCCGGCCGCGGCGGTGAGCAGCGCGGCCTTGTCGGCGAAGTGACGGTAGGGGGCGGCCGAGGAGACGCCCGCGCCGCGCGCGGCCTCCCGCACCGAGAAGCGGTCGATGCCGTTCGCCTCGACGAGCTCCACCGCCGCGTCGACCAGCGTGGCGCGCAGATCTCCGTGGTGGTAGGCGGCGGTGGTCATGTGAGCACTGGATACATTCTCGTTGACAGCGACGTCGCCTCATCTAACCATGCATCCGGGGGATGTAACCAGCGTTTACATCGAGGTGTCCGTCCGCCCATGAACATCGCCCCCGACATGCCGCCCCAGTGGACCCCCGACGCTGTCTACCGCCGCAGCCTCCGCACACTGCAGCGTGAGCACGGCTTCGAACCGCTTCGGGTCGTCGGGGAGGTGCCCCGGGACCTGGCGGGGACTCTGTATCGCGCCAGCCCCTCCGTGTTCGAGTCCTTCGGGAGGCCGTACTCGCACCCGTTCGAGGCCGACGGCGGCCTCACCGCGGTGCGGTTCCCGGGGAAGGGGTGGACTCCGTCGGGGGCGACGCGCCTGGTCCAGAGCGACGGACTGCTGGCCGAGCGTGAGGCGGGCAAGCCGCTGTACAGCAGCCCCGCGCCCTGGTGGCGGCGCGTCCTGTCGGGGCTCCGGCAGGACGTCAAGAACACGGGGAACACGGCCGTCCTGCACTGGCAGGGCCGCCTGTTCGCGCTCATGGAGGCGTGCCCGCCGACCGAGTTCGACGCGAACCTGGCCACGATCGGGGAGACCCGGCTCGACGGCCTCGTCGCTCAGGCCTTCACGGCCCACCCGCACCGCGTGCCCGCGCGCCGGGCGACCTACGCCTTCGGCCTCAACTACGGCAAGACCACCCGCATCGACCTCTACGAGCTCCCGGATGTGGGCGCGCCGAGCCTCAAGACGTCGATCCCGCTGTCGTTCCCGACATTGGTGCACGACTTCGCGGTCACGGCGAAGCACGCGGTCTTCCTGGTGGCCCCCGCGCCCCTCGTGATGTGGCGGGCCGTGCTCCGGATCGGGGGCTTCAGCGACTTCGTCTCGTGGGAACCCGACCGGGGGGGGATGGTGCTCGTGGTGCCCCTGGACGATCCCGATCGGGTGCGTCGTGTCGAGGTCGAGCCCTTCTGGGTGTGGCACTTCGGAGGCTGCTGGGAGGATCGCGACGAGATCGTGGTGGACATGGCCCGCTACTCGAACCTCGGCAGCCTCGAAGCGATCGAGGGCGCCGAGGAGGCGGAGCTCGCGCGGCTCTTCCGCATGCGCATCGACCCGGTCGCGTGCACCGCCCGCAGCGAGCAGCTGTGGGACGGAGCGGTGGAGTTCCCCGTCGTGCACCCGCGTCGCTACGGGGTGCGCCACCGCCACACCTGGGCGGTGACGGACGGCGGCATCGCGCGGATCGATCACGCAAACGACGTCACGGCCCGCGTTCACGCCCTCCCCGCGCACCGCATGGCCACGGAGCCGATCTTCGTGCCCGGGGAAGGCGTCGAGGCGTCGGGCTGGATCCTGTCGATGATCTACGACGCGGAGCTGGACCGGAGCTACCTCGCGATCCTCGACGCCGCCGATCTCGAGGCGCCCGCGGTCGCGGAGCTGTGGTTCGACCAGCGCATCCCGATCACGTTCCACGGAACGTACGTCCCCGAGGGCCGCTGAGCGCGTCGACGCGTCGACTCAGAGGCCCCCGACGCGGGCCCGGAGCTCGTCGACGCGGACCCGGGCGGGGGAGCCGGGGGCCGCCCCGACCACCTCCAGGAGAGCCTCCGCCTGCTCGAGCCGACGGCCGCCCTCGTCGCGGTCGCCCCGGCTCGCGGCGATCAGGCCCAGGACGGCCGACAGCTCGGCGAGCGAGAGCTTGTCCCCCTGGGCCCGGGCCGCCGCGACGGCCTCCTGCGCCAGCCCGGTCGCGCGCTCCAGCTCGCCCGTGCGGAACAGGTGCACCGACCAGTCCCGCAGCAGCATCTGCTCCAGCGGCGCCGCCCCCGCTTCGTGCAGGATCCGACGCCCGTCCTCCACGAGCAGCTCGTGCTCCGGCCCGGCCCCGAGTCGCAGCCCCGCGAGGCCCCGGAAGGCGCGCGCCAGGCCCTCGAGGGGGCGATCCCCGAGCCTCTTCAGGGTGCGCTCGACGTCGCCGAGCATGCGCTGCTGCTCCTCCACCGCGCGGAGCGGGGACCCGTCGGGGGCGTGGACGAGGGCGAGGTTGAGCTCGGCGAGGGCGATGTCTCCGCGATGGCCCTTGAGCCGCTGCACGTCGAGGGCCTCGCGGAACAGCGCCGCGGCCGCCTCGAGATCGCCCTGCTGGGCGACGTGCACGCCCACGTTGGACAGCGCGAGGCCCTCCCCAACGATGTCCCCGGCCTCCCGCGAGAGCCTCAGGGACTCCGCGGCGAGGGTGCCGAACCGCTCCATGTTCCCCTGGGCGTAGTGGGCCACGGCGAGGTTGGAGGTGATCGCCCCGCGGAGCTGCACGTCGCCGAGTTCATCGGCGATCGCCAGCGCCTCGACGAGCCGGGGGACGGCCTCGGCGGGGCGGCCCTGGAGCGTGTGTCCGGTCGCTTCGTGGTCGAGCGCGCGGGCCAGGCCGTCGCGGTCGCCGAGTCGCGCCGCGATCGCCCGGGACTCCGCCGCCACCGACGCGAGCTTCTCCGTGCCCCCCGCCCGCACCATCAGGAACGCGAAGCGCTGGAGCAGCCTCAGCCGCCCGGCGTCGTCGCTCACCTCTTCGAGAGCTCGCTGGACCGCCTCGATCCCCTGCCCGTACGGCCCCTCGATCCCGCAGGCCAGGGCCACGGCCACGCCGAGCGGGACCACGCACTCGGGGACCGTCTCCAGGGCGATTGCGAACGCCGCGTCGAGGTCCGCGAGCTCGTCGAGCAGGCGCCGATGCAGCCCCCGGCCCGCCATGGTCCGCGCCTCCAGGGCGGCGCCGCGACGCCCGAACTCGGCGAAGTACTCGGCGTGCCTGCGTCGCGTCGCGTCCCGGTCGGTCGGGTCGTGACGGGCGCTCACCCACTCCCGCACGACGGCGTACAAAGCGAACCGGGGCGGCCCGCGGTGCGACGTCGGACGGACGAGGCTGCGGTCGAGGAGCGCTTCGACCACGAACATCGTCCAGGGGGCCTCGGGCCAAGCGTCGAGATCGAGGACGGCCTCCGCCCCCTCGATGGTGAAGCCGCGCCGGAACACGGAGAGCTGGGCCAGCGCCGCGCGCTCCCACGGCGAGAGCAGCTCCCAGGACCACCGCAGGGTCGCGTCGATGCTCCGGTGCCGGTCCGGCCGGTCCGATCGCACGCTCCGCAGCCACCCCGGGTCGCCCGCGAGCCGCGCGAGGAGGTCGGGGGGCGACGACACGGGGGCCATGGCCGCCGCCATCTCGATCGCCAGCGGCAGGCCGTCGAGCGCGACCACCAGGGCGTCGACGTCGGCGGGGGACGCGGGCACCGAGGCGCGCTCGCGGTACAGCCGCGCGGCGGTGGGAGGATCGAGGGGACCGAGGGGGACGACCGCCTCGCCCGGGACGTGCAGCTGCTCGCGGCTGGTGACGAGGAATCGGGCCCGGGCGCCCGGGAGCCACCGCTCCAGGGCCTCGCCGAGGGGCTGGAGGACCTGCTCGGCGTTGTCGAGGATGAGGAGCGCGTCGTCGGCGCGCCCCAGGGCGGCCGCGAGCTGGGCCTCTTCGTCCCCGGTCTTGCCCGCGACGCCGAGGGCGGCGGCTACGACGCGCACGATGCCCACGCGATCGGTCACCGCCGCGAGATCGCAGAAGACCACCTGCAGCGGGGGCTCCCGACCGGCCGTGGCCCCGGCGGCGCGCGTCGCCGTCCGCGTCTTCCCGACGCCGCCCGGGCCGGTGAGGGTGACGAGCGGTCGGGCTCGCACGAGGTCCGCGATCCGCGCGACCTCCTCCTGCCTGCCGAGGAACGGTCCCCGCCCCTCGGGGCTGCGGAGATCGGCGGTCGTCGGTACGTCGGCGAGGGGCTCCGCGGGGGCGTCGGCGGCGCCCGCCACCAGCTCCGCCAGGGCCCGGCGGGGGGCGGGCGAGACCCCGCAGGATCCGAGCGCCGCCTCGACCGCCGCCGCGTCCCCGAACCGGTCCTCGGGGGACCGCTCGAGGCAGCCCCGCACGATCGGCGCGAGCGCGGGATCGAGGTCGGCGAGCGCGGGCACGGTGGTGGGGGCCACGAGCGCGAACGCGTACTGGGCGAACCCCTGCCGCGGGAACACGGGCGCGCCGGTGGCGAGCTCGGCGAGGACGACGCCGAGAGAGAACAGGTCCGCCCGTCCGTCGGGGGTCGCGCCGTCCAGGCACTCGGGCGCGAGGTAGCCGATCGACCCGGCGGTCGGCCGGGACTCCCGGCTGCGGGTGAGGCCGGCGACGCGGGCGAGTCCGAAGTCCGCGAGTCGCGCGCGGCCGTCGCGGCCCAGCAGGATGTTTGCGGGCTTCACGTCGCCGTGAACGAGCCCGGCCCGGCCCGGCCCCGCGCCGAGCGCGTGGGCGTGGGCCAAGGCCTCGGAGATCTCCAGCCCGACGCGGACCACCATGGGCAGGGGCAGCGGGCCCGAGCGGGCGGAGAGCTCGGCGGCGCTCAGGCCGTCGACCAGCTCCATCGCCACGAAGAACTCGCCGTCGATCACGCCCACGTCGAACACGCCGACGACCGCGGGGTGATGCAGCAGCGCGCCCACGCGGGCTTCGTCCAGGAGCGCTTCGACGAGCTCGCCCGACGCGCCGTCCCCGGCCGCCACCTTGAGCGCGACCGGCTTGCGGAAGCCCGCGGGCCCGAGCAGATCCGCGCGGTAGACCCGGCCCCAGCCGCCGCGGCCGAGCTCGGACAGGATTTCGTACCGACCCCATCGTCGGGGGAACTCGCTCACGGGGGCGGCTCCTCTCGTCTGGTGCGGCCGCGTACGAATCCTACTGGGGCCGAGGGCCCTCGGGAGCGGGGGGGTGGACGATCTCGAGGTGGTCCTTCAGCCCGCTCGTGACGTGCACGGCCCCGGAGTCGTCCACCAGCACGGCCTCGAGCCCGTCCGTCGCCTCCGCGATCGCCTTTCCGCGATCGGCGCCCGCCACGAGGATGGCCGTCGACATGGCGTCCGCGAGCGTCGCGTCGGCGCACACCGCGGTGACGGACCGGAGGCCCCGCGCGGGCATCCCCGTGCGGGGGTCGATGATGTGGTGGTACCGCACGCCGTCGACCACGAAGTACCGCTCGTAGTCGCCGCTCGTGGACACGGACACGTCGGTGGCCGTGAGCAGCGCGAAGAAGTCGTCGGCGGGGCCGCGCGGGTCGCGGATCCCCACGCGCCAGGGGGTCCCCCCGCGGGTCCCGCCCGCGAGGATCTGGCCGCCCCCCGCCAGCAGGAAGTCGGGGAAGCCCCGGGAGCGCAGCTCGGCGGCGGCCCGGTCGAGCGCCCAGCCCTTGGCGATGCCCCCGAGCCCGAGCTTCATGTCGACCTGCTCGAGGAACACGGTCCCCGTGTCGTCGTCGACGCGCACGCGCCGGTAGTCCACGAGCGCGGCCCGCCGGGCGACCTCGGCCGCGTCCGGCACGACCGGCGTCTCGGCCCGGAAGTCCCACAGCCCCCACAGCGCCGCCCAGGTGATGTCGAACGCCCCGTCCGTCCGCTCCCCGATCTCGCGCCCCCGCCGCACGACCTCGCGGAGATCGGCGGGGACCGCCACCGCGCTCACGCCCGCCTCCCGGTTGACCTTCGACAGCGGCGACGTGGGCTTCCACTCGCTCATCCGCTCGTCGACGTCCACGAGGATGCTCCCCACGGCCCCCGCGGCCGCCCGCGCGGCGTCGGCGTTCTCTTCCGTGCCGTCCGTGACGATGCGCAGCTCGAAGCGCGTGGCCATGACGTCGTACGTGAACGTCGCGGAGGACGGCTCCGGGGTGGGGGGCGTGGCCGCGATGAGGAGCGCCGCGCCGAGCAGCGCCGCCTTCACAGGGTCCTCAAGAAGTCGATCAGGTCGCGGATCTCCGCCTCGGAGAGGTGGCTGGTGCCGCCGTGGGTGTCGGGGATGCCGTCGCGCTCGTTGAACCCGATCTCGCCCTCCTTCAGGGCCGGGTGGCCGGGGGTGCAGAGCACCTCGCGGAGCCCCCGCGCGAGGCCGTGGTGGAGCATGCCGTCCGCGCGATCCCAGATGCCGCGCAGGCTGGTGACTCCGAACTTCACGTCGAGCAGATCGTCGCATACGAACGGGTCTTCGTCGCACGTCTCCGCCCCGCACACGTCCGCGCAGCGGTCCATCTCGGCCCGGGGGAACAGGTCCAGGAACCCGCCCGAGAGGAGGTCCAGGTTCGTATCGTCCTCGCCCCGCACGGGGCTCACCACCGGCCCCATGCGCACGCCCACGAGCTCGTCGCCCGTGGACGTGGAGAAGGTCGGGGAGGGGTGGCAGACGGAGCACCCGGTCTCGAGGCTCTCGAACAGCGCGCGGCCCCGCCGCACCGCGGCCCGCTCCGGGTCGTGGGGGTTCGGCAGGAGGTGCGTGTCCTGCATGAGGAACAGCCCGAGGGCGCGGGTGATGCCGTCGAAGTCGAGCTCCACGGGGTTGCGCGTCTCGGTGACGGGGTCCTCCCAGTACAGGCCGTCGGCGAACGACTCCGTGCGCCCGATCATCTCCTGCATGCGGCGGCGGTAGAAGGCGTCCCGGGTCGCGTCGGGGGTGGGCCGGGGCGACGCGAACTCCGCGTCCGTCGCCCGGGTCGCCCGGGAGCCGTCCGGGGAGTAGGGGTTCGGGGCCGTCTCGCACTCCGGGGGGGGCGACTGCGCGCACCCGTCGGGGGGACCGCCCGGCCACAGGGTGTAGTCGCTGCAGCAGAAGTTCTCGATCCGCGCGAACTCGTTCATCACCGGCACGAAGTTCGCCTGGTTCATCGCCGCCTCGAAGAACCACGGGCGGGTGTCCGCCGCGCCCCGGTAGTCCATGGTCTGACGCAGCCCCAGCCCCAGGTGGCGGAGGAGCGGCATCGAGAACGCCTTGTCGATGTTCCCGCCTTCGCGGTGGCAGTGCTGGCAGGTCTGGCCCCCGTCCACGGTGAACGGGGCCGTGACGAAGTTGAAGAGCTCGCCGATCTCGGCGTCCGTCGCCGGGAAGGCGCCGCCCGCGACGTCCCCCACCACGACCGTCGCCTGCAGCGAGCCGTCGCTCGCGCTGCGGATCCCCGCGGTCTCGCCCAGCCGGTGGGCCACCACCAGCCGGTCCCCGGCGACGGCGATCCCGTGGGGGTTGTGGCCCCCGGCGGTGAAGACGGGGCCCGGTGTCAACGCGCCGCCGGCCCCCACGTCGAAGCGCTGGAGCTCGTTGGAGCCGGAGTAGGTGACCCACAGCGCGTCGCCGTCCAGCGCCATCTGCTCGGGGAGCGCGCCCGCGACGATGCGCCGCTCGGGGGGCGGGAGCAGGTCGCCGAATCGGCCGACGTCGCGCGGATCGACGTCCCGGTAGTCCCGACAGCAGATGCCCTCCGACGTGTAGCGCGGCCCGGGCTCGCCGGTCTGCAGGTCGAAGGTCGCCAGCTCGTTCTGGAGGTCCTGGAAGTTGATGTTGGGGGTGCCGTCCCCGGGCACGCCGTCGCCGTCGCCGTCGGGTCCGGCGAAGGGCGGGTGGTGGGTGGACGCGGACAGCGTCGCGGCGATGACCACGTCCCCCGCGATCACGACGTCGGCGATCGGGGCCCCGACCTCGATGCGCGCGCGCTCGGTCCGGGCCACGACGTCGATGAGCGAGAGCGTCGTGCCCGTGAGCGCGGCCACGGCGAGGGTGCGGCCGTCGGCGCTCATGGCGAGGTCGCGGGGGTTGGTCCCCACGGGGATGTCGGGGTGGCGACGCAGCACGCGGAGCTCGCCGCCGTCCGCCCCGACCTCGAGCACCTGGACGGCGTCGGCCGCGCGGTTGGTCACGAACAGCCACGCGCCGTCGGGCGTGAACGCCGCCTCGATCGCGTAGAAGTCGAGCGGGATCGAGTTCGTGACCCGGCCCCGCTCGGTGTCGATCACCGAGGCGTAGTTGCTGAACCGGTTGAGCACCACGAGCAGGCGCCCCGCCGGGTGCAGGGCCAGCCCGGTGGGGCCGCTGCCCACCCCCAGGCGTTCGCCCGCCTCCCCGGTGGCGAGATCCACGGGCACGACGCTGCGTCCGGGGGCGTCCGGGCTGCCCTGCAGGGAGATCCAGGCCGTCCGCCCGTCCTGCGACACCGCGACCTCGAGCGGATTCTCCCGCCGCGGTTGCTCGGCCCACCCGGGATCACCCTCGCCGAACGACGACGGGTACGGCTCGAGGTCGCGACGCTCGAAGTCGTCGCACCCGGCCAGGGCGAGGGCGATCACGAGGGGGAGGAGCCTGCTCAATCGATCTCCCCCGAGTCGTCGTCGTCCGGGCAGTCGGGCTCGTCGTCCGTGTGGATGCACGGGTCCTCGTCCACGAGGGTGAACGCGGCCGTGCACACGCCCTCCTCGCGCTCGCCGCGCACTCGCATCGCGACCTCCGCGGCGAGCCCCTCGTAGCGAGACGCCCCCTCGTCGTTGTCGAGGCGGACCTGCACCGGGCCGCTGCGGAACCCGTCGCCGTGGGCCGCGAACTCCACCCCCGGGACCGACGTCCCGAACGGGGCGAAGCCGTCGATGTCGATGCTCAGCGCGACGTCCGCCAGATCGGGGCCGTCCTCGTCGGCCTGGATCGCGGTGTCCACCCACAGGAAACCCTGGAACCCGAACACCATCTCGGCGGCGGTCGTGCCGTCGGCCGCGAGGGGGACGAACGGCTCGTCCTCGGTCCACAGCCCGATCGTGCAGTCGAACGGGTCGCGGTCGATGGGCCCGGGGCAGGCCGTCAGCAGCGAGGCCGCGGCGAGCGCAGGCAGGACCCGGGGGTCAGAACTCCACATCGAGGCCTCCTCCGATCAGCAGCGCGTTGCGCCGTGGGGCCGTGGGGTGATCGGGATAGCCGTAGCCGAGGTAGGCGACGCGGACGCTCGGGGCCAGCCGGGCGAACGGCCCCACCGCGAAGAAGGCGGGCTCGGCGCGCACCGCGAGCATCAGCGACCACATCCCCGAGAGTTCCCGGTCCGCGGTGACGTAGCGCGGGGGCATGGGCTCGGGGCCGTACTCGTTGCGATGGAAGGAGGCCGCCGTCTGGCGCGTGAACCGCACGCTGCCGCGGAGCAGGAGGCGCTCGCCGGCGATGGCCGCGGCCAAGGCGAGGTCCCCCGTGTGGGCCTGGACCTTCCAAGTGTCGTAGTGGAACCGATACCCGCCGTGCAGCGCAAGATTCGTTCCCAGGGCCTGGGCGACGCGCAGCCCGGCGGCGATGCGAGCCCGCTGGGCGGGGTGCCGCTCCCGCAGCGCGAAGGACCCGACCGCGACGTATCGGTACGGGTTGGCGTGGCAGCCGAAGGTCTTCCCGCAGTCGTTGAAGGCGCCCGAGAGCAGCACCGTGAGGCGCGTCGTCGGGCCCAGGATCTGGGTCCAGGTGAGGTCGAGCTCGTGGGCCGTGCCGAGCTGGCTGAGGGGTCCGCCGCCCGCGGGGGCCATCCACTCGAAGCGGAGCCGGTAGGTCGCGCTGATCCGCGTCATCTGCCCGAAGGCGTCGCCCTGCACGTTGAGGGTGGGCCCGTGGGCGATGAAGTCGGGCTCGAGGCTGGCGACGTACCCCCCGGAGATCTTCGCGTTCGGTCCCAGGGCGCCCTGGAGGCTCAGGTCGAGCCCGTGGCGGACCTCTTCGATCCGCGTCGCTCCGGACACCGCGTCCACGCCCACGATCGGGGTCGCCCCCGAGATGATGTTCACGAGGTGGCCGGTGTCCACCGTCACGACGTCGCCCGCGACGTTCGCGCGCACCGACGGCGCCACGACCACGATGTCGCCGTCGGCGTAGACGTCGACCCGCGCCCCGGCGTCCCCGGACTCGGCCCGGGCCGGGCCCGCGAGCATCACGGCCCCGAGGGCCGCGGCCGTCGTCAGTTGCAGCCGCATGAAGAGCCTGCTGCGGCGGTGGCCCCCTGGGCGGCCTCGCGGATCGCGTGAACGTGCTCCTCGATCGCCGCCTCCATGGGACACGCGGGGTCCTCCATGATCCGGGAGTTCAGGGTGGCGCGCTGCCAGGTGTTGAGCGTCGCGCAGCCGGACAGGCCGGCGGCGAGGAGCGAGAGGAGGGCGACGACGCAGGGGATGCGGGAGCGGTTCATGGGGTGTCCTCGTCGTCGATGGCGTCCTGGGCCCAGCGGAGCAGGGTGATGTAGTCGGGCTCCTCGGTGTCGCCGTAGAGCCAGCCGCCCACGTGGTCGGTGCCCCCCGCGTCGGGGTGCAGGGGCTTGCTGACCACGGCGGCGTCCGCGGCGTCGTCGAGGTCCACCAGGAAGGCGCAGAAGCGCAGTCGGTTGAGCCTCATCTCCTCGTCGGAGAGGGGCTCGTCCAGGTGGACGTCCGCGGGGTCCTCCCGGTGGAGGAAGGTCGCGTACACCTCCAATGGGCGGTCGGGGGTCCCGTGGCAGGACGGGTTCGCGCACCCCGCGGCGAGGATCGGCTGCACGTCGAGCTCGAACGACATGGGGTCCCCGGTGGGCACGGGCCCCGAGAGGCCCGGGTCGACGACGCATCCCCCCAGGAGGACCAGCGAGGCGAGGAGGGCCCTCACGGCGCGCCCACCCTTCCCACGAACGAGGCGCCGAGGTCGATCCAGCGGGCGATGACGGCGATCTCCTCGTCGGTGAGGTCGCCGTGCCGGGTGCCGTCGGGGGGGGCGGCGCCCGGCGCGTCGAGCTCTTCGCCCAGCAGCCGCTCCACGAGCGGGCTGCGGCGCGCGCTCCCCGTGCTCGCGTCCACGAACCGATGGTCTCCCTCGTCGTCCAGGGTCAGCAGCGTCTCGTACGACTCCGTGAACCAGGTCGTGGGCTCGCCCCGCAGATCGAGGGCGTCGTCCACGCCGTGGCACTCGACGCACGCCCCGTCGAGGATCGGCTGGACGTCGTCCTCGAAGTCGACGGCCGCGCGCGTCGCGTCCCCGACCGCGGGGGGCGCGATCGGCCGACGGGGGTCCCCCCGCTCGAACCGCGACCGGGTCACGGTGGCGGTGGTCATGACGTCGGGCTCGATGAACACGTTGTTCGGGTCGCCGTCCAGGGCCCCGTGGCAGGGCGCGCACTGGGTCCCGTAGAAGCGCGGGTTCTCGTGGCCCACGCCCTGCCGGATCGTCTGGCCGGGGGACAGGTCGTACCAGCGGTTGTGCATCGCCCCCACCGCCATGCCGCGCGCGTCCAGGCCCTGGACGCGGAAGGGGACGCCCGCGGGGGCGTCCACCTGGAACGTCCCGTCCGGGGCGATGGGCAGCTCCGCGAGGATGCGGGACGGCGGGTGCGGGGCGAGGGAGGTCGTGGTGGCGCCCACGTGTCCGTCGCGGGTCTCCTCCGGAGCGACGGGGACGCGCTCGTCGGGGCCCGCGGGCAGCGCCTCGACCAGCCGGACGCTCGCGTAGCGATCGCCCACGATCGGCTTCGCCCCCTCGGGGACGATCGAGGACAGGATGGCGTCGACGGAGGGCAGGCCGTTGTAGAGGAGGATCCCCCGGGTGTCGTCGCGGGGCGGGGACACCGACAGCGTCCCGGGCCAGCGGACGTACACGGGCCTCGGCTCGAAGTCCGCGACCCCGACGGCGTCCGACAGCGTCTCGCGGGCCTCGATGAGGGGGCCCGATCCGTCGGGCTGCTCGCGCAGCTCCAGGAGCTCGATCCGCCAGTCGACGGGGTCGCTGCCCGCGAGGTCCAGGGGCCCGTCCGCGACGGCGGCCAGCACCCGACCGTCCGGCAGCGCCACCGGATCCCGGTAGGCCCGCGCCACGACCCCGGCGGACCCCGCGTCGGCGTCCAGGCGCACCAGCGGGGCCGCGTAGAACGGGAGCGACGCCGAGGTGTCGTCGCCGTCCGGGATCTCGGGGCCGAAGTTGCGGTCGAGGACCGCGAGCCGGCCCGCGTCGCGGGACCCGGTCAGGTCGCCCAGGGTGAGGACGTAGCGACCGTCCGGAAGCTCGCGCAGATCGAGCAGGGCGTCCTCTTCGGGCGTGATGCCGAAGTGGATGTGGTACTCGACGTGGAGGTCCGGCGGGAACCGGAACACCTGCCCCGAGGCCTCGTGCGCCACGGTGTCGCGCAGGGTGCTGAAGGTGACCTCGCCCGACACCTTCCCCACCGCGAGGATCGTCGGCGTGCGCTCGGCGTGAGGCGTCCAGGTGCGCCGCTCGACGGGCCCGTCCGGGGGCAAGCGGTACAGGTCCGCGTCGAGGAATCGCCCCGCGTGGGCGACCTCCCCGGCCTGCGTGGACACGAACCACACGCTCCCGTCGGGGGCGTACACGGGATCGCGGTGCGAGCCCACGGCCGGGGCGGGCACCAGCACCCGCGCCTCGCCGCCCGCGAGGTCGAGCTCCCACAGGGCGTGGCCCGCGTCCTCCGTCGTCCGCATCGCGAACGCCACCCGGGTCCCGTCCGGGGAGACGGCCGGGTCGCGGATGTCCGCGGGGCCGTCGTGCAGCCGCGCGGTGAGGTTCTCGGCCTCGTCCGGCGCCGCCCAGGGGGCGAACCAGAGGTCTCCGCCGGGCGCGAACCGGTCCGCGTCGAAGGCGTCCCCCGACCCCACCGGGCCCCGGACGAAGACCAGCCCCGACGGGTCGTCCCCGCAGCCCCCGCCGGTCGCGGCCTCCCGCTCGCGGCACGCCCACTCGAGCACGGGCTCCACGCGGGGGTCGTCGGAGCCCCGGAGGAAGGTGGTGTTGCCGCCCTTGTGCACGATCCCGCCGTCGTGGAGCGGGAGCGCCTTGCTCAGCAGCCGCGAGCGGGTCGCGTCGCCCTGCAGCGACAGCATCCGACGGCTCTGCACGTAGTTGAAGCGCGTCGTCCTCACCGACTGCTCGCCCCCGATCCCCGCGTCGAGGTGGTAGGGGATCGCGGCGGCCGGTCCGTGGCACCCGGCGTTGGCGCACGAGAGCGCGAACAGGGTGGGCTGCACCGCGTCGGCGTACAGCTGCTCGAGCGCGTCGAGCGGCGCCTCGGTCTCGCCGCCCTCGGGCTCGAGGGCGATCCACTCGGCGATCGCGACGAAGGCGGGGTCCTCGACCGACGGGAAGTTGTCGCCGCCGCGGTGGGGGTGCCCGCCCCAGGCCTCGGCGAGGGGCTTGCGGAGCAGGGACGAGAAGGCGGGCGGCTCGGTCGGATCGATGGCCGCCTTGGCGCTCAGGTAGGCGGCGTCGAGGTCCGAGAGGTTGCCCTCCTCGGTGTCGAAGAACAGCTGCGCGCGGTCGATGACCTCACCCGCGGCCTCGGCGCCGGGGGCCACCCCGTGGCAGGTGGACGCCGCGCACGTCGACTCCAGGACGGGGACCACGTCGCGGTCGAAGACGGCGCGCGGATCGGGGGAGCAACCCGTCGCCGCGGCGGGGAGGAGGAGGCATGCGACGGCGCGCAGTCCTCGTCCCGTCATTACTGCTCCGGGAGCAGCGCGCGGACTTCGCGCTCGAGGCCTTCGACGTCCACCGCCGTCAGCTCGCCCACCCGCACGGCGTGGATGGCGCCCTGCGGGTCGACGGTGAAGGTCGCCGGGAGGCCGGGCGGGCTCCACTGGGCGACGACGGAGCCCTTGGCGTCGAAGACCACGGGCAGGCCCAGGGACAGGCGGTCGACCACGCCCGCGGCGGGCCCGCGCTGCCGATCGACGTTCACCGCCACCACCTTCGCGTGCTCGCCGAGTCGGCCGTGGAGGCCGTCGAGCCGGGGGAGCTCTTCGATGCAGGGCTCGCACCAGCTGGCCCAGAAGTTCACCACGACGGGCTTGCCGCGCAGCTCGGACAGGCGGACGGTCGTCCCGTCGGCGCCGGGGAGCTCGAAGTCCACGGCGTCGCCGACCTTCACGCCCGAGCCCGCGGCCGCGACCGTGACGAAGCAGAGGAGCGCGACGAGCGCGCCGCGGATGGGGAGCGGATGCTTCACGGCGACGGGTCGGTCGTGGCGCGGGCTCGGACGGCGCCGAGTCCCCGGTCGACGTCGGTCCAGCGCACGCGCGCGTCGAGGCGGAAGTGCTCTCGCTGCGACGCGTGGGGGGAGAACATGATCGTGTGCCCGGCGCCCACGGCCGCGCCGAGTCGGCCCGCCGCCCTCTCTTCGCCCGGCTCCACGCCGAGGAGCAGCACGTCGGGCTCGAGGTCGGCGACCTGGGCCTCCCACACGCTCGCGTCCGTCCCTCGATGCAGGGTCTCGGCCGCGTGCAGGACGGAGGTCCCGTCGGGCATGCGCAGCGCCACCGCGTAGACCCCGCCGCCCGCGCCGTTCATCGCCTCCCGGGCGAGGTGCAGCGCGTCGAGCGGTCGTCGCAGGCCGTACTGGACCAGCCTCACGGCCTGGACCGCGCCCTCGCCCACGTGGATCCCCGGGAGCATGCGCACCGAGACGCCCTCCTGGAGGACGACCTCCTCCAGCGGGGGGAGCACGCGCAGTCGACCGCCCAGGTCGAGGTCCGCGGCCCACGACTCCAGGCCCGGGCCCACCGCGAGCCAGGCCTTGGGGTGCAGCGTCAGCAGGGCGGGGATGTCGCCCGAGTGGTCGCCGTGACCGTGGGTAAGGACGATCCCGTCCAGGGGCGTGAGGTCCCACGGCGGCAGCGCTCCGGGCTCCTTCCAGCTCGACCAGTGAGGGTCGATGGCGACGCGGGCGTCCCCGGCGTTCACGAGGAAGCCGGACCAGCCCAGGTACGTGACGGCTTCGGTCATCGCAGGTCGAACCGATCAGCGACCTTGCGGACCTTGTTCCAGACGCTCCGCGCGACGCCCCCGTCGAGCCGGTGCAGGTCGACGTAGCGCTGCAGGGCCCACAGCTCGGGAGCGTGGTGGAACGCGCGCCGCTTCCACCGCATCTGCTCGGCCCGGTTGAGCAGGGCCGTGAGCTTGTTCTGGACCGGGTTCAACCCCTGGGTGCGCCAGGTCGCGAAGGCGCACAGGGAGGTGTAGGAGATGACCTCGAGTCGCTTCTGCTGCTCGGGGCTCAGCCAGGGCAGGTTCGACTTGTTCCAGTAGAAGCCGGCCCAGTCCTCGAGGCGATCGGGGGGCTCGAAGCCGTGGGCGACGGCGTCGGCGAAGAACTCCGTGCCCGGGTAGGGCGTGAAGATCTTGATGTCCGAGATGTCGAGCCCCGGGTGGACCGCCATCAGGTCGTCGATGTGGTCGAGGGTGAGCTGCAGGTCCGCTTCCGTCTCCCGCGGGTGGCCGACCATGAACCCCATGAGGGCGCCGAGCCCGTGCCTCCGGGCGGCGGCGGCGATCTCGAGGTTCATCTCGGGCGTCGCGCCCTTCTTGAGGATCTCGAGCATCCGGGGCGAGCCCGACTCGGGCCCCCAGTACAGCCGGACGCAGCCCGTCTTCTTGAGGAAGCCGATGCGTTGGTCGTTCAGGTAGCTCGCGTGGAACGACAGCCCGTAGGTCAGGCCGCGCTCCTTCATGCCCTCGACGATCTTCACGGTCCGCTTCCAGGACACGGCGAAGTTGTCGTCGTTGAAGAAGATCGAGTCGAAGTCGTACCGCTTCGAGAGCATGTCGATGTCTTCGAGGACCTGCTCCGCGGACTGCCCCGACCACGTGCGGTCGTGGAACTGCGGGCCGTAGCAGAAGGTGCACTCGTGGGGGCAGCCGCGCGACGTGATCATCACGAGCGTCCGCCGACCGAGGCCGTAGCCCTCCATCAAGAAGGGGTTGAGGTCCACGTCTTCGTAGTCGTAGACGAGCGGCGGGTGGTCCTTCGACGGCTCGCGCTCGGTGTGGATCACCTCCCCCGACGGCTTCTGCCACACGAGGCTGGGGACGTCGTCGGGGGTCTCGCCCGCGGCCAGGCGATCGAGCAGATCGGGGAGCTTGCGCTCGCCCCACCCGAGCACCACGTAGTCGATCGCGGGGTGCCGGGCGGACATGTCGGGCAGCTCGGTGGGGAGGATCCCGCCCCAGATCGTGGGCACGTCGGGCAGGTTCTCCTTGACCCAGGCGCTCTGCTGCAGGCCGTAGGACAGCTGCGGGCCCATCATGGACGTGAAGCAGACGCACGCGAGGCGATCGCGGACCGACGGCTCCTGGAGCGCCGCCTCCACGTTCTGCAGGCGGCTGTCCAGGATGAGAGGTTCGTACCCGCGCGTCTTCAGATCGCTCGACAGCGCCATGTAGTTGTAGGGGGCGAACAGGAGCGTGGGGCCCGTTCGCGGCATCACCATGGCGACTACTCGGCGCTCTGCCATGTCCGTCTCCTCGACCGGGATCGGGGGATCCCCGTGGATCCACCGTCGGCGAGAACGCGGGCTTCGGCCATGACGACCGTCAGAAACCCCCCACAGTGCCCGATCGTTTGGCAAGCTGGTGGGGGTTGGGAGTCGGACGTCGAAGGAGCGAGGAGGGCGAGCTCGTGTCCGGAACTGGTTGGCTTGTCGTGGGCCTCATCGTATTGATCCTGCTGCTGCGGTGGGAGCACAAGCGCTCGGACGCGAGTCGGTCCGAGGCGTTGAACCAACGGGCCGCCGCGGCCCGGGCGACGAGCGCCGCGCTGTCCCAGAGCGAGGCGAGCGCGCCCGCGAGCAGCGCCATCACCGAGGACGTGCCCCCGCTGGTGGAGGAGCCCCGCGTCCTGACCGCGCTGGACGCGTCGATGATCCAAGCGAGGCTCGACAAGTTGGGGATGGCCGAGCGCCTGAGCCACTACGACATGGAGCAGATGCGCCGCTCCGTCCTGGACGACTGCCAGCGGGGCAAGGTCGGGCTGTGGTGGGAGCCGCTGCGCGGGTTCGTGCGCGGTCGGGCGGGCCGGGCGGGGGTGAACGTCGTGGACGCCCGCGAGACCTCCCACACCTCCCTCGTCCGCATGCTGCACGCCCTGTCGAAGGGCATCGAAGAGACCAACGTCAAGCTCGAGCACCTGGTGGATCGCCGGGGCGAGACCATGGCCGCCGACGCCTGGCGCGTGGCCGACGGCTCCGCGTTCATCTCCTGGGAGTGGGGCTCCCGCACGGGGACGATCCCCATGTCCGCCCCCGACGGGAAGCTGGACGTGGTGGCCCTCGTGCGCGCGCTCAACGGCCTCTTCGGTTGGCTCGGCTCCCCCAACCGCCTGGTCCTGTTCGCCCCCGACGGCGACTCGTGGTGCTTCGTCCTCAGCGGCGCGGGCTCGGCCGAGGGCGCGGGCTCGGCGCCCTGGGGGCAGCTGCTCATGCCGTCGGAGGCGGTGGAGTACATATCCAGTGTGGTCCCCGCGGTCGGAGCGCCCGCCGGGCCCTGAGCCCGCGCCGGGCCCATGCGCCGCCTCCTCTTCCTCCCGGCCGCTTGGATCGGCTGCGCGCCCGCGACCGAGGAGCCCCCGACGCCCGAGTGCGACGTCCACTCGGTGAGCGGCACCGTCACCGGGCTGCACGGGGCGTCCGTCGCGATCTCGTGGGGGGGTGAGGAGGGCGTCGCGGTCGAGGTCCCCGGGTCCTTCCGCTCCGACGACCTGCCGGACGGAGCCGCCTACGAGGTCGCCGTCGACGCGCCCCCCTTCACGGAGTGCGACGTGCAGCGCGGCGCCGGGGTCGTCGCGTGCGCGGACGTGACCGATGTGCGCGTCGCCTGCCGCAACGCGGTGCCGATCTCGGTGGACGTGCCCGCGGGCGCGTCCGACTGGACCGGCGTCGCGCCCGTCACGTTCGGGGTCCCGCTCGAGGCGGGCCGCGTGCTCGACACCGACGGGTTCCGGCTGCGCGACGGGGCGGGCGCCCCGGTCCCCGGGCAGTTCGAGATCACGAGCCGCTACAACGGCACCGGCGAGGTGCGGTGGCTGCTGGTGGACGCGCTGGCCGACGTCGTGGACGGGGTGCCGGGCGGCCTGGTCCTGGAGCTGGGTCCCGACGTCGTGAGCGACGCCCCGGCGCCCCCGCTCGCGGCGAGCCTGACGGAGGGCGTCGCCACGATCGACACGGGGGTCCGCAGCTTCGAGGTGAGCGCGAGCACCGGGCCGCTGGGGGCGCTGGAGCTGGTCGACGACCGCGGGTCCGTCCACCCCTGCGGCGGGCCCGACGGGGACCTGTCGGTGGAGCTCGAGCGCGCGGGCCCGGTCCGCGCGGTCGTGCGGGTCGCCGGGGACTTCGTCGGCGAGGACGGGGCCACCCTCGGCCGCTGCTCGGCGCGCCTGCGCTTCTACGCCGGCACCTCGCGCGTGCGCGTCTATACGACTCTGGTCTGGGATCACGACGCCTCGCGGAGCATCGCGAGCCTGCGCTGGGCGCCGGACGGGGCCCCCGCGGGGCCGGTGAGGGTGGGGGTGGACGGCGCGTCGATGGCCGCGCCCGAGGTCGTCCGGCAGACCGGCGTGGACTCCGTGGAGGACGTCGACGGCGCGCCGGTCGGGGCCCGCCTGGACGGTTGGATGCAGGCGGGGGAGGGGGAGGACGCCCTCTTCATCGGCCTCCGCTGGCCCTGGCAGCAGTTCCCCACGGCGTTCGACGCGGACCCGGTCGCCCTGCAGCTCATCGGGCCCCGCACCCCCATGAGCCTGCGCCCGAACGACGTGGCCGTCGACGCCGTCGAGGACTTCGCCAACGCCTACTGGGACCTGACGATCGACGACGGTCCCTACGGCCCGCTGACGCCGCGGGGGGTCGGGAAGACCCACGAGATCCTCGTCTGGCCGGGGGACGAGGTGGAGCCGGTCGTCAAGAACGCGCTGCTGCAGCACCCGGTCATCGCCTTCGCCGAGCCCGCCTTCTCCACGCGCGCGGACCTGCCCTCGACCGTCGGACCCAAGGACGTGGACGCGTTCGGCGCGATCGAGGCCGCGATCGAGGACGCCTTCGAATGGGCGGTGCGCGAGGACCCCGCCGAGGGCGACTACGGGGTCTGGAACCACGGCGACCTGCAGTACGACTGGAAGCCGATCAACACCGCCGACCAGAGCCACCACCGCCTCGACCGCTACTGGATGAACCACGGCAAGGGGTGGAACGTGCTGCCCTGGTTGCTCTTCCTGCGCTCGGGAGAGCGTCGGTACTTCGAGCAGGCGGAGGCCCACTCGCGGCACCTGATGGACGTGGACACCTGCCACGTCACGAACGTGTCCGAGCTCAAGTTCCGAGGGGGGACGAGCGGCTACCAGCCGGTCCACTTCGGCGCCCACACCAACCCCGCCTACTTCCACAGCGACTCCCAGTACCTCGGCGTCTACGCCCGGCTCGCGGGCTACGAGCGCGCCGACGACGTGCTGCAGGAGCGCGTGGAGGCCGTGACCACGACCTTCGAGGACGAGGTCTCCGTGAACGACGTCGAAGACCTGCTCGAGGCGCTCGCGACGGACTACACCTACGGGGGCGAGCACGCGGGCGACGTCGCGCTCGCCGAGACCCGGTTCAACCGCGAGCACTACGGCACGCTCGGCGATCTCGCGGTGCTCTGGGAGGAGACCGGGGACGCCGACGTCCGCGCGTTGGCGGATCGGTTCCTCGACCACCTCGTCGCCGCGCAGGCGACCAGCGGCTGGCTGCCCGGCATCAAGACGAACCTGTGGTTCACGCACAGCCTGGCCCACGTGCACCGCGCGCTCCCCGACCGCCGGGACGAGGTCGTCGAGCTCCTGCGCCGCTGGCACGAGCACCTCGGCGACCCGCTACGGCCCAGCGCGAGCGGACAGACCGACGGGGCGGGCGCCCCCTGGGCGCACGTGATCCTGGGCGAGGCGACGGGCGACCCGCACCACCTCGACCTCGCGGCGCGCGTCGCCCGCACCCAGGCCCTCGCGATCCACGACGGGGCGACCCGCTGGCGGGGGCTCCAGCGCATGCAGGTCCACCAGCTCGGCCCGATCCTCCGGGACTGGGTCGTGGTGCTGGGGCGACTCGCGGAGCTCGAGCCCGAGGCGAGGCCCACGGGGCTCCTGCCCGCGCACATCGGCGGGGGCCTCCCGGTCGATCCGGCGGGTCCGTACGCCGGCCGGTCGGTGCTCTTCGTCCTGGACGAGGCCGACGAGGAGATCACGGTCACCGCGGACATGAACGCGCACAACGGGGGGCACGCCTTCGACGTCCGGGTCCGGGTCGTGGCGCCCGACGGCGGCGAGACGCAGACCGACTTCTCACGCCGCAACGTCCCCGCGGGCCTGAACGGCTTCCCCGCCGTCGCGGAGTCGCCCTTCACGAGCGACGGCGTGGGCGACTACCGGAAGGCCCTCGAGCTGACCCTCGCGCCGGATGGGCACACGGGTGTGTATGCGATCGAGTTGCTCGCCACGAACGTCGACGCGCCGTGGTCGGCGACCTCGTCGGCGGAGAAGCTCGTGCACTACGTGCCGGGCTACGAGGCGCGCGCCGAGCGCATCACGCCCTACGCGCTCTACTACGACCACGCCCAGCTCGGCAGCTTCTCGAGCCCGTCGCTGGTGGGGGCGGTGTGGTTCGTCCCGGACGGTGAGCGGGACGTGGTCCTGCAGCACGTCCGCCGGGTGCTGCACGCCACCGGGCACTCGTGCTCGCCCCCGTCGCTGCCCGACTGCCTCGTCCCCCCCGGCGACCCGCTCTTCTATCCGCTGCGCCCCGTCCCCCGCGACGACCGGCCCCGCGTCACCGCCCTGGACGACGCCGGGGAGATCGTGTGCACGACCACGCTCACCGGCACCACGACCGACGGGCTGCAGCACCCCACCGGCGAACCCTGCGCCTTCAGCCCCGCCTCGGCGACGCTCCACGTCGCGGTGGCCGACAACGTGTCGTGGCACTACCGCGTATTCCTCGACGGCGTCCTGCCGTTCCTGAGCCAGAGCCCCGAGGCCTGGTTCGACCCTCGGGACCACGTCCACCCCGATCCCGCGCAGTTCCTCGTTTCGCGCGACTGACGCGAACTATTTGATCGCCATTACCCCACATTGGGGTAGCGAGGTGCGCATTCGTGTGTATAGATGAACACCGAGGTTCCCGTACTCGCGGGCCCGAAGTGGAGCTGGCATGCGAATCACCGCGACGCGACGACGAAGCACCGAACAAGGCGGCTACGCGCTGATCCTCGTGATGGTCGCCTGCATGATCGTGGGCGTGGCGGCCCTGGCCTCGGTGTCCCGAGCGGGCGTCGACGCGGCCCGGGCCGGCTCCGCCGCTCGCGCGGTCGCCGCCAAGCACAACGCGCAGAGCGGGATGGAGCACGCCCGGGCCCTCTTCGTGCGCGGCGAATTCAGCGTCGCCGACGAGGCCGTGGCCATCGCCAACAACTCGGCCGCCGCGCGCTGCAACGAGGGCTGGATCGCGACCACCGGCAACCACGTCGCCACGCCCGTCCAGGTCGACGGGACCCCGATGGGCTACTCGGTCGACCTCTGCCACGCCACCTGCTCTTCGCCCGGCGCGGGCAACGACCTCGCCGCGGGCTCCCACGGCGGCACCTACCTGGTGGGCGTGTCGCTCGACGTCGTCGCCACCGGCCAGCTGCCCGGGAACCGAGAGAACGTCACCACCGGAGGCATCCTCCATGTCACGACCACGACCTCGGCCCCCTGCAACTAG
>CAZEKB010000089.1:0-28952 GCA_964512225.1 uncultured Rickettsiales bacterium | reverse complement strand
ATCGCCTGGACGCTCACCGGTCGCCGAAACGGCTCGTTTCGGGGCGTCGTGATCGTCTGGACGCTCACCGGTCGCCGAAACGGCTCGTTTCGGGCCGTCGTGATCGCTTCGCGCCGCGCTCGGAGCGGGGGCCTCGGGACTCGGGCGCACCTCCGCGCGTGGGCACGCCCTCGTCTCCTGTACTCTCCCCGCGCTCACGCGGGCCCCCGCGTGCGCCGGAGCGAGAGATGAGCGAGCTTCCTCCCAAGGGCCTGCGGGTCGATCTGAGCCCCGATTCCCACGTCTTCGTCGCCTTCAGCGGCGGCCTCGACACCTCCTTCTGCGTCCTCTATCTGCGACGCGAGTTCGGCTGTCGCGTGACGACCGTCACCGTCGACTCGGGTGGCTTCGATGCCGCGGAGCTCGTCGCCATCGCCGCCCGCAGCGACGAGCTCGGCGCCGAGGCTCACGTCCTGATCGACGGGCGTCGCGCGATCTACGACGAGCACATCGCCTACCTCATCAAGGGCAACGTCCTGCGCGGCGGCGTCTACCCCCTGTGCGTCGGCGCTGAGCGGGTCGTCCAGGCGCGCGAGGTCGGGGCCGCGGCGGCGGCGCGCGGCGGGGCTCTGATCGTGCACGGGTCCACCGGCGCGGGGAACGACCAGGTCCGCTTCGAGGTCGCCATCGCGGCGACCCACCCCGAGATCCCCACCTGGGCGCCGATCCGCGACATGCAGCTCACCCGGGACATGTCGGCCGACTACCTGGCCGCGGCCGGGTTCCCCGTCGACGCCGCTACCAAGGACTACTCGATCAACGCGGGGCTCTGGGGCGTGACCATCGGCGGCAAGGAGACCCACGACCCCTGGGCGTACCCGCCCGAGGCCGCCTGGACCACGACCGTGGACCCCCGCTCCGCCCCGGACGACGGCGGCGAGATCACCCTGACGTTCGAGGCCGGCCTCCCCGTAGCCCTCGACGGCCGGGCGATGGAGCCCCTCGCCCTGCTCGAAGCCGTGCGCGCCGTCGCCTCGAAGCACGGCGTCGGGCGCGGCATCCACATGGGCGACACCATCCTCGGCATCAAGGGTCGGATCGCCTTCGAGGCGGGCGCGGCCGCCGTCATCCTCCCCGCCCATCGCGAGCTCGAGAAGCTCGTCCTGTCCCGCAGCCAGGCCTTCCACAAGGACCACCTCGGCGGCCTGTACGGGATGATGCTCCACGAAGCGCAGCACATGGACCCCGTGATGCGCGACATCGAAGCCTTCATCGACAGCAGCCAGCGTCGCGTCTCCGGCGACGTCCGCGTGCACCTGCGCCAGGGCGCCGTCTCCGTGCGGGGCGTCCGCTCGAAGTACTCCATGATGGCCCCCGAGCTCGCCAAGTACGGCGAGGAGAACGCCCTGTGGGACGGTCGGGACGCCGAGGGGTTCTCCCGCATCTACGGGACCCAGCAGCTGCTTTCGGGCCTCGCCGCCCGCCGCTCCGGGAGTGACGCATGACCCTGCCCAAGCCTGTCGCCGACGCCCTCGCCGCCGTGCCCGCGTGGGCCGACGGTCACCTCCTCACCGGCCTGGAGCCGGGCCTCGCCGGCATCGACGCGCTGCTGGACCTCGCCGCCGCGATCAAGCCCCACGCCGACGAGCTCGCTCGCAGCCGCCCCCTCGCGGGCAAGGTGTTCGCGGGGATGTTCTTCGACCCCTCGCTGCGGACCCGCACGTCGATGGACGTCGCCTGCGCGAAGCTCGGCGCCCACTTCGTGGAGCTCCAGCCCGGCAGCGGCATGTGGACCCTCGAGTTCAAGGACCAGGTCGTCATGGACGGCCTCAGTGCCGAGCACGTCCGCGAGGCGGCGGGCGTCCTCGGCCGGTACGCGGACGTCCTCGGCCTGCGCGCCTTCCCCGGTCGCGGGAGTTGGGACAAGGAGCGCGCGCAGCCCGTGCACCAGGCCTTCGCCGGAGCCGCCGGCGTGCCCCTGATCAACCTCGAGGGGCCGTTCGCGCACCCCTGCCAGGGCCTCGCGGACGCCCTCACCCTGCGCGAGCTGCTCGGCACCCCGAAGGGGAAGAAGCTCGCCTTCACCTGGGCGCCCCACCCCAAGCCGCTGCCCATGGCGGTCACCAACTCCGCGATCTGGGCGGCCGCCTCTCAGGGCATGGACGTCGTCCTCACCCACCCCGCGGGCTTCGAGCTCGACGACGCCGCGCTTGCCTCCGCCCACGAACTCGCCGACGCCGCCGGGGGCTCCTTCTCCGTCACCAACGACCGGGCCTCCGCCCTCGCCGGGGCCGACGTCGTCTACGCCAAGGCCTGGGGCGCCGTGGCCGGGCACGCCGCTACCGCTTCGGGCCACGCCGACGCCTTCGCCGCCCTCCGCCGGGACTGGATCCTCCGCGGGAAGGACCTCGAGCGCGGTCACCGCAGCGGCCACGCGGCCAGGTTCCTCCACTGCCTGCCCGTACGGCGAGGCGTCGTCGTCGGCGACGACGTGCTCGACGGCCCCCACTCCGCCGTCCTCGACCAGGCCGAGAACCGGGTCTGGGCCCAGGCCGCTCAGCTGCTGTCCCTCGTGGGCCCCGGTCGCTGATGCCCAAGCTCTGGAGCAAGGGCGGCCCCGCTCTGGACGCCCTCATCGAGGAGTACACGGTCGGCGACGATCCCGTCCTCGACGCCCGCCTGATCCCCCACGACATCGCCGGCAGCCGCGCGCACGCCCGGATGCTCCACCGGATCGGGGTCCTCGAAGAGGAGGAGCTGCGCAAGATCACGGAGGGCCTGGACCGCATCCTCGACGCGCACGCGGACGGTGAGTTCGTCATCGAGCGCGAGGACGAGGACTGCCACACCGCCATCGAGCGATACCTCGTCGCCCGCCACGGCGACGTGGGCAAGAAGATCCACACCGGCCGGTCCCGCAACGACCAGGTCCTCACCGCCCTCGCCCTGTGGCTGCGGGCGGCGACCACCGAGGCGGTCAAGGAGCTCACCGCGACCGTCACCGCCTTCGCCGCGTTCGCCGACCTGCACCGGGACGTCCCGCTGCCCGGGTACACCCACCTGCAGCGCGCCATGCCGTCGACCGTCGGCCGCTGGGCGGGCGCGTATGCCCGCCTCCTGCAGTCGAACGCACCGCTGCTCGAGGCCGCGGTGGCCATGGCGTCGGCGTCGCCGCTGGGCTCCGCGGCCGGCTACGGCACGCCCGAGATCCTGGGCCTGGACCGCGAGTCGACGGCCGCCGAGCTGGGCTTCGCGTCCGTCCTCGAGCCCCCCGAGGCGGCGCAGCCCGGCCGGGGGAAGGCGGAAGCGGCGCTCCTCTTCGCCCTCGCGCAGGTCGCGCAGGACCTCGGGAAGTGGGCCTGGGACGTCTGCCTCTACGTCACGGCCGAGTTCGGCTACCTGCGCCTGCCCCCGGCGTTCACCACCGGGAGCTCGATCATGCCGCAGAAGCGCAACCCGGACGTCCTCGAGCTCACCCGCGCCAAGGCCGCCGTCGTGCGGTCCGCCCTGGCCGAGGTGCAGGCGATCTCGGCGCCGCTGCCGTCCGGGTACCACCGGGATCTGCAGCTGCTGAAGGCCCCGCTCTTCCGCGGCGTCGACACCGCGATCTCGATGCTCCGGGTGGCGACGCACGTCATGCGGCGGCTGGAGGTCGACACGGAGCGCTGCGTGGCGGCGATGTCGCGGGAGCTGTACGCCACCGAAGAGGCCTACCGGCTCGTCGCCGAAGGCGTGCCGTTCCGCGAGGCCTACGTCCGGGTGGCCGCGAAGTACCGCTGACCGGGGGTCAGTGTCCCGACGACTTCGGCTTGAGGCCCTCGGAGCCGTAGCCGGTCGCCCGTCGGATCTGCTCGAAGACGTGCGAGTACCCGCGCGAGACGACCGTCCCGATCTGCGCGTCGGGGTCCGGGTCCCAGATCCAGCCCTGCTGGTCCGGCCGCGCGGGCGTGATGCGGAGCCGCGCGAGGTAGGAGGTGTCGCCCATGGGGTCCGCGGGCAGCGCGAATCCGGCGGCCACGATGTCGCCCGGTTCGGCGGGCAGTCGACCCTCCCGGTCCCGGTACGCCGCGATCGCCAGGGCCGCGTCGCGGGCGGCGATCTCGTAGTTGATCTCGAAGATCTTCGCCCTCGTCACGTCCCGGGCGGTGCCCGGCGGCAGCGACCGGGCCTGCTCGTGGAGGAACTGGGCGGCGACCTCCAGCTGGTTGCTGTCGCTGAGCAGCGACGCGGCGAGGTTGCGCAGGTAGATGGGCCCGCCCCCGGTCTCGGCCGCGCGGCGGATGAACGGCGCCGCCGTCTCGGGCTCCTCGAGGTGCATGTGGTAGTTCATGCCGATCGCGAACGGGAAGTACCACTCCTCGGGCAGCGCCAGCATCCCCTTCTGGAAGAGCAGGTTGCTCTGCTGCACGAACACGCCGTCCGTGCGCAGCATGGTGCCACCCATCTTGTAGACGGCTCGGAACTCGGGCTGCAGGTCCGTGGCCAGGTCCGTCATGTGGAACAGCCACGGGTACCAGTTCAGGTCGTCTTCGCCGTACCGCTCGCCGAACAGGAGCGCCGCCTTGACCCACAGGAGGTCGGCGACCATGGGCTCGAAGCCCAGCGATACCAGCGCCAGCGAGCGCCCCGACGGCAGGTAGCGGATCGCGTCCTCGGCCACGGGCGGGGGCGCCCACGCGTCGGTGTGTCGGTGCGCCGACTCGATCAGGGCGGCGAGCGCCAGGAAGGCGGCGACGACGAGGGCCGGGGTCTTCACCGGCGGCATCATATCGGGATCGAGATCGCCGAGCCCCCGGGCCCAGGCGCCCGGGGCGAGAATCCATGGTCGTCCCCGTCGGCTGGGCCGGGCCCAGACGGCCGGGGCGAGAATCCATGGTCATCCCCGTCGGCTCGGCCGGGGATCGCGGGATCGTCGGGATCACGGATCGCGGGATCGTCGGGATCACGGATCGCGGGATCGTCGGGATCACGGATCGCGGGATCGTCGGGATCCGGGATCGCGGGATCGTGCTTGATCCCTCTGCCCGGCTCCCCTAGGGTCCGTCGGCTTCGCGCGTGGGACTGAACTCGTCGCGCAACTCCGAGGAGCGAGATCATGGAGCGCACGCGAGACGGCGGCCGGGAAGGCCGAGGCAAGCCGAACATCAACTACAAGGACACCAAGTCCCTCAAGCGCTTCCTGAGCGAGAGCGGCAAGATCCTTCCCCGTCGTCGCACCGGCCTCAGCGCCAAGATGCAGCGTCGGCTCACCCGCGAGGTCAAGCGCGCGCGTCACCTGGCGCTGCTGCCCTACACCTCCCGCGACTGACGCCGCGGCCCGCAGGGGCCTCGAACGACTTTCTTCGCCTCGGCCTCGGTCGGGGCGATGTTCGTTCTGAAGTCTGGATGGACCGATGTCCATCGATCGTGCGATTTTCTTGGAGAATCTCCGAATGTTCGTCGACCGGTCCCGTCCCAAGGGTGGACCGACGGTTGACCCTGCCAGAAACCCCCGTCGGTCCTACCCAAGGGGATGCACATGCTGCGACGACTCGAGACGGATCGCGAGCTGCTGGACCGGTACGTAGAAGGTGATGAGGCCGCGTTCGAGGCGCTCTACAAGCGGCATCGACGGCGCCTCTGGGGCATGGCCCGCAAGATGGGCCGCGACACGCAACAGGCCGAAGACATCCTCGTCGAGGCGATGGCCGCCGTCGCCGTCGCCGCCCGCCGGGGCGCCATCCGCGGCTCCTTCGTGGGCTACTCCCTGACCGCGATCCACCACCGCGGCCTGCACGTCATCGAGCGGCGCAACGAGAGGCAAGCGGGCGAAGCCGTCCCCCTCGCCATCAACCTCGTCAGCTCGGTCCCCACGCCCGAGGACTCCGTGCTGCGCTCGGACATGCGCTCCGAGGTCGCCCGGGCCGTGGACGCGCTCCCCAAGGAGGAGGGCATCGCCGTGATGCTCGTCGACGTCCAGGGGCTCACCTACAAGGAATGCGCGGCGGCGCTGTCCTGTTCGGAGGCGACCGTGAAGCGTCGACTCCGAGAAGCTCGCCGTCGCCTCGCGATGCGGCTTCGTCACCTCCGCCCGGAGCTCGCTCCGGTCGAGGCTCCGGCCGAAGGATGAAGGGGAGGCTTCCATGAGCGACCACCACCACACCCTCCACTGCGAAGAGGTCCAGGGCTGGATCTGGGGCGAACGCCACGACGGCACCACCCCGCCCCCCGGCGTGCAGGACCACTTGGCGTCCTGCGAGTCGTGCCGGGAGGAGCGGACGGCTCGCTCGGCCCTCTCGCTCGACCTGCGCAACCTCCGCTCCGAGCTCAACGAGCTGCCTCCCCGCGACCTGGATCACCGGGTCCTCGACGCCGCCGCCGGAGCCGTCGCGTCGCGCGAGAGCGGGGCCTTCGAGCCCGTCCGGACGCGCCCCGCCGCCCCCGCCCCCGTGGCGACCCCCCGCTGGATGACGGCCGCCGCCGCCCTCCTCGGGGCGGCCGTTCTGCTCGGCTTCCTCGCCGGGCGGTTCACCGCCACCGGCGTGCAGGGCTTCGCGGGCAACCCCGCCTCCGCCGCCGTGCACACCACCCTGGCCACGGCGTCGCCGGGCCCCGCCATGGACTGGCGCAACATGCATCGGCCCCACCAGGTCGGCATCTCGCCGGACGGGCTGAACCGCCTCCAGGACGGGGCCACCTACCTGATGACGGGCCCCGTGGGCGGGCCGTACCAGGTCGTCGGCGCGGTCCGCTTCGAGGAGGTCGACCTGCCCGCCGTCTTCCCCCGCGGAGAGCTCAGCGAGATCGTGGTCGCGGTCGGACCCTCGGAAGGGTGGGCCCCGGGTCGGGAGCTCGCGCTCGCCGATCTGAGCGAGTCCGGCGCCGAGATCCTGGGCCGACGGAAGGTCGAAGATCCCCCGGTCCAGGTCGGCTACACCGCCCCCTGACCTACTGGGCCGCGAGCAGGCCCTCGATCCGGAGCAGCGCGTCGCGGATGTCCGCGAGCACCTCGTTCTCGGACGCGGGCGCGGGCGGCGTGGCGTTCGCCGTGACGAGCTCGCGCTGCTCGAGGATGGCGTCGCGGAAGGCCTCGGCGTCGACCACCCCGGTGAGCTGAGCGTCCGCCGCCCCCTGGACGGACGACCCCGCCGTCTCGATCCGCAGGCTCGCGAGGCCGAGCGAGTTCATGATCGGTCCGTGATGCAGCGCGACGTCCTGGATCTTGTCCAGGGGGATCGTCTTGTCGACCTTGAAGAGGACGCCCTTGCGCAGGTGCAGCGACCGGTCGGTCAGCTCGCAGTGCAGGTGGTCGAAGCGGCGCCCGTTGAAGTACGCGCCCAGCCCCAGCAGCCAGAACGGGATGGCGACGATGCCCACGACGGTCGACAGCAGGATCAGGGTGCCGCCGAGCAGCCAGTAGGTCTTGAGCTTGGGGTCGAAGGAGGCGGATCGAAGGACGGTCTCGTTGCGCATGCAGGCTCCGGGTTGACCCGAGCCTACGGGACTACCCCGAGTAGGATTTCGTCACGTAGTCCGCGAGCATCCGATCGGTGTTGAACGCGGGCAGGCAGGCGGCGATCGCGGCCTTCATGCGCGCGATCCACGCGCGCGGCAGCCCCGTCTCGTCGCGGTCGAAGTAGAGCGGCACGACCTCGTCCATCAGCGTCGAGTAGAGCGCGTCGCGGTCCACCCGGTCGCCCGCGGCGACGTCCGTCGCGGGCTCGAGCGGGCCCACCGCCCAGCCCGCCCGGGGCTCGATCTCGTACCCTTCGACCCACCAACCGTCCAGCGTCGAGCAGTTGAGGCCGCCGTTCATGGCCACCTTCTGCCCCGACGTCCCGCTCGCCTCCAGGGGGCGACGCGGGTTGTTGATCCACACGTCGGCCCCCTGGACCATCGCGCGCCCCACGCCGATGTCGTAGTTCGGCACGAAGATCACGCGCCCGGCGAGCTCCGGCCGTCGCCCCGCGAGGACGACGTTGCGGATGATGTCCAGTCCGGCCCCGTCGCGGGGGTGGGCCTTGCCTCCGTAGAGCAGGACGACGGGCCGAGCCGGATCCCCGAGCAGCGCGAGGGTGCGCTCGGGGTCGGACACGAGCATGTCGCCGCGCTTGTAGGGCGCGAACCGACGCGCGAACCCGAGGATCAGGGCGTCGCCGGGGATCACGTGCCCGGTGCGGTCGCGGACCAGGTCGATGAGCCGCTGCTTCGCCGCGCCCCGGGCCTCCCACAGGGCGCGGTCTTCGATCGCGTCCACGGCGGTCAGCCGCTCGCCGCTCGTCCGGCAGCGTCGCAGGTCCTCGGGCGACGCGGCCGCCACGAGGTCGCCGATCTCCGGCGCGACCCAGGACGGGGCGTGCACGCCGTTGGTGATCGACCCGATGGGCACGTCGTCCACCGGTCGGTTGGGGAAGAGCTCGTGCCACATGGCCCGACTCACCTCGCCGTGTTTCTTCGCGACGCCGTTGGCCGCGCGGCTGTTCTTGAGCGCGAGCACGGTCATGCACAGCGGCTCGGTGCGGTCGCCCGGGCACACCCGCCCCAGATCCATGAGCTCCTCGTGATCGATGCCCAGCTGCACGCGGTAGCCGCCCAGGACCTCCGCCACCAGGTCCGACGGGAACCGGTCGTGGCCCGCGGGGACGGGGGTGTGGGTCGTGAACACGCACGACGCGCGCACGACGTCCCAGGCTTCGCGTCGGGGCACGGCCGAGTGCAGCTCCTCCCGAAAGCGCTCGAGCGCGACGAAGGCCGTGTGCCCTTCGTTCAGGTGGAAGACCTCGGGCTCCCAGCCCATGCCGCGGATCGCCCTCACGCCCCCGATCCCGAGCAGCACCTCCTGCTCGATGCGCATGCGCTGGTCGCCCGCGTAGAGCCGACGGGTGAGGTTCCGGTGCTCGGGGCGGTTGCCGTGCAGGTCCGTGTCGAGGAGCAGGAGGGGGACCCGGCCCACGTCCGCGCGCCAGACCTCCACCCGGACGTTGCGGTCGTACAGCGGGATGAAGATCTCGAGCGGCTGTCCGCCCGCGCCGATCGCTCGACGGAGCCCCGCGTCCCAGGGGTGGACGTGGGGGTAGGACTCCTGCTGGCCGTGGGAGTCGATCGCTTGTCGGAAGTAGCCTTCGCGGTAGTAGAGCCCGACCGCGAACAGCGGAATCCCGAGGTCGGACGCGGACTTGACGTGATCGCCGGAGAGCACTCCGAGGCCCCCCGAGTAGATGGGCAGGCTCTCGTGGATCCCGAACTCCGCGGACAGGTAGGCGATGCCGCCGGGGAGCTCGCCCCCGTGCTCGCGGCTCCACCACGTGTCCGCGTCCGCGAGGTAGGCGTCGACGTCGGCGCTCGGACGCCAGGTGGGGAGCAGCTGCAGCGGCTCATTCAAGCTCGACACGGACGTGACTCCAATCAGAGTTACTAATCTCTCGACTCAGAGTACGCGGCTTCGGTGCGGGACGCGAGTCGTTTTCGGATCAGTCGGAGTCGGCGAGGGTCGCGAACCAATCGCCGAAGGCGTCGGACGCGAACAGCGGGCCGAGTCGTCGCTGCAGCAGGTCCACGGCGAGGCCCTCGATCACGCCTCGCAGGGCGTCGTCGAGCATGTCGCCCACGGTGGGAGCCGTGACCTCCGCCAGCGCCGCCTCCACCACCGAGACCACGGTGTCGGTGAAGTCGTCGCGCTCGGCCCAGTCCGTGAGGATCGACCGCAGCAGGCCCACGAGCTCGCCGGGATCGGCGTTGTCGAGCTCCTTGGCCGCGTCGACGCCGCGCAGCTCGAGGATCCCCTCCAGGATCGCGCCCCGCAGGGCCGCCTGGTCGTCGGCGCGGCGGGGGTCGCACAGCTCGTCCGCGAACCGCTGGAGCACCCCGGAGATCGCGCCGTCGGCGAACTCCGCGGCGCGGCGCTCCACCTGCCGCTCGACCTCCTCCGACACCGCCCCCACCAGCCCCCCGGCGAGCGCCCCGATCGAGCCCGTCTTCGCCGCGGCCTTGCTGCGGGCGAAGCGACCGAGGCCGCCCAAGGACTTGGCCACGCGGTTGTCGGCGACGGGCGCCCGCAGCTTCTTGCCGAAGTCGACGAGGGTCTCCCGCAGGATCTCCCGGACCAGGCGATGCACGGGAGGCCGATCGAGGATGGCGAGCAGGGTGCCTCGGTCCGGCGAGTAGGGGCGGGCCGCGAGCCGTCGCGCGCCGTCGACGACCTCGTCGGGCACGACGTCGCGCACCCGGCGGTCGTCTTCGCGCAGGCGCCCGCGCACGTCCTCCAGCGTCGCCAGCAGGCGCTCCTCGGCGACGTCCGACCGGAGCCAACCCTGGAGCGAGCGCTGCACGAGCTCCGCGGTGAAGCGCGCGTCCACGACCTCCGCGGGCGGGCGCGAGAGCAGGTCGGCCACGACGAGGCGCGCCAGATCGGCGACGGCCTCTTCGGTGCGGAGCTTCTCGAGGAGTTCGTTCATGGCATGACCGCGGCCGGTTAGAGGGGGATGTTCCCGTGCTTCTTGGCCGGGAGCGTCTGGGTCTTGTTGCGGAGCATGCGCAGGGCCCCCGCGATCTCCTTGCGGGTGCGGTCCGGGGGGATGACGCGGTCGATGTAGCCCAGCTCGGCGGCCTTGTACGGGTTCGCGAACGTGGCGCGGTAGTCGGCGGTGAGCTCGGCGCGCTTCGCGTCGGGGTCCTCGGCCGCGGCCAGCTCCCGGCGGAAGATGATGTTGACGGCCCCCTCGGCCCCCATCACCGCGACCTCGGCGGTCGGGTACGCGAGGTTGATGTCCGCCCGGATGTGTTTGCTGGCCATCACGTCGTACGCGCCACCGTAGGCCTTGCGGGTGATCAGCGTCACCTTCGGGACCGTCGCCTCGGCGAACGCGTAGAGCAGCTTCGCGCCGTGCTTGATGATGCCGCCCCACTCCTGGGAGGTGCCGGGGAGGAAGCCGGGGACGTCCACCAGCGTGAGGAGGGGGATGTTGAACGCGTCGCAGAAGCGCACGAAGCGGGCGCCCTTGATCGACGAGTCGATGTCGAGGCACCCCGCGAGGTGCGCGGGCTGGTTCGCGACGACGCCGACCGACCGGCCCTCCACCCGGACGAACCCCACGACCATGTTCATCGCGTAGGCGGGCTGGACCTCCAGGAAGTACCCGTCGTCGGCGATCGTGCGCACGATCTCGCGGATGTCGTAGGGCTTGTTGGGGTTCGCGGGCACCACGCCGACGAGCTCCTCGGTCGAGCGATCCCACGGGTCGGCGCTCGGCTTGACCGGCGGGTCCTCGACGTTGTTGGACGGCAGGAACGACAGCAGCTCGCGCGTCAGGGCGATGCACGTCGCCTCGTCCGGGGCGGCGAAGTGGGCCACGCCGGAGGTGCTGTTGTGAGCCGCAGCCCCCCCGAGACTCTCCTTGTCGACCTCCTCGTGGGTGACCGTCTTGATGACGTCCGGCCCGGTCACGAACATGTAGCTGCTGCCCTCGACCATGAGGATGAAGTCCGTGATCGCGGGGCTGTACACGGCACCTCCCGCGCACGGACCCAGGATCGCGGAGATCTGGGGCACGACGCCGGAGGCGAGCGTATTGCGCAGGAAGATGTCGGCGTAGCCCCCGAGGCTCACGACGCCCTCCTGGATGCGGGCCCCGCCGCTGTCGTTGAGACCCACGACCGGGGCCCCGTTCTCCATCGCCAGGTCCATGACCTTGCAGATCTTCTTCGCGTACGCGCCCGACAGGCTGCCCCCGAACACCGTGAAGTCCTGGGCGAAGACGAAGACGGGGCGGCCGTCGACGGTGCCGTGCCCGGTGACGACGCCGTCGCCGAGGATGCGCTTGTCCTCCATGCCGAAGTCGCGGCACTGGTGCACGACGAACGCGTCGAGCTCCAGGAACGAGCCCGGATCGAGCAGCAGATCGATCCGCTCGCGGGCCGTGAGGAGCCCCTTGTCGTGGCGCTTCGAGATCCGCGCCTCGCCGCCCCCGAGCCGAGACTCGGCGAGCTTGCTGGTCAGGAGATCGAGCTTCTCTTGCAGGACTTCGTCGACGGCCACGGGAACCCCTCGGGGCAGAGCGCGACTCCAATGTCGCGCCGGACGGCGGCGGCCCGTTTGCAGAGGCTTGCCCCTGCCCGACCGCGTGCGCGTCCGCGACCCTATACTTCGCGGGCCTCAGTCGTCGATCTCGGAGCCTGCATGCAACCCCGACCCCGTCCCGTGCTCGATCCCCGTTACGCCTGCCTGCTGCTGGCGGCGGCCTTCACCCAGGTCGCCGCGGAGTGTCAGACGGACGACGACGACAGCTCGGCGGAACAATTCTGCGTCACCGTGGCCGGCGGCGGCGGCTTCGAGACGATCCAGCAGGCGATCGACGCGGCCCCGTCCGGCGGCGTGGTGAGCGTGTGCAGCGGCCTCTTCGAAGAGGACATCGACATCGACAAGCCCATCACGATCGCGGGCGTCGAAGCGGGCGGCGTCGTCGTCACCGGGGACGGGGCGGGCACGATCGTCGAGATCGACCAGGTCGACGGCCCCGTCACCCTGTCGCGCCTCGCGCTGATCTCCCCGTCCGACGAGCTGGGCACGATCCGCGGGATCCGCGTCACCGAGTCGAACAACGTCACCCTCAACGAGGTGCACATCGAGTTCGAGCCCGACGACAACGGCGACAGCCGCGGCCTCGTCGGGGTGGAGGCCTCGCAGTCCACCGTCGTCGCCAACGAGCTCACTACCTTCAACATCGGCTTCAGCAGCGACACCGGCGGCAAGGGCGTCTTCGCCCAGACCAACTCGGTGCTCGAGGTCCACAACTCGCAGATCCAGGGCAGCGGCTCGTTCGGCATCCACGTGCTCGAGTCCCAGCTCTCGGTCTTCAACTCCGAGGTCACGAGCACCAACCGCCCGCCCACCGCCGAGGACTTCGACTCCGACGGCAGCGGGATCTTCATCGAGGGGTCCGGCAACGAGGAGATCCTCGTCGAGGGCTGCACGATCCAGGACGGCAGCTTCGTCGGCATCTGGATGCAGGCGAACAACCTCACCGTCACCGCGACGACGATCGACAGCTTCGCCTACGGCATCTTCATGCAGGGCGACCAGGGCTCCGCGTCCGGACGAAACCTCACCGCCAGCGGCAATACCTTCACGGGGCTGGCCAACTGGTCGATCCTGGCCAACAGCAACGCCGTCATCACGTCGTCCTTCGTGGACAACACGGGCTCGCCCGGCATCACCGCGCGGTCGCCCGGGGGCACGATCGTGATCGCGGGCAATACGATCGAGGGGGTCCGCGAGCAGGGGATCCTCGCGGGCGGAAACACCACGGACGGGCGCGCGGAGAGCGTCGAGGTCACGGGCAATACGATCTCGAACGTGACCGCGGGCAACGGGGTGCTCGTGCTCGACGCAGTGGAGGCCGTGCTGAGCGAGAACATCGTCACGGGCATCGATCACGCCTACTTCCGCGACCCCCAGAACCCCGCCGCCGACGGCAGCATCACGAACGGCTACGGCGTCGCCTGCTTCCGGGCCCAGAACTGCGCCTACAGCGGCAACGACATCTCGGACGTCGAGTTCTCGAACATCGTGATCGTCGAGGCCGGCTTCGAGATCGGCGAGGACGTGATCAGCGAGGCCTGGTGGAACGGCATCCACGTCGAGCAGAGCCAGGGCAGCCTCACGGACACGACCCTCAAGGACAACCGGGGCAGCGGCGTCTACCTGTCGGAGTCGACGGTGATCGCCGAGGGCGTGAGCATCACGAACACCAGCCGGGGTCCGCTGTACACGCTGCTCGACGGCGAGCCCGCCCTGGACGGCACGCCCGACCCGCCCCGCGAAGAGCTCGAGCTGAATACGAACGGGTGGGGGGTCGAGAGCCGCTCCGCGGGCGCGCCGGCGTACCTCGAGTGGCGCGACGGCAGCTTCGTGGACACCGCGTACGGCGGCATCTACTCCTTCCGGAGCCAGGTGATCATCGACGGCAACGTCATGAGCAACACCGGCATCGTCGACGACGTCGATACCTTCTCCCAGGGGGCGATCACCCTCTCCCAGGGGCCGGAGAACATGGCCTCTCCGGTGATGGAGATCACCAACAACGCGTTCTACGGCTCGGGGGGCACGAACCTCCTGCAGCTGCTCACGACCCCGGGCGTGGTGGTCACGGGCAATACGATCTGCGGCGGCTCCAGCGGCGGGCTGTGGATCTCCAACGCGGACGCGCAGGTGCGCAACAACGACTTCGGCGTGGACGAAGGGGGCGACCCGGCGTGCGCCGACCTCGCCTGGAACTACGCGATCCGCCTGAGCGGGAACGACCTCGAGCTCGTGGACGAGGTGGCGACCATCGAGAACAACACGATCGAGGCTCCGCTCGCGGACAACGGCATCCGCATCGCCGGGCTGGGGTCGTACGTCCTCGAGGGCAATACGATCAACGCGGGCACCCTGCGGGGCGTGGAGGCCACCTTCAGCGTGCCCAGCGAGCTCTTCCAGGACCACGACGGCGACGGTCAGTCCCCGTGGTCCGGCGACTGCGACGACTCCGACCCGACCATCAGCACGACCGCGGGGGAGACGCTGGACGATCTGATCGACAACGACTGCAACCCGGCCACGCCCGACAGCGCGACGCCGGACGAGGACGACCAGGACCAGGACGGCTTCAGCGTCGCGGACGGCGACTGCGACGACACCGACCCCACGCGCGCGCCGGACCTCCCGGAGCTGCTCGGCAACTGGGTCGACGACAACTGCAACGGGTGGGCGGACAACGACGCGGTCGACCTCCCGGTGCCCGAGCTGACGATGATCGAGAACACGATCACCGGCGCGGGCACGGGCGTGTACGCCCAGGGCGCGACCATCCACCTGAGCGAGGCCGAGACGGCGCCCGTGGGCAATGCGATCTCCACGACGACCGGGCCCGGCGTCGATCTCCGCAGCTGGGCCTCCCAGGGCACGTTGGCCCCCGGCGTGGTCACGATCAGCGGCGAGACCACGCTCACGGACATCGGCGACGACTGCGTCCGCACGACCACCGCCGATACGTTCGTCACCGTCTCGGGGGGCACGTTCACGAACTGCGGCGCGGACGGCTTCGCGACGGTCTCCGGCGGCACGATCACGGCCACGGGTACGGTCGTGGACGCGCCCGTCGCGGCCGGGGTCGCGGCCAACACCGGGACGATCGTGCTCGACAACGTCCTCATCCAGGCGCCGGGAGTGACCGGGATCAACATCGGCGGGAGCGCCGACGTCGACGGCTCCAACGTGAACATCACGAGCGCGGTCGGGCCCGCCCTGAACGTCTTCGGCGGCGACCTCGACCTCGCGGGCGGGGGCCTCGAGTCCCAGGGCGCCGTGACCGTCCAGCAGACGGGCGGCGTGGCGTCGCTCGACGCCGTCGCCATCGTCGGCGCGCAGACCGGCGTCCACATCACCGGCGGCTCCCTCACGCTGACCGACGGGACGATCGAGGACGCGTCCGTCGAGGGCATCCACGGGGACGCGGGCACCCTCACCGTCGACGGCACCGCGGTCACGGGCGCGACCGGCGACGGCATCCGCCTCGACACCGGCGTGGCGGCCGTCATCGACGATCCCACCCTCACCGGCAACGGGGGCTGGGGCCTGAGCTGCGACGGCGCGGTCACGCTGACGACGTGCACGCTCACGGCTTCCGGGAACACCCTGGGCGACGTGGAGCAGATCAACGGCTGCGACGCGCCCGCCAACGCCGTCTGCGGTCCGCCCGCCCCCTAGGGTCCGGCCCGGGGGGGCGAAGCGGGCGACCCCGCCGCCGTGGCATGATCGTGTGGTTCTGGAGGCGCGTGGATGGCTCGGCTGGACTACATCCTCAAGCTCATGGCGTCGCAGGACGCCGACGGGCTGTACCTCCAGGCCGGTCGGTCTCCCGAGGTCTTCGTGGGCAAGCGGAGCCGGGCCCTGGCGCTGCCCGCGTTCACCGAGAAGCAGCTCCGCGACTTCGTGCGCGAGATCACCACCCCCGAGGACCTGGCCGCCCTCCACATGGACGGCAGCGCGTCGATCCACTACGAGTACGGCGGCGGCATCTACATCTGCGACCTGCACACCGGCGGCGACGAGGGCCTGTCGGCGATGTTCCGGGTGCACGACCGCGACCCCGAGGGCAGCGCGAACACCGTCGAAGAGTCGGTGGAGATGTTCGAGGACATCGGCGGGTCGATGGAGGAGGGCCTCGGCTTCGTGGACTCGGACCCCGAGGAGGTCCTCCCCCCGGCCCAGGTGAAGGTGTCTCCGCCCCGGTTCGTGCCCCGCGGCGTGGACGAGGAACCCGAGATCCACGACGACGGCGACGAGGACGAGGACGAGGAGTCGCTCCTGCCCGCCCCGTCCATGCGCCTCGATCGTCCCGGGCGGCGTCGAGCGGAGCCCCAGGCCCCGACGGCCGAGCTCGACCTCGGCCTGGGAGACATCGGCTCCACGCCCGCCCCCTCGTCCCCGCCGCGCTCGTCGGCTTCCCCCGGACAGGGCGAGGGGCTGCGCCCCGCCTATTCGATCCAGTACACGCGCAAGGAGGTCACGACCCCGCCGCGGTACGGCGACAAGCTCTCACGCGACGCCTTCCACAAGCTCCTGAGGTGGATGATCGAGCAGGAGGCGACGGACCTCCACATCACGCCGAAGTTCCCGCCGACGCTGCGCGTGGACAACCTCTTCCAGCCGTCGCAGGGCAAGGAGCTGTCGCCCAAGGAGATCGAGCGGGTCATCCTGTCGATCCTCACCGACGCTCAGCAGGCCGAGTTCCGAAAGAACAACTCGGTCGACCTCGCCTACCAAGTCGAGGATCTCGGCCGCTTCCGCATCAACGTATTCCGGCAGTTGTACGGCGTCTCGGCGGCGATCCGGTACATCCCCAACGTCATCGATTCGCTCGAGGCCCTCAAGCTGCCCGCCGAGCTGAGCTACCTCGGACGTCAGCGGGAGGGCCTCGTGCTCTTCACGGGCCCGACGGGCTCCGGCAAGTCGACGTCCATGGCCGCGATCATCGAGCAGATGAACCTCACGCGGCAGCTGCACATCCTCACCCTCGAGGCGCCGATCGAGTACATCTTCGAGAACCGGTCGTCGCTGATTCAGCAGCGCGAGGTCGGCTACCACACGGACTCGTTCAGCCGCGGCCTCCGGGACGCGCTCCGCGAGAACCCGGACGTGATCATGGTGGGCGAGCTGCGGGACTACGAGACCGTCCAGATGGCGATCTCCGCGTCCGAGACCGGCCACCTGATCATCGCCACGATGCACGCCAACTCGACGAACAACGCGATGTCGCGGCTCATCGACGTGTTCCCGGACAACCAGAAGGCGGGCGCGCGGGCGATGATCGCCGACGTCATGCGCGCGGTGGTGAACCTCCGCCTCCTGACCCACATGTCCGGGCGCGGACTCGTGCCCGCGATCGAGCTGCTCAAGTGCAACCACGCCGTCGCTTCGATGATCCGGGAGGACAAGTTCCACCAGATCCGGCAGGTGCTCATGACCGGCACCGAGCAGGGCATGTGGCCCTTCGAGCGCTACCTGGCCGAGCTCTTCCGCAAGAAGGAGATCACCTACCAGGACGCGTACCAGAACTCGCCGGACAAGAAGGTCTTCGAGCAGCTGGTCCAGGCCACGCGGAAGAAGCCGAAGTAGCTCCGATCAGCGGGCGGGCCGAACGTCCAGCACGTGGCTCCAGCCCTCGCTCCCTCGCTGCACGAACACCGACCGCTGGGCCTCCCCCGGGCGCGGCGGCAAGGCCTCGGGGAGGGCGTCGATCTCCACCGCCCGGAACCGGAACGCCCTCACCTCCCGGCCCTCCACCCGCGTCCAGGCCGCGGCGGGGGCGGCGGCCTGCACCGCGTCCACCTCCGTGGGGGCGGTGCCCGCGGCGAGCAGGGCGTCGAGCAGCCCGGAGTCGGCGCTCGAGGGGGCGCGGAAGAAGGACGTGAGGGGCGAGTCGTGGCCCGGCAGCCCGGGGGACACCGGCGGTGTGAGCGCGCCGACGGCGGCGTGGACGGCGACCTCGGCGGGGCGGACGTCGAGCACGGCCGTATTGGTAAGCACCTCGCGGTCGCCGATGCGCACCCGGAACGGGCCCAGCGCGAGGCGGCCCGGGCGGAGGGGGCGGAAGCCGAAGTGCAGGGTGCGCTGCATGAACTCGCGGCCGCCCTCGGCGCCGGTGGAGAAGGTCTCTCGCCGGGTGACCGGGGCCAGCCCGTCGGGGGGCAGCGGGCCCGCGAGCTCGATCTCGACCGTCTCCCGCCGGGCCATGAGCCGGCGGTTCAGGGTGATGGCCATGACGGTGAGGGTCGCGGGGCGGCCGACCTCCACGCGGCCCGGCGATACCCGGGCCACGGCGTCTTCGACCCGCCGCGTGAGCACGCCGGTCGCGAGGTAAAAGGCGAACCGGTGGTCGTCGTGCAGCGACGCGAGGTCCTCGTCCTCGGCGACCTCTTCGGGGGAGATGTCGGCCACCGTCAGCGCCGCCTGGAGCCAGTGCAGGGCCTCGTCCACGCGCCCCAGTCGCGCGCTGTGGCACGCCAGGTTGTAGGCGGCCTGCCACAGGCCCGGGTCGATCCCCAGGGCGATCCGGCCCTGCACGGACGCCTCGAGGTAACGCTCCTGCGCGTGCAGGCTGCGGGCGAGGACCGAGCGGACGAGGGCGTCGTCCGGGGCCGCGCGGACCGCGACCCTCAGGGCGGCCTCCGCTTCGGCCGCCCGGCCTTCGGCGAGCAGGCCCTGGGCGTTCGTGACCGTGCCGCCCACGTCCACCACCGCGGGTCGGCCCGCGCCCGCGCACCCGACGACCAGGAGCAGGGCCGCCAGCAGGGGCGCGATCAGGGCGCGCATGCGGCCCGCCGCGGGCCCGTCGCGTCGGTAGGACTCGTACCGCGGCCCGGGGGCGCAGACCGTGCAGCCCCCCACGTCCTCGACGCGCTCCGGTCGGACGCCCGCGCGCACGAGGAGGGACCGGTTCGCGCGCCGCAGATCGACGTGGTCCCGGCCCCGGGGCCCGGGGGTGAGCCCGAACTCCGGGTCGGCGAGGCCGGCGCCCCGCAGCCCCTCGGGGACCTCCGGGCCGACCTCGAAGCAGCACACGCCGATGCAGGGCCCGATCGCGGCGCGCACCCGCGTCGGATCCACGCCCAGAGCGTCGCGACCGACGGCGAGGGCCGCCCCGACGATGTCTTGGGCGGTCCCGCGCCACCCCGCGTGCACGGCGGCCACCGCCCCGCGCTCGGGGTCCCACAGCAGGATCGGCGTGCAGTCCGCGACGCGCACCGCGACGGTCAGACCGGGGACGTCGGTCCACAGGCCGTCGCCTTCGGCCGGTCCCTCGGGGAGGGCCGCGGGGGTCGCCCAGGCCGGGCGCAGGACGTGAACGTCGCGGCCGTGGACCTGCGTGCGACATGCCACGGCCGGGGGGCCCGAGAACGCCCGGTGGGTGAAGCCGCACAGGCCGCCGAGATCCGCGGCCCACGACGGGCTCTCGATCGCCTTGCCGATCACGGTTCGCATGCTATCCGCGGAGAACTGAACGGGCATTCAAAGACATTTGACATCGTCTTGGCACCTGCGTAGTTTCCCGCCGTTCTGGGCGAGAAGCCGTCCGCTGCCGAAACACGCGCAAGGGCCTGCGGGCGGGCGCTGACACATCCAATGGAGAGAATCTGATGCGAAACCTTCTGAGCAAGCTCGTGCTGCTCGCGTTCACGGCCGGCGTCCTCGTCGTCGGCTTCGGTTGTCCCGACGTCGGCGAGGAAGAGACCCCCGCGCCGCCGCCGCCGCCGCGCATCATCGGCGTGTCCCCCGCCGAGGCGGAAGAGGACCTCTTCTACCAGCTGGACGTCTGGGCCCGTTTCGACGTGGCCCCCACGACCACGAGCCTGACGCTCGCCGACTCCGCCGGCTCGGCCGTCGCGGGCGAGACCGTCCTCGAGGAGAGCGGCCGCAAGGTGAAGTTCACCCCCGGCGCCGATCTGACCGCCAACGAGTCCTACACCGCCACGATCACGTGGGACGAGGAGGAGCCCGCTTCGTGGTCCTTCGCCACCGGCCCCTACGGTGAGGTCGTGGCGACCGAAGGCGACCTCGTGGGTCAGGTGATGCACCTCGACCTCGCGTCGGCCACGTTCACCGAGCCCCCGGCCGTCGGGTCCCTGCTCCAGGGCTTCCTCGCGGACATCTACATCATCTTCACGTTCTCCGAGGCTTCGGACCTCGAGAACGACGTCGCCCACGTCGAAGGCGCGCTCGGCGAGCTCGACGGCCCGAACATCGTCCAGGACACCTGCTCCGAGACGCTGACGTTCACCGCCGGCCCCGACCGCATCCCGGACACGGACGACGACCAGCCCGCGACCTGGGACAACCCGAACCTCGCCCTCGACGGCGTGGACCTCGAGCTCAGCATCCAGGGCGTGAACGCCACGATCCAGGACCTGCTCCTCTCCATGGTCGTGCACCCCGCGGGCTCCGGCTTCGCCGGCGGTCGCTTCGAGGGCATCCTCGATACCCGCGACCTCGCGGGCCTGCTCGGCGACGAGAAGGACGAGAACGGCATCTGCGACCTCGTCTTCAAGACGGTCGGCGTGGGCTGCCAGGAGTGCGGCGGGGACGATCCCGGCGAGTTCTGCCTGTCGGTCAAGGCCAAGGACATCGTGGGCGACGCCCTCCCGGGTGAGATCGTGTCGCTGTCCTGCGCGGACATCATCGACAAGGATCTGAACACCGAGGACTGCGACGGCGAGGCCGAGGCCTACTGGGAGCTGGACGAGGAAGGCAACCGGGTCGGCGACGGCTACCCGCTCTGCGAGTCCTGGGAGCCCCCGCCGGTCGGTCGCTAGACCCCTCCGGTCGAGACACCACGCGGAGGCGTCGGGAGCGATCCCGGCGCCTTCGCGCGTTCTGGGCCGACTATCGGATCTGCAGGTACCGCTTGATGGGCACGTAGGCCTTGCCGAGGCCGGCCTGGGCGGCGGTCTGCTCGAGGCGGCGCGACCGAGGCCGGTCCGCGACGCTCATGGCGGCGAGCAGGTCGGCGGGGTCGGTCGCCTCGGCCGCGCGCAGCCCGGCGGCCTCGACCAGCCGCTCGATGGCGGGCTCCGCCGCGGCCTCGAGCTGCCGCCGGAACACGCCCAGGAACAGCCCGTAGATCACCCGGCGCACGGCATTCTGCTCCAGGGCCCCGTGGAGCGCGGCCCAGCCCCGGACGGACCGCAGGACCCAGGCGTCGACCCGCCGGCCCGGCCCGCCGAGCATGGCGATCTCCCGGGCGAGCAGCGCGCGGGCCTCGTCCCAGGACAGCCGATCGAGCAGACGCACGTCGACGACGAGGCCCGTGCCGTACAGGGGCAGGGGGCCGAACAGGGGGACGGGGATGCCGCGGATGCCCCCCGTGCCGACCGCCCGCACGGTGGCGATCGGGGGGGCGCCGAGGCGCTTCGCGAGCTGGGCGACCGTGCCGTAGAGGCGGCCCGCTTCCGTCTTCTCCAGCAGGACTCCGGGGGGCTCCGGCGGCGACTGCCAGACCGCTCGGAACGCGGCCACGATCAGCCCCACGGAGAAGGCGGCCATCGCGATGACCGCCTTGAGCCCGAACTTCAGGCTCCGCAGGTCCAGGTAGTCGAAGAGCACGACGGTGATCGCCACGGACGCCGCGATGCCCCCCACGGCCACGGTGAGCATGTAGGCCCAGCCCACGACGGTGAGGAGGGCGACCTTGGGGACCGCCGCGGCTCCTCGCACGGACGTCACGCCGCCGTCGGGTCCCACGGCCCGGGGGCGTCTTCGTCCATGCCCGCGTGGCGGCGCAGAGCTCGGAGCGCCGCCATCATGTGGTCGGGCGGCGGGGCCGAGAAGTGGACGTAGGCGTCGGTCCTCGGGTGGACGAACCCGAGGGTCGCGGCGTGCAGCAGCTGGCCGCGGATGGGGGCGAGCACGCGCTTGAGGTCGGGCGCCGACGGCATCAGCCCCTTGGCGAGGCCGCCGTACACCGGATCGCCGATGAGCGGGTGGCGCAGCCGCTCGGTGAAGTGGACGCGGATCTGGTGCGTGCGGCCGGTCTCGAGCTCGCACTGGACGAGGCTGGCGGGCCCGTACTCCTCGACCACCTGGTAGTGCGTCACGGCGTCGCGGGGCGTCACGGGCGACCAGCTGGTCTGTCTGCGACGGTCCTTCTTGTGGCGGCCGATCTCGGACTCGATCGTGCCCGCGGGGGGGTGCGGACGTCCCCAGCACAGGGCCACGTAGCGGCGCGCGATCGAGTGGTCTCGGAACTGGTCCGACAGCATCCGGTGAGCGTGGTCGTTCTTGGCCACGACGAGGATGCCGGTCGTGTCCTTGTCGATGCGGTGCACGATGCCGGGCCGCTCGACCCCGTTGATGCCGCTCAGGTCCTTCACGTGGTGCAGCAGCGCGTTCACGAGGGTGCCCGACAGGTCGTGCGTCGTGGGGTGCACGACCATCCCCTTGGGCTTGTTCACGAGGACCAGGTCCGCGTCCTGGTGGACGATGTCGATGGGGATGTCCTCGGGCACCACGTCCGCGCGGATCGGGGGCGGGACCACCAGCTCGACCACGTCGCCCGCCGCGAGGCGGTGGGAGCGACGCACGACCTCGCCTTCGACGCGGACCTCGCCGTCGTCGATGAGCTTCTGCAGGAACGAGCGGGAGTGCCCCGGCAGCTTGTGCGCGAGGAACTGGTCGACCCGCCTCCCCGCGGCGGAGTGGTGGACGTCGAAGCGCTGGGAGGAGCCGTCGCTCACGACGGCAAGCTACTTGCTCCCGAGGCCGTTCGCCTTCATGTACCCGTCGACGATCTTCGGGAGCGGGAGCCTCAGCAGCCGCCCGATCTGGGTCAGGTACCCGCGCAGGTAGACCCGCGCCGGGAGGAACTCGATCTCCTCTGCTTCGATGTAGCGGAGCATCCCCTGACTGATCTTGGTGCGGGCGGCGATGTCCTCGATGCTCACGCCGAGCGCGCGTCGCACCTGCTTGAGGAACTCGCCGCCCATCCCGCCGCAGTCCATCTCGAACGCCTCGATGTCCTCGGCGGACAGGGGCTGCAGGGCGAGGGGACCGACGGCTCGGGTGCGGATCGTGTCGCGGCTCCAGCGCCGGGGGCGCGGTCCGAGGTCGCGGTTGACGGCGGCGACGGACGCCAGCGTCGAGGCGTTGGTCGGGGGCGGCCCACCGACGGGGCCGGCCACCGGCGCCACCGCCACCGTGGGCGCCGTGGGGGAGGCCGCCACGGGGGAGGCCGCCACCGGTGAGGTCGCCATGGGGGCGTGGGCGTAGGGGGCCGCCCGGGACTGGACCGGCGCGGGGGGCGTGTAGCGCGCCGGGGCGGGCACGCGCGTTCGCACTGCCGGGCGAGCGGGCGCGGCGGGCTGCACGGGCGCCACGAATGCGGGGGCGGCGGGCACGGGGACGGGGCCCGCGGCGCGGGGGGGCGCGACCGGCCGTGCGGCGACGCTCGACAGGAGGGCGTCCACGTCGGCGTAGTCCAGCTCGCGCCGGGGCGGCGCCTCGTAGGCCGTGTCCGGGAGGTCCAGGATCGGCGCGTCGTACACGTCGTCTTCGACCATCGCCGCGGCGACGAACGCCGGGGCCTCGGGCACGTCGAGCACTTCCTCGACCTCCTCGAGGGCGTCGAGGAACAGGTCGACCTGCGACTCGGGCACCGCTCCGGTCGCGCTCGCGGCGGCGACGCCGAGGGCGGGATCGGTGTCCACGTCGTCACGCAGCGTCTCGTCCCGAGAGGCCCGGATCTCCACGCTCGTGGGGCGGGCGGGGCGTCGCGGGTGCAGCTGCGAGACTGCGGCGACGGGGGCGTCCGTCACCTCGTCGTCGGAGCCCACGGCCCGGGCGAGGGCCTCGATCGGCGTGGCGGAGTCGAGCTGATGGACCTGGTCGAAGAACTCCTCCGGTCGACGCGGGATGGGCATCCCCGGCCGCGCGGTGCGGTGGTACTTCGCGTAGCGCCCGGCCGACTCGGGCCGGCTGAGGATCCGGAACGCCTCGTCGATCTTCGCTCCGATGGCTTCGGTCTCGTCGGTCGAGTAGAGGCTGTGGATCGCCATCGAGTCGGGGCGGAAGCTGCGACGCACCAGTCGGTACGCGCGCTTCACGGCCTCGTTGTCGGCGCCGGGCTCGAGGTCGAGGATTTCGTAGTAGTCCTGGGTGAGGAACTTCATGGGGAGGGGGCTCTGCTTCTGCGGGGGCGCGGAGGTTCAGCGGGGAGCGGGAGCGGGGTCATCGCCACGGGGGCCGGTTGCTGCGACGGCCCGCGTTGCCCACGAGCGCCGCGGCGTCTTTGAGGTCCCAGAGGAGATCGCCCGGGGGCGCCACTTCGGCGTCCCGGACGATCCGGTCGATGAGTTCCTGCACGTCGGCGGACAGGCACTCGGAGAAGCCCGGGCTCTGCGCCCCGGCCGCTCGACGGGCGCGGATCCAGCCGTCCTCGTCCTCGGAGACGACGCCCCGGAACCGGACGTCCAGGCCCAGCCCGTGCCCCGCCGCCGTCACCAGCGCGTGGCCCACGTCCACGTCGTCGCCGCGTCGCACGCGGTTCAGCACCAGGTACAGCGGGCGACGGCCGACCGCCTCCGCGATCTCGTCCGGGACGAGCCCGGCGGCGCGGGCGACGGCCCGCATCCACGTCCCCGCGCGCCCCTCGGCCCGCTCCCAGCCCTCGTCGAGCGCGGCGCCCGCCGCCTCGCGGCCGAGCTTGCGATCGAGCCAGGGTCGCGCCAGCCGCGCGAACACGCGGGCGAGCAGCCGGAACGTGGCCTCCAGGGGGATCCGCTCGGGGACCGTCACCAGCAGGGGGACGTCCGCGGCGAGCCATACGTCGAGCGCGCGGTCCGTCGTGCCTCCCGGGAGGTCCACCACGACGCGCTCCTCGGAGCGACGGCGCAGGCGCCCGACGAGGCGGCGGCAGGCGCGGCGCGACGGGTCGCCCGACATGGGACCGACCCCCGGCAGGAGCACCAGGTCGTCGTGCAGCGGGGTGACCACGGCGTCGGGCTCGGCCGAGCTCCAGGGGTCGCCCCGCAGGGGAGCGACGACGTCGAGGAGGGGAGCGAGGGCGGGGCCCGTCCAGTCGGCGTCGACCAGACACACCGTGCGGCCGCGCCGCACGAGGCCCGCCGCGAGCAGGGCCGCGACCGTGGACCGACCCACGCCGCCGCTGCCCGAGGCGACGGCCCACAGGGTCTCGGCCTCGGCGAGGGGCGGCGCGGCGCGCAGATCGCCCACGACACGACGGTCCTTCGGGGTGATCACCGGAGCGCGAAGTCGGGACACCAGATTATTCCCATCAACAGCAACAGCAGCAAAACGAGCGACAGCTAGGGCTTGGCTCCCCGAACCATGGGGATATGCAAACACGGGGCGGATCCCGATGCAAGACGATTCTCACTTCGACGCGAGATTCGGGAGTACCTGGAAGTACTACACATTCTGCCCATTTCAGGGCACTTGGGATCAGCAGTTGTCCACAGACTGTGGGAATCCTGTGGACGGCTACGTGGGAATCGGCGCCGATATGATCGGTCCGCTCGCCGCCGCGTCCGGATCGCCGATCGTCGTCTCTTCGTCCAGCCGGGGCGGGGGGGCGTCGCCGGCGGCCTCCGCGGCGGGGAGCCGCAGGGCGATGCGCGTTCCGGATCCGGGCGCGCTCTCGATCACCAGCTCCCCCGCGTGCTCGCGCACGATGCGCTCGGAGATCGCGAGGCCCAGGCCCGTGCCCTCCGTCTTCGTGGTGAAGAACGGGATGAAGAGCTTGCGGGCGTCGTCCGGCTTGATCCCGGAGCCCTGGTCTTCGAAGGACATCTCCACCGCGAGGTCCGAGTTGAGGCGCCCTCGGCGCACCTTCACCTCGCCCGTGCGACCGGGCGCGATCGTGCGCAGGGACGGCACGATCGCGCCCTCCCGTCGGTCGTGGATGCGGGTCCGGATCGTCAGCGTGCCGCCCCGGCCCGCCATGGCCTCGATGCCGTTGTGGACGAGGTTGAGGAGGACCTGCTTGAGCTTCTCCACGTCCATGGGCACGTCCACGAGCTCTTCGGCCGGGAGGTAGACGACGCGCACGTCCGGGGGCAGGCCCTCCGCCTCGATGAGCGACAGGACGCCGCGCAGGACGAGGCCCGGGTCGACGTTCGCGACGTGCATCTGCAGGGGCCGCGCGTAGTCGAGGAACTGGCTCACGACCCCGTTGAGGCGGTCGACCTCCTCGACGATGATCTCGAGCCACTCGTCGGACTCGGCGTCCTCGCGTCGCTTCGCGAGCACCTGCACCGCGCCCTTGATCGCGCCCAGCGGGTTCCGGATCTCGTGGGCGAGGCCCGCCGACATCTCGCCCAGCGCCGCGAGCCGGTCCCGGCTCTTCATCTGCTCGAACGCGCGGGAGTTGTCGACGACGACGGCGGCGATCTCGGCGATGTCCCGGAACAGCTCCAGCTCCTCGGCCGAGAACCCCTCCGCGCCGGGGCGCGGTCGGATGTTCCACAGCCCCACGACCGTGGGCCCGATCTGCACCGGGAGGCAGAGGTCGGCCTGGAGCGCCTGCATGGTCGCGAGCACGCCTTCGAGCCAGTCCGGCGGGGGCGCCATGCCGGGGCGACGACGGCCCCACGCCTGCAGATCGGCGAGCAGGTACCACCGGCGCCCCTCCAGGAAGCCGTCGATGAACGGACGCTGCGGCAGGGCCGGGAGCAGCGCGTGCTCGGGGGCGCCCTCCCAGCGGCGGAGCCGGTACCCGCCGCGGTTCTCGTCGAACAGGTAGACCGACGCGAGATCGACCCGCCCGGCCGCGATCGGTCCGCCGAGCAGCTCGTCGAGCAGGGGGTCGATCTGGATCATCCCGGGGAGGCGGCGCTTGAGCGCCTCGAGCGTGCGCACCGACTCGAACCGCTCCCGGGCGATGAGCGGGAAGACGTACCGCTCCGTCGCCATCTTGATCGGCTCGTAGAGGATCAGGACGAGCATCGACGCGATGAAGCTGTTGACCACCTGCGCGCCGGGCGTCGGGTCGTCGCCGACGATGCCGACGAGCACCGTGTAGACGACCGCCACGACCGTCGCCATGACGGCCAGGACGACGACCCGGGAGACGATGTGGTGTCGGTCGAGCAGGTGCGTGCTCTGGATCACCTGGCCCAGGAAGTAGATGTAGGCGGCGGTGGCGATCGACCCGACGGGGGGGAAGTCGATCGGGGCTTCGAGCTCGACGGTCGACCAGAAGTTCAGGTCGAGGAAGGCCATCTCCAGGCCCACCGCGAGCACCGCGATTCCGCCGAGCCACAGGAGGTAGCCGATGCGGCGGCGCTCCTCGGGGCGCGGGAGGCTCCGGATGAGGCGCCACAGCCCCAGGACGTGCACGGTCAGGCCCCCGAACACGATGGTGGCGTTGCTGAAGACGACGATGCGGTTGTCCGGCCCGAGCACGACGATGACGACGAACTGCAGCAGCGCCACGCCGTACAGCGCGGGCACGTACCGCATGAACCCCAGCTCGTACCGGTGCAGGACCTGGCGGTAGACCTGCAGCGACGCGGGCACGACGAGCAGCGCGGACGACAGCACGCCGTAGCGCCACGCCGGATCCTTGCTCAGCAGCAGGAAGAAGAGGCACAGGTAGATGATCGACAGGACGCCCGCGAGGAAGGCGTACTGCTGGTGAAGCCGGTCGCGGGCGCCTCGAATCAGCGTCGAGACGCCCATCGAGAGCGCCATCAGCGCGGTGAACAGCGGCGCGACGGTCTCCACGGCCGGAGTCTAGACTCGCGACGCGACGAAGGAGACGACGTGAGCCGAGAAGCCCTGAAGCGACTGCCGTCCATCGACCGCCTCTTGGGGGCGGACGCCTGGGACGGCGCGCCCGAGGTGCCCCACGGTCGGCGCAAGGAGGCCTGTCGCGCGGTGGTGACGCGGGTGCGCGAGGGGCTCCTGGCGGGGACGCTCGGCGGGGACGCCGTGGCGGAGGACGCGATGGTCGAGGAGGCCGTCCGGATCGCGTCGGCCGCGGTCGCGCCGGTGCTGCGTCCCGTGGTGAACGCGACGGGCGTGATCCTCCATACGAACCTCGGCCGGGCCCCCCTGCCGCCGGCCGCCCTGGAGGCGATCGGCGCAGCGGCGGGGCGGTATACGAACCTCGAGATGTCGCTGGAGACGGGGCGTCGAGACAACCGCCTGGTGAAGCTGTCGGCCGCCTTCGCGCGGGTCCTCGGCTGCCCCGACGTGGTCGTCGCCAACAACAACGCCTCGGCCGTCTTCCTGGTGCTGAAGACCCTCGCGGGCGACGGCGCCGGGGTGGCCGTGAGTCGAGGGGAGCAGGTGGAGATCGGCGGGTCGTTCCGCGTCCCCGAGATCCTCGCCGAGGCGGGGGGACGGATGATCGAGGTGGGGACCACGAACCGGACCCACCGCGAGGACTACGTCCGCGCGCTCGACGACGGCGCGAGCGTCCTGCTCAAGGTGCATCGCTCGAACTTCAAGGTCGTGGGCTTCACCAAGGAGGTGTCGGCGGCCGAGCTCGTGGAGCTGGGGCGCGAGCGCGACGCGGTCGTCGTCTACGACCTGGGCTCGGGGCTGCTGTGGGGGGACGTCGCCGGGGGTGAAGACACGGTGCGGGGGGCGCTCGACGCGGGCGTGGACCTCGTGTGCTTCTCCGGCGACAAGCTGCTCGGCGGGCCCCAGTGCGGGATCGTCGCGGGCCGGGCGGATCTCATCGAGCGCGTGCGGACCCACCCCGTGATGCGGATGCTGCGGCCGGGGAAGCTCCAGCTGCTGGCCCTCGAGGCGACGCTCCGGGCCTGGGAGCGGGATCCCGCGGGGGGGGAGATCCCGGCGGCGGCGGCCCTGCGGCGGCCCGGGTCGGAGCTGCGGGCCGCCGCGCCCCGGCGCGCGCACCCGCTCCGCGCGCCCGGCGCCGGGGTCGCGGTCGAGGTCGGCGCGGGGGCCTCGCCCCCGGGCGGCGGATCGGCCC
>CAZEKB010000088.1:0-28985 GCA_964512225.1 uncultured Rickettsiales bacterium | reverse complement strand
GGTTGTTGCCGGGGCTGCGGCAAGAACTCGACCGTTTCACCGAACCGGGCCGGTTCTTGCCGGGTTTGCGGCAAGAACTCGACCGTTTCACCGAACCGGGCCGGTTGTTGCCGGGGCTGCGGCATGCTGGTCGTAATCCCGGCAGCGCAGGTTCGTGGGTACCCATGCGCCGCCCGTCCGGGGCGGCGAGGCTCGTCGGCCGGACGGGACCGAGCACGGCTCCCCGCCCATCTCGACGTGTTCAAGAAGTTGTGGCGACTTCCGGCTCCCTCAGCTCGGGTCCCACGACCAACCTCGACCACATGGGACTCTCGAGCTTCACGGATTGCCTCGACTCGGGCACCGCGACTCCTGATTGGGCAGAGGTCGACCAGCAGGAAGGGACATCCGACGCGGGTGTTTCGACCCAACGTCGTGCGGCAGTCGTCGCCGCGCCGGCGGTTCTTGTCGTTGGAGTCTTGAATCCCTCGGACGCGGGTGCGTGTCTGCAGGTGTATCCGGGGAATGGGTTCGGCGCCCCCGCCGGATCGGACCTTGTCCCCCTCGACGCAAGGATCTGGTGGACGAGCTACTCGAGTGACCCATCGGTCGAGGTCGTGGAGACCGGCGGAGGCCCGGTCCCCTTCGACGTGCGGGCCATCGAGCTGGACGCTGGACTATGCGGTTTCCTGATAGTGGTGGTTCCGGCGCGGCCGCTCACCCCGGAAGCCGAGTACATGGTGACCTCTGATGGCGAGTACGTGACCAGGTTCACTACGGGCGAGGTCGCGGAGAGCTTCGACGCGGTGTTGCCGGAGGTTCGCTCGTCGGTCGGGCTGAACGAGTCCGCGCCACATGGGCGGTCCGCCTGCCCTTCCAGGCCGCGGGTCGGAGCCGATCTCGACATCGCTGCCGCAACGAGACTCGCCTGCGGCTCCCTCATGGCGCATCCAGGCGCCCCACTCCGAGACACCCGCGGCAAGCGCGGGCGTCGCAAGCCGCTTGGAGAACTCGGCCGTTTCACCGAACCGGGCCGGTTCTTGCCGGGCGCCCACCCAGCAGCCCGACAGGTCGCTCGGCATCGGGAGTGCGGCCCGCGCGGTCCCGGGCTAAGAGAGCGCATGGTCCTGCTCGACGAGCTCCGCGCGCACCCCGACCCCGCGGTCGCCTACCGGACCCGCCTGCTGCTCGACGGCGAGGACCCGGCGTCGGCCGCGATGCAGGCGCTCGCGGACCGGGTCCGCGCCGACCCGGAGTGCGACGCCATCATCGAGGGCGCGCTACCCCTGCGCCGGCACGCCTACCGGAAGTGGCAGGGCACGCACTGGGCGCTGGTCCAGCTCGCGGAGCGGGGGCATCCCGGTGGCGACGAGCGACTGAAGGAGCTGCAGGAGCTGGTGTTCGACTGGATCCTGGCGCCGTCGTTCCTGAAGCCGAACTGGACCCGCCGAATCGAGGGACACCCCGACCGGGTGCGGCGGTGCGCGTCGCAGGAGGGGAACGTCCTGTGGGCGAGCCTGGCGTTGGGGCTGATGGACGACCGGCTGGCGGTGCTGGCCGCGCGGCTCGCCGACCTCGCGTGGCCGGACGGCGGCTGGAACTGCGACGTGCGCCCGGAGGCCCGCGGCTCCTCGTTCGTGGAGACGATGCTGCCCGCCCGAGGCCTCGCGGCCTTCGTCGCCCACACCGGGGACCCGCGAGCCCGGCGGGCGCTCGACCGCGCGATGGACCTGCTGCTCGACCGCGACCTCATCTTCCGCCGCGGCACCTGCGAGCCGATCGTGCCGGACTGGGGCCCCCGCCCCGACCGCATCGGGTTCCCCATCCGCTTCTTCGACGTGTTGCTGGCCCTGGAGACGGCGCAGCTCGCGGGCCGCCTGGACGACCCCCGGTGCGAGCGGGCGCTGGCGCTGCTCCGCAGCAAGCGCACGAAGGACGGCGGCTTCCCCCTCGAGTTTCGCCCCGCGCGGACCGCGAAGGAGGTCGGCAGCCGATGCACCTTCGCCCACTGGGGTCGCGGCGGACGCACCCGGTCGAACCCGTGGGTGACGGTCAACGCCCTGCGCGTCCTGCGAGAAGCCGGGGACTGAGGTCGGACAGAAGTCCGGAATCGGGCGGTTCGAGACGCCCGAGGCGCGCTGTGTCGGACCCCGGTCCGGGGCGCGCACGCGGGACCGGCAGCGCCGTTACGTTCGTGAGAGGTCTCGCGCCGTACCTTCGTCTCGGAGGTTCGACATGCGACGTCTTTTCCCGATCATCCCCTTCTCCTTCCTGCTCCTGACCGCGGGCTGCCTCATCCCCGGGCCCACGGCCACGTCCGACGACGACGACGCGGCCGTCTCCGACGACGACGACGACGACGACGACGGCTGGTGGGACGACGACGACGCGAGCGACGACGACGACGCCATGAGCGACGACGACGACGACTGGAGCGACGACGACGACGCGGGCCCGCCGCCGGAGGAGGGCGAGGAGGAGTTCGAGAGCTGCGACGACGCCCTGGAGGCGCCCCGCACGCAGTTCGTCTCCGCCGACGACAGCAACTCCATGGCCGCGGCCGCCCTCAAGCGGGCCCTGCTGCTCGAGCACGGCGCCGTCGAGGGGGGCGACGCCTACGCCTACGAGTTCCTCAACTACTACGACTTCGACTACGAGGCGCCCGCCGCCGACACCCTGTCGATCGTCCCCGAGATGGTGGAGGACCCGGAGGTCGCGGGCGACTACGACATGCTCGTCGCCCTCGTGGCCCCGGCCATGTCCAACAACCAGCGCAAGCCGGTCAACCTCGTCTTCTCCATCGACACCTCCTGCTCGATGCAGGGCCCGGGGCTCGAGGTCGGCAAGGCCGTAATGGCGACGATCGCGACCGGGCTCGACGACGGCGACATCGTCTCCCTGGTGAAGTGGTCGGACTCCAGCACCGTCACCCTCGACTCGCACATGGTCGGCGGCCCGAACGATCCGCTCTTCCTCGACGAGGTGAACTCGCTGTACGCGAACGGCTCGACCAACCTCGACGGCGGCCTGTCCTCGGCCTACGACATCGCGAACGCGAACCACACCCTGGGGCGCACCAGCCGCGTCATCCTCATCAGCGACGGCGGGGCGAACGTGGGGACCACCAACGGGACCCTGATCGCCGCGAACGCCCAGGACGGCGAGCTCGAGGGCATCTACCTGCTCGGCGTGGGCACCCCCCAGACGACCTCCTACAACGGCGCCCTCATGGACAGCGTGACCGACCTGGGTCGCGGCGCGTACCTGTTCGTCGACTCCGTGGCCGAGGCCCAGGAGCGGTTCGCCCCGGCGCGGCTGCCCGAGCTGCTCGAGGTGGCCGCCCGCGACGTGCAGATGTCCGTGACGCTGCCCCCCGGCTTCGTCGTCGACGACTTCAGCGGCGAGGAGATCAGCACCGATCCCGCCGAGGTCGTGCCCCAGCACATCGCCCCCAACGGCCGGATGCTGTTCGACCTCGACCTGCTCGATTGCTCCGTCGACACCTCGAGCGGTGGCTACCCGTTCACGTTCACCGCCCACTGGGTGGATCCGCTGACGGGCCTCGAGACGACGAAGGTCGAGGTGATGACCGTCGCCGAGATCCTCGAGGGGGAGCACCGACGCCTCGACAAGGCGGGGGCCATCGTCGCCTACGCCGAGGCGTTCCCCGCGGTGGCCGCGCTCTGGGGCGACGAGGCGAAGGGGGCGTACCTGGACGACGTCATCGCCGCCGTCCACGCCGTGGCCCTGGCGCAGCCCGAGGACGCGGACCTCGCGGCCATCGAGCAGATCCTGGGGACCTGGCGCGACATGTATCGGTAGGCCGGCTCACGCCGGGAGGGGGGTCGCACCACCCACGTCGTCGCTCGTCTCCCGGGCCTCCGGGGGGCGACCGACGGCGTCGGCCCAGGCGCGCGACGCGAGCTCGCCGAGGTCCGCGAAGCACCGATAGACGGGCGGGATCACGAACAGGGTCGTCGCCGTGGCGAAGAGGAGGCCGACCGCGATCGTGGTCGCCATGGGACCCCACGCCTCCGACTTCCCGCCGAGCCCCAGCGCCATGGGCATGAGCCCGATCACGGTCGTCAGCGTCGTGAGCACGATCGGCCGCAGCCGCACCCGTCCCGCCGCCAGCACGGCCTCGAGCGGCGTCCTGCCCCGCGCCCGCTCGGCGTTGATGAAGCTCACCAATACCAACGAGTCGTTGACCACGATCCCGAGCAGGGCGACCAACCCGTAGAGGGTCAGGATCGACAGCGGGGTGCCCGTGGCGAAGAGCGCCACCGCCGAGCCCAGCAAGGCCCCCGGGAACGTGAAGCCGATGATGATCAGCGGCTGGCTGAAGCTCCGGAACTGAGCGCCCAGGATCATGTACACGAGCAGCAGGCCGAACACCCCGAGGTACAGCAGCGCCTCGAGGCTCTTCTGGAACTCCTCGAACTCGCCGCTGTAGTCGATCCGGTACCCCGGGAAGCGCTCGTCGAAGTCGGAGAGGCGCTCCTTGACGAGCCCCGTGGCGGCGACGGGCGTGGTCACGCTCGCGTCGACCCGCGCGGTCAGCGAGATCGTGCGCGCGCCCTTGTACCGGCGGATCGCGTCGATCCCGCGGCCCGCCTCGATCTCGGCGACGTCCTGGAACGGGACCGAGCCGCCCGCGGCCGAGGGGACGCGAGTCCGCTCGACCCAGCTCAGGTCGTTGCGGAACCCCTCGCCGTACCGGACCAGGACGGGCACCTCGTCGCCGTCGTCCTGAAAGCGCGTGGCCTCGATGCCCTCGAAGGCGTAGCGCAGCGCGAGCCCGACGTCCCGCTCGCTCACCCCCAGGATCGCCGCGCGCTCGGAGTCCACGGCCACCCGCAGCTCGCGCTTGCCCAGCACCCAGTCGCTGCGCACGTCGTGCACGCCCTCCACGGCCAGCATCTCCGCGGCCGCGACCTTGGAGAGCTCCACGAGGCGGTCCAGGTCCTCCCCCTGCACCTTGAGCTCGATGTCGGCGCCGGTGGGGGGGCCGCTGTTCGCGGGCACGAGCTCCATGGAGTCGGGGCCGGGCACCTTCTCCAGGAACTCCCGGAGCGAGCCCATGATCGTCTCCACGTCCCGGTCCCGCTCGTTGCCCTGCACGAGGTTCACGAGCACCTGCCCCACGTTCGTCTTGATGAACCACTCGTCCTCGGCCATGAGCAGCCCGGCGTTGGACACGACCGACTCCAGCTCCGCCGCGGGCACCTCGGTGGCGGCGAGGCGCTCCATCTCGCGCACCACCCGGTCCGTCTGCCCCAGGGGAGTGCCCTCCGGCATGCGGACGCGCACGCTGAACTGCGGGATCTCGTCGCCCCCGAACAGGTCCAGGTCCACCTGGGAGGCGATCAGGACCGCCACCGGCACCATCCCGAGGTAGACCCCGGACAGCACCGCGAAGCGGATCGAGCGCAGCCGCCCCCACGCGTCCAGGAGCAGGGGCAGCAGCTTGTGCTTGACGCCGAGGACGGCGGCGAGGCCCAGCAGGAAGACGAGGGGGATCGCGGCCCCGATGGCCGCCGCGAGGGGGCCGAACCCGGCGAAGAGGATCCCGGGGATCGCCAGGTAGAAGAGCAGGAAGGTGATCAGGATGCCCACGGCGCTGGCGGCCTGGACGCCGAAGCCGAGCACGGCCCGCCCGAGGTCCCCGTTCGAGTCCGGCAGCCGCCAGCCCACGAGCGCGCGCAGCGCGGCCTGGTACGGCGCGATGAACCGCTCGAACCAGGCGGACCGACGCTCGAGCTTCTCCAGGTCCTGCTCACCCCACTCGTAGATGTGGCAGGGCAACGAGACGAGCGCCTCCACGATCGAGGCGACGAGCGCCATCGCCACGACCACCGGGATGATCCGCATGAACTTGCCCATGAGGCCGGGCATGAGCATGAGCGGCAAGAACGCGGCGATCGTCGTGAGGATCGCCGCGAACACGGGCACGCCGACCTCGGCCACGCCGTCGACGATCGCCTCCTCTCGGGACTTCCCCTGGGCGCGGTGGCGCGCGGAGTTCTCCACGAGCACGATCGCGTCGTCGACGATGATCCCGAGCACGAGCACGAGCCCGAACAGCGAATTGCCGTTCAGGGTCTCGCCGGTGGCCCACATGAAGATGAAAGTCGCCAAGAACGCGAGCGGAATGCCCAATGCCGTGAGGAGCGCGTTGCGGAGGCCCAGGAAGAGCCACAGCACCACGATGACGAGCACCATCCCGAAGAGCGCGTTCGTCTCCAGGTCGCTCAGCATGTTCACGATCTGGACGCTCGTATCGCCCGTCACCGATACATGGACGCGAGGATCGTCGATCCGCGCGTTGTAGGCGTCCGCGAGCGCGCGGATCTCCCGCACGAGCTCGATCGAGTTGCCGCCCGCCTGCTTGCTGATGCTGAGGGTGATCGCGGGGAGCCCCTGGAACCGCGAGATGATGCGGGCCTCTTCGTAGTCGTCGACCACGCGGGCGATGTCGTCGACCTTCACGACGGTGCCCGACTCCGACGTGCCGATCACGACGTCGCCGATCAAGTCCACGGCGTCGAACTGACCGACCGTGCGCAGGATGTACTCCGACGCGCCGACGCTGAGCAGCCCCCCCGGGATGTTGATGTTCGCCGCGGTCAGGGACCGGGACACGGCCGCGATGGTCAGCCCGTAGCCGCCCAGGGCGTCGGGGTCGACCTCCACCCGGATCTGGCGGTCCTGCATGCCGCCACGCTCGATCTTGCCGATGCCGGGGATCGCCTTGACGCCGTCTTCGACGTCCTCCGCGAGCTCGAACATCTCCCGCTTCGGCATGTCGCCGTGGAGGACGACCTGCACCATGGGCACGAAGTCCTGGGAGCTGAAGTTCACCCAGAAGGGGTCTTCGGCGTCGTCGGGCAGCGATACGAGCCCGACGGCGTCCTTGAGCTCCTGGTACGCGGCGTCGAACTCCTGGTCGTCGACCTGCTCGAACTTCACCGAGAAGAAGGCGTAGCCCTCCTTCGCCCGCACGCTGACCGAGCTCACCGCGTCGACCGTCTCGATCTCGGTCTCGACGGGGATGGCGATCTGCTGCTCGACCTCCTGCGCGGCGGCGCTCGGCATGTCGATGCGCACGAACACCCAGTTGAACGCGATCTCGCTCATCAGCTCCCGGGGGAGGCTGATCAGGGAGTACGAGCCGAGGAGCACGAGCGCGAGCACGAGCATGTGCACGAGCACGCTGTTGTTGATGCTCCCCCGGGCGAGGCGGCGGATCACGGCGAGCTACTCGACGTCCGTGGGCTCGGTGGACGCGGTGGTCTTGGGCAGGTCGTAGGGGTCGACCTTCACGCCGTCGCTCAGGTGCTGCTTCCCCAGCGTGGCCACGTGGTCGCCCGCCTCGACGCCCCCTCGCGCCTCGTAGAAGCCGTTCACGAGCCGACCCAGCGCCACGTCGCTGCGGCGCGCGCGCCCGTCCTCGATCACGAAGACGTGGGGCGGCTCGTCGTCGACGACGGCCTCCTCCGGCACGAGCACGGCGCCCCGCTCGCCCACGATGATGTCGACTCGGGCGACCATCCCGGAGCGCAGCACGCCGTCGGCGTTCGCGACCTCGATCTCCGCCGGATAGGCCCGGGTGCGGGGGTCGGGCTCGGGCCCCACGTGGGTGACGAGGCCTCCTTCGAGGTCGAGGTCGACGGCGGGCACCTGGATCGCCACCGCCTGGCCCGTGCGGACGCGGGTGATCTCCCGCGCGGGGATGCCCACGGAGACGACCGCGCGGGTGAGATCCACGAGCCGGAAGGCGGGCGTCCCCGGACCCACCAGCGCCCCCAGCTCGATGTGCCGGGACGCGATCGTCCCCGGGAACGGGGCCCGGATCACGGCGTCGGCGACCGCCCGCTCCGCGAGCACCACCCGGGCCTTCGCCGAGTCGACGCCGGCCTGCGCCCGCTCGAACTCCACGCCCGAGCGGAAGTGCTGCTGATCGGTGGTGGCGCCGCTCGCGGCCAGGGCCTCTTCCCGCTTCAGGCCCGCCTCGCCGAGGGCGAACATGGCCTTCGCCTCCCGGAGGCCGGCGCGCGCCTGGTCCAGCTGAGCGCGCTGAACCACCGAGTCGAGGCGGGCGAGCGCGTCCCCTCGCTGCACCGAGTCGCCGAGCGCCACGAGCACCTCGACGACCTTCCCGTTGCCCTCGGAGGAGACCACGACGTCCCGCTTCGGGCGGAGGGTGCCCGTCACCTGGACGGGATCCGCGACGGTCCCGGCCCCGGCGACCTCGACCGCGACCGTGAAGGATCGCTCCTCCTCGGGGGTCGCGTCGCCGAGCCGAGCGGTCGTGGGGCAGCCCACGAGGCCGACGCAGAGCAGCAGGACGGGGACGATCGGGCGCATGGCGTGCTCGCTCAGGCAGCGTGCGCGGTGGGAGGATCCACCGCGGCAGACGTACGCTTGCCCACCAGGAGCCGGAACACAACCGGTAGTGCCACGGATACCAGGATCGCGAGGAGGATGATCACCCCCGCTTCGGCCGCGTCGAGCACCCCCAGCGTCTCGCCCAGCGAGGCGATGGCGACAAGCAGCGTGAGGGGAGCGCCCAGGAGCATCGCCGCCCCCATCGCCTCCCGCGTGCCGAGGTCGCCGACCCCGATCAGGCCGAGGGCGGGGAGGATCCGGGCCACGACCAGCAGGGCGCCCAGCCCGAGCGCGGAGGTGAGGCCGCCCCAGGACAGCAGCGAGAGATCGAACGCGACGCCCACCGAGATGAAGAAGATCGGCACGAAGAAGCCGGACGACAGCGCCGACATCTTGTGCTCGAGCACGCTCACGTCGCGGAAGACGAACCGGGACACGGCCCCGGCGATGAAGGCTCCGAGGATCGGCTCGATCTTCAGCCCCACCGCGAAGACGACGAAGGCGAGGCACGCCGCCACCGCCGCGCGCACGCCCACCTCGGACGGATCGTGGGCCTCGAAGACCCGCCGGAAGATCCCCGGGTGCCACCACGCCCACGCCTTGAGGAACCGCAGGAAGAGCGCGCCGACGGCGAAGAGCGCGAAGAGCTTGCCGAGCTCGAGCCCCAGCGTCGGCGAGAAGCCGACCCGGTGGTGGACGTCGAAGATCGTCATCACCACGAGCGTGAGCAGCTCGCCGAGCGAGCCCACGAGGAGGATCGACTGCCCGACGGGCGCGGTCATGAGCCCCGTCTCGCGCAGGACCGCCACCCCGAGGCCGATCGAGGTCGCGCTGAGGACGACCACGTAGAAGATGCCGAGGTTGAAGAACTCCGCGAGCAGGAACGACACGCCCACGACCCCGAAGGCCACCGCGGACGCGCGCAGCAGCCCGCTCGGACCGGCGCGCTCGACCGCGTCGAAGTCGATCTCGAGGCCCGCTCCGAACATCAGCAGGATGAAGCCGAGCTCGGCGAGCAGGTGCAGGGTCTCGTGCACGCCCGCGCCGTGGGGTACGAGGTGCAGCGCGCTCACGATGATCCCGAAGCCGATCGCGCCCACCGCCTCGGGGATCCCCAGGCGCGGAGAGATCAGGGGGACCACGGCGGCGCCGGTGGCCAACAGGAGCAACAGCAGCGCGACGTCGATGGTCATCCGGCTCCCGGGGTCGTGATGATCAGCCGACGCTGAGGAGCATCGAAGAACAGGGCACGCCGAGCGCGATGCGGAGGCCCACGTCGGGCCGCAGGTAGGTATCGGACTGTCCGCGCCGACGGGCGACGACGCACAGCTGGTGGTCCGCGGCCACCTCCCGCGCCTGGCGGATCGGGTTGCCTTCGACCTCCACCACCTGGATGTCCAGGTTGTAGAGCCGGGCGATGTCCTCGGCCTGCCGCCGGATGCGCAGGGCGCGCTCGCCGCCCTGGTCGCCCGCCACGAACTGGGGGGCGCGCACGTGCAGGAGCGTGACGGTCGCGTCGAGCTGCCGGGCGACGTCGATCGCCAGCTCCACCCCCACCCAGGACGTCTCGGAGTCGCCGATGGGGGCGAGGACGCGTCGGTACGGAGCGGTCCCCCGGCTGATCAGCATGGGCGCCTGGGCCTTCTTGAGCAGCCGGCGGATCGGTCGCATCCCGCGGCGCTGGAACACCCGCTTCCAGGGCGCACGCACCACATAGAGGCCGGGGTGGATCGCGTTGAGGCGAGCGAAGTGGCCGCTCTGGTTCAGGTCCAGGTCGAGGCTCTTGAGCTGGACCTGGGAAGTGATCGGATCGGCCGTGGCCGCGTCGTCGCCCGTGACCCGATGGAGGCCGCCCTCCACCCGCGTGTGCTCGAGGAGCCAGGACGCCTCCTCCAGCACCGAGTCCTCCCGCGACCGGTCCCAGACCACGATCGTGCGACCGAACTGCATGGGGAACTGGGCGGTGCCCACCCGGAAGTACTCGGCGACGGCCCGCAGGGTGTCGGGCAGGCCCACCAGGAGCACCTGATCGTCCGCCTCGACGACCGTGTCGCCGTGAGGGACCACGAGCTCGCCGCGCCGGTAGATCGCGGCCACGAGGAACTCGCGCGTGCCGATGTCCTTGAGGGCGTGGCCGATGGCGAGGGAGCCCGCCGTCACCCTCACCTGGAGGATCTCGCCCTGGCCGAGCCCGACCTCGGACGTGGTGACGACGACGCCCGGCAGCCGGGACGTGATCGCCCCCGCGAGGGCCTGCTGGACGGTCACGGGGAGGGCCCCGACGGCGAGCACGCGCGCCCGGAGCGACGGATCGTGCAGGCGGCAGAAGACGCTGGGCACGCCGCACTCCACGGCCAGGCGGCACGCCTCGATGTTGACGCGGTCTTCGCTGGTGGCCGCCACGAGCGCGTAGGCCCGCTCCACGCCGGCCTCGCGCAGCACGAGGAGGGAGGTGCCGTCGCCGTGGATGCACCGAGCGCCGGGCAGCTCGTCGGACAGCTCGTCGGCGGGCCGGTCCTTGTCGATGAGGGTCACCTGCATCGCGTGGGCGGTCTGCTCCACGACGCCGACCCCGGTCCCCCCGGCGCCCACGACGATCAGGCCGTGCCGGGCGGTGGGCTCGGACCGTGGATCCGGGTCCGCTGAAGGCTCGATCCGCGGCGTGGGGGGTTGGGCCGAGAGGCTCATGCTCGTCATCGTACCCAACCCCTCCCAAGCGCGCGGTCCCCTGGTATGGGTTCGAAACCGGCCTTCGCCAAGCGCGAAATCGGGTCGATCGATGCCCGACACGGCAAAATGGGGCTGTTCGTTCGAACTGGAGGAGACGCGCGAGTGAGGGAGACGCAATGGCCAGCCCGCTTCGGCGAGAGTACGAGATCTTCATGAAGCGCCCGGCGCCGCCGGTGGAGCGTCCGCCCGGGGAGCTGACCTGGGAGGAGCTCACGCGGATCCTGCTGCGGCATGCCTGCTTCCTCGGGGCGACGTTCGAGGAGGCCGAGGATCTCACCCACGACGCGCTGGCCGTCTTCCACGCCGATCCGCGCTGGTACGACCCCAACCGGGGGAGCCTCAAGGCGGCGTTGAAGAGCGTGATCACGAACCGCTACCGAGACCTGGTGCGGCGCTCGGGGCGCGGCGCCCTGGTCAAGCGGCGCCTCCGACTCGTCAGCCCGCGAGGAGCGCCCGGGGCCGACGTCCAGGTCGAGCGGCGGATCCGAGCCGACAACCGCGGCCGGCTGCTCGCGGCCCTGTCCCGGGAGGAGCGCGCCCTCTTCCAGACGTGGATGCAACAACGGTCGGACGAGTTCGACGGGCCCGCCGCCGCCCGGAGCCTCGGACTCGACATGCGCGATTATGAGAACCAGAAGAAGCGCCTGCGGCGGCGCTGCAAGAAGCTCCTGGACGAGCTGGGCATGGAGCCCGCCGACCTGATGGAGCCCGCGACGCGAGGAGTGCAGCGGTGACCCTTCCCCCCCGGTCCGACGAGTTCATGGACGAGCTCTTCGGAGCCCTTCAGCCCGAAGCCCCCGTCGACGACGATCTCGCCCGCGAGGACGAGGCCGTCGCCGCGGTCCTGGGCCGCCTCGGCGTGGCGGCCGACACGCCCGTCCTCGTCGCCCCCACCCCCCTACCCCGCCCCCGCCCGGTGGGCCGCGCCGCGATCTACGGGGCGCTCGCCGCGACCCTCCTGCTGGGCGTCTTCCTCGGGCGATCGCTGCCCCCGGACCCCGCGCCCGTCGCCACCGTCGGCGTCGCCTCCGAGCCCCCCGCGCCCGTGGTCATCACGCCGCCGCGGGCCCCCGCCGACGAGGTCGCCCCGACGACGGCCGAGCCCGAGGCTCCGGTCCCGGCCGTCGCGTCGAACGAGCGCGTCCCGGCCCCCGATCCCCGCCCCGAGCCCGGCCCGGCGGTGGCGCCCGCGGCGTCTCCGGAGCCCGCGAGCGCGACCCGCGTCCTGCTCACGTCCGTGGAGCCCGCGCCCGGGCTGGAAGTCACCGCGGCGTCCCGCCTGTTCCTCGCGGGGACGGTCGGCGAGCTCGAGGCCGGGTGGGTCACGTTCCGCCGCGGCGACGGGGTCACGCCCCCGATCGATCGGATCCGGTTCCCGGCGCTCGGGCTGTCCGCCATGCCCGTGGGGACGATCTTCCACGCGGCCGCCGTGGGCGACCTCGCGCTCGTGACCGTGACCGAGGGCGAAGTGCACCTCGTTCAGGACGACGGGACGCGGCTCGGGTCGGTGCGGGCCGGTGAGTCCGTCGCCGTGGGGCCGACCGCCGAGGGCCTGCGCATGGTCTCGACGGGTGGGGTCGACGCGGGCGGCTTGGCCGTCCTCCTGCCGGGGACGACCGTCCCCGAGTCGACGCTGCAGGCCGCGCTGGTCGCCCAGCGCCTTCGGTCGCTGTCGTCCGACGTGATCCGCGATCTGCGGGGCCTGGAGACGCTGGACGAGTGAACCTCCGGCTCCTCGCGTCGGCGGCCGTCCTCGCGGCCTGTCTCGTCCCCGCGGCCGCGTCCGCGGGCGAGCTGAAGCTCGACCTCGAAGAGCTGGAGACGTCGGCCGCGACCGCCCGGGAGATCATCGCGGGCTGCCGCGCCGAGCTGCCCCCGTGCACCGACGACGCCTCCCGCCGCGAGCTCGCCCTGGCGTTCCTCATCGAGGCGCTGCACTCCTGGGTCGCGGAGGGTCAATACGACGGCGTGTCCATCGCCAACGCCCGCCAGCTCGACCCGGAGCTCACGGCGCGCTGGGAGGCCCGGTTCCCCGTGGGCAGCGAGCCCGCCGAGGACTGGGTGAAGGGCCTCGTGCCGCCCCCGGCCGAGCCCGCGAGCTCCGTCGCCGCGGTCGAGTACGTGCCCGCCAGGCCGCCCGTGGCGCGGCGCGAGCCCCTGACGCTCCGCCTGGCCTTCGCCACCCGACCCGTGCCCTGCAGCACCTACACCCTCGAGAGCCCCGACGGCGACGGCCGCGTCCTCCGCGACTGCCCCATGGACCTCGGCGGCGCCCTGGGGGCGGACATCCGCACGCCCGAGGGCATCCTCGTGCGCTTCGGGATCGCCGGGAGCCGCTGGTGGAGCGAAGACTCCCACTTCCTCCACCTGCAGATCGACACGCTCGACCCCCTGGCCATGTCCGGCTACCGGCTGGGGGCCCGAGCCGGCCTGGGCGGCGCGATCCCCACGGGGCCCGCCGAGCTCCGCGCCTCGGCCGGGGTCGCGGTCCGCGTGGTGGGCCTGCGCATGGCGGACGTGGAGGCCCTGTATACGCAGTACGGCTACGCGCCCCCCTACCTCGCGGCGACGTCCGCGTCGGCGTGGTTGGCGTTGGAGTGGGAGGCCGCGATCGAGCAGATCCGCCTGCAGCCGCAGATCCACGTCGAGGTCGGAAACGAGGTCGGCTGGAACTGGCGGATCGCCGAGCCGGAGCTCAACCTCTTCACCCGGAACCTCGACGCCGATGTCGAGGTCCGCGTGGCCCCCGGCTTCGGCCTGGCCGTCCCCACGTCGGCGCCGGTGGCCCTGCGCGTCGACCTCACGGCGGGCGTGGACATCGAGCAGTACTCGACCGCGGCCGCCGAGAAGGGCGCGGCGGACCAGCCGAGGTACGCCGACAGCTACACCACGGACCCGCGGGCCCAGTTCTTCTTCCACGTCGCCGTGGGCGTGGAGGCCCGCCTGGGGCCGTCCCCGGCGCGCGAGGTCGAGCCCGACCCCGAGCCGCCGGCGCCGCCGGACGCGATCTGATCAGCCGCCGTCGCGCGACCAGGTCGTGATGGGCACCACCCGCTCACAGACCGTGCGGCACTCCTCGAGCACTCGCCGCCGGCCCTCCCGACAGTGGGGCGCGTTCATGTGGCACCGCTGATCGCGCCAGGCGTCGCACCGGGCGACCTCCAGGCAGTCGCCGCAGGCTCCGAGCGTCCCCGGGCCGAAGTCCAGCAGGGAGACTCCCTGGGCGATCACCTCGCGGCACTGCGATTCGGGAGCCACCGCGCACTCGTCCAGCACGGCGCAGATCGTGCGGCCGGAGCCGCCCACCACCGCCCCCGGGGCGTACCTCGGCAGGAGGAACCACAGCGCCCCGATCGCGAGCGATACGTGCAGGAGCCGGGCGAACGGGAACGTCGCCAGGCCGCCCGGCCGCCGCGCGGGCGGGGGCTCGTCCTCGCCGTCGGGGAACTGGACGCCCTCGGGGAAGTCGATGAACTCCGGCTCGGCGCTCAGGAACGCGTCGATCAGCTCCCGCGCCTCTTCGGCGCGGTCCGCCTGGACGCGCAGGGGGACCTGGAAGGCGGCGTCGCCCGCCCCCGGCAGGAGCCCCGCGACCCCCTTGCCCGGGGCGAAGGCGACGATCCCCTCGTCCTTCAGGAGCGCGAGCACCTCCTCGAGCTCGTGCATGTCGTGGAAGGTCCTCAGGTCCACGAAGTCGTCACTCACCGCAGGTCACCTCGCCGTCGAAGAGGGCGTCCGCCAGGGTCTCGCACCACTCGTCCCGCGTACCCCCGATCGGGATGGGGACGGGGGAGCCTGCCCGATCGGAGCCGGGGTCGCCCGCGAGGAGGAACCAGGGCGTCGCGATGAAGACCGAGCAGGCTCGGCGCAGCTGCGTGTCCGCGCCCTCGCCCAGCGGGGCATCGAGGTCTCCGTCGAGCAGCCGGGACAGGACGACCCGCTCGTTGTTGCTCTCGATCCGCGGATCCGCCAGCAGCCGGTCCTTGAGGGTCGCGACGGCGTCCCCCAGGGTCGCGCCGTCGGCCCGGCCGGCCTCGACCAGCTGCTCGATGAAGTCCGGGGGCGGCTCCTCGGGGGGGCGGCAGCCGGCCTCGGACTCGGCGCAGCGCGCGGCGCACGGAGGCGTCCACCGGCGACCCGGAGCGCAGCACTCGGGCAGCTCCGCGCACACCTCGGCCTCGCAGGGACAGTCGGGGCAGCCCCACTCGGAGTTGGACTCGCAGCCCCACCCCCGGGGGACGGTGTCGCGGCAGGTCCCGAACGCAGTCTCCCAGGCGAGCAGCGACTGCACGGCGACCCCTCGGAACCCCGGCAGCGCCTCCTTGAGGTACACGCCGACCGACTCCTGCAGCCGCGCGGCCCCCGTCTCCTCGCCCTCGTCGCCGCCGTGGAACTCGAGCTGCTCGGGCCACCCCATGGCGCCGTACAGGCTGCGGATCAGGGCCCGGCCGTCGCGGCGGTGGATCAGATCGCCGAAGGAGTTGCCCTGCTGGTCGGTCGCCTCGCGATCCACGGACCACGGGTCCAGGACGGGCGGGATGTGGTGGGGGGAGTCGCCCGGCCCGAGCGTCGCCGGGACCGACGCGTTGAACAGCGGGTGCTCGGTGACGCTCGCGAGCAGGTCCCGGAACGAGAAGTTCGCGGCGATGTGGCGGTCCACCAGCGCCTCCAGCACGGCCCGCTGGTGCTCGTTGCGGGGGAACCCGTGGCCCAGGGTCAAGCGCGCCCCGAAGGCCTCGGCCCAGACGCGATCCACGAGGTTGGCGACGGTCAGGTGCGCCATCGCCTGACTCCCCGGCATCGTCCCGTCGGCGGCGATCGTCGGACCGCCCGATCGCAGCGCGTCGACGCCTTCGCGGAGGTGCGGGACCAGATCCCACACCGACGCCTGCGCGTCGCCGCGCGTGATGAAGAAGGCCTCCTCGAAGACCAGGTCGTCGAAGAAGGCGTCGGGGTTCAGGAAGCGACCGCAGTCGTCGGCGGACACGCCCCACGGCTGCACGAGGACCGGGTCCGCGCAGCCGCCCGCCTCGGTGCACAGCTCCACGCACTCGGGGGACCACACGTCGGCGCAGTCCGGGGCCTCATCGAGCACCTCGTCTTCGCAGTCGCACCCGTTGCAGCCCCCTCGGAAGGCGGCCCAGCAGCCGCGGTCCGGCGACGGCTCGTACCAGTCCACCTGGGAGGTGTGGACGTACTCCGCGAGCACGCCGTAGCGGCGGAAGTAGGCCCAGAAGAGGTCGGGGTCGCCGCCGTCGTCCGCGCCGAACAGGGCGCGCTCGTGCAGGCCCCCCAGCTCCCAGGTCCGGTCCGCGTCGGGGTCGTCCGACCCCGTGACCGAGAAGGCGCTGTTGTGGCACGGCATGCACTCGAACTGCCGCCCGATGAAGGTCTTGCCGAAGACCTCGCCCGTGACCTGCCGCTCGGAGATCTCCTCGGCCAGGGTCTGGAGCGGGCGCTGGCGCGAGAACGACGTCATCAGGTGCACGCGGAAGACCGAAGTCACGTCGTCCAGGAGCAGCGCGCTGGCCACGAGATCGGCGACGGTCCAGGGCGCGATCTCGGGCTGGTCCCGGGGCCCGTGGTCGCGCACGAACGCCGCGAGATCGGGGGACGTCGCCGCGGCGGTGAGGTCCCCGTGGCAGTGCCGGGAGCTGAGGTGACCGATCCGGGGGACGGACAGCAGATCGAGCAGCGCCGCCTGCCAGCGCGCTCGGCCCTCGGGCGTCCCCGCCATCGCCGCGACGACCGTGGAGCGATCCGTCGCCTCGATGAGCTCGACGAGCGCCTCGACCTCGTGGATCGACCGCGCGTGGCGGCCCCACACGAACGACACGGCGCGGTGGGCGAACGCCTCGTCCCCGGCGTCCACCACGTCCGCGAAGAAGTCGTCCGAGTCGGTCGGGTCGCACGCCCCCACCCCGACGAGCACGCCCAGCGCCGCCGCCGCCCCGAGGACCGCGCCCCTCACGTGCGCCCCCACACGCGCTCCCGCAGCCGGACGGCGGCGTCGCGCTCGGTGGTGACGTCGCGCAGATCCCCGACCGCGAACGCCTCGGGGCTGAACGGCCAGATGCCCTGGGCGTGCAGGAGCGCGGCGCGCAGCTCGGCGGGGGTGATCCAGTCCGTCGCCACCCCGTCCTCGCCGATGGCCCCCACGACGCCCGCCTGGTCCGGCCCCACGGGGCCCCCGAGCACGACCTGCACGAACCCGTCGGGCCAGTGGTCGAGGCCGTCGGGGCCCTCCCGGAACGGGGTCCGACCGAACTCGGTGGAGATGAGGACCATGTGCCGGTCGAGGTCGAGCTTCGCGGGGTCGCCCTCCCCGGGCTCGTTGACGTGGGCGGCGAGCCGACGCATGGCGTGGGTGACGTTGCGACCCCCGTCGCGCACGTGGAAGGCGTGGGTGTCGTAGGACAGGCCCGCCTCGGCGACGTCCAGGCCGCCGTCGATGCTCGTGACCCAGCGCGCGGGGGTCGTCGCCCGCGTCAGCAGGCTCACGGCCACGGCGAGCCCGTGCTCGGTGTCGTCGGGGCTGTTCTCGTGGCCGCAGGCCTCGCCGGGGGGGCCGACCTGCAGCGACTCGTCGAACAGGCCCGTGAGCCGGGGGGCGGTCCCCATCGCCTCCCGGGCGAACGCGTAGTCGTCCATCACGCGGGCCAGGACGCGGTCGCGGTCGGGGGGAGTGAGGCGGGCGGTGTACGTCGCGGCGTAGTGGCGGACGGCGCGGTCGAGGTCCGCGAGGTCGCCGGTGGGCGTCGTGCGCGCGAGCTGCGTCGTGATGCGGTCCATGAACCGCAGGTTGAGCTCGAGGGGCCGAGCGATGCCCCGATGACGCCCGATCGCCGTGCCGACGTCCGCGTTGAACTGACCCAGGTCGTACAGCCCGGGGTACAGGACGTACGCGTGGGGGGCCGCGCGCGGGTCGCGCTCCTGGTGGAAGCGCTGGACGTGGGTCGCGGTGCCGGTCAGGCGAGGCGAGCCGAAGCGGTGCCCGCACAGCGCGAGGGGGATGGCGGTCTGGTGGGGCGCCTGGCCGTGCCGCGTGACCAGGATCCGCATGCGGGCGAGCAGGTCGGGGCGATCCCGCAGGGCGAGCACGAAGGGGCCGAGGTGCACGGTGCGCCCCGCGGAGTCCGGCCCGAAGGCCTGCAGGAGGTCCCGCCCCGCGCCCCCGCACCGCTCGAACTGCTCGGGCACCGAGATCCCGCCCTCGGACCGCTGGAACGAGTGCCACATCGTGCCCGCGAACTCGCCGCCGGCGGCGGGGTCGCCGAACTCCGGGATCACGTAGAACGTGTCCCAGGCGTTCATCCCCCCGGGGAGGAACAGCTCCAGCACGCCGCGGGGCCGCAGGGCCTCGGCCGGGAGCACGTCGGCGCCGCCCTCGGGCGGGGTCCCCCAGGGCGCGGCGGGGCCGCCGGAGGTGTCCGTGGCGCAGCCCAGGCTCCGCGCCGCGAGCGCGGCGAGACCGGCTTGAAGAAACGAGCGACGGGACGGCACCGACCCAGGTTAGCCCGGAGGTCGTCGCGGTCGGGCTATCCTTCCCGCGGATCAGTGAGGGGCAGGCCATGAACGCGCGCAAGGCGCTGGAGACGTTGCTGGAGGGCGCGTTCGAGAACGAGGAGCTCGAGCTCTTCGTGGCTCGCCTCCCGCAGGGCATCGACGTCCTCGACGAGGTGGGCGAGCCGGGCGCGCACGGCGATCGCTACCCCCAGATGATCTGCCGCGAGCTCGTCGACCGGGGCCTGGTCGACGATACGTTCTTCCGCGCCCTCGCCGCCCTCAAGCCCGACCGCGCCGAAGAGGTCGACTTCGCCGCGGGGCTCGTCTACCAGGCGATGGGGCCCATGCCGTCCACCCGACGCGTGACGGCCCCCGGCACGCGCCCCCCCGTCCGCCCCGCGGTGCCGATGTCGCGTCCGCGCACCCCGGCGAGCACGAGCCGAACGCGGGTGCGCGCGGTCTCCCACCCGGCCACGCGGCTCGCGGGCGGCGCCCGCTCCCCCGCGAGCGGCCGCCCGGTGGCGACGATCAAGAACGCCCCGTCGCTGCTCGCGCCGTCCGACGACGAGAATGCCCGACGCGCGTCGATCGCCACGCGCAACCTCGTGGGCGAGTCGCTCTTCTTCTACGTCGTCGCAGGGGTCGCGTTCGTCCTCCACCTCACGGCGGGGCTGCACACGATCGCGGACTTCCTGGGGAGCGGGCTCTCGGACCTCGGCCCCGGCCCGGTGCCGGGGGGCGACGTGTCCTGGCTCGTGACGGCCACCCTGCTCGCCGCCGTGTCGGGCACGGTCCTGCTGCTGTTCGCGGGCACGGGCGAGTCCGGCGATCTCGTGATCGTGCCGGGGCGCGCGCTGGGGATCGCCGGGGCGCTGTACCTCGGGGCCGCGGTGCCCTACGGCGTCAGCTTCGGAGCCGCCCGCCCGGTCGTGCTGATCGGCGTCGGCCTCGTGACCCTCGTCTGGTGCCTCACCGGGCCCCTCAATTCGCGGGCAGGGACGGCGCGCGCGCCGTATTGGCTGGGGACGGCGCTGTTCGCGCTGGTCCTCGCCCCCCTCGTCCTCGGCGCCCCCTAGAGCGAAGTCCCCGAGCAGGAGTCGGCGATGTTCCAATTGAAGATCAACGGTCGGACCCACGAGGTGGAGGTCGAGGCGGACACGCCGCTGCTGTGGGTGGTCCGCGAACAGCTCGGCATGACCGGCACCAAGTTCGGCTGCGGGGTCGGCGCCTGCGGGGCGTGCACCATGCACATCAACGGGATGGCGATGCGCACCTGCATCCTGCCCGTGGCGGCCGCGGTGGGCGTCGAGGTGACGACCATCGAAGGCCTCGACCACGCCGTCCAGCAGGCCTGGATCACCGAGCAGGTGCCCCAGTGCGGCTACTGCCAGAGCGGCCAGATCATGGCCGCCGCGAGCCTCCTCGCCCGCAATCCGGACCCCACGGACGCGGACATCGACGCCGCCATGAGCAACCTGTGCCGCTGCGCCACCTACGACCGCATTCGCCGCGGGATCCACGCCGCGGCGGGCGAGCTCGCCCTGCTCCGCGCGGCCGAGGAGAAGGCGGCGGCCGAGGCGAAGGCCGCGGAGGAGGCCGCGGCGGCGGCAGCCGAGGCCGCCGGGACCGACGGTGAAGGGAGCGCGCCATGACCTTCGTCAACGTCTCTCGACGGGGCTTCCTGCAGGGCTCGGGGCTCGTGCTGGGCTTCACGCTCGCCGCCGCGGCCGCGGCCCGCCGGGGCGAAGCGACCTCGGAGCTCGATCCCGACTTAGACGGGCACGATCTCAACGGCTGGATCCACATCGGATCGGACGGCCGGGCCACCCTCCGCATGGCGGCCGCCGAGATGGGCCAGGGCGTGTACACGGCGCTGCCGATGCTCCTCGCCGAGGAGCTCGACGTGGCCTGGGAGGACGTGAGCGTCGAGTTCGCCCCCACGCGCCCCGAGTACCGCCGAAACTCCTTCTCGTTCCCGGGCAAGGTCCAGATCACGGGGGGCAGCGAGTCGGTGCGCGGGTACTGGCCGATCCTGCGCAAGGCGGGCGCGACCGCCCGGGCGATGCTGGTGGCCGCCGCCGCCCGGCGCCTCGGCGTGTCCCGGGCCGAGTGCCGGACGGAGGCGGGCCGCGTGCACTGCGGCGACCAGAGCCTCTCGTACGGAGAGCTCGCCGCGGACGCCGCGCGCGAGCGCGCCCCCTCGGGCGTCGACGTGAAGGACCCGAAGGACTTCCGCATCCTGGGCACGACGCCGCCGCGGCTCGATCTCCCGAGCAAGGTGAACGGCACCGCGACCTTCGGGATCGACGTCGTGGTCCCCGGCATGCTCAACGCGACGGTCGTCGCCTGCCCCCACCACGGCGGGTCGCTCGTATCGTTCGACGCCACGAAGGCCAAGGAGGTCCCGGGCGTCGTCGACGTGCTCGAGGTGCTCGGGGCCGTCGTGGTGGTGGCCGATACCTTCTGGCACGCCAAGAAGGCCTCGGGCCTGCTGGACATCACCTGGGACCCGGGCGACGGCGCCGGGGTGGACGACGCGCGCCTCACGGAGCTCCTGCGGGAGGCCCTCGACCGGGGCCGACGCTCCTACGGCCACGGCGGGGCCCCGCAGGTCGACGCCCCGACCCTCGAGGCCACGTACTCCGTCCCCTGGCTGGACCACGCGCCGATCGAGCCCATGGTCGCCACGGCCCACGTGCAGCCCGATCGCGTCGACGTCTGGGCGCCCACCCAGGTGCAGAACCGGGTCTGGGTGCGGGCGGCGCGGGCGGCGGGCGTGTCCCGGGACGACGTGCACGTCCACTCGACCCACCTCGGCGGCGGCTTCGGACGCAAGTCGTACGCGGACTTCACCGACTACGCCGTGGAGACGTCTCTGCTCGTCGGTAAGCCGGTCAAGCTGACGTACACCCGCGAGGAGACGTTCGCTCACGGCTTCTACCGACCCGGCGTGCTGTGCAAACACGAGGTCGTACTCGGCGAGGACGGCCTTCCGACGGACTGGCTCGTCACCATGGCGTCCCAGAACATCCTCGACGACTTCCTGCCCCCGGGTCTGCACAACCTGCCCGTCGTGGCGGAGACGGTGCACGGGGGCCTCTCGCACCCGCCCTACGCCGTGGAGCGGATGCGGGTCGACTACGGCCACGTGCGCCTGCCCATCCCCGTGGGGTGGTGGCGGTCGGTGCACGGGAGCCACAACGGCTTCTTCCGCGAGTGCTTCATCGACGAGTGCGCCCACGCCGCGGGGCAGGATCCCGTCGCCTACCGCCGCGCCCTCCTGAAGGACTCGCCCCGGCACCTCGCCGTGCTCGACCTCGCCGTCGAGAAGGCGGGCGATCCGGCCCCCGGGCTGAGTCGGGGCGTCGCGCTGTTCGCGTGCTTCGGGAGCATCACCGCCGAGGTGCTCGACCTCGAGGTGATCGACGGCGACGTCTTCGTGCGCAAGGCCGTCGCCGCCATCGACTGCGGCATGATCGTGCACCCCCACATCATCGACGCCCAGATCGCGGGCGGCCTCACCATGGGCCTGTCGTCGGCGCTGTTCGGCGGGCTGAGCTTCGAGGACGGCGCGACGAAGCAGTCCAACTTCCACCAGTACCCGCTGCTGATGATGAAGCAGGCGCCCGCGGTGGAGGTGCACGTGGTGCCGTCGGCCGAGCCGCCCGGGGGCGTGGGCGAACTCGGGGTCCCGCCCGCCCCGGCGGCCCTCTGCAACGCGATCTTCGCGGCGACGGGAAAGCGCATTCGCAGCCTGCCGGTGGGGGATCAGCTCAAGGGCTGACCCGCGGGGGGATGGCCACGCCGTCCGCGCCCTCGATCGGGTCGTGGTCCGGCCCGTAGTGCTCGACGGCCCGCGGGGCGCGGTCGACGACCCCGAGCAGCAGGTTGTCGAGCGTCAGCATCATGTAGTCGGCCACGAGCTGGTCGGGGATGCGCCCGCCCACGACCGACGTCGCGTGATAGCCCAGGACCGTCGAACCGTCGGGGAGGAGGAGGGCGATCCACGCGCCGTGGTTGACCGGGGTGTAGATGGCGGCCTCGGCCCGCTCGAGGTCGACGCCCGGGATCCGGCCCTCGGCGACCGCCTCCCGGGCGACGGAGGGGCCGTCGTCCCTGAGCTCCCAGGCGTGCTCCCAGCAGCGGTTGTCGGTGGCGAGGGCGAGGGCGTGGGTGTCGACGACGTCGATGACCCAGTGCCGATCCGCGAACGGCCGCGGCAGGTCCAGGAGCTGGTACCAGACGGCGGGCCACTCGCCCGGCGGCGTCAGCTGCCGCTCGTGGAGCTCCTCCAGCATCGTGAGGTGGGAGTCCCGCACGGCGAGCCACAGGTCTGCGCGCGGGACGTCGCTGCGCAGGAAGCCGATGCCGCGCTGCGGGCCGCCGTCTTCGTCCTTCTCTCGGACCTTCACGACCTTCCCGGCCAGGATCCGCTCGAGCTGACGCTCCGTGAGGGTCGGGAGCGGGAACCGGGCCCCGGAGCTGAACTCGGCGAGGACGGACTCGAGGGCCGCCACGTCCACGTCGGGGGGGTCCGCCGGGCCGAGCAGCAGGACGGCCGCGAGGGCGATCGCGAGCCTCATTGCCGGGCCGTCACGAACGCCACGCACATCTCTTCGTCCTCCGCCCAGTTGAGGTCCCGCGGCTCCTCCCGGGTGCCGCCGACGATGCGCTGGTTCGACGGCGTGTTGTCGAAGATGCACTCGACGAAGAGGGTGTCGTCCGGGCCGAGCTCCTTGGGCTCGGCGAACACGTAGTCCGACTGCCAGCCGTAGTCCCACTCGTCGATCTGGAGGAGGCACTCGGTGGTGCCGTCGGCCCGCTGGATGCCGACCTGGCCGCGGGCGCCGCGCTCGTGCATGTGGAGGTTCGCCGCGAGCAGCCGCGACGTCGACCGGTCGATGGCCCCGGGCTGGAGCTCGTAGGGGTAGAGGACCTCCTCCTCGCCCGCCGGGATGGGCATCCCCCCGCTCACCCAGGCCGGGTCGTAGACGCCGAAGGACTTCAGCGAGCCCGCCACGGAGTCCGACGTCATGAGCTCGACGGTGGTGCGATCGGGCGTCGGCTCCGACTCCACCACGCTGTAGTGGATCGTCAGGATCAGCTTGCTGCCCGGCTCCACCTCCTGGCCCAGCCCCTCGGGGATCTCCTGGCCGTCCCACCCCGGGGACCAGCCGCCGATCCAGCCGGTGTAGCCCAGGACCACGCCGCCCGGGCAGGTCCAGCCGGGGCCGGGGTCGGCGGAGTCCAGCGCCTCGAAGCCCGCGACGACGTCCGGGCCCGCCACCAGGAGCACGGCGTGGTGGACGATCTGCTCGTTGCCGGGCACCACGCCGAGGCCCGTGACGAAACGATCGGCGTCGTCGGGCCAGTCCAGGAGGAAGCAGCGCGACAGGTCGGTCTCCCCGGTGGCGAGGGTGGGCAGGTACTCCTCCTCCATCGTGAGGGCCTGGTCGACGCGGGGGAGGCCCGTCTCGCGCAGCACCGGGGGCACGTAGGACGCGGGATCGCCCTCGCCGGCCGCGCCCGTGCCCCAGGCCACGAGGGTGGCGATCTCGTCGTCCGACAGGGAGAAGTCCCGGAGGTAGTCCGTGCAGCAGTCGGCGGCCTTGAACGGCGGCATCGTGCGGTTCTCCACCGCCCGCGCGAGGGCAGCGCGCCACTCGAACGACTCCTCGAAGGACTCCAGGGAGAACCCGCCGAGGCCGCCCTCACGATGGCAGCGAACGCAGGACTGCTCGACGATCGGGCGCACGTCCGCGTGCCAGGTGGGGGTGCCCACGTCCGGCAGCGGCTCGTCCGACGTGCACGTCTCGCGGGGGGTGGGCCCGCACCCGATCGCGAGGCACGCCGCGGCGAGGAGGAGGAGCCTCACTCGCCGTCCCCGGGGTCGTCGTCGTCGGCCGAGTCGTCGTCGTCGGCCGAGTCGTCGTCGTCGGCCGAGTCGTCGTCGTCGCCGTCGTCCAGGCAGGGCAGGAACCACATCGTGGCGTTGCGGGCCTCGGCCACGTGGCGGATCCCGCGCTCGACGGGGTCGTAGGCGATCGCCTCCCCCTGGGCCTCCAGGGCGGTGTAGACCCGGGTCGAGGAGGCGACGTCCATCGCCGCGAGGTCCCCGCCGGGGAGCAGGAACTCCCGCGACTGCAGGTAGGTGCGGAGGATCAAGCGGCTGCCGTCGGGCCACAGGTCGGCCCCCGTCGCGGCGGTGGAGAAGCCCGCCGCGTCCGCCTCGGGCACGGTGCGGGGCTCGGCGACGAGGACGGGCTCGGACTCGACGCCGGGGGACATCTCCTCGATGTCGAACTGGTAGACGCGCGTGGTGCCGTCGTCGCGCTTCGTCAGCACGACGGGCGAGCCGTCCGGCCGGATCACGAGGGCCTCGGCGTCGTGGTCCCCGCTGGGGTACTTGAACGGGAACCGGTCCCCCTTGACCTCGATCCGCCAGGCGTCCGTGCCCGGCAGGTCCTTGGGCTCCTCGAACCGGATCAGGCCGAGGCTGCTGCGCTTCTCCTCGTTGTCGCCGATGTCGGCGACCCACACGCACGAGCCTCCATCCGCGTCGCAGGGGCCGACGGCGAGGTCCTCCCAGTCGATGTTGATGAAGGGCAGGACGACCGTCCCGATCGTATCCCCGTCGCGCTGCAGGGCGGTGACCTCGGGCTCGTCGGCGCCGGAGTCCATGTGCACCCACAGCCAGTTGTCGTGGATGCGGGAGACGCCGATGCCGGAGATCTCGTCCAAGCCCGAGTCGTCGACCTCGCCCTCGTTCTCGGGGGGGCCGTAGGCGCCGCAGGGGGGCGCCTCGGTGGCGTCGTCGTCGTCGGTGGCGTCGTCGTCGTCGGGCCACGGGGTCGGATCGGGGGGCGTGGTGTCGTCGTCGTCGCCGGGGCAGGCCACGAACAGAAGGAGGAGCGCGAGGGCGGGTCCGAGGGCCTTCATGTCAGTCGATCACCCGGACTTCGTCGTCGACGATCTCGATGAGCGCGGGGGTCCCGCCGTAGTACGCGGCCATGCCCACGTCGATGCGCCAGACCCGGCCGTAGCAGGCGACGGTCGGCTCGGTCTGCACGGTGTGCCCGACGACCATCCGGGTCACGTCGAGGTCGGCGAACACGTCGTCGAGCAGCGCGCACTCCTCCTCGCCGGGGCCGTCGGAGTAGGCCCGCGACCACAGCGGACCCTCGCCGTCGATGACCGCCGTGGGCTCGTCGCCTTCGCCGCGCATCCACCGGGATACGTCGCGGTTGATGTTCTCGAGGCCCCAGGCGGCGTGCTCCGGGTGGATCCCCCCGTGCACGAAGACCGTGTCGCCCACCACGGCCACCGTGTTCTGGCGCGCGAGCAGCCGGGCGTAGACGCCCCCGGGGCGGAAGGCGGCGACGCGGCCGCGCTCGTGCTCCTCCCAATCGAGCAGCTCGGCGTCCTGCTCGGCTTCGGGGGGCGCGAGGTCCGCGAAGTCCTCCCAGCCGCCGTCGGTGACGTAGCGGAGGTCGAGCTCGACGTTCATCGCCTCGTGGTTGCCGTTGAGGGTGAGGAGCAGGCCGCCCGCGGCGTGGGCCTCGTCGGCGAGGCGGTCGAGGACGTGGAGGATCTCGCGCTCGTCGTCGCCGCGGTCGAGCTGGTCGCCCGTCTGCACGACGACGGTCTCGCCCCCGATCCAGTGGTCGTCGTCGTCGATGAGGTCACCGAGCCGGAGCGTCGCGCGCATGGCCTCGATGTCGCCGTGGATGTCCCCGAGGGCGACGACTCGGGCGGGCGCGTCGAGGCGGGTGGGCGGGGGGATCGGACGCTCGGCGGGGGGCGGCGGCTCGACCGCCCCTTCGACCGAGCAGGCCGCCGACGGGAGCAGGATCAGCAGGGGGACGAGCGCGCGCACGGCGGAATCCTACGCGGCCGGCGACGTCGGCCGAAGGGCACCCGGGGCGTCGGTGCTAGTTTTGGCGGGCCGTGCAGCGAACGCTCCCCCTGCTGGCCCTCGTGCTCGTGGCCTGCGAGCCGTCGTCGGGGACGATCCTGTACCCGGACGCGACGCCGCCGCCGGGCGACGACGACGACGCCGCGGACGACGACGACGACGACGACGCCTTCAAGGCGGCGAACACCTTGGTCATCAACGAGCTCATGCCCGGCAACGACTCGGCGGTCTTCGACGAGAACGGCGAGGCGCACGACTGGCTCGAGCTGTTCAACCCCACGGACGAGACGATCGACCTCGGGGGCTGGACCATGACCGACCAGTGGGGCGTCCCCGACCTCCACACGCTGGCCACGGGCCTCGCGATCGAGCCCGACGGGCACCTCCTGCTGTGGGCGAGCGGCCTGCCGGATCGCGGCCCGGACCACCTCGGCTTCTCGCTCGCGCGCCGGGGCGAAGCGATCGGTCTGTTCGACCCGGACGGCGCCCAGGTCGAGTGGCTGCCCTACCCGGCGGTGCCCCGCAACGTCAGCTGGGCGAGGATCTTCGACGGCTGGAGCGAGTGGGAGCAGGCCGACGTCCCGACCCCCGGGGGCCCGAACTAGGGGGGGCGCCCCGGCAAGAACGGGCCCGGTTCGGTGAAACAGCCGAGTTCTTGCCGCAGAACCGGCAAGAACCGGCCCGGTTCGGTGAAACGACCGAGTTCTTGCCGCAGAACTTCAAGCGACTCCCGACGTGGCCCCGAACGGGGCCATGTCCCGCAATGCGAGCCTGATCTGCGATGGGGTGCGCGACAGCGACACCCCGAGTAGAGCGTGCCCAAGGGGAGCGAAGCGAAACCTTTTGCATTCCAGCCACTTACGCCCCGCCGCATGGAGGGCTCGCGGCAGTCGTATGTTAGAAGACGTGCCCCCTCTTCTTGGAGAGGCGCAAGCGCGGCGACCAGCCGGCGCTACCGCCGTGGAGCACCTCTGTTCCTGGGGTCAAGCAGAGCGATCGTTGCCAGGGAATTGACGCCGGCAACAACTGCGGGAACACGATCCTCTTGCGCGATTGGCGACGGCGATCAAACCTCTGGTCATGCAGCCAGACACCTCCTCGACCCCACAGCTGTTCCGCGAACGTCTCAAGCAGCTACTCGCGAGAGAGGGCGCGAACCAGTCCTGGCTCGCAGAAGTCTCCGGGGTTCAGCGCTCGACGATATCTCGCCTCGTTCGAGGAGACCGCACTCCGTCACCAGCGACTCTGGCGAAGCTCGCACCTCCCCTCAAGCTGACCGTGGCCGAGTTGGTCGAAGGGACTGATGCAGCCTCGCGGCTGGAACCTATCCGCGACGTCGTTCCTCGCGAGGAGCACACCAAACTGGTGACCCGCACCCTTGAGCTTCAAAGCCGCATCAAACAAGCGGAGGAGGCCTTGGCTCACGAGCGAGAGGAGCGCCAATCCGCCCAGCGGCAGATCGGCGCGCTGATTCGCAGGACCACACAGCAGGAGGGCGACCTGGCTCATGCCCGAGAGCAACTTCGCGAGCTCACAGGGGAGCTGCGGAGCGAGAAGGCAAGGGCCGAGCAGGCGGAGAAGCAGCTCAGGACGCACCGGGGGGCTCTTGGCGACGCGGCATCCGAGATCGCTAGCCTCCGGCAGCAACTACGGGATCTGGCGACAGAAGTTGGCGCTGGCCACCAGACCACGCGTCAGGCGTCCATCCTTGCGGGCGTCGGGGCGCTCACGGGCGTCGTGACGGTGGGAACCCTCTTGGCTCGAGCCTTCGGCGCTGACGATGAGTTCGAAGACAACGACGAGTACGACGACGAGTACGACGACGAGTACGACGACGAGTACGACGACGACCCCGAGGAGGACGATTGATGCCCTGGATTCTCTTCGTGGTGGTGGGCGCGTTGCTGCTCAACTCCAAGCCTTCGACCAAGAGCCGCCGGAGAGGGCTGCTCCATCCGGCCGAGCCCCTCCTTCGGCTGCACAACCGCGTGGCGGCGCTCCTCCACATAGCCGCCCCGCCGCTCTGGGCGGACCCGGACGTGGCCAACGCTCAGTCGAACGGAAGGGACATCAGGTATAGCCCCGGATGGCTCTCGGCGACGTTGGGCGCCTTGAGTGGCAACAACCGCTGCCAGTTCGCAGCGATCGTCTATCTGTGGGCGCACGAGTTGACGCACCACGCCTTCGGCGATGCCCAGGACACGTTGACGCCCGTGTTCGAACAGGAGCAGCGAGCGGACTGGTGGGCGGGGGTGGCGCTTAGACGAGCTGGAGTGCAGAGAAACGAGCTGCGATGCACCCTGGCAGTCATCGGACGCTACTGCTCCCGATCGCATGGCTGCCCCGACGATCGCCTTGTCGCCATCTGGAGCGGGTACGAGAGCGGTCTGAGCGACATCTCGCCCTTTCGTCAGGGTGTAACTCCGAGACTGACAACTCGACAACTCATCGCCCGGCCCGACGTCGG
>CAZEKB010000087.1:0-29320 GCA_964512225.1 uncultured Rickettsiales bacterium | reverse complement strand
GTGGGGGGCGGGGGGGGCGGATAATTTGGGCGGTGGGGGCGGCCTACGCCGCCCGGGCCCCGCGCCGGGGGCCGGGCGGCGCGGGGCGGGGGGGGGGGCGCCGGGGCTCTGCGCCGCCGTCGCCGCCGCCCCGCCGCGCTGCCGCCCGAGCTCTCGGTCTACTCCCCGCCGAGCCTGTCGTTGGACGGCGCGCCCGTGGCTGCGCCCCCGCCCCCGCTGCCGCCCCTCGTGGACGACGAGTCGACCTCCCTGCAGCTGGACGAGTCCACCAGCCTCCTGATTCGGGATCCGTCCGTGGAGGTCGAGCTCCAGGAGGAGTCCACCTCCCTCGTGGTGCCGCTCGCCCCCCCCCAACCGAGCGTCGCCGCCGAGCCGAGCGTCGCCCCCGAGCCTCCGGAGGAGGCGACGGAGCCCGTCGTCGCGCCCCCCGGCTCCCTCACCGAGGAGCCGACGCTGCGGCCCGCCGCTCCCCCGGAGGCGACCGTCGACGAAGAGACCGAGATGGTCGCGCGCGGGGACGTGCTGCCCTCGGTCCTGCGCCTCGGCGACCTGCGCCTCCCGGAGCTCGTGCCCATGGCCCTGCCCACCCGCGTTCTCCCCGGTGACTGGCCGATCGAGAGGCAGGACTCGACCCCCTCGCAGGGCGTGTCGGCCGCGGTCGCCGACGACGTGCAGGCGGGCCCGCCCGCCGAGGAGCTCGAGCTGCTCCCGGACGCCGAGCCCCCGGGGGACGACCTGGACCTGGGGGACGAGCTGGAGGTGGACGACGAGATCGAGCTGGAGGTCGACGACGAGTTCGAGCTGGAGGTGGACGACGAGGTCGAGCTGGAGGCGGACGCCGAGGACGATCTCGAGGTGGACGCCGCGGTCGACGACCTCGCCTCGTTGGTGGAGGAGGCCCACCTCGAGCAGGTCGAGCACGCCGAGCGCAGCGTCGATCTGCCCGGCCCCGCCCGGTCGATGCGGGGCGAGCCGCTGCCGCAGGTCGACTCCGTGGACGAAGAGCTCCCGATCGAGCTCCACGACGGCGGGCCGATCGCCGGGCCCGAGGCATGGGGAGCGGACGAGCTGCCCACCCAGGTCGAGCCCGCGGAGCACCTCGCCCAGGCGCTGGCGCTGCTCCAGGAGGCGGAGTCCGCGCCCCTCACCCTGGGCGTGGTCGACGGCGCCGCGCCGCCCTCGCCCGAGGACCTGGCGGACGACGGCCTGTCCCTCGATCTCGACACCGAGAGCGTGGAGCTGGAGAGCAGCGACCTCCTGTCGCTCGACGTGCTCCTCGACGCCACCGACGAGCCCTCGGCCGATCCCGACGTCCTCCAGGACCTCGACGCCGCCCCGAGCGCGGTGCGGGTGCACGAGGACGATCTGAGTCGCCTCCCGCCGTCGGCCGTGTGGTTGGAGCTCGGTCCGGCCGCCGCCGCCCCGCAGCACGCGCTGGGAGGCGCCTTCCTCGAGCTCCTCGATCCGGCGGACCACCTCGAGCTGGCCCGGACGGCTCCCGCCGCGGCCGTCGTGGTGACGCCCCCGACGACGCCTCCGACGACTCCGGCTGCGCCTCCGACGACCCCGGCCGCGCCTCCGACGACCCCGGCCCCCCGGTCGGTCGCGCCCCCGGACGACTTCGACGAGGTCGAGCTCGAGGAGGAGCCGCTCCCGCCCCTGGACGACCGGCCCCCCGAGGAGCTGGCGGCCCCCGGGGAGGACAGCGTGGACGAGCTCTTGATCCTCGAAGAAGAGGACTCGGGGCCGGCCTCGCTCACCCTCGACGTGGTCGAGAAGGACGACGCCGCCGATCTCCTCGCGGAGGGCGGCGCGATCCGCGTCGACCTGGGACTCGGCGACAAGCCCGCCGCGTCCCCCGAGGAGGCGCGCAAGGGCGTCGCCGTGGCCCCCGCGCGGCCCCTGCGGCGGTGGGACGGCAAGTCCGGCGAGAACACGGAGCGCACGACCGACCTCGTGGCGCTCGCGCGCCTGCAGCAGAACTCCGGGGCGGCGGCCCGACCGATCGCGGCTCCCCCCGCCGAGGAGCCGTCCGTCGACGACGACGGCCCCCGCGACGACGACTGGCTCGCCGATCTGCCCGAGGACGAGCCCGCGGCCGCCGCGCCCGGGGTGGTCGTGGACAAGGGTGATCCCATGTCGCCGTACTACGAGGACACGATGCCGGGCTGGCTCCCGGGGGACGACGCGGCCGCCACCCGCGGAGCGCCGCGCCCCGCCGACATCACCGCCGCCGGCCGCGCCGAGCGGCCCGCGAAGGCTCCCTCGGGCAAGAAGAAGAAGACCTGAGCGCGGGTCCTCCGCGGGGGTGCCCGCCTTGCCCGGGTTTTCCGGGGCCCGGTATGCTGCTGCGGACGGGCCCCGACGGGTGCCGTCGGTTTGTGCGGAGTTTGTCCATGCGGTCCTTTCGGAAGCTGATCCCCGTCGTCTCCCTCGTTCTTCTCTTCGGCTGCGGAGGGGAGGAGGCCGCGGCGCCGGTCGAGCTGGGCGCCCCCGTGGTCGGGGGGGTCGTGAAGTCGATCGAGGGCGTCCTGAGCGACGTCGAGGGCCCCGTGGAGGGGCAGGGCAAGCTCCTGCTCGACGTGGTCCACACCGATCGCGCGGTCAACCAGAAGGTGAAGATCTCGATCGAGGGGACCGCCGGCAACGCCAAGGGCGAGGGCAACCAGGACTTCGGCCTCGCCGTGGGCACCTACAGCGCCAAGATCGTCTACGGCGAGGGTGAGCTGGGCGGCGACCACGAGGGCAGCCTCGAAGGCCTGGAGGTCTTCGACGGCAAGCTCTCCCGGTACCAGGTGATGCTCAACGCGCCCGTGGGGCTGCTCACGATGCGGTTCACCACCAAGGCCACGCAGTGGAAGGCCTCGGCGGACGTCAGCCCCGACGTGGAGCTCAGGGTCTGGAAGAACGAGGACGATCCCGAGCTGACGACCCCGCTGTGGTCGGGCTCCGCCGACGAGAGCGTCGTCCTCTCGGAGGGCACGTACCGCGCCCAGGCCAAGTACGTCGACGACCGGGATCGCAAGACGGTCCAGTGGTACCCCGACCTCGTGGTCGAGGGCGGGATGAAGCGGACCGAGAAGAAGGTGGAGTTCGATCTCGAGTTCACGGGCATCCGCGTGGAGGCCTACAACTTCGGCAAGCCCGTCGACGACCGGACGACCGTCTACTTCTACCGGCCGGGCGCGAGCATGGACTTCGCCGTGGCCGTCTCCTCGGGTCCCGCGGGCAAGGTCACGCCCGTCGATCCGGGCACGTACGACCTCCGGATCGTCTACCTCCCCACCGACCAGTCGATGGAGCTCAAGGGCGAGCTGGTGCTCGAGGGGGTCGTGGTCCCCGAGCGTGGCGGCGTGACCCAGAAGGTCGACCTGGCCTACCCCCTGGCCTTGCTGTCGCTCAAGATCACCGAGGGCGACGCCGACATCTCCGAGCGCACCGAGATCCGCGTGATCCGGGCGGGCGCCGACCCCGAAGCAGCGGCCGCGGCGCTGGACGACGTGGGCGTGAGCCGACACTTCGTCCCCGTGGGTACGTACGACGTCTACATCACGCAGAACGCCCTCGAGGGGGCGCCGCGACGGGCGACGTTCAAGGACGTCGATCTGGGCAACGGCTACGAGTGGAGCCAGACCTTCGACATGGGCGTGGAGGAGTGGATCCCCGCGCCCGTCAAGAGGCCGAGCTCGCCCCCGCAGCCGATCCCCTGGAACCGACCGGGCGAAGGCGACGACGACGACTCGGCGGACGACGACGACTCGGCGGACGACGACTCGGCCGACGACGACGACTCCGCCGCCCCGGCCGCCGAGTAACGACTACAGCGTCGGGCGGGTCACCCGCACCGAGTTGATCACGGGCCAGAACTGCTCTTCGAAGAAGGCGCGGTTCACCCGCGGCGCGGTGTCCCAGATCGACGCGTCGACGAAGAAGACCACCCCGTCCGGCGTCTTGAGCACGCCCTCCATCCGGTATCCGCGCCCGAGCGCGTTGCGCCACTTCTGGTACCGATAGACGACGTCGCCCGAGGGGGCCGCCGCGTTCTTGCCTTCGATCGGGTAGTGATCCACCTCGTCGGGACCGAGTCGCCGGACGTTCAGGGTGGGGTAGCCGCCCTCGTAGGGCGTGCGGCGGACGAGGGACATGCCGGTGGACGAGCCGTGCGCTTGCCACCCCTCGGGGAGGATCAGGCCCCAGCCCGCGGCGTTGTGCTCCTGGAAGGTCCCGACGGCCTCGACCTTGCCGGGGCCGCCTCCGCAGCCCAGAACGAACAGCAGGGCCGCGAGGGTGGGAGCGAGCCGCACCCCGGAGAGCTACTCGGGCTTTTCGCCGCGGTAGGGCGTGACGTTCTCGAGGACCACGTCCTTGGTCGGCTTGTTGTTGACCGGGTTCGTGGGTACGCGAGCAAGCTCCTTGATCACGTCCATGCCGTCCGTGACCTCTCCGAAGACGGAGTGCTTGTTGTCGAGCCAGGGCGTGGCGACCTCCGTGATGAAGAACTGCGAGCCGTTCGTGTGCGGCCCGGAGTTCGCCATGGAGAGGACGCCGGGCTTGTGGTGGCGCAGCGTCGCGTGGAACTCGTCGTTGAACTTGTACCCCGGGCCGCCCGTGCCCTGGCCGAGCGGATCACCGCCCTGGACCATGAAGTTCGGGATCACGCGGTGGAAGATCGTGCCGTTGTACAGCGGCGACATGCCGACCTCGCCGGTGGCCGGGTGCGTCCACTCGATCTTGCCCGTGGCGAGCCCGATGAAGTTTCGGACGGTGCGCGCGGCCTTGCGCTCGTGCAGACGCACGTGAATGTCGCCCATGCTGGTCCGGAGCCGAACCATCAGGTCGCCCTCCCCGGGGACGTCCACCTCGGGAAAATCGGGTCCCTTCTTCTTGCCCAGTCGCAGTGCCATGCAGTCTCCGAGTCGCGGTCGATCGCGGCGTGGAGCCGGCCCGCGAGCGAGGCGATTTGTAGCAGAGACGGGCCCCTCGGTCGAGCGCGCCGGACCTCGCTTGACAGGGTCGTCGCGCGCGTCTTACAACTCGCGCGCCCGGCGCGTTTCCCGCGCGCCTCGATGCCCCGCTTCGGGGGAGGCCCCATGTCGCTGATTCGTCGCTTCGCTTCCATCCTCGCTCCGGCGCTGCTCGCGCTCACTCCCGCCCTCGCGCTGGCGGACGACGTCGACCAGGACGGGTTCGAGCACGACGTCGACTGCGACGACAACGATCCCCTGATCAACCCGGACGCGGACGAGATCTGCGACTCCGTCGACAACGACTGCGACGATCTCGTGGACGACGCCGACGACAGCGTGACGGGGACGCTGCGGTGGTACCCGGACGCCGACGGCGACGGGTACGGCGTGCTGCCCCCCGGCGCCATCCAGTGCGCCCAGCCCGAGGGCCACACCACGCTCACCCTCGACTGCGACGACGACGACGCCGATCGCTTTCCCACGAACGTCGAGGTGTGCGACGACGGCGTCGATCAGGACTGCGACGATCGCGACACGCAGTCCACCGACGACCAGGACGACGACGGCCAGGCCCCGTCGCTCTGCGGCGGCGAGGGCACGGACTGCGACGACGAGAACCCCGACGTCTACGAGGGCGCCGAGGAGACCTGCAACAACGACATCGACGAGGACTGCAGCGGCGCGGACCTGCTGTCCACGGACGATGAGGACGGCGACGGTGAGAACCCCGCCGAGTGCACCGGCGGCACCGACTGCGACGACTCCGACGCGAGCCTGCACACCCGGGACGAGGACGGCGACGGCGCGGCCCCGTGCTTCGGCGACTGCGACGACGACGAGCCCCTGGCCCACCCGGCCCTCGAGGAGGTCTGCGACGACGGGATCGACAACGACTGCAGCGGCGACCCCGACGCCGATCCGCCCACGGACGGCGTCGACGACCTCGACGAGGACAGCGACGGGTCCGTCAGCCCGCTGTGCGGCGGCGACGACTGCGACGACGCCGATCCCAACATCCGCCCGGCCGAAGAGGGCGAGAAGGGCGAGGAGGGCGCCACCTGCGCCGACACCGTCGACAACGACTGCGACGGCGTGATCGACGCCGAGGACGACGACTGTCACCTCGAGCCCGAGGTGGACGCGGGCGTCGGTCGCCAGGACCGGTATCTCGGCGGGACGATCCTCGTGGCCCTCGACGGCACGGGTACCGCCGACGGCAACATCGACGACACCCTCGAGTACCGGTGGACGATGCTCACGGACGTCTCCGCCTACGCGGGCGTGACGGCCGAGCTGCTCACCGATCCCGCCGAGCCGGTCGCCTACCTGCGCTTCTCCGCCGAGCCCGGGGGCGACGTGCACAAGTGGACGTTCGACTTCAACCTCGTCGTGACCGACGGCGTGTTCACCACCGAGGTGGACGACGAGGACGCGGACCTCCGCATCGAGATCTTCCGGCCCACCGTGTTCGGAGTCGACGCGTGCTCCATGGCGGCGCCCCACCGGGGCTCGGCCTGGACTCTCGCCTTCGCCCTGGGCCTCCTCGGCTTGATCCGACGGCGATCGCACCGCACTCTGTAGGGAGTGCCCCCCGCAGCGACCGCCCTGAAGGACACCTCCGCCCCCGTCGGGGCCGTGGCCGAGCTCATCGAGTCCGTCGAGCGCGTCGTGCACGGCAAGCGCGAGCTGGTCGAGCACGTCCTCACGTGCCTGCTGGCGGGGGGCCACGTGCTGCTCGAGGACGTGCCGGGCGTGGGCAAGACGACCCTCGCGGGGGCCGTCGCGAGCGCGCTCGGGTGCTCGTTCTCCCGGATTCAGTTCACGGCCGATCTGCTGCCGAGCGACCTGCTCGGCGTCAGCATCTTCGACGACGAGGCTCGCCGCTTCGAGTTCCACGCCGGGCCCGTGTTCGCCCAGGTCGTGCTCGCGGACGAGATCAACCGCACGCCGCCCAAGACCCAGGCGGGGTTGCTGGAGGCGATGAACGAAGGTCAGGTCAGCATCGACGGGGCCGTGCGTCCGCTGCCGACGCCCTTCTTCGTGATCGCCACCCAGAACCCCCTGGAGCACCACGGGACGTTCCCGCTGCCCGAGTCCCAGGTCGACCGGTTCCTCATGCGGCTCGAGGTCGGATACCCCGACGAAGCCGCCGAGCGCCTGCTGCTCCGCGAGACCGCGGGGCCACGACCCATCGCCCCGAAGGTCCTGGACCCGGAGCGGGTCCTCGACCTGCAGGCCCGGGCGCGCGCGGTGAGGGTCCACGAAGACGTCGAGGACTGGATCCTCGCGATCATCCAGGCCACGCGCACGGACCCCGAGATCGCCCTGGGGGCCTCTCCCCGAGCGGCGCAGGCGCTCGTCCGGGCGGCCCGCGCGCGCGCCCTGCTGCAGGGTCGGGACTTCACGACGCCTCACGACGTGCGCACGGTCGCCGTCCCCACGCTCGCCCACCGGCTCGTCCCGGCGTGGGCGGCGTCCGGGGGGGAGGGGACTCGCACGGCCGCGGAGGTGCTCGAGGGGATCCTCCAGCGGGTCGAGCCCCCGCGCTGAGCGTCGTGGCGTGAGCCCGCTCCCCGGCCCCTTCCTCGCCGCCGAGCAGCGCGCGCCCTGGTGGCGCCGCGTCCTCGAGGCGCTCCCGAGGCCTCGGCGCCTACGACGGATCCGGCCGACGCGCGAGGGCACCATCTTCTTCGTCACCGCCTTCGCGGTCGCGGGCGCCGCGCTCAACACCGGCAACAACCTCCTCTACCTCGTCTTCGCCCTGATGCTCGGCCTCGTGGCGCTGTCCGGCGTCCTCTCGGAGGTCGCGGTGCAGCGGGTGCGCGTGGAGCGTCGGATCGACGGCCGGGTCTTCGCCGGTCGGGCCGCCCGGGGCACCTGGACCGTGCGCAACCCCCGCCGCCGGCTGCCGTCCCTGGCCCTGGTCCTCGAGGAGCTCCCGAGCCGGGAGGCGCTGCTGGAGGAGGCTCGGGCTCCTCGTATCCCCTGGATCGAGGCGGGCGGAACGGCGACCCGGCCCGGCACGTGGCGGTTCGCGCGGCGCGGCATGCATCGCCTCCGAGGCGTGCGGGTGTGCACCACGTGGCCCTTCGGGATCCTGAGGAAGTGGTACGACGTCGAGGCTCCGATGGACGTGCTCGTCCTCCCCCCGCCGGGACCGCCCGGGTCGCCCGAGGCCGCGGTCCGTCACGGCGCTCGGGACGACGCGCGCCCGAGCCTCACCCGCGGCGGCGGCGACTTCCTCGGGCTCCGCGAGCATCGGATCGGGGAGGGGCTGCGCGACATCCACTGGCGGTCGACGGCCCGGCTGCGGCGGCGCGTCGTAGCCGAGCGGGCGACCGACGCCGAGCCGGTCGCCCACGTGCGCGTCGAGCGGCCCGGCCCCGGCGGCGAGGGGGAGCGGTCCGACGCCCTCGAGCGCTCCCTGCGCGTCGCCGTGGGGACGGTGCTCGACGCCGAGCAGCGCGGCGCCGTGCTGTGGGTGGAGCTCCTCGGCGCGCCCCCGCGAAACCCCCGCACGCAGGCCGAGCGAGACGCCGTCCTGCGCCGGCTCGCGCTCCTGCGCCTGGAGCCGGCGTGAGCGGGCTGGTCCGGTTCACGACCGTCCGCAGCGGGGCGACCCTGGCGGTCGCGCTCGTGGGGTTCGCCGCGTTGCGCATCGGGGGCCGGCTGGACGGTCCGGTGGCCCTGGTCGCCCTGGCCGCGTGGCTCGCGGCGTTTTGGCCCGGGCGCCCGCGGCTCGAGGCGCGGACGTGGCTGGGGCTGCAGATCGCGTTCCTCGCGTGGATGGCGGTGGGCGGCGTCGTCCTCGGCGTCCAGCTGCTCGATCTCTTCGCGCAGCTGCTGGTCTTCGTCCAGGTGCACCGGCTGCTCACGCGTCACGGCGCGTCGGACGATCGCTACGTGCACTTCATCGCCTTCGGGCAGGTCCTCCTGGCGTCGGTCCTCACCGTCGACGTCTCCTGGTTCCTGCTGTTCTGCGTGTTCACGGTGGCGCTGACCTGGGCCCTGCTGCTGTCGCGGCTCGCCATGAACGCCGAAGAGGACTGGGCGGCTCGATACGCCCGGCCCGGTGAGACGGAGGTCCCCGCGTCGGCCGCCGACGGCCTCGACGGCCTCGTCCGCGGCCGCTTCCTGGTGGCCGTGACGGCCCTGACGCTCGCGCTGCTCGCGGGGACCGTGGCGCTCTTCTTCGTCCTCCCCCGGATGCAGGTCGGCCTGTTCTCCGGCGGGCTCCTGCAGGCGGTGCACGTCTCGGGGTTCTCCGAGCGCGTCCGCCTCGGGGAGATGGGCACGATGCAGCTGTCGGACGAGCCCGTCATGCGGGTGCGGGTGTTCGACCGACGCGGCGAGCCCTACGGGGCGGTCCCCGGGCTCTACTGGCACGGGCTCGCGCTCGACCGGTTCGAGGGTCGGTCGTGGGAGCTGTCCGATACGCGGCGCACGATGCTCTCCCTGCCGACCCACCGGCGCGTGGAGGGGCCTCCGCGGGGCGACTGGGAGCTCGAGCAGCGCGTGAGCGTCGAGGTCCTGGACCAGCGGATCCTCTTCCACGTGCCTCGGCCCGTGGGCATCTACGGCGACTTCCGCAACCTCGAGGCGGTGGAGACCGAGGGGTTCTACGTCCCGGGGCCGCGGTCCCGGCTGGACTACACCGTCTACAGTCGCCCGCCCGAGTTCGACCCGGCCGACCTCCGGGCCCTCGATCCGCGCGACGCCCCCGCGGCCTTGCGGACCCTGTACACGCAGCTGCCGGACTCGCTCGCCCCGCGGGTGGGCGCCCTCGCCGCCGAGTGGGCGCGCGGGGCCGCGTCCCCCGTGGACGCCCTGCTCCTGCTGCAGCAGCGCCTCCGCGGCGACGAGTTCACCTACAGCCTCGACCAGCCGGCGTCCGCGTACCCTGATCCGCTCCTCGCGTTCGTGGACACCGTCAAGGAGGGCCACTGCGAGTACTTCGCGTCGGCCATGACCGTGATGGCGCGGACGCTCGGGTACCCGGCGCGGGTGGTGAACGGGTTCGCGGGCGCCGACTACAACCCCGTGGGCGAGTACTGGGTGGTGCGAGGGAAGCACGCGCACGCCTGGGTCGAGGTGTGGTTCCCCGACCACGGGTGGATGATCTTCGACCCGACCCCGTCGTCGGGGGCCGCCACCTCGTCGGCGCGGCTCACCCTCGCCGCCCGCCTCCGGGCCTGGTCCGACTACGCTCGCGTGTCCTGGTCGGCCGTGCTGCTCGACTACGAAGCAGGGACGCAGCTCGAGGCGATCCGCGGTCTCGCGCGCTGGATGCGCGACGGGGGGCGTCTCGAGCTGCCCCGGTTCCGGGACGGCGCCCTGCAGGCCCCCCGGGGCGAGGACGACGAGTCGGCTGCGACGTCCTTCACCCCGCTGCTGGTCGTGGCCGCGCTCGTGGCGCTCGCCGCCGTCGCGGCGGCGATCCGTCGGCGCTTCGGAGGCCGTCGGCGCGGGGACGTGGCGATCCGGGCGATGACGCGGCTGGTATCGGCCTGGCACCGCGCTGCGGAGGGGGCGGGCGCGACGCACCCGGGGCCCGGAGGCACCAACGAGGCGTGGGCCCGCTGGGCCGAGGCGCACGATCCCCCGCGCTGGACGGGGTCCGTGGACGCGATCCGCCGCTACGAGGCGGCTCGGTTCGGCGGGGACGGCGCGGCCGACCCGGCGCCCATCGACGCGCTGCGCCGACGCTGATCAGTCGACGGTCACGACCCACGAAAGGTCGGTGACCAGCGTGCCGTCGGTGACCTCGAAGGCCACGTCGACCTCGGTCCCCGACCACGCCTCGGTCCACGGCATCTGCCACACGGCCAGGAACTCGCCCGTGCCCGTGTCTCCGGCCTCCTCGGGTACGTCGTCGGCGAAGAAGGTCCAGGTGAGGTTCAGGGAGTCTTCGTCTTCGCCCTCCACCCGGAACGCGAGCTCGCCGTCCCGGGGCAACGCCGCGTCCGCGCCGGGGCTGGACTCGAAGATGCGCGGCGGGGACCGGGGGCCGCCTTCGCCCGCGCCGTCGAAGTTCACGTCGCAGCCCGCGCCCAGCAGCAGGAGCGCGGCGGAGGCCCACCTCATTCGACCGTCACCGCCTTGGCGAGGTTGCGCGGCTTGTCCACGTCGCGTCCCAGCGCCAGGGCCGTGTAGTAGGCCAGGAGCTGCAGCGGGACCGTCGTGAGGAACGGGGTGAGGGCCCAGTGTGTGCGGGCGACGACGATCATCTCGTCGGCGACCTCCGCGACGCGCTCGTCGCCGGGGTTGCACACCGCGATCGCGTAGCCGCCGCGGGCCTTGATCTCCTCGATGGCGGAGATCGTCTTGCTGTGCAGGTGGTCGTCCGGCACGAGGAAGATGACGGGCGTGCCGTCCTTGATGAGCGCGATCGGGCCGTGCTTCATCTCCGCCGCGGCGAAGCCCTCGCACTGGATGTACGAGACCTCCTTGAGCTTGAGCGCGCCCTCCAGAGCGGTCGGGTAGTTGGACCCCCGACCGAGGAAGAGGACGTACTCGGCGTCCTTGATCCGCCCCGCGAGCCCCTCGACCTGCGCGCTGCTCGTCTCCAGGAACTCCTGGATCTGCGCCGGGAGCTTCTCCAGCGCGGCGAGGAGGCGCTGTCCCGCGTCTCCGGACAGGTCCCGCATGCGGCCGATCTTGATGGCGAACAGCGTGAGGGCGAGCAGCTGGCTCGTGAACGCCTTGGTGGACGCCACGGCGATCTCGGGACCGGAGCGGATGTACATGCCGCCGTCGGACTCGCGGGCGATGGTCGACCCCACGACGTTGACGACGCCGAGGACCCGTCCGCCCTTGCGCTGGACCTCCCGCATGGCCGCCAGGGTGTCCGCGGTCTCGCCCGACTGCGACACGGCGAAGTACAGCGTCTTCGCGTCCACGATCGGGTTGCGGTACCTCAGCTCGCTGGCGATCTCGACGGTGCAGGGCACGCGGGCGATGCCCTCGAGCACGTGCGTCGCCGCCATCGCGGCGTGGTAGCTGGTGCCGCATGCCATGAGGCAGACGCGGCGGATGTCGAAGAACTCCCGCCGCTCGAGGTTGAGGCCCCCGAGGTGGGCGTCGCCGAACTCGGGCTCGGCGCGTCCCCGCAGGCCCCGGGCGATGGAGCGCGGCTGCTCGTGGATCTCCTTGAGCATGAAGTGCGGGAACCCACCCTTCTCGATCTCCTCGAGCTCCCAGTCGAGCAGGTGCTCGGACTTGTCGATCAGGCGGTCCTTGAGGTCCGTCGTGCGGAAGCCCGCGGAGTCCATGACCGCGACCTCGCCGTCTTCGAGGTACACGACGGTCTTCGTATGGGCGATGAGCGCGGGGGCGTCCGACGCGACGAACATCTCGTCCTCCCCGACGCCGATGACGATCGGGGAGCCGTTGCGGGCGACGACGAGCCGGCCGGGCTCGTCCATGCTCAGCACGACGATGCCGTAGGTGCCCTTGATCAGGCCCAGCGCCGACTTCACGGCCCTCTCGAGGTCGCCTTCGTAGAACCGCGCCACGAGGTTGGGGATGACCTCGGTGTCGGTCTCGCTCTTGAACTCGACGCCGTCCGCCTGCAGCCGCTTGCGCAGCACCGAGCTGTTCTCGACGATGCCGTTGTGCACCACCGCGATGCGGCCGTCGTGGCTGAGGTGGGGGTGGGCGTTGACGTCGTTCGGCCCGCCGTGCGTCGCCCAGCGGGTGTGAGCGATGCCTGCGTTGGCCGGGGGCAGCACCTCGGGCAGCCCCCGCTCCATCTCGCGGATGCGCCCCTTCTTCTTGTGCACGAAGAACGGGCCGCCGCTGCCGTTCATGGTCGCGACGCCGGAGCTGTCGTATCCCCGGTACTCCAGGCGCTTGAGCCCCTCCACGAGGATCGGGACGACGTTCCGAGGGCCGGTGTACCCCACGATTCCACACATGTTCGCTTCTCCCAGGGGGCGTTCGTTCGACGGCCTCAGCCGTAGATCATCCTGCGAATCTGCCGCTCCGACCGCGGGCGTGCCCGAAACGGTCGGTCCTCCAGCTCCCGCGCGATCCGCCCGTAGAGCACCCGGTTCGGGACGCCCTCTCGCTGCAGCTCGCGGTGTCGCCTCGCGACGAACTCCTCGACGGTCTCACTCCAGTGAAACCGAAGCTCCGACGCGATCTTGTCCAGCTCGCGCTCGGAGACGTCGACGATCCGGAGCAGGAATCGCCGGAAAGCAGGGTCGAGCGCGGGTCTCCGAGGCATGCGTTCGCTCCGCTTCCAAGTGCACGCTAGGGCGGCTACGAGGACCGCGACAAGTGTTATACCCGAAATCGGGTACGCCGCTTTCGCCCGTCGGCGGGGTTAGACTCGGAGGTCATGGTGTCGACGCCCGGGCCCCGAGGATCGACAGCGCTGCTGCTGCTGTTGTTGGCCGTGGGCCTCGCCCTCCGCGTCACGGCGCTGGACGCGCCGCCCCTCGACTCCCACCACGTCCGCCAGTCCGACACCGCGTCGATGGCGCGGGTGATGGCGCGCGAGGGGACCGATCTCCTCCACCCGCGGATCGCCTGGGCGGGTCCGGAAGCGGGCACGGTCGAGAGCGAGTTCCCGCTCTATCAGGCCCTGGTCGCCGTGGGCTGGCGGGCCCTGGGCGAGCCCGTGGGCGCCGCGCGGAGCCCGAGCGCGGCGTGGGCGAGGGGGGTCTCCGTCGCGGCGTGGCTCGTGGGCGCCTTCGCGTTGATCGCGTGGGTCCGCCGCCGCTTCGGGGGCCCCACGTGGCCGTTTCTGCTCCTGTACTGCCTGTCGCCCCTGTCCGTCGTGTTCAGCCGCAGCATCCAGCCGGACCCCACGGCCGTCGCCTTCCTCCTGCTGGGGCTGGAGCGGCTGGACGCGGCGGTCGGCCGACGCGGTCCGTCCGCCGCCCTCTCGGCGGGCCTCGCGGCCCTGTTCCTCGGCCTCGCGGTGGCGGTGAAGGGGACGACCGCCTTCTGGCTCGTCGCGGCGCTGCCGCTGGCGCGTGTGGGGCGCGCGGATCGGGATCGGCGCTGGGCGGTGCGGGGGATCGTCGCGAGCGCCGTCGTGGGCGCGAGCGCGCTGGGGATCGCGTGGTACGCCTACGCCTCGACCCTCGGCAGCGACGGAGCGACGTTCGGCATCTGGGGGCCGACCGCCCACAAGTGGGGCGGGCTCGCGGTCTGGCTCGACGTCGGCCGGTGGGCCGGGATCGTGGGGACGTTCCTGGGCGTCACGTGCACCCCGGTCGGGGCCGCGCTGGCCGCCGCGGGCCTGATCGCGGCGCGCTGGAAGCGGGAGCTCGAGCCCTTCGCATGGGGCATCGGCGGCCTCGGCGTCGCCGTCATCGCCGTCACCGAGGGCTTCGGCCTGCACGGCTACTACCAGCTCCCCGCCGTCGCGTTCGTCTCGGTGGCCGCGGGCTGGACCGTGCGCGAGGGGCTGGCGACGCTGCGGGACGCCCCGCTGATCCCCCAGATGCCGGCGTTCCTCGCGGTGGCGGGCGGCCTCGCTCTCGGCTCGTCGACGGTCCTCGCCCAAGGCTTCGTCCGCGACAACCTCACGCTCGACCGTCGGCCCGCGGCGGTGGCGCGGACGGCGGGCGCGCTCATCCCCGAGGGGCCGCCGGTCGTGGTGGTCGATCGGCACGCCCAGACCGTCCTGTACGCGATGGATCGGCGGGGGTGGACGCGGGACGCGATCGCCATCGACGACCTGGAGTGGCTCGAGGTCGACGGGGCGGAGTACCTGCTCGTGACGGACACCTCGGCGTCGTACTGGTCCGACACCTTCCGGTCCGAGATCGCGGCGCGTCGCCCGCTGGTGGCCCAGGGGCCGGACTGGGTGCTGTTCCGCTTGTTCGCCGCGACGGGTATCGACCCCGCCGCCGAGGAGCCTAGGTCGCCCGGGCCATCGCCTCCCGAACCTGCTTCTCCAGATCCGCCCCGCTGAGCCCGGCGGCGAGCGTCTCGTCGGCGCCCGCCCGCACAAGCTGGTGGGCGTCGTCGCCCACCACGCCGACCGCGAGCAGGGGGAGGAAGGCCGACGACAGGTCCTCCCGCAGGACCCCGACCTGGGCGACCGACCCGGGCACGTCGCCCGCGACCGACAGGAGGATCGCCCGCGGCGCGGTGCGCTGGATGAAGTCTCGGGCGGCCGCGACGTCCGCCACCGAGGCGACTCGGAACTCGCCGGGCGGCAGGGCCTTGCGCAGGCGATCGTCGAGACCGTCGCCCCCGAGGACGAGCAGCAGGCGACCGTCTTCGGGGTCTTGCCCGACGGGCTTGCCCAGGAATTCGCCGCTCACCTGGTCGGACTCGCCCAGCAGGTCCGGCAGCATCCGCGGCCCGCTCGCCTCGGTCGACTCTTCGTCGAGCGACGTCGTGGGCACGGGCCCCTCCATCGTCTCTTCGAGGCCGGCGGACCACGCGTCCGCCGTGACGACGACCTTGCCGACGCCCTGACCCGGGGCCTCGACCCCCAGCGCGAGCCCGAGGTCGTGGAGGGAGAGTTTGCCTTGGACGACCAGACCCAGGCCCTCCTCGGCGAGCGTCACGGGCCGGTTCTTGTCCACGTAGACCTGCAGCCGTCCCCGCGCCTTCGAGGACCCGGCGGGCAGGTCGCCCGACGCCTCGACCCGCGTGAAGAGGGCGTATCGTCCGCGCGTCCCGGCGTGGCGGCAGGCTCGGCACCCGGGCCCCCGCGCAGGGAGCCGATCCGGCATCGTGTCCATCCGCAGCCCCAGCCGCTTGGCCAGGCCCTTGTCCACCGGCGCGGTGGAGCGACAGGACGCGCACAGCCCCCGCCCCATCCGCTGCTCGACCACCCCGAGGAGCTGGCCCCCCAGCAGCCCCTCGGACACGTGCTCGAGCAGGCGGGCGATGCCGTCCACGGCGTCCGCGCCGGTGACCCCGGCGATGACGAGGCGCCCGTCGTCGGCGGCCCGCAGCACGGTGCCGACGGCGCCCTCCACCCCGTCGACGACGAGCACGTCGGGGTCCCGCGACAGGGCGTTGTGCACGGCCACGGCCACGTCCTCTTCGCCGGGGCCGTCGCCGTAGCGGTAGGTCTCTTGTCCGTCGGTCGTGAAGAGGTCCCAGGGGCCGACGACGCAGGTCCGGCGCCGCTTCGACTCGGCGCGAGCGATCGCGCGCAGCGTGGTGCTGCGGCCCGCGTCGGCGGGCCCGACCACCAGGATCACCCCCTGTCGGGCGGCGCCCCACTGGCGGAGCCGCTTGCGCACGTCCGGGGGCAGCCCGAGCCCGGCGAGATCGCGCACCGCGCCCGAGTCCCGGATGCGCAGGACGAGGTGGGGCTCCTTCCCCCCGCTCACCGCGGCGATGCGGCAGCGCACGGGTCGCCCCTTCCAGGTGGCCTCGAACCCTCGGCCCACGGCTTCGGTCCCGGACGCTGCCAGGGGCAGCCCGACCGCGCGGTGGATCGCCTCCAGCGCCGCGATCCGCGACCAGGCGGGGAGCCGCACCGCGAGCTGCATCGCGCCGTCCACTCGGTAGTCGACCCGGAGCTGAGAGCCCTCGGCGGTGAGACGGAGCGCGTCGCACTGACGCTCCAACCCGTGCGCCAGCAGGGCGGCCAGGAGCCGCAGCGTCGTCTCGGGTGTGCGCGCGCCGCGGAGCTCCTTGACCACCGCCGCGAGCCCTCGATCGGAGTGGCCGTCGAGGTCGAGGGGCGTGGTCAGGCCGGGAGGAGGGGCGGTGTCGTCGCCGAGGGAGACGTCGGCGGGCGGGCCCGCGGGCGCGAGCGAGGGGGGGAGGCCCCCGACCGCGCTGCCGTCGTCCTTCGGTCGCTCGATGGCGACGAGGGTGTCCTCCTCGAGGCCGGACTTCGGCGCGGGCGCGCCGGGGGAGGTGGCGATCGGCGACAGCTGGGTGTGGCTCGCCGTGGCCACGGGGGGCGGTCCGAGCGGCGCGAGCGGCGGGGGCGGCGCGGGCGGTCCGGCGCTCTTCCTCGGCTTCGGCGGGGGCGCGAGGGGAGCGCGGGGGCCCGTGGGGAGCTTGGGGACGACCACCTTCTGCGGCGCGGGCGGGGGCTCTTCGATCGCGCCCAGGTCGAGCGCATCGTCGACGTCGATCTCTTCCGGGGGCTCGGGGGTCCGGTCCGACGGCTCCGTCTCCTCCGCCGTCTCGGGGAGGTCGTCCATGTCGTCCTCGTCCGGCGGGGCGGAGTGCACGACCGGGACGGGGGGCGCGGCGGCGCCGGAGGGGAGGGACATCAGCCCCGGGGGCACGGTGCTCAGGGGGCCGAGCCCCGCGCCGAGGGGGATCGACGACGTGACGGCGACGTCCACGATGCGCTCTTCGGCGTCTTCGTCCACATCGGGGACCAGCTCGTCCCCGGCGATGATGTCGAGCTCTTCGTCCTCGCTGTCGTCCTCGTCGGCGGGCAGGGCCTCGATCACGCTGGAGCTGATGATCTCGGCGGCCGCGTAGACCTGGGCGATCGCGGCGTCGAGGGCCGACGCCGGACAGACCAGCAGCGACAGCGGGGCCTGCATCGCCGTGCTCACGGTGGCCTGGCCGTGGGTGTCGAAGGGGTCTGCGACGGCGACCTGGACCGTCCCGGTGACCCCCTCCGCGAGGGGCAGGACCTGCAGCGTGCGGGCGATGTCCAGCGGCAGGTTGGCGAGCAGGGTGGGGTCGGACGTGGGCAGCGGGGGCTTCGCGAAGGCCACCCCCGCCTGGTCGGCGAGCGCGGTCGCGAGCTGGTCTTCGTCGATCGCGCCCGACGCCAGCAGGATCTCACCGATGCGTCGCCGAGAACTCACGTCCGCCATTGTCGCATCGAGGCCATCGGTGGGCCACCCGCGGGCCGGTTTCGACCCGCCCGGAAGCAAGGACCCCCGCGGGGGGGCCTAGAAGCCGTACTCGATCAGGTCGAACCGGGGCAGGACGTCGACCACGAGGGTGCGGCTGAACAGCACCAAGCTCGGGTTGTCGATGTCCGCGTGCAGGAACACGACGTCGTGGGTGCCGATGTCCTCCGGTTCCGGGATCCAGTGGAGGATCCCGCCCTCTTCACCCAGCTCGAACTCGGAGCCCTCGGGGAGCTGCACGGGGCGCAGCACCAGCGTCTCGGGGTCTTCGTTGGGGATGTCGATCAGGAGCTCGTCGCCCACGAACACTTCGACGTGATCGGGGGGGAGGACCACGAGGTCGGACCCGTCGTCCTCCTCGTCCTGGGCGGGGGGATCCTCGAGCGCTCCGTCCGCGTCCGCGGCGTCGAGCAGGAGGCTTCCGTCGTCGGCGTCGCACGCCGTGAGGGCGAGCGCGAGGAGGGCGAGTCCGGCGAGGCTGGGGAGGCACCGGTTCGTCATCTGTCCTCCGGACCTCCCCGGGTGGGCCGGGGAGGTGGTTGGTCACTTTGTCGGAGGATCAGCTGGGCGACAGCCCGATCAGCACCTCCATCTCGGCCACTTCCTCGTCCTCGAGACCCTCGGCGCGACGCTCGTACTCCATGAGCGTCCGCACCATGGCCGCGCGCAGGTCGTCCGCCAGGTCCTCCTGGTCCCCGGGCTTGACCCGAGCGACGAATCCGCGCGCGAGAGCGGTGGAGCCGTTCGCCTTCAGCAGGCGCTCGACGACCACCTTCCGCGTGGCACCGAGGAACCGTTCGAAGCCGGCGATGACGGCGTCGTGGTCCTCACTGAAGAAGTTTACATAGCCCTCGGGAATGACCGCCCGGTACGTAATGTGCCCGCGTCCGCGATCGATCTCTTCCACGAGGCCCTGGTCCATCAGCGTGTCGACGGAGAGGCGCGCGTAGTTGACCTCGTAGTTGATCGGCAGCTCCCGCGCGATCTCGTCGAGGTCCATCTCCCGCTTCAGGAGCATGAAGTAGACCTTGCGGCGCAGGTTGTAGAGCGGACCCTCGCCCTCTTCGACGCCGTTCTCGCGGTACTTCTTCTTGATCTTCTTGACCGTCCGCAGGGCCGTGTCGAAGGCCAGCGAGACGCGCGTGCTCGTCTTGTATCGCTTCTCGGCCCGCTCGTAGAGCGCCAGCGTGAAGAGGTCCCGGGCTCGGGAGACGGTCATGTCCACGTCGAGGACGACGTCGGCGACCATGCCGAGGAGGGTGAAGACCACCTTGGACTCGCCTACGACGGTATGCGGTCCGGGGCGGTGGCTCTCGGGAAGGGTGGAAAGCGGTACGACTTGGCCCATGTCTTCTCCCGTCGGCGGGGCGCCCTCGCGGACCCCGTGCTGCTGGGGAGGACTGCAAGCGTGGTGCCGGCGTGAGCGCGGGGTGCTCGGCGGGCCTTCTTCTCGCAATCTCCGTCGCAAACCCTGCCGATATCGCTGCGAAATCCACGTTGGGTCCGGGATCTCGGCGCGGCCGGCCGATCTGCATGATCGGGCACGATCATGCCCGAATTCTCGCGACCGCGGGGACACGGAATGCCACGGTGCGCAAAACGCTTCGCACCCGCAAGCGGTCGGGATCGGGCACGTCGGCGCCCGGTTCAGCTCGTGAGGTAGGTCTCCACGAGGCCCGAGTCCTCGGAGTGGGCGTACGCCTCCTCGACGCTGATCAGGCCCCGTCGGGCGAGCGCGGCGAGGTGCCGCTCGAGCAGCCACATGCCGTCGTCGCGGTGCGTCTGCATCACGCTCGGGATCTGCTGGGCGCGGCGCTCGCGAATCAGGTTGCCGATCGCGTGGTTCACGCGCATCACCTCGATGGCCGCCACCCTCCCGCCGTCGGTCCGCTTCACGAGGCGCTGGGCGACCACCGCCTGGAGGGAGTCCGCGAGCTGCGAGCGCGCCTGCCCCTGCTTGTGCTCGTCGAACACGTCCACGATCCGGTCGACGGCCGCGTACGCCCGCGAGGAGTGCAACGTGGAGAGGACGAGGTGACCGGTCTCGGCGGCCGTGAGCGCGAGCTGGATCGTCTCCTGGTCCCGCATCTCGCCCACGAGGATGATGTCCGGGTCCTCCCGGAGGGCGGCCCGCAGGCCGTCGGCGAACGTCGCGGTGTGCCGCCCGAGCTCCCGCTGCCGGACCAGCCCCCGCTTGCGCGGGTGGAGCACCTCGATCGGGTCCTCCAGGGTGATCACGTGGACGCGGCGATTCTCCGTGACGTGGGCCACCAGCGCCGCCATCGTCGCCGACTTGCCGCTGCCCGTGGGCCCCGTGAACAGCACGAGCCCCGTCTTGTGCTCGACGAGCGAGGCGAGGGAGCGGGGGAGCTGGAGGTCGGAGAGGGTGGGGATCTTCTCGGCGAGGGCCCGGACGGCCAGGGCCCAGCCTTCCCCGGCCATGTACAGGTTCGCGCGGAACCGTCCGAGCCCGTCGACGCCGAACGCGAAGTCGATGGCGCCGCCGCCGGACGCGTCGAGGTGAGCGACCTCGTCGGGGTCCACGAGGCCGACCACGAGGGTGAGGACGGGCTGGTCGTCCGCGAGGCAGCCCGGGAGGGGGCGGAGTTCGCCGTCGATGCGCCCCATGGGCGGGTCGCCGTCGCCGAGGTGGAGGTCGGACCCGCCCAGGCGCACCAGCTGCTGGAGCGCATCGTAGAGCGCGGGCGAGATCTCCGTCACCGGTCGATGGTCTCGACGAGGTCCGGCAGGGTCTGCAGATCCGGCACCATCACCACCTCGATCCGGCGGTTGAGGGCGCGGCCGTCGTCCGACTCGTTGCTCGCGCGCGGCTGGAACTCTCCGTAGCCCGCGGCGCTGAGGTTCTCGCCCGCCAGGCCCGTGTCCTTGAACAGCTTGACGACGGACACGGCCCGCGCCGTGGAGAGCTCCCAGTTCGACGGGAACCGCTGGGTCTTGATCGGCACGTTGTCGGTGTGTCCTTCGACCTGGAACGCGCGGTCGGGGAAGGCGACGAGCGCGCCCGCGACCTCCTTGAGCGTCTCGACGCCGATCTCGCTCAGCTCGGCGCTCCCGCTCGGGAAGAGGATGTCCTGCTTGAGGTCGATGACGAGCCGCCCGCGCACGATCCGAACGTTGAGCTTGCCCCCGTCGATCATCGCCTGGAGCCGGTCCCGGATCTGTCGGAAGATCGCGTCCCGTGCTTCGGCCGCGGCCTGGCGCGCGCGGGCCTCTTCGAGGGCGCGCTGGGCCTCGGCGAGCATGTCCGCCATGTCCGACTTCTGCTCCAGCAGGACGTCCACGTTCTGGCCGAGCTCGGCGAGCTTCCGGCGCAGCGCAGTGTTGTCGGCGAGCACCTGGTCCCGCGCCGCGGCGAGGGCGGCGAGCTCGGCCTTGCACTCTTCGACGGTGCCGACGAGCGCGTCCTGCTGGGCGCGGCAGGCGGCCAACTCCGCGAGCAGGGCGTCGACCTTGTCCTGGGACTCCGCGATGGTGTCGAGGGCGGCCTGGTGGAGGTCCTTGCGGACGCCGCAGCCGCCGAGCAGCGCGGCCACGAGGACGAGGAGGGAGAGGCGAATCGTCAGGGGATGCATCGGCGTTCCAAAGGGCGAGGATGCCCGGCAGGGGGGGAGTCTATTCCACCTGCCGGACGGGGTGGCGGCGCGGCTCCGGTTCCGCGCCGGCGATCCGGGCGGCGACGCGGAACACCTCCTGCCGCAGGACGTGTCCGAGCCGGTCGAAGAAGTGGTTGGCGCCCGGCACGACGACCGCGTCGACGGGCACGGCGGCCGCTCGGAGTGCTCGGACCCGGGCCTCGAACTCGCCGGTGGGGCAGAACTCGTCGTCCTCCCCGACGATGAGGAAGAGGGGGCGGGGATCGTCCTCGAGGAACGCCCAGTCGTAGCTGCGCCCGTCGACCTCTCCGAGGCCGAGGGGCAGCCCGATCGCCACGCGGTGGGTCACGGAGTCGTCGTCGGACGCGGCGGTCAGCCCCACCACGGAGCCGAACGAGAAGCCCCCGAACACCCGGGGCCTGCCCGTCGTCCGCCCGCCGAGGACTCCGTCGAGGGCGCTCGCCGCGGCCCGCACGTCGCGCACCTCGTCCACCCCGCCGCCGTGCACCCCGCCGGAGCCGCCGGTGCCGCGGAAGTTGAACCGGATCGCCGCGAAGCCGGTGTCCCGGAAGGCCTTGTACAGGGAGTGCACGACCTTGTTGGTCATGGTCCCGCCGTAGAGCGGGTGGGGGTGGCAGGCGACGAGCGCGCCCGCGGGCGGATCCGGGACCACGTACGTGCCCTCGAGGGCGACGCCGTCGGTCGTGGTGAAGGTCAGGGGGGTGTCGTTCGGGGGGCGCGGCACCGGCGCACGCTGCCGGCGTGGGGCGCTCGCGTCACGTCCGGGCTACCAGTCGATGTCGATGTCGCCCGCTTCTTCTTCGTCTTCTTCGCCGGCCTCTTCCTTGGCCTTCCGCTCTTCTTCTTCGGCCTTGCGCTTCTTCTCCTCTTCGATCTGCTTCTCGCGCTCCTCGAGGTCTTCGGAGAACACGTCGAACTCGATCGCCTTCTTCTCGCTGATCGCCTCGAGATCGGCCTTCTCCTGATCCGTGAGGCCCTCCTGCATGTCGGGGCCGGAGGAGCAGCGCTCGGGCGGCACCTCCCACGTGGCGTAGACCTGCTCGGTCTGGCGGCTCATCTCCACCGTCACCGACTCGCCCGGGGACCACGTGTACTTGCGGGAGTACCCGGTGTCGTCGGGCGAGCCCGTCACCGTGGGCTCCCCGTGCTGCTTGCCGAGCTTGCCCTTGATCGTCTTGAGCGAGGTCGGCGTCTCGAACACCCGGAAGCGCGCCGTGACGAGCTTCTGCTCCTCGAGCACCACCCGGATCACGCCCTCGAGGCCCCACAGCTTCAGGTTGGTCTCGAGCATCTCGTCCGTGAGCTCGTTGACCTCTCCGAGGGCCGCATCGATGGCGGCGCGGTCGGCGCAGAACGTGAGGCCCGCGGGCAGCTCCGGCTCACCCGCCAGGGCCGTCCCCGCCGTCATGCAGGCCGCCGCCACGACCATCCGGATCCAGTGCTTCATCACAACCTCCGACACGCGGGCACCCTACCTGAAGGGACTCTCCCGAACTCTAGGACCGGGGGGTGCCGGGATCACGGTCTCGACGTCGATCCGGGGCGGCGACTCAGCCGTGGCGCCTCGCGAACTCGCCCATGAAGTCGGCGAGCGCCGCGCACGCCTCGGGGGGCACCGCGTTGTAGATGCTGGCGCGGAGGCCCCCCACGCTGCGATGCCCCTTGAGGCCGATCATGCCCGCCTCCACGGCCTCGCTCACGAAGCTCGCCTCGAGGTCGGGGCGGCCGGGGATGCGGAACGTGACGTTCATCCACGACCGCGAGTCCGCCCGGGCGTGGCCCGTGTAGAAGCCGCCGGAGCCGTCGATGGCGGCGTACAGCGCGTCGGCCTTGGCGCGGTTGCGCGCCTCCATCGCCCCGAGCCCGCCCAAGTCGAGGAGCCACTGCGCGACCAACCCGACGAGGTAGATGTTGAACGTCGGCGGGGTGTTCAGCATCGAGTCCTTCGCCGCGATGCGGGCGAAGCTGAACATCTCCGGCAGGCCCGGGTCGCTCCGGTCGAGCAGGCTCCGACGCACGATGAGCACGGTGACCCCGGCGGGCCCCATGTTCTTCTGGGCGCCGGCGTAGATGAGGCCGTACCGGCTCACGTCGACGGGTCGGCTGAGGATGTCGCTCGACATGTCGCATACGAGCGTGCCGCCGCGCGCGTGGGGGACGTACTGGTACTGCGTGCCGTAGATCGTGTTGTTCGACGTGTAGTGGAGGTACGCGGCGTCGGGATCCGCGGCGTAGTCGTCGGCCGTGGGGACGTGGTCGTGGCCCGAGTCCGCCGACGAGTACAGGGTGCGGGACGTGACGAGCTTGGCCGCCTCGTCCGCGGCGCCCTGGGCCCAGCGGCCCGTGACGAGGTAGTCCGCGGGCGCGTGGCGAGCGAGGTTGTTGGGGACGTGGGCGAACTGCGACCGCGCGCCCCCGCCCATGAAGACGAAGCAGTGGGTGTCGGGCACACCGAGCAGCGCGCGCAGGTCCGCCTCGCACCGGGTATGCACCGCGTCGTAGACGGGCCCGCGGTGCGACTGCTCCATGATCGAAGCCCCCGACCCGCGGAAGTCGACGAGCTCGTCCCGGGCCTGCTCGAGGACGGGGAGGGGCAGCGCGCTGGGACCGGCGCTGAAGTTGAACACGCGGGCCATGGTCGGCTCCTACAGAGGCATCAGGGTGAGGGACAGGATGTCGTCGGATCCGTGGCGGATCGTGTCCAGGACGTCGTCCCCGGGTACCCCGTCGAGGCGGATCCGGGCGATGCACGCTTCGGCGCCCGCGAAGACGACGTTCTCCGTCTCCGCGACGTTGATCCCCGCGTCCCGCAGGGTCGAGAAGACGTGCGAGAGCACCCCCACGCGGTTGCGGTGGCGGGCGACGAGGAGGTGCGTCGCGGGCGACCTGGGCGACACGTTGACGCAGTTCGGGGCCTCCCCCGTATTGCGGTAGGCGGTGACGACGCGGGCCGCTTCGGCGGCGACGGCCTCCTGCGCTTGGTTGGTGGAGGCCCCGATGTGGGGGGTGGCCCAGACGTTGGGGTGGGCCACGAGGTCGGTGGAGATCTCGCCCGCGCCGCCCGACGGCTCGCCTTCGAAGACGTCGAGGCCCGCCCGGATGCCGCGCTCGTCGAGGGCCCGGCGGAGGGCGTCGTGGTCCACGACCTGGGGCCGGGCCGTGTTGATGAAGTACGCGCCCGGGCGCATCGCCTCGAAGACCTCGGCAGAGATCAGGCCCTCGGTCGCGGGGACGGCGGCCACGTGCACGGTCAGCGCGTCCGAGCGCGCGGCGAGCTCCTTCAGATCGTCGACCATCTCGGCCCCGAGGGCCTCGGCCGCGGCCACGAGGGCGTCCTGGACCGCCGGGTTCGGGTGGCGATTCCAGGCCAGGAGCTTCATCTCCAGCCCGGCCGCCGCGCGGAGCACCGCGAAGCCGATCCGCCCGATGCCGATCACGCCGAGCGTGCGCCCGGCGAGGCCTCGGGCGCGGGCGAACTCCCTCTTGGCCCAGGTGCCGTCCCGGGTGGTCGAGACCGCGTCGGGGATCCTCCGGTCGAGGCTCACGAGCAGCCCGATCGCGAGCTCGGCGACCGCGTGGCTGTTCCGCCCCGGGCAGTTCGCGACGTACACCCCCCGCGACGCGGCCGCGGCGACGTCGATCGTGTTCACGCCCGCCCCGGCCCGCACGATCAGGCCCAGGGAAGGGGCCGCGTCGACGGCGCGCGCGTCGACCTTCGTCGACCGGACCACGAGGACCCGGGGGGCCGTGCGGCCCAGCGCGTCCACCAGCGCGTCGCCCTTCAGCGACGCGTCGACGACGAGATCGAATCCCTCGTCGCGCAGGCGATCGAGGGCTTCATCGGGCAGCTTGTCGGCGATCAGGACGCGCATCCGCGGCTCCTAGGCGATGCGGTGGAAGAACATCCCCGACCGGAGCTTCGGCTCGAACCAGGTCGACTTGGGCGGCATGATCTCGCCCGCGTCGGCGACCGCGAAGAGCTCGGCCAGGGACGTCGCGAACAGGGAGAACGCGACCCCGCCCGCCGCCGCCGCGCGGCGCTCGAGCTCTCCGGTGCCGCGGATCCCGCCCACGAAGTCGATGCGCGGATCGCGCCGCGGATCCTCGATGCCGAGGAGCGGAGCCAGGACCTCGTCCTGCAGCAGCGCGCAGTCGAGATCGCCGAGGACGGACGTGCCCGGCGCGGGGATCGAGAAGCCGAACCACCGGCCGTCGGCGAACACCGAGAACCTGCCCCGGGTGGCCGGGGCGGGCGACGCGTCGGGGGTGAGGCCGAACCGATCGTCCAGGGCCGCGAGGACGTCCGCCGGGGTGCGTCCGCCCAGGTCCGTCACGACCCGGTTGTAGGGGAGGATGTCGAGCTGGTCGTCGGGGAAGACGACCGACATGACGAAGTTGTAGGGCTCGTCGCCGCGGTGGGCGTCGCCCGCTCGCTCGCGGAGGACGGCGCGGGCCCGGGAGGCCGACTTCGCGCGGTGGTGCCCGTCGGCGACGTAGAGCGCCGGGACCGCCTCGAACGCGCGGGACAAGGCCGCGGCGTCGGGGGCGCGCCACACGGTGTGGGCCACCCCGTCGGGCGCGACGAAGTCGAACAGGGGGGCGCCCTGCATCGCCGTCTCCACCAGCGCGCTCACCGTCGCGTCCCGTCGGTAGGCCAGGAAGATGGGTTCGGCCTGGCACCCCATGGTCACGACGTGGCGGGTGCGGTCGTCCTCCTTCGTAGGCCGCGTGCGCTCGTGGATGGCGATCCCGCCCGCGTCGTACTCGTCGACCGAGCAGCCGCCGACGACGCCGACCTGGGCCGTGCCCTCCCGGATCAGGCGGTAGACGAGCAGCACCCCGGGCTCCGCCGTGAACGGGACCCGGGCGGTGAACGCGGCGAGCGCGTCGCGGGCCTGGGCGTAGACGGCGTCGGAGTAGAGATCGGTGCCCTCGGGCAGGTCGATCTCCGGCCGGATGACGTGCAGGAAGCTGTCGGGGTTGCCCTCTGCGAGCGCGGCGGCCTCGGCGCTGTTCACGACGTCGTAGGGGACGGACGCGATCGCGGCGGCTCGGTGGGGCGGCGGCAGGTGGGCGGTGAACGGACGAACGGTGGCCATCGGCCCTCCAAGGCCCCGCGGGGGGACTACTTCTTGGCCTTGCCCTTGGACTTCTTCTTCTTCTTGCCCTTGGACTTCTTGCCCTTGCCCTTCGCCGGCTTCTCGCCCTTGCCCTCGCCCGGGTTGGTGGCCTGCATCTCCCGCAGCACCTCGGGGCTGGGGCCCTTCGCCGCGGACATGGGGCCCGTCTGGAGGTCCGAGATGTCGTCGCCCTTGCCCTTCTTGGCGGCGAACGCGTCCATCTCGTCGGCGGCCTGGCGCACCGACGCGGACACGTTGGCGTCGCCCGCATAGGCCCCTTCGAGCTCCGCGTCCGTGTTCTCGATGCCCCCGTCGACCCGGGGGTGGTTGCCGGTGGCGGACACCGGGACGTACTCCACCTCGGACTCCGGCGCCTTGCGGAGGACGGCCGAGTCCTCGCCGAGCATGAGGAGCAGGTCCCCGCCGTCGTCTTCTTCCACGGCGGCGGCGCTGCCCGACGCGAGCACCGCGGGGGACGCGTCTTCGGCGACGGGGGCGTCGTCGATCCCGGGCAGGGCGAGGCTGCCGACGGAGGTCGCTTCGGCTTCTTCGTCTTCGTCCGGCATGGCCTCGAGCTCGAGCTCGGGGATGTCGTCGGACGCGTCGGCTTCCACCGCCGTGGCCTCGACGACCGGGTAGCGGGGGAGGACGATCGACGCGGTGGTGGCCTTGCCGTCGTGCCCGACCGTGACGCGCCCCCCCGCCGCCTCGGCGAGCGCCTGCAGCAGCACCTTGGTCTCGGTGGTCGGGGTGGGGCCGCGGCTGTCCAGCCGCACGGTGTCGCCTTCGGTCGACGTGGCCACGGCGGGGGTCTTGTTCTTCGGCGTCGGGCTCGCGAAGAGCGCGAGCAGGAGCGGCACGACGAACTCCCCGCGCAGCTCCGCGGAGATGCGATCTCCGAAGACCCGCTCGGCCGTCTTGGGCGCCGCGGGGGCGGCCTCCACGACCGAGAGGCAGCGCTCGACCAGCTCGTTCCAGCGCACCTGGAGCGTGCCGCCGCGCGCCACGCCGGTGGTGATCCGGGTGAGGTCCTGGACCGTCGCCCGCAGCGCTCGCCAGGCCTTCTCGTCGGCCTTCAGCCCGTCGGGGCCGGCCTCGAGCAGACCCGAGAGGTCCAGATCCCGCGCCAACGCCTCGAGCTCGGCGGCCGACACCCCTTCCGCCACGCCCTTGGCCACCCTGAGGAGATCCTGGGTGGACGACGCGGAGCGGCGGTGGGCGGCGAGGCCCGCGGCGACCCGGTCTTCGATCGTCTGGTAGAGGGGCGCGGCGACCTCGGCGAACGCGGCGCGTCCGTGCAGGTCCAGCCCGCCCTCGGGCTGCAGCGCGCGGAGCGACTCCGCGACGCCCTGGATCCGGCCGTCGGCGTCCCGGACCAGGGAGGCCGTCACGCGGACCTCCCGGCTGGTCCCGCCGTGGACGAGGGTGTAGTCGCCCTCCACGCGACCCGCGACCACGACCTTGCCGAAGAGCTTCTTCCAGTCCACGCCGTCGAGGGTCAGCACGTCCTTGTGCAGGTGCTTGCCCAGGGCGGCGGAGGCCTCTCGACCGTCCAGCTCGGCGGCGCCCGCGCTCCAGCCGATGATCCGGCCCTCGGCGTCGGCGGCCACGAACGCGTCGCGGGCGACTTGCGTGAGGTAGCCCTGCAGCGGCGGGACCTTGGCGAGCTGGGCCTCGAGGGCGGCCACGCGGTCGCGCCACTCGGACTCGGCCTCGGCGCGCGCGATGACCGCGGCCTGCTCGAGCTCGGCCTTCTCCTGGGCGAAGCGCGCCTCGAGCTTCTCTCGCTCGGTCTCGGCCCGCTCCTCGGCGGCGAGGATGTCGGTGCTGAGCTGGTCCTCGAGCGTCTTGCGCTCCTGAGCGGCCCGCTCTTGGATCTCCTTGAGGGCCGCGCGGTGGGACTCTTCGCGGCGGCCCTGCTCGTCCGCGGCCGCGGCCTCGGCCTTCACGAGGGCGGCTTCGGCCTCTTCGACCTTCTTCTCGGCGGCGGCGGTCTTCTCTTCGGCCGCCTTGACCGAGTCCGCCGCGGAGGCCTGCGCCTCGGCGCCCTTGCCCTCGAGCTCGGCGAGCTTCTTCTGGAGCTCCGCGGCGGCCGCTTCGGCCTCGGCGACCGCGGCGTTGGCCTTCTCCACGTCCGCCTTGGCGGCCGCCACGTCGGACTCGGCCTTCGCGGTCTTGGCCTCCGCGGCGTCGACCTTGCCGGACGCGCTCTTGGCCACGAGGTCGGCCGCCTGGATGCGACCTTCGAGCCGCTCGGCCCGCTTCGTCTGCTCCTCCACCGCCGACTGCGCCGCGGCGAGGTCGTCTCCGGCCTTCTTCGCGGCGGTGGCGGCCTCTTCGGCCTTCTTCTCGGCGGCGGCGGCCTTGGCCTCGGCGGCCTCGGCCTTCGCGGCGGCGTCCGTCGCGGCCTTCTTGGCGACCTCGAGCGCGGCCTCGGCGTCGTCGGCGCGCTTCTTCTCCGCGCCGACCGCCTCGCTCGCCTCATCGGCGGCCTTGCCGGCCTCGTCGGCGGCCTTCTTCGCGGCGGCGGCGGCGGCGTCGGCCTCGCCCGCGGCTCCCGCGGCGGCCTGGGCCGTGGCCTCGGCTTCGGCCTGCAGACGCTGGACGTCGGCGCGCGCGGCCGTGACTTCGGCCTCGAGTGCGGTGATGCGCGCGGCCTGGTCCGGGTTCTCGGCGGCCGGCGCCGCCGCCGCGGCCCGCGCCGCCGCCAGCAGCAGCGCGGCCACCGCGACCGGCTCGGCCGTCGCGCGCTGCTACGCGGCCCCCCCCCCCGTCCCCAACCCGAACAA
>CAZEKB010000086.1:0-29777 GCA_964512225.1 uncultured Rickettsiales bacterium | reverse complement strand
ACCCCCGTCCGAGAGGTCGCATGAGGCATCCGCTCAATGCGAGATCCAGACCCGCGCGAAAGGCCCTCAAGGACCGCCTGCACCGGGCGGCCACGCGCGATCTCCTCACCGGCCTCTTCCGCCGGAACGTCTTCTTCGAGCGCGTGCAGCGAGCGGTCGCGAGGAGCCGCCGCGGGGGCCCCGGCTTCGCCGTCCTCTTCCTGGACGTGGACCGGTTCAAGTCGGTCAACGACCGCGAGGGGCACGCGGCCGGGGACGATCTGCTCCGTCGCCTCGCCGAGCGGCTCCGCGCGAGCCTGCGGGGGGACGACACCATCGCCCGCCTCGGCGGCGACGAGTTCGCCGTCCTGCTCCCGGGGGTGGAAGACGCAGGCCTCGTGAGGGAGCTGGCGGCGCGCCTCCTCGCGCTCCGGCCGCGGGAGGCGGGGTCCGGTCCGCCCGCGTGGGCCCTGAGCATCGGGACGGCGATGGGCCCCGGCCGAGAGGACTCGGGGGAGGACGTCGTGGCCGCCGCCGACGCCGCGATGTACCGAGCGAAGCGGGCGGGCGGCGATCGGGTGGAGCACGGTTGACCCGAGGGTTCCCCCCCTCGGATGGCCTCTGTCGGCCGAATCGGTAGAATCCGCGAGTTCGGGGCTCCGGCACGTCGACGACCGGCGCCGCCCCCGCGGAGGTTTCGTGACGCAACGGCCGCTCGCAGTCAGGGTGGCGGTCGTGACGCAGGCGTGGCCTTTGGCGCGCGATGGCGGGGTCGCCATGTCCGAGGTCCTCGCCCAGGGCTTCGCGAGCGCGAACGTGCCTGTCGAGGTGTGGACCCCCGGCGGCCGAGGGCGCCCGAAGACCACCAGCACGGAGACGGACACCCACGTGCAGGCGCTCCCCGGGCCGTGGTGGCGGAAGTGGGGCCGCGCCCACTGGAAGAAGGGCGCGACGGAGCGCCTGGCCGAGTTCAGCCCGACGCTCATCGTGGCCACGTCGTGGAGGCCCCTCCCGGGGATCCTCGACGCCCTCAAGGAGATCCCCCGGCCCGACCGCCCGCTGGTGGTGGGGTTCGGCGGCCCCGAGCTCGGGGACGAGCTGTCCGGATCGGCCAAGGCCGAGCGCCGCGAAGCCCTGATGGGCGACGTCCGTTGGCTCGTCTGCTCGGGGCGCGCCCACCGGCTCATCGCTCGCAACGGCGTCCCGCCCGGTCGGGTCTTCGAGGTGCCGGTCGCCGTCGCGGGGCCCGAGAATCCCCCCGACCGCAGCCTCCGCCAGCGCCCACGACGCCTGCTCACGGTCGCACCGCTGGTCGCGACCGCAGGCCACGACAAGGTGATCGAGGCGCTCGCGGCGCTGTCCGGCGGCCGCTCGGCCCTGAAGTACGAGATCGTCGGGGACGGGCCCGAGGCGGCGCGGCTCAAGGCGCTCGCGGAGGCCCAAGGCATCGGCGATCGGGTGGTGTTCCGGGGTCGCCTGGAGGGCGCCGCGCTCGAGCACGCCTACGCCCGCGCCGACGTCTTCATCCTCGCGGGCCGACGGGGCGAGTCCGGGGAGCCCGAGCCCGAGTTCACCCGCCTCTTCCTCGAAGCCGGGGCCCGGGGGCTCCCGATCCTCGGCAGCGGGGGGGGCGACGACGCGTCCGGCCTCGAGGACGGCGTCAACGGGACCGTGCTGACCCGCCCCAGCGACTCCGGCGCGGTGCGAGAGGCCCTCGACTCGATGCTGCGCCTCCCCCTCGCGCTGGCGGGCATGGGGCGCTCGGGCCGCCGGCGCTTCGAACAGTCCGGGCGACCCGCTCACCTCGCGGGCACGATCCTCGACCTCGTCGCCGGGTGGAGCGGCTGACCGATCAGCCGCCGGCGGCGTACTTCATGAGCTGCCGGGTCTCCACGACCGCGCCGTCCTTCTCCACCGTCATCTTCACGGGAGCGCCGGGCAGGTCGTTCGCGAACCAGAAGGTCGCGGTGCCGCCGTCGCGCTCCACCGCGTAGCGCTTGCAGTCGTAGGGGCCGCCGGGGGCGTTGGCCGTGTCGTCGGCGATGGTGGTCGCGGACGCCGGGAAGGACGCGTGCAGGCGGAGCTCCTCCCAGGTCGCCCGGGACTCCTTGGGCTCGCCCACCTCCTGGCCCTCGGCGCCCCGCACGATCGACCGGATCGTGGCGCCCTCGGCGTCCACGGCGGTCATGGTCATGATCGACCACACCGTCTCGTCGCCCTTGACGACGCGGTACTGCCACTCCCGCCCGGCCTTGCTGGCGTCCCGGATCTGGTCGGCCGTATACGGGGTGGGAGCGGTCGCTTCGGCCTCGGACGGGGACTCCGCGGGCGCGGGCGTGGCTTCGGGGGTGTCTTCGCTGGGTGCCTGCACGGTCGGCTCCCCGGGGTCGATCCCGGGCGCGGGCGCCGGGGTGGGAGCGGGGCCGCCGCAGGCGAGCGCAGCGACGAGGGGGAGGCTGAGGAGGGGGGCGTGGAGGCTGCGCATGGGGGGGACCCTACCTCCGCGGGGCCGACCTCAGAGGGCTCGCACGGTCAAGTCCGCGACGCCGATGCGGACCTGGCGCGACGTCGTGCGCTTCTCGATGATCCGACCGGCGTCCACGACGCCGAGGTCCTCGAGCTCCTTCCGGCAGCGGTGGGACATCACGTAGAACTGGTTGGCCGAGATCCGCAGCATGGTGCGGACGTCGCTCGTGTACACCCAGCCCTGCTCGCTCGCGGCGACCCCCTCGGCGGCGTCTTCCAGGCGCCTCCGGGCGAGGACGAGGAGGAGCTCGTGGTGGGCCCGCGGCTTGATCGCCTCGGCGGTCGCGGCGAGCCGAGCGGTGACCTCGATGTACTCCTCGTCCGCGCTCACGGCGAAGTCGAGGCCGATGACGTCGACCCGCTTGTCCAGGGAGATCTCCTTGAGCTCGGCGGTCTGGGGGACGTTCTCCGTCCGCCCACCGGGGAGCCCCAGGCGGAACTCGCGGCCGTCGATCTCGAGGATCTCGCCGTGCACCGCCGCCCGCGGCGCGCCGTCCCGGACGACCACCCAGCCGGCCTCGTGGTCGAGCTCGACCAGCACCCGCGGATCGTCCGCGTCGGGCAGCCCGAGGAAGCGGCCCTCGCCCTCGATGACCCGGTCCTCCGCCCACGCGACCGCCGAGGGGGCCGAGTCGGTGGTGAGGATCCAGCGCTCCTGAGGGTCCCCGAACGCGATCTTCGCCCCCGCCGCCACGTTGAGGCGGTCGCCGGGCCGCAGCTGCCGGTCGCCGACCCAGGTGCCGTTGCGGCTGCCCAGATCGCGCAGCTCCCAGCCGTTGCCCGTCCACAGGAACAGCGCGTGCTCCCCCGAGACGGCGGGGCCGAGGATGCGGGTGTCGTTTCCGGTGGAGCGTCCGACGAGGTGGCGAGGCTCCAGCACCACCGCCGCGCCCCCGCCCAGATTCTCGAGTACGGCCATCGGCGCGACTATAGCGATCTTGCCCCGAGACGGCGGCGACGGCCCCCGAACTCCGCGCGCTCGCCGCCCCTCCCGTAAGAGGCGGTAAGGACCGGGAAGCGTGGGAAAGGGGGCCGGGGTTTATCCATGTAGTGCGGGCACTCCCCGCCTGCCCGCTGGAGATCTCGATGCCCGTCACTCGTTTCCCGACCCTCCCCGCGCTCGCGCTCATCGCGGGCGCGTTGCTGCTGCCGACCCTCCCCGGCTCCGCCGACGCCGGCACCGCCGAGACCGAAGCCGCGCGGCAGCTCGAGCTGGCCCGAGTCGACCTCGGTCAGGGCAACGTGGACCGAGCGATCCACGCGGCGACGTCCGCTCGCCGCCTCGACCCGACCCTCATCGAGTCCCTGCTGGTGCAGGCCCAGGCCGCCGAGCTCAAGGGCGACCTGACCCAGGCCCGCATCCTCATCAAGGCCTACCAGGGCGGGAGCGGCGACTCCGCGGACCCCGCCGCCCAGGCCCTGCTGGACCGCATCGATCGCGCCGAGCCGGTGGAGGCGAAGGTCACCCACCGCGACGACGGCACGGTCGTCGTCACGTTCGCCGCCCGGGACTTCCTCGAGGATCCGACGGTCCACTGGAAGGAGCGAGGGGCCTGGAAGTCGGTGTGGATGGACCTCGACGACCAGGGCCGGTGGGTCGCGACGGTGGAGCTGAAGGGCGTATCGAAGCGCGGGATCGAGTGGTGGGTCGAGCCCTCCCTCGGGAAGCCGGTCTTCGACGAGCTGGGCGAAGGCGAAGGCAAGCCGTTCCTGCTCGCGCTCAAGTAGGAGGAGCCCCGGCGGGGGGCCCCGGGCTTCAGTACACCTCGACCATGCACCGGCCGGTCGTCTTGATGCCGCGGGGGATCGACTTCGACTCCCAGTCGGCGGGCGCCACCCCTTCGAGCAGAGGCCGGACGTTCAGGTAGGGGTCGTGCACGCCGCGCTCCGCCAACAACCGGTACAGGCCCACCTCCATGCCGCCGATCCCGCACACGTAGATCAGGGTGCGGGGCGACTTCAGGAAGGGCTCGAAGTGGTCCCACTCGTCCGCGAGCAGGTGGTGGACGTAGCGGCCTCGGGAGCCGTAGCCCGGGAACGCCTCGCGGCTCACGGCCGTGTGGTACCGGAAGTCCGGCACGGACTCGTCGAGCTCGCGGAACAGGCCGTCGAACTGCAGGTCCGTGGTGTAGGGCACGCCCATGACCACCTCGACCCGGGACGACGCGCGCTTCGCCCCCTGAAGGAGCTCCATCGTCATCCCCCGGAACGGAGCGATCCCCGTCCCGGTGGCCAGGAACAGGTAGTCCCACGCGTCCGGCTCCTCGGGCAACAGGAAGTGCCGACCGCTGGGGCCGGTGACCTTCACCTCCGAGCCGAGCGGCAGGTCGCACAGGTAGTTCGAGCAGACGCCCAGGAACAGGTGATGAGCGTCGGGGTCGTCCCCCTTGCGCTGCGGCTTGAACTCCTCGATGAGGCGCTTGACCGGGGTCGAGACCACGGCGCCGTCGCCGTCTTCTCCCCAGCTCGGGCCCGCGTGGGAGTACAGCCGCACGGAGTGGGGCCGACCCTTGGCGTTGGTGCCCGGGGGGATCACCCCGAACGACTGCCCGGGGAGGAACTGCCCGGCCAGGGGCGTCCCCGAGAGGTCGACGGAGACGTGCCGCACGATGTTCGGCGACTTCCCTCGTGTGCACAGCTCGGAGCCGACGAGCTTGCCGATTACCGAGGTCTTCGGCTTGGCGAGGTTCGTGATGGGGGTCCGGAGGACCGGTTCGCCCGGCGAGTTGCTCAATGTCCCCTCCATGAGACGATTCGCTCCCAGTCTGCCCCAGCCGGCCGTCATCGCGCGCGCGCTCGGCGTTCGATCGTGAGGAACGGGCCGGTCGACCTGGGCCCGACGACCCGGCGCGGTTCCTGCTTCCGGCGGATAGACTCGTTGCTGCCGGAGAGGACCGCATGACCCGCCTCACCCCCCTCGTGTCCGCCGCGCTCGCCCTCACCCTGCTCGGATGCCCCGAAGCCGCGTTCCTGGGGGAGGACGGGCCGTCCGGGGCGGGCCGGAGCGAGGGTGCTCGGCTCCTGCTGCAGGTCCGCGACGTGACCGGCGGGGCGGTCGAGGGCGCGACGGCGACCGTCGAAGCCGTGGAGGTCGCCACCGACGCCGAAGGGCGCGCGAGGATCGCGGTCCCCGGCGACGGGTTCCGCCTCACGGTCGAGGCCCCGGAGCGCCGACCCTGGCGAGGACGGGTCGAGCACTCCGGCCTGCCGGAGGTGCCCCTCGTCATTCACCTGGACCGGGAGCACACGACGGTGCTGGCCGACGCCTCCGAGGGCGGGCGGATCGAGGGACGCAACGGCCTCGCGGTCTCCTTCGACCCGGGCGCGATCGTGGACGAGGCGGGCGATGCGGTGGCCGGTCCCGTGGACGTGGTCTGGGCGCTGCACGACCACGAGAACTCGCCCGGTTCGTTGCAGGGAGCGACCGTCCGGATCCACGGCGACGAGGACCAGCCGGTCTGGCAGCCGGGGATCCACGGCGACGAAGACCAGCCCCTCGTCGGCTTCGGCGCGGCCTCCATCGAGCTGTTCGCCGGGGGCGAGCGAGTGGGTCTGGGCGACGCCGGCGCCTTCTTGGAGCTGCCCCTCGCGTCGGCCGCGGCGGACGCGGCCCCCACGCTGTTCCACCACGACCCCGACGCGGGCGCCTGGGTCGGCGCCGAAGCCACCGGCTACTCCGCCGACAACGACTCGGGCGGCACGTCGCTGTGGGCCGACGTACCGCACTTCTCCACCTGGGGCGCGCTCCAGGCCGTGGACACCGGGTGCGTGACGGGCCGACTCGTGGACGAAGGGGGGAACCCCGTGGCCGCGGCCGCCGTGCGGGCGGTGGGCGACGACCCGGCGGTGCTCTTCGAGACCCGCACCGGACGCGACGGCCGGTTCGCCCTGGGCGCCCCCGCGGGGATCACCGTCGAGCTGCGGAGCGAGACCGCGAGGTGCGGGGCCCTCGCCGCGCAGGCCGTGGAGATCCCCGACACGCCGTCGGCCTGCGACGGCCCCGGCGCGGTGAGCGTGGGCGACCTGTCCGTCGCCACCGACCGCGACGGCGACGGGTTCAGCGTGTGCGAAGGGGACTGCGACGACCGCGACCCGAGCATCTCGCCCGAGGCCGTGGAGGTGTGCTTCGACGGGATCGACCAGGACTGCGCCCGATCCGCGCTCCCGCGACCGGTAGCGAGCGCGACGCCCGAGGTGCTGCGCGGCGAGACCGTGTGCAGCGGCGCGCCCGGAGACTGGACCTGCGGAGCGTGCGAGTACGGGCCGGTCCTGCTCGACGCGAGCCGCTCCGAGGACGCCGCAGGAGCCGGGTTGCGCATCGACTGGCGGGTCCTGCAGGCTCCGTCCGGAGCGACGACCTCGGGCTCCGGCTCGACGGTCGAGCTGAACGGGGTCACACTCACCCCCGCGGAGCCGGGCACGACCCGTGAGACCGTCGAGGTCCGCGCCGTGGCCGAGAGCTGCGACGGGGCGTCCGTCGGCACGCTCCTGTACGTGACCTACGAGTGCAGCGCGGAGACTGGATGAGTGACCCGACACCGAGCCGAGGACGTACCGAATACGTTCGGCTCCTCGCGCAGTCCTACCTGCGCGGATCCACCGGCACCGTCGAGACCCGGGCGGCCCGGAGTCATCGCGTCTTCCACCTGCGCGACGGGCGCCCGATCGGGCTCGAGAGCGACCGGCCGCAGGACGCGATCGAGGCCGTGCTCGTCAAGGGGGACTTCGTCTCGGACCTGAACCTCGGCCGCATCATCAAGTCGTCGACCGGCGGCGAGCCCCTCGACGACCTCCTCGTACGCCACGCCCGCGTCGACGCCGCGGCCGTCCGCAAGCGGCTGGAGAAGTGGATGATGGGGGCCATCAGCGCGCCCCTGGGGTGGGCGAAGTCGGACTCGAGGTTCGTCCCCGTCGTCAAGCACACTCCGCTGATCGAGCGCCGCGCGATCGGCGTCGACATCCCCGTGCTGCGCGCGCTGTGGCGAGGCGTGGGCAAGCACATGACGGACGCCGAGGCGAAGTCGGATCTGGCGGCCCAGCCCCCGAAACCGCTCTACGCGAGCCCCACGCTGCAGCGGGCGATCGACGAGCTCGATCTCGACCCCAGCTACCGGCGGCTGGCCGACGCGCTCCAGGGCGGCAAGACGATCGACGTGCTCCTGTCGCAGCTGGACGACCGGGCAGGTACGGGCGTCCGGTTGCTGTGGTTCCTCGAGGTGGCGGGCGCGATCGTGCGCACCCCCACCTCCGTCGCCACGGGGCCCCGCCCGCTGCCGGGGGAGGCGCGCGCGTCGCGGCCCGGCGCGATCGGCGTGGATCCCGCCGTCGCGAAGCTCGCCGCCGCCGTGCAGGAGGGCTACGACCTGCGGATGCAGGGCGACTACTACTCGTTCCTCATGATCTCCCGGGCCTCGCCCGGCGAGCGCATCAAGAAGACGTGCCTGCGCCTGCAGCACCGGTGGTCGTCCACCGCCGAGCGCAAGGACCTGCCCGCCGCCACCCGGGCGCAGGTCGAAGAGCTCCTGTCGGCCCTGCCGCTCGTGTACCGCACCCTCGCGGACCCGACCCGCCGCGAGGAGTACGACCGACGCCTCGCCGCGGGCCGCGCCCCCACCGTGGGCGGGCTCCGGGGAGCGGACCGCGCGGCGCTCGACTCCACGCGCCGCAACGAAGGCCGGGACGACGGCGCCTCACCCGGGGATCTCGCCGCCGCGCAGGAGCTCCTGGACGCCGAAGACTACGGCCGCGCCGCCGCGATCCTCGATCGCCTCCGCATGCAGAACCCGTCGGATCCCGACGTCCTCGCCGCCCTCGGCTGGGCCCGGTTCCACGTCGGCGGGGACGGGGGCGCGGACGCGGCCGAGGACTACCTCCGGCTCGCCCTCACGTTCGAGCCCTCCCACCTCAAGGCGCTCGAGTACGCCGCGAGGGTGGCCCTGGAGCAGGGTCAGTCGGACGTGGCCGAGAGTCGGCTCCGGCGACTGGTCGCGAGGGACGGCTCGCTGCGCTGGGCGCGCAAGGCGCTGCGGGAGCTCCAACCGGAGTAGACGAGGCGCCCCGGCTCAGCCGCCCAGGGGCTCCTCGCGCACCAGGCGGAAGCCGTTGCGGGTGTTCGCGAGCCGCGGGTGGTTGCCCTGCCGGCGGGCGAGGTCGCAGAAGGCGGTGGACGTGAACCAGGAGCCGCCGCGCACGGGCCGGAGCTCCGGATCCCCGTCGAAGTCCGGGTCCCCGCAGAGGTCGCGCATGGCGCCCGCGGTGTCCCGGACGCCGTAGACGGACACGTCGGCGGGGAAGGCCCCGACGGGCTCCGGCCGCGTCTTGCCCGGGCGGCTCTCGTTCGTCTTGCAGAGGGTCGGATCGATGGCGTCGCCCCAGGGGTAGGTGCGACCGTCCACGCCCCGAGCCGCCTTCTCCCACTCGTGCTCGGTGGGCAACCGGTAGACGACCCCGTCGCGCTCCGAGCGCCAGGCGACGTACGCCCGCGCGTCCTCCCACGACAGCGCGCAGGCGGGCCCGTCGGGGAGCCACGGGTCGCCGTCGCGGTCGGCGTCGGGCACGGAGTAGGCGGTGCCCTCGGGGGGCCGACTCCAGTACTGCCCGCCCCCGGCGAGGCCCGACTCCTGCCGGGGCACGCGCGCCCAGGCCTCGTCGGGGGAACGACGCCGCACCGCCTCGAGGAACTCGGCCCACTCCGCCAGCGTCACGTGCACCGCCGAGATGAAGAACCCGTCGACGTGGGGACGGGTCGGTCCGCCGTCGGCCCGAGCGTCCCCCGCCAGGAAGGGCCCCGGGGGCACGTATACGAACCCCTCCCCGGTCGCGGCGGCCGAGTACAGCGGGACCACGCCCGCGTCCCACCTCCGGCCCCGGTCGATGAACACCGGATACACGGTGTCGGCGCACCCGGGGCTCGACAGGGTCACCAGGTACGACCCCATCTCCAGGCTCGGCTCCTCGATCGGGGTGGTGCCGAGGTCGCGCGGCTCGACCCGCGGCCACGCCAGGCCCCGCCGATCGAACCGCTCGATGCGGGCCCGGGCCCCGGGAGGGTCCGTGCGCAGGGTGAGGCTGCCGGTCCCCCGGCGCTGCTCGGCGAGCGCGCCGTCGTCGTACTCCTCCACGCGCTCGGCGAAGTAGCGCTGCTCCGTGCGGTCGCCGCGGTCTTCGGCCCTGCGGAACCGCGACCAGTAGACCTCGGCCAGGAACCGGCGGGCGGCGGGGTTGCCCGGGTCCTGGGACAGCGCGTGCTCGGCGGCGCCGATCGTCTTGCCGAACACCGCGGCCCGCTCGGGCTCGAGGTCCTCGAGCTCCGCGAGGACGGCCAGCAGCCCGGCCTTCTGCTCCACCGGCGCCCAGGACTCCACCCGCGTCTGCTCCTCCCGACGCCGCGCCTCGAGGGTGCGGCGACGCGCGCCCAGCTCGTCGTAGCGGCTCCACCACGACCGGGCCGGGGCCAAGTGCTCGGCCGCGGCCTCCCGCCGTCGGCTGCCCTCGAGGAACTCCTCCACGGCCGAGGCCAGGCCCGCCGCGGACGCGAAGCGGTCGTCCGGCTCGGGCTGCAGCGCGCGGACCGCGATCTCCGCGATCTCCTGGGGGATCCGGCGGTCCGGGGCGGCGTCCTTGGGGCTGGGGGGCGGCCCGCTCGCCGCCTGGAAGACGAGCGCGTAGACGTTGTCGCCCGAGTAGGCCGGTCGCAGCGCCAACATCTCGTACAGGATCGCGCCCAGCGACCAGACGTCGCTCCGGGCGTCGAGCTCGTCCAGGCGGCCCAGGGCCTGCTCGGGGGACATGTAGCCGGGCGTGCCCACCGAGGCCCCGTCCAGCGTGCCCGCGACCGGGACGCGCGACACCGGCCGGGCCTCGCGGCTCGAGTCCGCGGCGCCGAGGACTCGAGCCACCCCCCAGTCCATGAGCAGCACCTCGCCGAACTGCCCGAGCATGATGTTCGCGGGCTTCAGGTCGCGATGGAGCACGCCGCGGTCGTGGGCGTAGGCGACCGCGTTGCACACCTGGATGAACGCGCTCAGGAGCCGGTGCCGAGTCCACGTGCGGACGGCGTCGAGGTCCCCCGAGCGGAGCGCGGCGAGCTCCTGCTGCAGCGACCGCCCCTCGACCTTCTTCATCACGAAGTAGATCTCCCCGTCGTCGGTCCGCCCCATGTCGTGCACGGGGACGATGTTCGGGTGGGCGAGCTGAGCCGTGAGCTGCGCCTCCGCCGTGAAGCGCGCGAGCTGGGTCTCCCCCAGCCGGGCCGGGTCGATCAGGATCTTGACCGCGACCGACCGCCGCAGCCGCGGATCCTCGGCCTCGAGCACCCGCCCCATGCCGCCCCGGCCGAGCTCGCCCCGCAGCTCGAAGCGGCCGAGGTTGGCGGGCGGGGGCGGGAGCGCGTCCTCCTCGAGCGTGCGGTCGTCCCGCGTATCGGGGGGAGCCGTGGGAGCCTCGGTGGGCCCGAGCGTCGGATCGTCCACCCCCGCCGTGGGCGGCCGGGTCTCCGCGCGCGTATCGAAGTTGGGCGCGGGGGGGTCGTCGCGGCCGGGCACTCGCCGCTACCAGATCTCGCGGCGGTCGGCGTCGGCGTCGAGCTGCGGAGGCCGTCGTCGCGCCCCCGAGAGCCGGACCATCAAGGTGTGGGCGCGGCACGCAGGCGGCGCGCCGTCCAGGTAGTAGACGGGGCAACGCCCGATCTCGACGACCTCGATCCCCAGCGTCCGCGCCCTCGCGACGGCGTCGCGGTGCCCCGTCCCGAAGCTGAACCAGATGCGCCGGCAGCCCGCCTCGTGGGCCGCGTCGACGGCGTCGACGGCGCGGCGGGGGTGGACCCAGACCAGCGCCAGGTCGCCTCGATCCGCAGGGAGCTCCGCGACGCTCGCATAGACCCGCTCACCCGGCATGGGGCCGCGGGACACGGTGAGTCCCCCCAGGTCCAGGCAGTAGAAGCGCTTGCCGGCCTTGGTGAACGCGTTGAAGGAGTACCCGGGGAAGCGGTCGGCCGCCGAGTCGCCGATGAGGAGGAACCCGTCGGCCTGGTCGATCACCGTCTCGAGGGGGTGGGTCATGTTCGAAGGATGCCGGCGCGGGCCCGCGGGCGTGATGCCGCGTACCATTCGGACCGTGATCGAGGTCCCCACCCGCTTCGGCGTGATCCGCCCCCGGCTGCTCCCCACGGCGGCGACGGTGGTCGCGGTCGTGATCCTGCTCAACCTCGCGGCGTGGCAGGTCCGGAGGCACGAACACAAGAACCGCCACCAGCCCGCCATGGAGGCGGCGGCGCTGCTCGCGGAGACCGCGCTCACCGCGGGCTCGGACCTCCCCCCCCTCCTCTTTCGCAAGGTCACGCTGCGCGGGTCGTTCGTACCTCCGTTGATGCTCGAAGGCGGCCGGACGCGGGACTACCAGGGCGGCTACGGCGTGCTCCAGCCCTTCGAGACGACGGACGGGCTGCGGGTGCTCGTCGACCGCGGGGAGGTCCATCGCGAGGGCATGGAGGCGGTGCTCGATCGGCTGGGAGGGCAGACCGGGGTCGTGACCCTCCGCGGGCAGCTGCGCCCCCTGCCCGACGGCGAGCCCCGGGGGCCCGTCGCGGGCACCGCGGACCCGCCGATCTGGGCCCCCCGAGGGCTCGTCGGTATCCACGCCCACGTCGCGGGCATCGCGCCCGGCGCGTACGTGCGGCTCGGCTCCCCGCTCGCCCCCGACGCCCGGGCCCGGCCCGATCCGGACGGCGACCCCGATCTGGCGGTGGGCTACGTGGAGATCGTGGCCGACAACTCGAGCGCCCACTACGCCAAGCAGTGGGCCGCGATCGCCGCGGTCGCCATGCTGCTGTGGCTCTGGGGCGCCCTGGATCGGAGCGGCCGGGACGCCCGTCTAGAGGATGTCGGTGGGGTAGAGCAGCGCCGCGATCAACCCGCTGGAGCCCCAGACGACCCCGAGTAGCACCGACAGCGCGCCGAACTTCCCCTTCGAGCGCCGCTCGGAGAAGCCCGCCTGGACGCTGAGACCGATGAGGATGAGCAGCGCCGCGGTGGTCACCGGGTGCAGGTTGCGCACCGTCTCCAGGATGATGAGCACGAGCACGGTGTCGATGTGGCCCACGATCGCGAAGGCGACGGGCCACAGCGCGGGCTCCTTGAGGTACGGCAAGACCCACTTGTCGAGGAAGTCGCCCTCGAGCGGGACATCGGCGACGGGATCGTCGGTCATGCCCGGGGGCGCCGCGGCGCTACTCGCCGTCCAGGGCCGCCAGCGCGTCGGCTCGAGTCTTGAGCCAGTAGACGACGCCGCCGATGACCGCCAGAGGTGTCAGCGTGAGGAACGCGGTCATCCCGATGAACTGGTTGCCGTTGTCGGCGCCCGCGCCGCACACCGTGCACGCGTCCGCGCCCGAAGGCACCAAGAGCGCCACCGCCGCGATCATGAGCGCGACGCGCATCACAGGTAGACCAGCCAGTAGAGGATCGGCCACATTCCGATCACGAAGTACCAGAACAGCGCGGCCGTCGTCAGCCAGTGATTTCGGAACCCGTCCCGGGCGAAGGCGCGATGGACCCAGCCGAGGCCCAGCAGGGCGGCGACGGCGTGGGCCGCGTGGCAGCCGATGATCAAGTAGAAGAAGGCGCCGAGCTGGCTCGACAGCATCGTCATGCCCTGGCCGATCAGCGACACCCACTCGAAGCCCTGGAAGGCGACGAAGAAGGCGCCCAGGGCCATGGCGATCCCGAGGCGCTTGCGGGCGACGTGCTCGCGACCCTGCTTGAGCGCGCGCTGGGCCGCGAAGACGACGACGCCGCTGACGAGCAGCGCGGTCGTATTGAGGAGCGTCTCCTGCCAGGGGAGGCGCGGCTGGTCGGGCGGCGGCCACGTGCCCGGCAGGGCCGCGCCCTCGACGATCACGTAGGCGCTGATCATCCCCGAGAAGACCATGATCTCCACGAAGAGGAACAGGAGCATGCCGAGGACGGAGTCCTCGACGACCTTCGGGCGGACACCCGGGGAGCCCGACTCCACGAGCCGCAGCTGCCGGTCCATGACGCTAGTGCGCGCCACCCTCGGCTCCGTGTCCCGCGTCGGCGGCGTGATCGCCGCCCTTCGCGTGGTCTGCGCTCGCGCCGTGGTCGGCCCCGTGGCCGCCCGCGTCGTGCGCGTTGAGGACGGCGATGCCGGGGTCGACCTTCTGGATGCGCTCCCAGTTCGTGCCCTCGTGCTTCATGACGTCGGGGGCGACGGCCGCGAAGAGCAGCACCATGAATACGAGCGCCGTGGCGAGGAACCAGTGCACGACCGGCTTCTCCACGTTCAGGTGCATGAACTCCTTCATGACCATGTAGGCCTTGACGATCGCGATCCCGAACGCCGTGATCAGCGTCACGATCTGAATCTCGAGCTCGGGCCCGGCGACGGAGATGGCGAGCAGGACGAGGAGGATCGCCCAGACCTTGATGTAGTGCTTGCTGTGGTCGTGGTGACCGTGCTCGGCGTGCTCGGCGTGATCAGCGTGATCGGACACGGTCGGCTCCTACTTCGCGATGTAGAGCAGGGGGAACAGGAAGATCCAGACGAGATCGACGAAGTGCCAGTAGATCCCGACCAGCTCGACGCGCTGGAGCTCCTTGCCCTTGCGCGCGTAGCTCGCGACCCAGAGCATCACCAGCATGCCGACGACGACGTGCGCGGCGTGGATGCCCGCGGCCGTGTAGTAGAAGGACCAGAACCCGGCCGACATGATCGTGTAGCCGTGGCTGATCTCGGCGCCCCACTCGAAGGTCTTGACCACGAGGAAGACGGCGCCGCCGAAGACGGTCAGCCACAGCAGGTTGGCGGCCTTCTTGCCCTGGCCCATCTCCGCGGCGTTGTGCGCGAGGACGGCCGAGAGGCTCGACGTCAGCAGGACGAAGGTATTGAACGCCCCCGCCGTGGTGTTCGTATGCGCGGCTGCGTCGGCCCACTCCGGGTGCGCGAACCGCTGCATCAGGTACGACGCCAGCACACCGCCGAAGATGACGATCTCCGAGGCGATGAGCCACCAGACGGCGAGGCGCCCGGTGGGCATCCCCGTGGCCTCGCGGGTGGTTGCGATCGGCTTCTGCATCATGATCGTGTCCTCCTAGGCCGGCGTCGGCTCGGCCGGGGGCTCGTTCTGAGGCCAGAAGTCCTCATCGCGGTCGGGGTGGCTGTATTCGTACGGGCCCCGGTAGCAGGTCGGCAGACCCTCGGGCCAGTTGCCGTGCGGGGGCGGGGACTCGGTGGTCCACTCGAGCGTGGAGGCCCGCCAGGGGTTCTTCCCGGCCTTCGGCCCGTTGAAGAAGCTCCAGGCGAAGTTGAAGAGGAACACCACCTGGAACGCGAGCATGACCACGAGGGAGATCGTGGCGAAGACGCGCAGGTCCTGCATCCACGGCTCGGCGAGCTCGGGGAAGTGGTTGTAGTTGTAGATGCGTCGGTGCTGCCCCGCCGTGCCGAGCACGAAGAGCGGCAGGAAGATGCAGTTGAACGTGATGACCGTGCCCCAGAAGTGAACCTTGCCGAGGGTCTCGTTCATCATCCGCCCGAACATCTTCGGGAACCAGTGCGTGATCCCCGCGAACGTCGCGATGACGGCGATGGGGAAGAATGTGTAGTGGAAGTGGGCGAGCACGAAGTACGTGTCGTGGAAGTAGATGTCCGACCCGGAGGCGCCGAGGAAGATGCCGGTGACGCCGCCGATGATGAACTCGCCGATGAACGCCAGGGCCCACAGCATGGGGGTGGTGAACCGGATCGAGCCGCCGAACAGCGTGGCGATGTAGAGGAAGCACATCTCGGCGATGGGGATGGAGATCAGCACCGTCGTGACGGTGAAGATGTTCGCCATGCGCGGGTCGATGCCCGAGATGAACTGGTGGTGCGCCCACACGAAGAAGCTGAGGACGCCCGTGCCGATCGCCGTGTAGATGACGGTGCGGTAGGCGAAGAGCTTCTTGCGGGAGAAGACCGTGATGATGTCGGCGACGATGCCCATGGCGGGCAGGAGCACGACGTACACCTCGGGATGGCCGAAGAACCAGAAGAGGTGCTGCCACAGGACGGGGTCGCCGCCCGCGGTCGGGTTGAAGAAGCCCGTGCCCAGGTTCTGGTCGAAGAGCAGCATGATCGCGCCCGCGATCAGCGGGCCCACCGACGCGAGGAACAGGATGCTCGCGATGACGATGAACCACACGACGATCGGGATGTCGAACGCCTTCATGCCGGGGGCCCGCGAGTTCATCGCGGTCGTGATGAAGTTGATGCCGCCCATCAGGAAGGCGGCGAACTCCAGCGCCACCGCCACGACCCACAGGGTGGAGCCCAGCGGGGTGTTGTTGTATTCGGCCACCGCCGACAGCGGGGGGTACGCCGTCCAGGCCCCGCCGAAGCCGCCGCCCTGCACGTAGAGCGACAGGAGGATGACGACCGCCGAGAGCAGGAAGATCTGGTAGCTCAGCCGGTTGAGCCGCGGGAACACCATGTCGTCGCAGCCGATCATCAGCGGGATCAGGAAGTTCCCGAACGCCGCGATGAGCACCGGCATCGCGACCCAGAAGATCATGATGGTGCCGTGGTTGGTGACGAGGGCGTTGTACTCGCCCGGCGAGACGACGCCGAAGCCCGGGACGTGCGTGCCCGGGAACGCGAGCTGCATGCGGAACACGTAGGCCATGAAGGCCCCGATGATCCCCATCGCCATGCCCGTGAACATGTACTGCATCGCGATGACCTTGTGGTCGACCGAGAAGACGTACTTCTCCCAGAAGGACTGCTCGTGGTGCCCGTGGTCGTGCCCGTGGTCGTGCTTCTCGGCGGGGTGACCGCCCGAGATGATGGTCTCAGCCATGTCCTACTCCGCGTCCAGGGCCGCGAGGCCGCTGTTCTGCTGGTTCCACGCGGCGTGCGCGGCGCCGTCCTCGACGACGACGTTCGCGACCATGATCCCGTGACCGATGCCGCACATCTCCGCGCACTGGATGTTGAACTCGCCGGCCTCCGTGGGCTTGAACCAGCCGGTGATGACCCGCCCCGGGATCGCGTCCTGCTTGAGGCGCCACACGGGGACCGAGAAGTCGTGCATCACGTCGCGGGACTCGAGGTGGTACTTGTACGTCTTCCCCACCTCGACGTGCATCTCGTCGACCGTGCGGACGTCGTCCGCGGTGTCGAGCTTGCCGTCCGCGCCGGGGTGGTCGAACGTCCACGCCCACTGCTGCACCACGATGCGGATCTCGTGGTCCACCTCGGGCATGTCCTGCTTGACGTGGTACCAGGCCTGGACCGCCACGAAGATGATGAAGACGTCGCAGAGGAGCACCAGCCCGTGGGGGATGGACACCCACTTCTTCTCCTCGGGCTTGTTGCCCGTGATGTACTGGGCCTTGACGCCCTCCTTCGCCTTGAACTTGAACATCAAGTAGAAGAAGACGGCGAAACACAGCAGCGACCACACGCCCGTGATGACGGCGATCCACAGGATCACGCCGTCGATCTGGGCGGCGTACGAAGACGCCTGCGTCAGGAATTGCTCGACCATCGGGGCGCCTCTAGAGGATGAAGAGGAAGACGGAGCCGATGAACAGCGCCGCTCCCACCATGGTGAGGATGAAGGTCTTGGTGGCGGCTTGATCGCCCGTCACGGAGAGGTCGGCCATGGCGTCTCCTAGTGGCCCGAAGGGGCGTCGGAGGCTGTCGCCGGGGGGGCGCCTCCGAGGGTCTGCGAGTACGCGATGACGTCGATCATCGCCTGCTCGTCCTGAAGGGTCGCGGCCATCCCCAGCATCTGGCCGCCGGTCACGTCCTCGGCGTTGGTGCCGCGGATCTTCGACTTGAACTTGTCGAGCTGCGCCACGAGGTACCAGTCGTTCTGTCCGACGAGCGGCGGAGCCTTCAGGGCCTCGTTCCCGGCGCCGTCCGGGCCGTGGCAGGCGAGGCACACCATGTAGGAGCTCTTGCCCGCCTCGAGGTTCGGCTCGGCGTACGTGGACGCGGGCACCACCGGGGGCAGCGACGCCACGTGCTTCGACACGGACTCGAGGTCGCCTTCGAGCATGAGGCTGCGCGCCATGGGGCGCATGCGGAGGCCGGTCACGTCGTCCGGGTGGTCGGCGCGCACGCCTTCCTTGAACTTCGTGAGCTGCGACGTGACGTACCACTCGGGCATGCCCGCGATCGCGGGGGCATGGTAGGAGCGGTCGCCCTCGCCGTTTTCGCCGTGACAGGCGGCGCACGTGTCCCACAGGGCCGCGCCGCGGTCGGGTCCGGGTACGGGGGTCTGGTTGCACGCCATCAGGGTGAGCGCGGCAAGCAGTCCCGCCGGGACCCCAAGAAGAAGTCGTCTCATCGTCGTCCCATCAACCGGCTGATCGATGTACTGCGTCCCATTCGGCGGACCTGCCGCGGGATGCGGCGACCACAGTACAGGAGGGTGTACGGAAAAGGTACAACCCCATCCGGGGGTGCAACGATCTGCGGCATTCCGCTCGCCTCGGGGGCAAAAAGGGTGCCGACGACCCGGAACATTCCCGGCCTCGCCGGGGTCCTGTGCAGCAGAGCCTCGGGGAGTCGCCCCGGGACCTCTTCAAGCCGCGAGCGGAAGGAGGACCGAATGCTCGTGCATCGAGGCGATGTCGTCGCCGGTACCTCCCGGACCGGTTTGCATCCACCCCGGGGGGGCCGGCTGCGGCGTCAGCCGTTCCGGTAGCGCGCGATGCTCCCGAAGTCGCGCCCCGCGGCCGCCGACGCCGCGAAGTACTCCTCCACCGCCGGATCGATCAGCTTGGCGAGCGCCTGATCGTCCTTGGGGCCCGGGAACAGCATCTCGGGTCGCACGGCGAGGCCCTCCCCCAGCCACTGCAGCGCGTCGTCGCGCGCGATCTCGATCCTGGCGAGGACACGATCCCACAGGTCGGAGATCCGCTCGCCGGGGCGGCAGAGGTAGCCGTGCTGCACGTGGGGGCGCAGCACCTTGCTGGGCTTGGCCCGGCGAAGATCGCAGAGCTGGAACCCGTCGCTGCCCTCCCACACTCCGGAGACCGTCACGACGCGCTTGTTCTCCACCATGCGCACCGGGTGCATGTCGCGCTCCGATCCGCAGTCGAGGAGGTAGATGTACGAGCGCTCCCCCCCGCCGGGGCGGTGGGTCCAGGCCCCGTCGCCCGTGGGGACCTGCTCGTAGGCCGCGAAGAAGAGCGCGTGGACCAGGTTGTCGACGAGGTCCAGCCAGCGGGTGCGGATGCCGTAGTGCTGCAGGAAGGGCTCGGTGCTCGGCTCGTGCCGCGGCCGACGGTCGAGCCCCGACACCCCCCGGAACCCCACCAGGAGCTCCTCCAGCAGCGGGTCGACCTCCCGAGGGCCCGCGCCCCGGTACGCCGACGGCTTCATGACGCCGTAGCAGGCGGTCTGACCCCGCAGCAGGACGCGGTGCTCGGTGCGGTACTGGACGTAGCCGACCACCCTCACCAGGCCCACGTACGTGCGCGCGATGATGGTGGGGATCCCGGCGGGCTCACCCCAGTCCACGTCGCTGCGGGGTGGGTCCCCGTGCACGACGTCGTCGCGGATGGCCTTGGTCCAGTCGCGGAGTCGAGTCGTCTTCGCCATGGGCCCGAGTGTAGACTCCGGCCATGGCGAAGTGGTTCGGCTGGGGCGGCAAGAAAGAGGCCCCCGACAAGAAGGAGCGGCGATCGGGCGACGCCCCCCCCGGCGAAGCCGCGGCGGCCCCGGCGGCGGATCTGCCGCCTCGGGGCTCCGGTGTGCCCGCGGCCGGCGGCACGACGACCGACTGGACCGAGATGGAGGTCCCGTCCTCTTCGGGCGTCCCCGCGGGCGGCGGATCCACGACCGACTGGACGGACATGGCCATGGACGGCCCACCGTCCAGCTCCGGCATCCCGGCCGGGGGCGGATCCACGACCGACTGGACCCAGATGGGCGACGAACCCCCGCCCGCCGCCTCGGGCGTCCCCTCGGGGGGCAGCGGCACCGTCGACTGGACCAACCTCGACGTCGACGACCTGCCCACGCCGCTCACCTCGCAGCCCAGCCCCCGGCCGCAGGCGTCCGCTCCGGTCGCCCCGCCCGCTCCGCCCGCTCCGCCCGCTCCGGCGGCCCCGCCCGCGCCCGCCGAGGCGATCCCTCCTCCCCCGCCCCCCGGGGCCGCGCCGCCCCCGCCGAAGTTCGGCACGGTCCCGGCGATGGGCTCACCCGCCCCGCCCCCCGAGCCGCCCCCGCCCCCGCCGCCGAGCGCGACGCCCGAAGAGTCCTCGTCCTTCGAGGCGCTGCCGCCGGCTTCGTCGGGCGCGTCCAAGAAGTCCACCGGCACCGTCGACTGGACGGCGATGGAAGACGACCTGCCCCCCGCCTCCAGCGGCGGCACGGGCTCCACGGGGACGGTGGACTGGACGGCGATGGAAGACGACGCCCCGCCCACGAGCAGCGGGGGCACGGGCTCGACCGGCACGGTCGACTGGACGTCTCTGGACGAGTAGCGCCCGGGGGTTTCAGCCCCCGAACCGGACGATCTTGCGGGTGCCCTCGCCCGAGCGGACGTTCAGCTTGAACACCTTCTCCTCCGGCGTGGGGCACCCCTCGCATACGAACTTGACGGTGTGGTCGCCGGGGGGCAGCTCGAGGCGCGGGATGGGGACGTCGCCGCGGTCGACCCCGTCCACGATCACGCGCGAGTAGGGGTTGCTGTTGAGCTCGAGCCAGCCCGGCGGCCCGGCGGGCTTCGGCGCGGGCGTGGGCTCGGGCTTCGGCGTGGGCTGCGGCTTGGGCGTCGGCTGCGGCGTCGCGGCGACCGTCGGCGGCGGGGTTGGCGCAGGCGTGGCCTCGGGCGTCGCCTCGGGCGTCGCCTCCGGTGTCGCCTCGACCGCGGGGGTGGGGGCCGGCGTCGGGGCCCCCGCCACGGGCTCTCCCCCACGGGACATGAACCAGGCGGTCCCCCCGATGGCCAGGATCACCGCGAGCACCGCGGCGACGATCCCCATCGGGTTCTTCTTGGGCGGCGGCGGCGGCTTGCGGGCGCGCTTGCGCTTCTTCGGCCCGGTCTTCTTGGCGGGCCCCGGGTCCTTGATCGCGGGCGTCTCGGCGAGCGACTGGTTGGGCTCCACGAGCGACCGGGGCGGGCCGTCGTCGCCGAAGTCGCCGTGCGTGGGGGCCGCGGGCAGCTCGTCGGCGATCGAGTCGAGCCAGTCCTTGAGGCGCGGCGCGTCGGGCAGCTGGAGGCGGAGCTTCTGGATCTCGCGGGTGACCTCGCGGGCCGACGAGTACCGCTCGTCCGGGTCCTTGGCCATCAGCCGCTCGACGACGGGGACCAGGGGCGGGAGCCGCTTGCCGACGCGCTCCTTGATCTCCGTGAGGTCCGCCTCGAGGACCCCCGCGACGACGGCGCCCACGTTGTCCCCCGGGAACGGCACCTGGAGCGTCACCAGCTCGTGCAGGACGCCGCCGATCGAGAACAGGTCGGACCGGTGGTCGAGGCCCTTCTTGCCGCGCGCCTGCTCGGGGGACATGAAGGCGGGCGTGCCCTTGGTCCCGCTCGTGGCCATCGTCTTGTAGAGGTTGGTCTCGGCCTTGGCGATGCCGAAGTCCATGATCTTCGTGGAGCCGTCGCGCCCGATCATGATGTTCCCGGGCTTCAGATCCCGGTGTACGAGGTTGAGCGGCTCGCCGTTCTCCGACGCGAGCTCGTGGGCGTAGGCCAGCCCAGCCAGGGCGGACTCGAAGATCTCGAGCGCGACGGTCTGGGGCATCCAGTGCCGGTGCTCCCGGCAGGCGTCGAGCACGCAGTCGAGCGGCCACCCGTCCACGAACTCCATCGCCATGTACCAGTGCCCGCCCACGTCCGAGAACTCGTACGTCTCGACGATGTTGGCGTGCTTCAGCTGGCCGCCCAGGCGGGCCTCGTTGACCAGCGCGCGCACGATGTTGGGCTTCGAGGTCAGGGACTGGGGGATCCGCTTGAGGGCGACCTTCTTCTGGAAGCCCATGGGCCCGTCGAGCACCGCCTTGTAGACGCGCGCCATCCCGCCCTCACCCAGCAGACAGAGCAGGCGGTACCGGCCGAAGAGGACCGGGTCGGACGCAGAGCTGTCGGCCATGGAGGGCATGGTACAACCCCGGCGCCCCGACGCGCGCGGGGGGCGTCCACTCGCGGGACCGAGCGGGCGTCGCCCACGGGAGGATTCGTGACCGCCCCCCCCTCCGCTCCCCTGAGGCTCGCCGACCGCGACGGCATCGTCGTGCTCGTCGTGGACCGGCCCCACGTTCGCAACGCGATCGACGCGGCGACGATGGACGCCCTGGACGCCGCCGTGACCCGGCTCGAAGCCCACCCGCGGCTCGTGGCCGTCGTGGTGTCCGGCGCCGGGGACCGAGCCTTCTGCGCGGGGGGCGACCTGAACTGGATGCGATCGCTCGGCGAACCCGCGGACGGCGAGGCCATGTCCCGCCGCATGCAGGGCGTCCTCGCGCGCTTGGCCGGGCTGCCCGTGCCGGTGGTGGCCGCCCTGAACGGGGCGGCGGTGGGGGGCGGCGCGGAGCTCGCGCTGGCGGCGGACCTGCGGTTCGCGGAGGAGCACGCCTCGATCGTGTTCAAGCAGGGCCTCATGGGGCTGGCCCCGGGGTGGGGCGGCGCGGCGCGGCTGCGGCGGGCGGTCGGCTACGGGCGCGCCCTGCAGTGGCTGGCCACGGGCGCCCGCCTCGACGCCGCCGAAGCCGCGGCGGCGGGCCTGGTCGACCGGGTGGTCCCGTCGGGACGCTCGGTGGCCGAAGCCGTGGCCTGGGCGGAGCGCGTGCGGCCGCTCTCGGGGCGGTCCGTCGCGGTGATGAAGCGCATGCTCCAGGGGGGCGACGCCGAGCGCGCCCTGGACCGCGAGGCGAGCTTGTTCCGGGAGGTGTGGGCTTCCCCCGAGCACCGGGAGGCCGTGGCGGCGTTCTTCGAGAACCGGCCGGCGAGGCTGCGGCCGTCGTGACCCGCACCCACGAGGTCGCGCCCGACGTCGAGCGCCTCCAGGGGATGTTCTCGGCGGACGCAGATCCGATCCTCACCATCCGGTCCGGCGACCGGATCCGGACCCGGACGCTGGACGCGGGATGGGCGCCCCTGGACCTGCCCCACCCCGTCTCCGTGGCGGACTTCCTGGCGGCGCCGAGGGTCCCCCGGCCGGGGCCCGAGCACGACGGCCACTGCCTCGTCGGGCCCATCGCGGTGGAGGGGGCCGAGCCCGGGATGACGATCGAGGTGCGCTTGCTGCGGCTGCGCCCGGGGGCCTGGGGGTGGACGGCCGTGGGCGGGTGGGACGCGCCGCTGATGCGCGCGCTCGGCATGGCCCACGAGCCCCGGTCGCGGTTCGTGTGGAACCTCGACGCCGCGCGCCGGGAGGCCGAGAACCAGCTCGGCGACCGGGTGCGCCTGCAGCCCTTCCTGGGGGTGGTGGGGCTGTCCCCCGCGGGCCCCGGCCCTCACTCGACGATCCCGCCCCGGCGGGTGGGCGGGAACCTGGACTGCAAAGAGCTGGTCGAGGGCGCCCGGGTGTTCCTGCCCGTGGAGGTCGCGGGCGGCCTCCTGTCGGTGGGGGACGGCCACGCGGTGCAGGGGGACGGCGAGATCGCGGGGACCGCGATCGAGTGCCCGATGGAGGACGTCCTGCTCGAGGTGCACCTGCACCCGGACCTGCACCTGGAGCTGCCCCGCGCGGAGACGCCGGCGGGCCGGGTCGTGATGGCCTTCGACGAGGACCTCAACACCGCGGTGATCGACGCCCTGGAGGGGATGGTCGCGTGGATGCGCGAGCTGCACGACGGGCTGTCGCGGGCGAGGGCTCTGTCGCTCGCGTCGCTGGCGGTGGACCTGCGGGTGACGCAGATCGCCAACGGGGTGTGCGGAGTCCACGCCGTGTGGCCGGACGGCCGCGTGGACATCGCGTGACCTTGGACGAGCTGCTCGAGGTGGCGAGGGCGGCGACGCCCGAGGCGCCCCTGCGGATGGTGGTCAGCCCGTGCCTGCTGGGGATCGACGTCGGGTGGGACGGCTCGTCCTGGCCCGAGCCGATCGTGCGGACCCTCTGCGCGCACCCCGCCGTCGACGCCGCCCACGTGTGCCCCGAGGACCGCGCCTTCGGCACGCCCCGCGAGGCGATGGCGATGCACGACGGGGACGGGCACGGCGTCCTGGACGGGGCGGCGCGGGTCGTCACCCTGGGGGGACGCGACGTCACGCCCGCGTTCGTGGAGGGGGCGACCGCGATGCGCGCGCTGGCCGCGACGCACGGGGCCGTCCTGGCCGTCCTCACCGATTCGAGCCCGTCGTGCGGGAGCAACGTCGTGCATCGCGGCGAAGTCCCCGAGCGGGCGTACCGCAGGGGAGACGGCATCACCGCGGCCATGCTCCGTCGCGACGGCCTGTGCATCGTCAGCCAGCGGGACCACGCCTCGCTGCACCGCGTCCTCGCCGCGCTCGATCCCGACCACGTCGTCGATCCCGAGGCCTCCGACTTCGTCGACCACCCCTGGTACCGCGAGTACTTCGGCTGACGCGGCCTCCCCGCAGGTGCTGAAGAGCGCATCCCCTCGAACCTGGAGGGTCCGCCCCGCCGCGGCTCCACGCGCTGCGCTCGCTCCCCGACGCCGCGCGGGGCGACCCTCCAGGCGGGGAGGCTCCCCGGTGGGTCCGCTACGTGGGTCTCGCGGGGCGGCAACAACGCGGGTGGTTCACCGAACCGGGCGAGTTCTTGCCGCTTCGACGGCAACAACGCGGGTGGTTCACCGAACCGGGCGAGTTCTTCCGCCTCGCCTCCTAGGGGATCGCGATCGGCAGCGTGGGGATCAGGAAGAGCGCCTCGGCCGTCTCCGCCGGGTTCTGGTCGTCGGAGACCTGGGCGAAGAAGAAGAAGCCGGTGAGCTCGATGCCCGTGAACGGGATCCCCAGGGTCACGACCTGGCTGGTGTCCGTCACCGAGCCCGTGATGAGGCCGTCCGCGTCCATGACGAGGTTCGCGGGGATGCCCCCCGTGGGGATGAACGCGCCGAGCGCGCCCGGGATCTGGAGCTCCGTCCACGTGTAGGGACGCAGGCCTCCGTCGGCCTCGAGCTGCGTCGTGTAGGGGAGCGGGATGCCGGGGACGATCGTGAGCAGCGGCAGCGTGACGATGCTGAACCCGAGGATGGTGAAGCTGTTGTCGCCGACGATGACGAGCGGGCGCAGGGACACGTCGAGGGTGAAGTCGCCGTCGGCGTGGCCGGGAGGCTCCTCCGAGTCCACGACGCGCATCCCGAACTCGAAGCGCCCGGGCTCCGTGGGCACGCCCGCGAGGCGCCCGGCCGCGTCGACCGTCACGCCCGCGGGGAGCGCGCCGTCCAGCTGGAACCAGCCGTACGGCGGCACGCCCCCCTCGGCCTCGAAGGCGACCTCGAGGGGCACGCCCTCGTCCACCGCGCCGAGGTTCGCCGCGGTCACGATCTCGAGGGCCTCGGGGTGGATCGTCAGGGAGAAGTCGCGGGAGTCCGCCGCCCCGTCCGCGGCCTCGACCGCGACGCCCAGGACGTAGTCGCCGGGCACCTCGGGCACGCCCGCCAGGACCCCGTCGTCCGCCAGCTCGAGCCCCGCGGGGACCTCGCCGGAGAGCGCCGACCACAGCAGCGGCTCTTCGCCCCCCAGCGTCGTGAACGCGACCTCGTAGGCGGTCCCGACCTCGCCGGGCGGGATCGTCTCCGTGGCGATCACGAGGTCGGGGCCCACGCACGCCCCGTCGCGGCACGTCTCGCCGTCGCTGCAGGGCTCGACCTCCCAGGCGGACCCGTCGAGCGAGCACACGAGCGCCGCGTCGGTCCGACACACCCGGTCGCCGGGCGCGCAGATCGACGTGGAGAGGAGGCTGCCGGACCCGTCGGGGCAGCCCGCGAGCAGGAGGACGAAGAGGCAGAGGAGACGTCGCATGTCAGGCTCCGGTGTCGCTCACGCCCGCGTCGGCGAACGAGGCCATATCGTGCAGGACCCGCAGGGCGCCGTCGACGAGGGGCATGACGAGCGCCGCGCCCGTGCCCTCCCCGAGCCGGAGGTCCAGGTCGAGCAGCGGATCGAGGTCCAGCGCGGCGAGCAGGGCGCGGTGGCCGGGCTCCACGCTGCAGTGCGATCCGACCAGGGCGTACGCGGACGCGGGCACGAGCTTGACCGCGCAGAGGGCCGCCGCGGTGGAGATGAACCCGTCCACGACCACCGGCACCCGCCGCGCCGCCGCCCCCAGGGCGACCCCCGCGAGGCCCAGGATCTCGAAGCCCCCGAGGGCCGCGATCAGCTCCAGCGTGTCCCCGCCCGCGTGCCGGGCCAGCGCCTCTTCGATCACGGCCACCTTGGCCCGACGCGCGTCGTCGTCGATGCCGGTCCCGCGGCCCGTGACCTCGTCCGCGGGGCGGTCGAGCAGCGCCGCGGTGAGCGCGCTCGCCGAGGTCGTATTGCCGATCCCCATCTCACCCAGGCCGATGATGTTCACGCCGTCGTCGATGAGCTCGTCGGCCACGCCCGCGCCCATGGCGAGGGCCCGCAGGGCGTCGCCCGTAGACATCGCGGGGCCCCGGGTGAAGTCGGCCGTCCCCGGCCCGATCCGCCCGTCGACGATGCCGTCGGCCCTCACCGGCTCGACGACCCCGGCGTCGACGACCACGACCCGCGCCCCCGCCTGAGCCGCGAGCGCGTTGATCGCCGCGCCCCCGCGGGCGAAGTTCAGGAGCATCTGGTGCGTGACCTCCTGCGGGTAGGCGCTGACGCCCCGGGCCGCGACGCCGTGATCGGCGCCCATCACCACGATCGCCTTCGTCCTTCCCGGGGGTCGGGGGAGCGCCGTGATCCGGGCGACGGACACCGCGAGCGCCTCGAGACGACCGAGGCTCCCCCGGGGCTTGGTCTTGCCGTCGACGGCCTCCTGAGCGGCGGCGGCCGCCGCGAGGTCGGGGTCGGGCATGGACGCTCGAAAGCGAGAGAGCAGGGTCATCGTGGCCTCCGGTCCGCCGCGCGCGCGGCGGGGGCGCGAGGATGCCGGAATCGCGCGGAGCGAGCCCTGACGAGGGAGGTCCAGGGCGCCCCCCGCGACCACGAGCACGACCCGGTCGCACACGCCCCCGATGCGCTGCGCCAGCCTCCCCGCCTCGTCGCGGAACCGACGCGCGAGGGCGTTGGCGGGCACGATCCCCGCCCCCACCTCGTTGGTCACGAGCACGAGCGGCCCGGGCGCCGCCGCGACGGCCGCCACGAGGGCCGCCACGTCGTCCTCCAGGTCGCCTTCGCCGCGGGCCTCCAGGACGTTGGACAGCCACAGGGTGAGGCAATCGAGGAGGACGACGCCCGGCCGATCGAGGAGGGGGCCGACCGCGATCGGCTCCTCGACGGTCGTCCAGCCCGCCCCGCGCTCCGCCTGGTGACGCCGGATCCGCGCCACCATCTCCGGGCCCCGCGCCTCGGCGGTCGCGACGTACGTGCGCCGGTCCGACAAGGACTCGGCGAGCGCCTGCGCGTACCCGGACTTGCCGCTCCGCGCGCCGCCGGTGACCAGGACCTTGGGGCCGCTCACGCCGCCCCCGCCAGGACCGCGAGCGTGACGACCTCGGCCGTCTCGATCAGGGCCCCGTACGCGTCCCCGGTGAGCCCGCCCACGCGACGCACGACCCGCCTCGCGAGCACCCACGCGGCCCCGACCCCCGCCGCCGCCGCGACGAGCCCCGCGCCTCCGGCGAAACCCACCGCCGCCGCCGCCCCGATGCCCACCGCCCAGGCGAGATCGTCGGCCCGGGCGTGCTCCTTGAACGTCGTCCCGAGGCCCTTCGGCCGCGCGTAGGGGAGCCGCACGATCGCCCCCACGGCGACGGCCCGACCCACGACCGCGCCGACGATGAACGCGCTCGCCATCCCCGCCTCGAGGAGCGCCGACGCGGCCGCGAACCGGAGCAGCAGCCCACACACCAGCGCGACGACGCCGTGCGCGCCCACCCGGGAGTCGCGCATCACCTCGAGGGTGCGCGCGCGGTCGCCCCGGCAGCCGATGCCGTCGAAGACGTCGGCGAGGCCGTCGAGGTGGAGGCCGCCGGTCACCACCGCGTGCGCGACGACGACCACCGCCGCGGCCACGCCGGCGGGGACGAGGCCCGCGGCGAAGGTGCCCACGGCGGCGAGCACGAGGCCGATCGCGAGGCCCACCACGGGGAACCAGCCGAGGCATCGCTCGAAGTCGGTGCCGTCGTGGCGGATCCCCAGGGGCAGGGGCGTCAGGAAGGACCAGGCGGCCGCGAATCGGCGGAGCGGGATCACGACCGCCGCCCCGGCAACCGCTCGCCCGCGTGGATGGCGCGCACGGTCTCGATCGTGTCGGCCTCGGCGACGCTCTTCTCGGGGCGGTACCCCTTGACCCGGGCGAACCGCAGCGCCAGCCCGCCGGGGTAGCGCGGGCTGGACTGGATCTCGTTGAACGCGATCTCCACCACCAGCTCCGGCCGCACGTGCACCGTCCAGTCCGTCCGACGCTCCTCGATCGCCTGCAGCGCCTCGGTCTGCCAGGCGAGGAGCTCGTCCGTCATCCCCTTGAAGGTCTTCCCGAGCATCACGTAGTCCCCGGTGGGGTCACGCGCCCCGAGGTGCAGGTTGGAGAGGAACCCGGTGCGCCGGCCCGAGCCCCAGTCGGCGGCCAGGACGACGAGGTCCAGTGTGTGGGCGGGCTTCAGCTTGAGCCACGACCACCCGCGGCTGCCCGCGACGTACGGGGCCTCGGGGGCCTTCGCCATGACGCCCTCGTGGCCCCGCTGCAGGGCGTCGTCGAGGAAGGCCGCGGCGGCCTCGGGATCGGCCGTGACGAGCCGACACACCCGGTTCGTCGCGGGCACGATCCGCTCGAGGACGGCCGCGCGCTCGCGCAGCGGCCGGTCGATCAGCTGCTCTCCGTCGAGGTGGAGGACGTCGAACAGGAAGGGCGTGAGCGGGATCTCGTCCCGGAGCGTCGCGACGCGCGACTCGAGCTTGCGGCCGAAGCGACGCATGGTCGTCTGGAAGGGGTGCGGGCGCCCGTCGTCCCGAAGCGCGATCACCTCGCCGTCGAGCACGACGTCCGTCACCGGGAGCGCACGCGCGAGGGCCACGACCTCGGGGACCGCCCCCGTCACCTTGCGGAGCTTGCGCGTGTAGACCTCGACCTCGTCGCCGCGGCGATGGACCTGGATCCGCGCGCCGTCGAGCTTGGTCTCGAAGACGGCCTCCCCGAGCCGCTCCAGGGCGGCGGCGGGCGCATCGGCGGTCTGGGCGAGCATCGGCTGGAGCGGCCGGAACAGGGCGACGCGAAACGCGGCGAGCGCCTCCTCGCCCCCCCGAAACGCGGCGACGGCCACGTCCGGGAGCTCCCCGGACAACATGGCGGCCCGGCGGACCGCGGCGGACGAGACCCCCGCGGCGGCGGCGATGCCTTCGGCCATCACCCCGGCGAGCGCGCCCTGCCGGAGCTCGCCGGTGACGAGCCCGCGCAAGAAGCGCTGCTCGGCCTCCGTGGCGCGGGTCATGAGGCCGTCGAACAGGTCGGTCCGCCGCTTCTTGCTGCCGGGGCCGGACTCCTCCCGGATCGCCTCGAAGGCGCGGTCGACATCCTCCACGAGCAGGGTCGGCGCCGCGGCCGGGAGCGCCGAGCGGGACGCATGGGCCGCGGCCCAGCCGAGCCCGATCCGGCCCTGCAGCATGTCCCCGGACAGCCAGGCGACGGTCGTGCGCAGGGTGTGCGTCGTGCGCCCGCGCAGCAGGCGCGCGAGCGTCGCCGTCTTGGCCTTGCGCGAGCGGGTGGCGCGCATCTCATCCGACGCGGCGACGATGGCGTGGACGAGCAGGGCGGCCTCCGCGCGGAGGGTACCAGCGGCTCGCCCCGACCTTCCGAAAGGGTCTTGCTTCCCGGACGCCGGTTGACATACATTGGACATAGCGGAGAAGTCCACCCGACCGCAGGGAGCAGGGACATGAGCAAGAGCACGAGCCTGAAGATCGCCGTCGCCGTCCTCCTCGTCGCGGGTGGGATCCACCACACGCTTCAGGAACTCGCCGAGGCCGAGGCCGCGGACGCCGCCGCCGAAGCGTTCTTCGCGGATCCCGGGTTCAGCGAGGACTACCGCGCGGCGTCCCAGTGGGAAGAGGTCGAGGAGGTCCACGCCTCCGACCCGCTGCAGGTCATGCTCGCGCGCCAGGCGCACCAGTAGCCCTTGTATGACCTCCTCATGGAGGTTCATGGGAGCGGGGCCGAGCCGAG
>CAZEKB010000085.1:0-31529 GCA_964512225.1 uncultured Rickettsiales bacterium | reverse complement strand
GGGGGGGCGGGGCCCCACTGTATGGGCCTGGCATGGCGAATTTGTTGCGCTCGCTGTACCCCCTGAGGCCGATGTAGCTTAACGGGGGGCCGGCCGGGGGGGGGGGGCGCCTGCTCGGCCTCGCGCACCGCCGCTTCGGCCGCCTCCCGGCGCACCGCCGCTCCCTCGGCGCCCTCGAGGATCCGGAACCCCGGATCCAGGCCCGCCGACGCGGCCAGCTCCCGCAGCGCGCCCGCGCAGAACCCGTGGAAGGTCCCGATCCGGGCCCGGTCGAAGCGACGGTGGGAGCGCGCCAGGTGATCGACGAGCGCGGCGTGCCGCGGCCCCACCTCCGGAAGCGCGACGAGCTCGGCCTCCCGGTCGCGCAGCTCCCGCAGCGTCTCCCCCAGCTCCCGGCGGATGCGCTCCCGCATCTCCCCGGCGGCGCGATCGGTGAACGTGACCACGAGCATCGCCTCGGGCCCCGGCGCCGCCTCGCCGCACGCGGCCTCCCAGGCGAACGAGCCGAGGATGCGCAGCACCCGCCTCGTGAGGGTGCGGGTCTTTCCCGACCCCGCGCCCGCGGAGACGATCACGTGACGCTCGAGGTCGAGCGCGCGGACCTGCTCGTCGCTGAGCCCCGCGGCCCCCGGCAGCAGACGACCGCCCTCCAGCTCGAGGATGCTCACGCGCCCTCCTCGTCGAGGTGCTCGGAGGCCGGGACGGGCGCGGGGAGGAGCGCGCGACCCTCGGCGGCGGCGCGAGCCAGGTCCGCGTTGCGCAGGTGGTCGACGCGACACGCGCGGCGGTGGGGGCAGCGGTCGCAGCGCGCGTGCACCGGCCCCGCCAGCGTGGGGGGGAACACCCCGTCGGCGATCCACCGGCCGTAGAGGTCCGCCCGGCGCAGCCAGGCGGCCCACAGCCTCGGCGTGATCGGCCGCGACGTGGTCCCCAGCGCCTTGCCCCCGCGCCCGCCCGCCCGCAGGGCGCCCAGCACCGCCGCGTCGCCGAGGAAGAAGCGACGCCCGGACTCCGCCCCCTCGCGGACCTCCAGGTACCCGGTCAGCAGCCCGTCCGTCGGGCGGTCGGGCGCGAAGCGAGCCGCCGCCGCCGCGGCGTAGACGACGGGCTGGAGCAACAAGCCCCGGTCGACGCGCCCCCCCGGGGCGGACAGCCGCCCGGACTTGTAGTCGAAGACCCCGAGCCGAGCCCCGCCGAGCCCCGAGCCCGCGTCCACGTCCACGCGATCGACGCTCCCGCGCAGGGCCACGCGGACCCCGTCGCCGGACGGCGCGCCGTCGACGCGCGCCGCGACGGCCGCCGGATCGAGGCCCGAGAAGCGCCACTCCACGGCCCGCGGCTCGAGGTCGACGAACGGGGTCGCCGCTTCGTCGAGGAAGCCCGCGAGCGGCCCGTCCCACCCGGGGGCGTCGGGCGCGTCCGGCTCGAGGCCCGCCCGGAGCTCCCGCACCGCGCGGTCCCCCCACGGGCCGGGGCGCTCCGGCAGCGTCTCCGCCGCGAGCGCGTCCAGGAGCTCCGCCGCCCGCCGCTTCAGGGCGGCCAGCCCGTCCGCGTCCAGCCCCGCCGGGGAGGCCGGTCCGAGCCCGCGGGCGGCCGCCTCGATGCGCTCCGCGAGGAGGGCCTCCAGCACGGCGTGCAGCAGCGAGCCCCGCTCGGCGGGGGACGGCTCGACATCCGGAGCCTCGGGCTCGTCGGCCGTCAGCACCTGCTCGAAGAACCAGCGGATCCCGCACGACGCCCACCGCTCGAGCCCGCTCGGCGAGGCGATGAGGCGGGGGCGACCCGCGGCGTCCTCGCCGATCCCCAGGATCCGACGGACCCAGCCCACGGCCCGGGGGCGGTGCGCCCGCCCGAGCCCCACGATCCCGTCGAAGCGGCCGTGGCCGTCCGGGTCCCCGCGCTCCCGGGCCAGCGTGCGATGCCGGGCGGCCTCCCGGGCCGTGTCGAGGGCGAGCGCCGACGGCATCCGCTCCACCTCCGTGGGAGCCGCCAGCAGCTCCCGCGTCCCCAGCAGGGCGGGCAGGCCCGCCTCCTCTTCGACCTGCTGCGCCGCGAACCACGCGCCGAGGGGGCCTCCGGGGGTGCGCAGCGAGAGCAGGTCCTGGAGGACGGGGGACGGGGTGGCGTCCGCGCCCTCGGCGGTGCGGGGGACGGACAGTACGAGCACGGCGCTCGTTCGGCGGACGCCGTGCCCCGCGTTGCGTAGCAGCGACGCGAACACCGCGCGGTCTTCGTCGGCCCGGTCCGGCTCGGGGAGCAGCCGTCGCGCGGCGGCGGGCAGCAGGAACGCGGGGGGAGCGGCCCGGGGGAACTCGCCCTCGACGAGGCCGCCGACCCACAACCAGGGCACGTCGACCCCGTGGAGATCTCGGAGGCCGACCACCTGCACGCCCCGCCGCGAGGCCGAGGGCCGCACGAACGCGTCGTCCAGCGCCTGCTCGAACGCGTCCCGAAACAGGCCGAGCGCGTCGCCCTCCGTCGCGTCGGGCACGGCCGCGCGGACCGCCTGGAGCCGCGCCTGGAGGGTGACCAGGAGCTCGTGGAGCCGGATACGGGCGGCCGCGGCCGCGGCTTCGGCGACGGAGAGGGCGTCGGCCTCGGGTCCGATCTCGGCGGGCGGGACGTCGGGGGGACCGAGCCCGAAGGTCCCCAGGAGCGCGGCGAACCGTCGGGCGGCGTCGGGCACGTCGGCGACGTCCCGCAGGGCGCCGACCCGCACCACGAGGGCGTCCACGCGCAGGGCGACCTCCACGAGGCCGACGACCCCGTCCCACCCCGCCGGGTCCCGCGGCGGACGGGAGAAGACGGCGCGGAGCAGGGCCGGGATCCAGGGGCCCGGCCGCGGCCCGTCGGCGCCCGCCTCGACGGCCGCCCGCCACAGCGCCTCGGCGTCCCCGGGCGGTACAGCCCCCGAGTCGTATCGCTTCAGCGCCGACTCGAGCGGCCCCGCGACCCGCTCGCCCGGCCCCAGGAGTTGGACCGCGCGGGCCACCGCGGCGCGGACTCGGCCCGGGGGGAGCTCGCCCGGCGGCCCCGCGACGGCGGCCGCGGGCAGCGACCGGAGCGTCTCCCGGTCCGCCCCGTCGAGGGCCAGCCCGAGCAGCGTCCGCGCGGCGGCCACCGGCGGCGACGACCGCAGGGGATCGCCGCGCTCCACCCTCACCGGGATCCCGTAGGACCCGAGCACGTCGCGGACGATCGGGGCGTACCGGTCCAGCGCCGGGAACGCCACGTGGTGGTCGTCGAGCGCGTGCCCCGCGAGCAGGCGCGCCTTGAGCGCCCGGGCGACGGCCCTCACCTCGGCGAGCTCGTCGTTGTAGCGCCGCACCCGCACGCCCCCGACGACGGCCGCGACGTCCTCGATCCGACCGTCCCGCGCCGCGAGATCGGCGAGGTCCGGACGGGCCGGCTCCGCGTCCGCGATCGCCACGACGGCCGCGCCCTCCGCCCCTCCGTCGGGGGGCAGCCACGCGGCCCAGGAGGCCCGCAGCGGGAGGCTCGCGCGCAGCCCGGGATCCGGTTCGTCGGTCGCCCGGAAGAAGCCCGCGCCGCGGCCCGGCCCCTCGAGGCAGAGGTGCACGGGCGCCGCCGGAGCCGCCCGACGAAACGCGTCGACGAACGCGGACAGCAGCGTCCGCTCCAGGGGGGGCAGGTCGATCAGGTCGTCGACGATCAGGGAGCCGAAGCGCAGCGACCGGAGGAGGGCGGGCGGGGGATCCCGCAGCGCCCGCAGCAGCGCCCGCCAGGCCGTGGGGCGGTCCGTCCACCCGGGGCTGCGCCTCAGCGCGCGTCGCCACTCGTCCACGACCAGGGCGAGGTCGTGGCGCAGCCCGGGGGGAGCGGCCGGGTCGAGACCGCCGGGGCCGTCGCCGGGGAGGCGCAGGAGCGCCGGGTCGCGGGGCAGCAAGGCGGGGAGGTCGCCGGCGTGCGCGCCCTCCCACGCCTCCACCAGGTCGGCCAGCCCCCGACGCACGGCGGGGCGGTCGGGCAGGCGCCCCCAGTAGCGGGCGCGGGGCCTCACCGCCCGCCACACGCGGCCCATCAGCAGCTCCCGCGCGACCCCCGGCAGGGGGACGAGGCCGTCGCCGAAGCGCTCGGACAGGCGGTCGCGCCAGTCGCCCCAGGTGTGGACTTCGGGGAGGAACGCGGGGGGCTTGTCCGGGCGGTCGGTGAACGCCCGACGCAGGACGTCGACCTTCCGGCGACGGGCGGTGAGGTACAGGAAGACGGGACGCTGGTGGGCGTCGAGGTACTGGAACCGACCGAGCACGCCGCGTCGATCCTCGCGCGTGCGACCGACGAGCAGGACCAGCGGGGACGGGGGGGCGGAGGGCGTCACGGGGAGGTCGCCGAGCGTACCGCGAGGCCGGGATGAAATCCGACCCGGCCCGGGGCGTATTGTCGGGGCATGACCGTCGCTGCGCTGATCCACGTCCTCGCGAGCGCCCCCTTGTTCGCGTCCCGAGCCTTCCTCACGGCGTTCGTCAGCGCCCTCGTGTTCCGCTTCGGCCCCCTGGTGCCCTGGCTGCAGGACACCGAGCTGATCACGACCCTCGCCTCCGCCCCGCCCTGGTTCACTCACGACGTCACCCTCCTCTCCCTCGCCGCCCTCGCGATCCTCGAAGCAGCCGCCGAGCGAAGCCCGGACCTGCGCGCGGTGATCGGCGAGTTCGAGGCCCCGATCAAGGGGCTCGTGGCGCTCGCGATCACGTTCGGCCTCCTCGACTCCCAGTCCGCCGCCATCGCGGCCCCGGTGCTCGGCGTGACGGCGACCTCCACGACCGCCGCCGCGGGCGCCGCCTTCGCGGGGGTCGGCGCCTGGGGGCTCGCGAGCGTCCGACGCGGCCTCCTGCGGCCCCTCGACGACCTCGACTCCGACGACACCCTCGGGATCCGCTCCGTCATCACCCTCGTGGAAGAGGGCAGCGTGATGGGCGGCCTCGCCCTCCTGATCGTCGCGCCGGTGGCGGCCGCGGTCGCCATCACCGTCACGGCCATGGCCGTCTCGGGGATCCGGGCCTACATCGGGTCGAAGGAAGAGGCGGCCAAGATCGCCTGCGGGTCGTGCGAGGTCCGCCACCACGCCTCCGCGGTCGTCTGCCCGAGCTGCTCCACGCCCAACCCCGCGCCCCGTCGCGTCGGCGCCTTCGGCCAGGCGAAGGACGAGCCCGCGCCCGAGGCCGCACGCCACGAGCACGCCCTGCTCACACGTCGCCGCTGCCGCCGCTGCGCGTCGCGGCTGGTCGGGCGGGCCATGGACGCGCGCTGCCCCGAGTGCTCGACGTCCGCCTTCGCCGACGAGCACGCGCTCAGCACCTACGTCGACGGCCTCCACGGCCGCCTCGGGTTCACCCTGGCGGCGCTCGCGGGAATGTCGCTGATCCCGGTCGTGGGCATGATCCCCGGACTGATCGTCATCCGCCTCACGGTGATCTCCCCCCTGCGCGCCTATACGCCCGTGCTCGCCGGCGCCGCCGCGAGGTGGGGCGATCGCATCACCACGATCGTCCTCCTCCTGATGCAGCCGATCCCGATTCTGGGCGCCGCGATGATGCCCCTCATCGGGTGGAAGAGCTGGGCCTTCCACCGCGCCGCGCTCGAGCGCGCGACGACCTGACGTCGTCGATCCCGTCGGCGCGGTCGAGCGTGTCGGCCCGGTCCTATAGACTCACGCGCGTCTGCGAGACACGGTCTCGCGCGGGAGGAGCAGCGATGGGCGTGTGGCGAAAGATCGGGGGCGTGTTCCTCGAGTTCGAGGACGAGGAGGCGACCACCCCGAAGAAGGGGTCTGCGAAGAAGCCTGCGTCCCCGTCCGACCTCAGCGGCGACGCGGCCGACCTGCTCGCCGCCCTGGAGGGAGACGCGCCCGCCCGTCCCCGGCGAGCCCGCACGTCCGCGCCCCCGCGCCGGTCCCCGCCGAAGCAGAAGGTGGACGTCCTGTCCCTGGACGCGACCGGCGTGTACGCCGCCGCGGGCATCGCGGACAACCCCAACTCGGCCGACCGCATCCTCAAGATGATCGCGGGCCTCGCGGCCTTCCCCTCGGAGCAGCAGCGGGCGATGGTGCAGGCCCTCGACGCCGCCGACCCGACGTGGTCCGAGACCGAGGTCCTGGAAGACGCCCGCGGCCGCCAGGGAGCCCTGCGCGCGCACCTCCGCGCGATCGAGCAGGAGAAGTCGGCCCGGGGCGCGTCGCTCGCCGCCCGCATGAAGGACGTGGAGAGCACGGGCCTGTCGAACCTCAACGAGATCGACAAGCAGATCGCGGAGCTCTCGACGCTGCGGCAGCAGCAGGTCGCCAGCACCGCGTCGCAGGTGCAGAAGCTGGAGACCGAGGCGGCGCGCCTGGACGCGTCCTCGGACGAGGCGCGCCGAACCATCACCGACGAGATCAACCGACTCTCGGGACTGATGACCTTCTTCACCGGCAGCGGCCCCACGGCCTGAGCACAGACAGGGAGCGAACGACATGGCGGTCAAGCTGAAGCCCGGAACCAAGATCGGATGCACGCTCGTGCTCGCAGGCCTCGTCTTCGGGGCGGCGTACCAGTTCTACATCAAGCCCAACTACCTGGACGGCAAGGGCGACGGCCCCGTCGGCACCAACGAGACCGGGGACGGCGGCGGTGAGGACGCGAACCGCACCTACAAGGTGGCGCTGTCCGAGTGGCCCGGGCACATGGCCATGGTCGTCGGCAACGGCGGCCTGAAGACGACCGAGGGATCGCCCGCCGCCGAGCAGGGCCTGGACCTCGAGATCGTCTTCATCGAAGACCCGATCAAGAAGAACGCCGCGCTGCAGTCCGGCGAGATCGACTTCGTGTGGCAGGTCGTGGACGAGATGCCCATCAACATGGGCGGCTACAAGAACGCGGGCGTCAACGCCCGGGCGTTCCTCCAGATCGACTGGTCCCGCGGCGGCGACGCCTGCGTGGCGAGCAAGGAGGTCCAGAAGGTCGAGGACATCCTCGGCAAGAAGAGCGCGATGATGATGTTCTCGCCGGACCACACGGTCTTCGAGTTCATGATCAACAACTCGCGGCTGTCGAAGGCCGAGATCGCCCAGGTCCGCAAGGACACGTCCTTCTCCATGGACGACTTCACCTACGGGCGCGTGCTCTTCACCCAGAACAAGGTGGACGTCGCCTGCCTGTGGGAGCCGGACGTGACCCTCGCGCTCGAGAACCGGCCGGGCGCCCACCGCCTGTTCAGCACCGCCGACGCCACCGAGCTGGTCGCCGACGTGCTGCTCGCGCGCCAGGAGCTGCTGACGGAGCACCCGGACATCGCCGAGAAGGTGGCCCGCGCGTGGTTCGGCGGCGTCGAGAAGGGCATGGCCGACAAGCCCGCGGCGGCGAAGCTCATCTCCACCGCCGTCCCCCGGTTCCGGGACGAGCTGGGGTACGAGGGCACCCTCAACGCCTTCAACTGGGTGAAGTGGACGGGCGTCGCCGACAACGCCTACTTCTTCGGACTCGACGGCAGCGAGGTCGCCTTCGACCGCGTCTACAACCAGGCCGACGGCATCTGGACGAAGTACCCCGAAGCGGAGATCCAGGACCGGTTCGCGCCGGGCGCGCTGCGCAACGCGTCGATCGTGAAGCGCATCTGGGAGGCCGAGGGCCGCAAGACGATCGCGAAGGCCGAGGAGACCACCTACACGCCGGAGGTCGCCGAGAAGGGCGAGGCCGTCTTCACGAAGCCGGTCACGATCAACTTCGACAGCGGCAAGGCCGAGCTCGATCCCGAGTCGATGCACATCCTGAACAACCAGGTCCTGCCCCAGCTGCAGATGGCGGGCGGCATGTACGTACGCGTCGAGGGCAACACCGACGACACGGGCGCGGACGCCGCCAACATGGCGCTGTCCAAGAAGCGGGCGCAGTCGGTGGTGGACTTCCTGGTCGGCAAGGGCCTCGAGGCCGACCGGGTGTCCGCCAAGGGCAACGGGGAGAGCAACCCCGTGGCCTCCAACAAGACCGCGGACGGCAAGGCGCAGAACCGGCGCACGGACATCCTCTTCATCTCGGGTGTCCAGTAGCTTGATAGGCCGCGCTCGCTACATCTGCACGCCGGTCACCGGCACCAAGGCGAAGGTCCTGCCGGTCCTGGGCATGGCCGTTCTCCTGCTCGCGTGGACCGCCGTCGTGATGGCCGAGGTCGTCAACCCGGCCTTCCTGCCCACGCCCGCGGCCACGCTGCAGGCGCTGGTGAAGCTGTTCACGGACGGCACCGGGCTCACCGACGCGTACCACTCGATCCGTCGCGTCGCCCTCGCGATCACGCTCTCCACGTGCATCGGCATCCCCATCGGCATCGCCATGGGGGCCTTCGGCACCGTCGAGGCGCTGCTGAAGTGGATCGTCTTCCCCTTCCGCACCGCGCCGATCACGGCCTTCATCCCGCTGTTCTTCATGTTCTTCGGGGTGGACGAAGGGATGAAGGTCTGGTTCCTCTTCTTCGGCACCGTCGTCTACATCATCCCCATGACCTTCGACGCGATCCGGGCCGTGCCCGAGGAGTACATCGACTCCGCCGTGGACTACGGGTTCTCGCCGCTGGGGACGCTCGTGCACTACGTGGTGCCCGCCGCCTGGCCGCGCATGTTCGACGCGATCAAGGTCTGCACGGGGATCGCCTGGACCTACCTCGTGGCGGCCGAGATCGTGAACGTCACCACCGGCCTCGGGCGCGTCGTGCAGCAAGCCCAGCGCTTTCAGGACACCCCGAAGGTCTACGCGGGCATCCTCCTGATCCTGATCATCGGCAACGCGACGGACTGGGTCCTGGGCGCGATCAAGCGCCGATGGTTCAACTGGGAGGCGTGAGGGATGGCTGAAGACACCCCCGAAACGGTCGAGCCCCCCGCCGGCGACGCCCCCGCGGCGCCCGAGCGCCACGTGCCCCTGCTCGAGCTGCGGGACGTGTCCCAGTCGTTCCCGGAGGACGGCGGCGGCACCACCGAGGTGCTGCGCGCCATCTCCTTCTCGGCGGAGGCGCGGGAGACCGTCGCGCTCCTCGGGCCCTCGGGGTGCGGCAAGTCGACGATCCTGCGCATGGTCTCGGGCATGCACGATCGCCTCGTGCCCATGCCCACGACCGGGGAGACCCTGATCGAAGGCATCGCCGTCACGACGCCCCACGACGACGTCCTCACCGTGTTCCAGCGACCCACCCTCAACGCCTGGCAGAACGTCCTCAAGAACGTGCTCCTACCCTTCCGTGCGGGCCTCTGGGCGGACGACGGGGACGGCGAGTCGCAGACCCAGCGGGCGCTGGAGATCATCGAGGCGGTGGGGCTCACGCACGCGATGAAGCTGCTGCCGCGGCAGCTCTCGGGGGGCATGCAGCAGCGGGTCTCCCTGGCGTCGCGGCTGGTGGTGCGACCGAAGATCCTCTGCCTGGACGAGCCCTTCTCGGCGCTGGATCCCGAGACGCGGCGAGAGATGCAGGACCTCGTGGTCGCGCTCTGGGACAAGTACCCGTGCCTCGCCCTGTTCGTGACCCACGACGTCTCCGAGGCGCTGCGGTTGGCGGACCGCATCATCGTGCTCTCCACCGCGCCCGCGACGATCGTCGCCGACCTCTCGATCTCCGAGCCGAAGCCGCGGGCTCCGGACTGGCTGTCGTCCGGCGCGGCGGAGGCCATGGAGCGGGAGATCATCCACCACATCCGCGAGGCCGCGGGCAGCAACCGTACGCACGGAAGCCTCACGGTCGACGTCTAGTCGCCCTCCCCCACCATGGCGAAGAAGAAGGGCCCGTCCTATCGCAAGGAGGCGTTCGTCCACTGGCTGAACCTCGCCTTCCTCCTGGGCGGCGGCGTGGCGGGCGCGGTGGTGGACCCGATCATCTGGGTCCTGATGGCACCCCTCGAGCTCGGGATCCTGTGGGCGATCCCGGACATGCCCCTCTTCAAGCACTACACCGACAAGCGGTGGACGGCGAAGGAGGCCGAGCGCGAGCGCGAGTACTACCTCGAGCAGCTGTGGGGGCTCGAGGAGGTCGAGACCGTCGGGTTCGGCGGGTGGGTCAAGAGCCTGCTGTTCGAGACCGTGGACAACATCGACGACCGGGTCGTGCGTCGCCACAGCCCGGAGTTCGAGCACTACGTCGAGATGCGCGAGATCGTGTCCAAGCTGCGGGAGATGGTGCACGTGGCCGGCGTGCGCGTGAGCGAGGCCGAGATCGCCCGGTTCGAGGTCGTGATCAACGGCTACCTGCGGCTCCTGATCGCGTGCAAGCCGCTCGCCCGGGCCCTCGAGAACACCGACGAGCGGGCGCTGAAGCGGGAGCTCAAGGAGCTGCAGGGCAAGGTCCGCAAGGCCGAGCCGAGCGTCGCCGCGGTGTTCCGCGAGCGCCAGAAGCTGCTCACCGACCAGCTGACGCGGGTGCCCAAGCTGAAGGCCACGCTCGAGCTCATGCGCACGCGGGCCGAGGCGGTCGTGTATCAGCTGCGGAACATCCACAGCAACGTGCTCGCCGACCCCGGCGCGGACGTGAACGAGGTGCTGGACGACATGCTCCAGCGGCAGGAGATGATGATCGACCCCCTCGGCGAGCTGCAGGCCGACCAGATGGTCGAGGAGTTCCTGTCCCGGCCGAGCACGAAGGACTTCCTCGACCGGGCCGAGGGCGAGCTCGAGCGGGAGACCCACCGCGAGCTGGACCCCGTGCAGGCGGGCCGGGCCGCCCGGAGTCGGCAGAAGCAGTAGGGGGGCGGGCGTCCGCGAAGGCGGCTACTCCGCGGAGGCGGCGGCCTTCTTCTCGATGTGGCGCGACCACGGCTTCGTGAGGCCGAGGGCGACGGGGAGGATCAGGAGGTCGCCGAGCAGCGCGGCGAAGAGCGTCACCGAGCCGAGGATCCCCATCTGGAAGATGCCCACGAAGCGCGTGGTCATCATCGTCGCGAAGCCGAAGACGAGGAGCACGGACGTGAAGATGATGGCCCGACCGGTCGACATCATCGTGTCGCGGATGGCCTGCTCTCGGTCCCCGGTGCGGAACAGCTCCCGGCGGTAGCGCACCAGGAAGTGGATCGTGTCGTTCGCGGCGACGCCCAGGGAGATCGAGAAGATCAGGACGGTCGAGGTGCGCAGCGGGATGCCCACCCACCCCATGAACCCGAGCGTGATCAGCAGCGGGAGCACGTTCGGGATCATCGACAGCAGCCCGATCCGGAACGACCGCAGCAGCGCCATCATCAGCAGCGTGATGACCAGGAACGCGGTGCCCAGCGACCAGAGCATGTCCGCGACGAGGCGGCTGAGGGCGCGCGCCGCGACCAGGTTCCCGCCCGTGACCTTCGCGGTGGCCGGCACCCCCGCGGCCTCGCCGAAGGTGGCGTCGATCACCTCCTGAATGGGCGTCCCGCACCTCGCCCGCGGGTCGCAGGCCCCCGTCCCGGTGTACCAGGCGAAGAACTGGTCGGTGCCCCAGTCCTTCTGGGACCCGGACACCCGCGCGCGTCGACGCGGACCGTCCACGACCATCTCCAGGAACGACGTGTCCTCGCTCATCTCGAAGAAGGTGATGTACTGCGCGACCTTGCGGCGAGTCTCGGGGATCTTGCGCTCGCCCTCCATCACGAAGGCCAGCTCCTTGACGAGGTCGACGATCGAGATCGTGTGGCCGATGTACGGCTCGGCCTCCATGTGGCTCTGCAGGCCGTCGATGGCGCGGAGCACCGACGGCTCGAAGATGTCGCCGTCCTCCTTCGCCTCGATCGCGATCTCCACCGGGATGACACCCGTGAGCACGTCCTCGGTGTGGTGCAGGGCCTGGCTGACGGGGTTGATCTTGAACAGCTCCTCGAGGAGGAAGTTGTTCGTGCGCACCCGGAAGGAGCCCGCCGCGAAGCCGACGATGATGATGCCCGAGACCGCCAGGACCGCCTTGCGTCTCCGGATCGTGATCTCCGCGGTCCAGCGGAGCAGCGCCCCGATGGGGCCGCGCTCGGGGTCGTTCTCGCGCCCCGCCTTGGGCACCTTCACCAGCGACAGCACGGCCGGGACCAGCAGCAGGATGACGACGTACGTGATCATCAGCCCCGCGGCCGCGACGATCCCCATGCCCTTGATGATGTCGATGCGGGCGACGATCAGCGACGCGAAGCCGATGGCCGCGGTCAGCGACGTGAGCAGGCACGCCGCCCCGACCTTCCGCACGATCCCCTCGACCGCCTCCATCTTCGTGCGGCCTTCGCCCAGCTCCTCGTAATAGGTCGTGAGGAAGTGCACGGCGTCCCCCACCCCGATCACGAGGAGCAGGGTGGGGATGATGGCGTTGATGATGTTGAAGCCGTCGCCGATGGCGACCATGAAGGCGATCGTGAGGATCTGGGCCATGCCCACGGCCGCCATCGGCAGCGTGAGCCCGTAGAAGCTGCGGAACAGGAAGAACAGGACGAGGCAGATGATCAGCGACGCGGCCGCGATCGTGCGGACCATGTCGCCCTGGAGGAGGACCGTGTACTCCCGGTGCACGACCGGCATGCCCGACAGGGCCAGCGTGATGCCGGGGGCGTCGACGTCCGCCATCACGGCCTCGACGGCCGCCAGCAGCGGCCTCCGATCCAGCTCCTCGACGAACCCGTCCTCGATCTTCACGATCACCGCCGCGGCGGTCGCCGCTTCGTTCACGAATCGATTGACGTAGAGCCGGTTGCCCGTCGCCTTCTCCCGCAGGGCGGCGACGTCGCCGGGCGACTCCGGGAGGTCGTCGATCAGCTTGCTGACCGTGATCATCCCGGGCATGCCGCCGATCTCGACCATGTTGGTCAGGCTGAGGGCCTGCTCCACGTGGTCGATCTCTTCGACCCGATCGGTGATCTCCGTGATCGTCTCGAGCACGTCCGGGGCGAAGACGTCGGGCGCCTCCACGAGGACCATGAGGATGGCGTCCTCGTCCCCGAAGATGTCGCGATGCTCCGCCAGGAACCGAACCTCTTCGTCCGCGGTCAGGAAGATGGACCGGGGCGAGAAGTCGAACTTGACGTTCTTCGCCGAGAAAGCGAGGACCCCGGTCGTGACGAGAAGCGCCACCAGCAGCGGGATCCGCAGGCGAACGATCGCCCTGCCGAGGCCGATGAACATGGCGCGCGGTTTATCACATCGCCTTGACACGGCCCTGCCGGCGGCCACCCTTCTTTGTGCTAAGAACCGCTCCTCTCACCCTCATAGGCGTGGGAGGCCAGCAGCGAGAGCGCCCCGGAAGAGAGCCCCGTGTTCGACGCCACCACCGGAGCTGCCCACAAGGGCCGCAAGAAGGACCCCGTCTCGGCAGCGTTGTCGCTGCTGCTGCACTTGGCGATCGGCTTCGGCATCATCTGGATCGGCACGAAGGAGGTCATCGAGAAGCCGAAGGAGGCCACCGAGGTCACCTTCTTCTCGGCGCCCCCGCCGCCCCCGCCGCCCCCCAAGGCGAAGAAGAAGAAGAAGAAGAAGAAGAAGGTCGAGAAGAAGCCTCAGATCAAGCCCGAGGAGCTGATCCAGCCGGAGGAGATCCCCGAGGAGACCCCCGAAGAGGTCGAGGAAGACGTCGAAGAAGAAGAAGAGGACGAAGAGGAAGGCGCCGTCGAGGACGGTGAGGAGGGCGGCATCGCCGGGGGCGAGGTCGGCGGCAAGAAGGACGGCGAGCTCGGCGGCAAGGTCGGCAGCGTCGGGAGCAAGGGCCTGTGCAGGAAGCCCCCGTACGAGCCCGAGTACTCGGACGTGGCCCGCGAGAACGGCTACATGGGCACGTTGAACGTCCGCGGCCTGGCGGGACGAGACGGCAAGTGGGTCAAGCGCAAGGACCCCCTGTGCGAGCCGTTCGCCGGCGTGGACAAGAAGACGCTGCGCCGCGAGTGGCACCCCAACAAGTGCATCTTCGTGGAGGGACTCGACCCCACCCTCGAGTCCCTCGTCTACAACAGCCTCATGCATTTCGCGGCCATCAAGTGCAGGCCGCAGATCGACTCCAGTGGGCAGGGATCGGCGCTCTGGTGGCGTCTCCCCTACAACTACAAGCTCCAGTAACCGACGGGAATCACTGTGGACTTTTCAATCACCGGCATTCTCAAGCACTTCACCCCGGTCACCTGGCTGATCTTCTGGGTGCTCGTGATCATGTCCGTCGCCTCGCTGAGCGTTGCGATCAACCGCGCGATCATCTTCTGGCGCGCCCGGTCGCAGTCGAAGCTGTTCGCCGACGAGGTGGCCGCGGCGCTGTCGAAGGCGGACGTGGACAAGGTGCTCCAGCAGGCCGCGGCCGAGGAGTACGCGTCGTCGTACCTCGCCCGCATCGTGCGCGACGGCCTCATGGACGCGCGGGACGTCAAGTCCAAGGGCATGGAGGACCTCGAGACCGTCGACGCGGCGATGCTCCGGGCGGTCAGCCAGGAGGGCAAGGGCCACAGCAAGTGGCTCGCGATCCTCGCCACCGTGGCCGCCACGGCCCCGTTCGTGGGGCTGCTCGGCACCGTGTTCGGCATCATCAACTCGTTCGTGGGCATGGCATCCACGGGCTCCGGCGGCCTCGGGGCGGTCGCGGGCGGCATCGCCGAGGCGCTCGTGATGACGGGCTTCGGGCTGTTCGTCGCCATCCCCGCGGTGTGGCTCTACAACTGGGCCAACGCGGGCGTCGAGGGCCTGGCCCACGAGATGGCGAACTCCCACAGCGAGATGCTCGACTGGATCCGCAAGAACTGGGCGACGGTCTAGGCCGGAGAGGCAGGCGGGAGCAGCCATGGGAGCGAAAGTCGGAGGCAGCGGAGGACCGCAGGCGGACATCAACGTCACGCCGCTCGTCGACATCGTTCTCGTGCTGCTGATCATCTTCATGGTCATCACGCCGATGCTCGAGAAGGGCGCGGACGTGAAGCTACCGAAGGTGAAGAACGCGGTCAGCAAGAAGGACAGCGACGACGACCTCATCCTCTCCGTGGACAAGGAGGGGGCCATCTTCATGGGCGAGAACCAGATCGAGGGCGCCGCCCTGGAGGCCGAGCTCGAGGGCATCCTGCTCGCGGAGCCGTTCAAGCCCATCCTCATCAAGGGCGACGTCGAGTCGCGCTACATCCACGTGCGCAAGGTCATGGAGATCTGCGAGCGCACCGGGGCGAAGTCCGTCGGCCTCATGACCGACAAGAACGACCTGCCCGGCGACGAAGAAGACGGCGCCGCCACGGACGAGGCGCACTGATGGGCGCGAACCTCGAGCAGGAAAAGGGCAAGCCCCAGAGCGAGATCAACATCACGCCGTTGGTCGACATCGTGCTCGTGCTCCTGATCATCTTCATGGTCATCACGCCGCTCCTCACCAAGTCGCTCCCCATCGAGGTGCCGCAGAAGGCCGAGATGGAGCTGCTCGAGCAGCTCCCGAAGGACCAGACCGTCCTCAAGCTCTTCGCCGACGGGCACATCGAGCTCAACAACCGCCCGCTGACGCTCGACGAGGTCGGCCCCGCCCTCAAAGCGAAGTACAAGAACCGCAAGAAGGCCGACCGCATCATGTTCTTCGAGGGGGAGGACGACTCGGTCTACGGTCTCGCGGTACACCTGATGGACCTCGCGAAGGGCGCGGGGGTCGAGACCATCGGCATGATGACGAAGAGCGACGAGACCGCCCCGGGCGCCGAGGGAGCAGCCGCTCCGGCGGGCGACGCGGGCGGCGGGGAGACCGAGTGATGAGCCGACGCACCGGGCACCGCAGCGACGCCGACCGACGCGAGTCGGCGCGGATCTCCGAGGAGTTCCCGATCCGCACCACGACGGAGGAGGGCGAAGTGGCCATCACGTCCGCGGGCGAGCTGTCCGAGAACGGCCTCTTCGTCGAGTACATCCTCCCGTACCAGCGCGGCACGGCCGTGCACCTCGAGTTCGACCTGCCCGGCGGCGGCAGCGTGCAGGCGGAGGCCGAGGTCGCCTCGGTCGAGACGTTCCTGCCCGCCGACCTGAGCCGCAAGCGGGGCAACGGCCTGCGCTTCACCGACATCACCGACGGTCACCGCGCGGCCATCCGCATCTTCATCGATCGATCCCTGGGCTGAGCCCCGCGAGATGACGGCTCCGCGGCGTCACCGAGGGCGTCGCGTCGTGTGGTTCTCGGTGCCCCTCCTGCTCGGCGCCGGCGGCGACTTCCTGGGCGGCGGCGCCCCCGCGTGGACGGCCACGGGGACGGACCCCGGAGACTCCTTCGGGGGGGCGGTCGCGGGCGTGGGCGACGTGAACGGCGACGGGTTCGACGACGTGGTGATCGGGGCCCCGAACGCGACCGGCCCCGGGGGCACCAACGACAGCGGGGCCGCCTACCTCTTCCTGGGCTCGGCGAGCGGCCTCGAGCCGACGCCCGCGTGGTCCGCCGGGATCCTCGAGTCCAACGCGTCCTACGGCGGCGCGGTGGCGGGCGGAGACTTCGACGGCGACGGGTTCTCCGACGTCGTGATCGGGGCGTGGCGGCACGACGCGGAGGGCGCCGTGGACGCGGGCCTGGTCGAGCACTTCCCGGGCTCCCCGGGCGGCCTCGGCGCGACGCCCTCCTGGAGCGTCGAGGGGAGCACGCAGCTCGGCGCCCTCGGAGCGTCCCTGGCGAGCGTCGGCGACCTCGACGGCGACGGGTGGGGCGACTTCGCGGTCGGCGTGCCGTACCTGCCCTGCGACGCGGGCGTCGAGTGCGGGCAGGTCCTGGTCGCGCGCGGGGCGGACACCGGACCGCTGCCCGGCTTCGCCTGGGCCTGGACGGGCAGCCGGTCGCTCGCCGCCCTCGGCCTGGGCCTGGACGGGGGAGACGGCGCGCTGCTGGCGGGTGAGCCGGGGTGGCCCGAGGGCGGCCGGGTGCGCTTCATCGACGGGTTCGCGCCGTCCGCCTGGCGACCGTCGGGCACGTCGGGCGCGTTCGTGGGCGACGCCGTCCTCACGGGCCCCACGGGGACGCTCTGGGAAGCGGAGCAGCTCGCCTGGATGAACGCCGACGCGACCGTCGGGGCGGTGGTGGCGGGCGTGGGGGACCTCAACGGCGACGGGCGCGAGGACCTGGCCCTGGCGTCGCCTTGGAGCGGCCGCGTGCACGTGCACGCCGTGGGGGAGCAGGGCCCCATGGACTTCCCGGCGTGGATCGGCCTGGGAGGCGGCGGCGACGACTTCGGCCAGGTGGTGGCGAGCGCCGGGGACGTGAACGCCGACGGCTTCGACGACCTGCTCGTGGGCGCCCCGTCCGACGACCTCGCGGCGGGCGACGCGGGGCGCGCATTCCTCTACCTCGGCGACGACCCCGACGCCGACGGCGACGGCGTGCACGACCCCTTCGACTGCGCCCCCGAGGACCCGAGCACGACGGACTGCGAGGGCGACGACGACGACGACGCGACCGACGACGACGACGCAGTCGACGACGACGACGCGACCGACGACGACGACGCGACCGACGACGACGACGCGACCGACGACGACGACGCGGCCGAACCGGGCGGGTCCGACTGCGCGTGCGCTCAGGGGGCGGGGGCGGGACCCGCTGGGCTGCTGCTGCTCGCCCTCGGGCTCACAGGCACTCGGTGTAGGTGCCGGGGTTGATCTGCACGGCGAACAGGCCCGACATGTCCGTGGAGTAGGTGCCGTGCACCGTCGCGCCGCTGGGCTCGGCAGTGGTCTCCACGGGTCGGTAGCGGATCACCGTCGCGAGGTGCAGTCCCTGCTCGAGGAGGAGCATGTCCGAGGGGGAGACGAGGAAGGCCCCGTCGTCGGCCGCGTGGCAGACGAGATAGACGCCGGTGTTCACGTTCGCGATCTGGATCAGCACGGCGTCGTCCGGCCCCGCGGTCACGGGCGCGCTCCACTGCACCACCCCGGGGATCTGCGACGCCATCGTCCAGCAGTCCAACGCGTCGGGAGCCGGGAAGGGGTTCGGCTGCATCAGCGTCGGATCGTCGGGCGCGGACACCACGGTGGGCAGGTTCAGGAGGCAACCGTTCGGGTCCACCGCCCCGTTCACGGACCAGGACGTGTTCGGCGGGAAGTACGACCCGTCCAGCCCGGAGTCTTCGTACCAGCCGGTGACGGGCTGGTAGGTCGTGGCGACCTGGACCGCGCCGTTGGAGAACTCGATGCCGGGGCCGACGCTGAAGTAGTTCCGGGTGTCGGGGGGGATGGTCAGGGTCGAGGTGCACGATTCCAGGGGGGGCATGCCCTGACCGGGGGGCGCGTCCGCGGGCTCGAAGAACTTGGCGGTGACCGACACCCACTCGGCGAGGGGCTGGACCGACGTGTTCAGGGTCTTCGACATCGTGAAGATCGCCGTATCCAGACCGTCCGCGTAGGTCTCGTACTCGAACTCCTCGGCGTCGCTGCGGCCGCCGCCGATGTCGATCTCGAGGTCCACGTCGCCCGTCCGGCAGCCCGGGGGGACCTCCACGAGCACGAAGTCGTCCGTGATCGCCAGCACCGACGCGGGCGTGCCCCCGAACGAGGCGGTCACGTCGTCGTTGCCGAGGCCGGACAGGTCGCCTTCGTACTGGACCTCGACGTTGAAGCCGCCCTCGGCGGTCCCGTGATCGGGGTCGAGATCGAGGATGCGGAAGTCCGGGGCCGCGTCGTCGTCGTCCACGGCGTCGTCGTCGTCCGCGGCGTCGTCGTCGTCCTCGGCGTCGTCGTCGTCCGCGGCGTCGTCGTCGTCGCCCGCGTCGTCGTCGTCGTTGTTGCCGCCGCGGCCGTTGTTGAAGCCCGTGAAGCCGTAGCACCCCGCGAGGAGGGTCGAAGCGAGCAGAATCGGGCCCAAACCGCGCGGACGCATCCTCCAAAGATACCCGAGGTCGCCCCCGCCGCCCCGGGCACCATCACGTAGTCTCGGGGCATGAATCGCTTCGCCCTCGCCCTGCTGCCCGCCCTCGTCGTCCTCGCCGCGTGCCCCACGCTCAAGCTCGGGAACGTGACCGTCGCGGAGACCGCGCCCAAGGACGCGACCTTCACGCTGGCGGTCGAGGTGGTCGTCGAGGAGACCGAGGTCACGGACGGCGAGTCGGGCCAGCCCGCGTCGGGGCGGGGCGTGCTCGGGATCCACCTGCCGCCGGCGTGGACGGTGAGCGCGGCCCGCATGAAGGCCCCGCACGAGCCGGTGGCGCGGCGCGCGTACCCGTCGCCCCTGGCGGCGGCGGTCTTCGCCGATACCTTCCCCACCGTCACCGACACGTGGTGGGCGTTCGCCAGCCCCGAGCAGACGATCCAGCAGGGCAAGCACCTCTACCGCGCCGAGCTGGACGTGGTGGCGGGCAAGGACAAGGGCGGCGACGTGGGCGTGCTGCTGACGATCCTCCAGGACAACATGACCGAGATCCCGGCCCCCGCCGGCTACCGCGTGACCATCAAGGGCAAGAAGACGACCATCGCCGCCACCACCGGCGCCGCCGCCCCCGCGACCGGCCAGGGCGAGGCGAAGGACAAGGTGCCCGCGGGCCCGTGACCCGAGCCCTGCTCGCAGGCGTCCTCGCGGCGGCCCTCGCGGGCTGCGTCGCCCCCGTGGGCACCGTCACGGCCCCGATCTTCGGGGGCTCCGAGACCACCGAACACCCCGAGGTCGGCTGGATCGTCTACGACGACGGCTTCGTCTGCTCCGCCGTGCTCGTGGGGAGCACCCGGGCGATCACGGCCGCCCACTGCGTGTATGCGTTCGCCGCCGACCCCGCCGCGCTCGGGGTGGTGTTCTCCGCCGGGTCCGCGCGCCCGCCCGCCTCCGTCGCGGTCGCCGTCGCCGAGCTGCACCTCGCGCCCGACTACACGGTCGACAGCTCCCGGGACATCGCCGTCCTGGAGCTCGCCGACGCCCCCCCCGTGGGCCCCGTCCCCTACCGCACCGACGCCCTCGGGGACGCCGAGCTGGACGGTCGGCTCCGGCTCGTCGGGTTCGGGCTCACCGCCGCGGACGACCCGGGCGACGACCGGGCCCGCCGCTCGGCCGAGGTCGTGCTCGACGAGATCGACACGGTCTCCGTGCGGTGGTTCAACGAGGACGCGGGCCTCTGCGACGGCGACTCGGGGGGAGCGGTCTTCCTGGACGGGCCGGGGGGCTGGGAGCTGGCGGCCGTGGGCACCGAGGGGGATCCGGAGTGCGCGTCCCGAGGGGCGGGGGTGCGGACGGACGCCTTCGCGGCCTTCCTGGCCGATCCGGGCGACGCGGGCGACGACGACGACGTCGCCTGGCCGAACGACGACGACGACGACGACGTGCCCCCGGCGCAGGCCTGCGGGACGAACGCCGCGCTGGTCCCCCTGCTCGCGCTGCCGTGCCTGGGGCTCCGCCGGCGGGGCCCGAGCGAGCCGTGATCCGCGTCGTCGCCGCGCTCTTGTTGGTCGGCTGCACCTCGCCGATCCTGCCCGCCGACCCCTCCCCCGAGCCCTGGACGCCGCCCCCCTGGAGCGGCGACGACGACGACGGGGCCGACGACGACGACGACCACCCCGTGTACGACCCCTGGGTGGTGCACGCGGTCCGCCTGACGACGACGGAGGAGGCCGTCGCCGCCCTGCGCGTCGCGCCGCGGCAGTGGGTGGAGGCCGACCTCCTGTTCGACGACGTGGAGGTGAACCGCGTCGGGCTCCGGCTCAAGGGGAGCTCGAGCTTCCAGGACGTCGACCGCAAGCCCGCCCTGAAGATCAAGATGGCGGAGTACGTGCCCGAGCAGCGGCTCCACGAGCTCGAGCGGCTCACGCTCAACAACGAGGTGCACGACCCCACGATGATGGCCGAAAACCTGGGGTACCGGACGTTCCGAGAGAACGACGCGCCCGCCCCCCGGACGGGGTACGCGGCGGTCACCCTCAACGGCCGCTACCTGGGGCTCTACGCGATCATCGAGACGATGGACGACGACTTCATGGAGCAGAACTGGCCCGACGCCGAGGGCGGGCTCTGGGAGATGACCCGGAGCTGCGACTTCGACGGCGACTGCACCTGCTTCGACCTGCAGGAGACGGGCCGGAACTACGACCCGGCGGGCATCACCCGCGGCTGCGAGGCCGTCGCGCGCAGCGGGATCGGGGCCCTCGACGAGGCGTTCGATCGCGCGGCGGTGATCGCGTACCTGGCGGTCGAGCGTGCGATCAACCACCCCGACTCGTACAGCTACAACCTGAACAACTTCTTCATGCACCACGACCCGCTCGAGGACGCGTTGTCGTTCATCCCCTGGGGAGCGGACTCCGTGTTCACCTACTGGTACCCCGCGGATCGGGCCAACCCCGAGTGCGTCCCCCTGCACCTCGACGTGCTCGACACCCTGCCCCGGGGGCTGCTCGCCGAGCTCTGCTACGCCGACGCCGCGTGCGGCGACGAGCTCAGCGCCAAGGTCGCCGACGTGGCGGACTGGATGGACGCGGCGGATCTCGTGGGGCAGATGGAGCGGACGATCGAGCTCGTGGAGCCCTACGTCGCGGCCGAGACGCACGTGAACTGGACCCTCGCCGATCGCGAGCGTCGCGTGGCCTGCTTCCTGGAGTGGACGCGCGAACGCCCCGACGCGCTGCGCAGCCGGTTCGGGCGCTGACCCCCGACCCCGACCGTCGGCCTCCGGCGCTTACTCGATCACCATGCCTTCCGGCTCCTTGCCGGCGTTCTCCATGGCCTCCTCTTCGAGGCGCTTGTCCTCGGCGGCCTTGAGCTTTTCGTACTCCTCGTCGAGGAGCGCGCGGGCGCCGAAGATCTTCACCTCGGCGGCGGTCTCGTCGTCCCACTCGATGTCGACTTCGATGTTGCTCAGGAAGAGCTCGTCACCGGGGGGCAGCAGGCGGGGGATCTCGATGTTCTTGACGCCCAGCTCGGCGCCCTGCCCGTCCTCGAACGTGACCTTGAGCGTGACGCCCGTCATCCCGTAGTCGGTGGGGTTCTGGATCTCGAACATGAGGTGCGTGAGCGTCTCGGGGTCGTCCGGCTCCCCGCTGGGGACCCACGAGTAGTTGAGCAGCTGCAGGTACTGGTCCGGGTTGAAGAGCGGGTCGTACTTGTCCATCAGCTCCTGGCTGAACAGGTAGGCGGGCACGACCTGACGGGTGCCCACGAAGCCCTTCGTGCCGCCCGCGTCCACCTCGTAGAAGTCGCCCATCTTGGATACGAGCGTGACGCGCGCGTCCTTCTGCATCTCGCCGACCTTCGCGGCCCGACTGTCCGGCTCCGCGAGCATGTTGGCGTGCTGGGTCGCGAGGCCCTCGAGGGGCCCGAGGGCGCCCTCGTGATCGCCGAACAGCGCGGTCTTCGTGATGTCCGGACGGTTCAGGAAGCCCTGGTAGAGGGCCGTGAAGCCGAGGGCCACGGAGATGATCCCCACGAGGCCCACCAACCGCTTGAGCAGCCGGCCGGGCTTCTTCTGGATGTAGAGGTCTTCATCGACCGGCTTGAACTTGATGAGGCCCTTGAGCTCCCCGACTTCGCTGGCGTAGAGCCAGTCGGTGCGACCGGGAGGCTGCACGAGATCGCCGGCCTCGATCTTGCCGCCGACCGCCATCAGCTTGAGCTCGGCGACGTCCTTCGCGGTGAACATCTGGTCACCGCGGGTGATGCGCCAGGGAGTGCTCATTCGTTATGCCTCTCCGAAAGGGTCCTGCAAGCGCGCGACATTATCAAGCCGCGCGCTCGCGCGCACGCGAGCCGGTCGACTCGTCAGAGCGCGTCGGGGACCGTCGCCATCTCGGTGGTCTCCAGCGGGGGTGGCCGCTCCTCTTCGAGGCGCCTCCGCTCGGCGTGATCGCGCACCAGGCGAATCTCGTTCTCGGTGACGGGCCCGCGCGCCCCGCGCATGGCGCCGAGCTCCAGCCCGTGGCGCAGCCCGAGCCGGTAGATCTCCTTGACCCGGGCCAGGTCGGTCTCGGCCCCGAGGGAGAAGCACTCGTACCGCTCCTCCAGCGCCAGGACGATCGCCTCGGCCAGCGACGCGAACGCGACCTTGGGCGGCGGGCCGAGGTTCTCGCCGACCTCCGCGGGCCCGGGCAGCTCGAGCTCGCCCGCGTACACGATCAGGACGTCCTGCCGACGCTCCGCCGCGAGCCTGCGGAACTCGCTCGGCCGGGCGCAGTCGAACAGCAGCGCCCCGGGCTTGAGGTGGTCCATGTCGACCGCCCCCGTCCAGCCGGGCGCGAGCCCCGTGACCACCAGGTCTGCTTCGGCGAGGTGGTTGTCCGGCTTGATCGCCACCTGCACCTCGCAGTGCGGGCTGCTCCGCGCGATGCGATCCAGGAGCGTGAGCAGCCGGTCCGGCGCGCGGTCGACGATGACCACCCGGTGGAAGACGAGCGCGAGCAGCTCCGCGGCCACGCCCCCCTCCTTGTCGCCCGCGCCCACGACCATCGCGGTGCCGATCGCGCGGCCCACGTCGTCCTGGGGGATGCCGAGCTCGAGCACGCCCTTCTTCGCCGCCCACATGCACGCCGACACGACGTACGACGCCCCCGACGTGATGGGCAGGTCCGCGGTGCGGGCGACCGCCCGGGTCGCGTCGGCCATCGTCCGCGAGAAGGCGCCCACGCCCAGCAGCTGCGCGCCCAGGCTCTGGGCCAGCTTCGTCGCCTCCCGCAGCCTGCGCTCGGCGTACGCGTCGCCCCGAGCCGAGATCTGCTTGGCGGTGGCGGGGAGCGTCAGGATCCACCCGTCGGCCTCCGCCCCGGTGGGGCTCGTGATCCCCTTCACCCGCGACGTCACGCGAATGGGCAGCCGCGACGCCACGCGCTCGGCGATCTCCTGGGCCTCGAGGGGCAGCGTGCGGATCCACCGCACCGACGGGTTGCGGAAGAGGTCGGCCTTGCCCGGCGGGTAGTAGAGGTAGGCGAACTTCCGGCGGTCCTTGCGCTCGCCCTGGGGGTGGATGACCCGGGGGCGGCCCGGGAGCACGCGCACGAGGCCGAGGTAGTCCGCGTCGTCGATCTTCCCCGGGTCCTTGCCCAGGTGGGCGACGCACAGGGCGTGCAGCACCTCGAGGGACGTCCGGTCGTGCTCGAACACCTGGGGGCTCGTGGTGCACAGGGTCTGCACGCCGCGGGCGCGGAACCAGTCGATCGTCTCGTCGTCGATCGTGTCCGTGACGATGGCCGCGTGGGACAGGTCCCGCGGCGCGTAGTGCAGCAGGAGGCCGAGGTCTCCCACGACCACGTCCGCGCGCTCGAAGAACGGGCCGAGCATCCGCTGTTGCACGCCCGCCCCGGCGGCCCCGCGCGGGAAGAACGATACGTACGGCCGCCGCGTCAGGAGCGGCATGGCGCCCCGCGCGTAGGCCTTGAGCGCGGACGCGTGGGGGAGGACCACCGGGGCGCCGAAGTGCAGGACGGGGTCCGCGAACCGGATGGTGTCGGTGTACTCGCCGAGCGCGTCGGCGATGTCCCAGTTGGCGATCCCGGACAGCAGCAGCGCGTTGGACTCGCGGAAGAGCTTCGGCTCGAGCCGGGCGATCTCCCGGATCGCCCAGCGGTCGATGATGCTCTTGAGCCGTCGCCCGCCCACCACGGGGGTGGAGCGCGCGGCCCGGGCGACGCGGAGGCTGCCCTTGTGGCTGTAGGCCCGGCGCCCGACGCGGAACTCGACGGCCATGGCGCCGAGGGCGATGCAGTCCACCTGGCCGTCGTGCTCGCGCACCAGCCGGCGCGCAGCTTCCGTGTCCCCGTCGGTCCCGACGCGGCGGACGTGGAACTTCGAGCCCCACAGCTCGGCCTCGAACTCGTAGTCGAGGCGCTTCGGACCGAGCGAGACCGAGACGACCTTCTTCACGGTGGAGCCCCCGCCTCCGCGGTCAGAACAGGGTGTAGATGAAGGGCAGCACGGCGGCCTTTTCGCCCACGAGGATGAGGACCGTGAGCAGCAGCAGGACGATGACGATGGGGGTGAGCCACCACGCCTTTCGCTCCTTGAGGAAGAAGAGGAAGTCCTGGGCCAACTCGAGGAACCACATGCGCCGCCGATCGTAGCACCGCCGACGCCGGTCGGCCCTGGCGTCGGGTCCGGGCCGGTGCCAGGATGCCTACGTGGCGAGAAGTCTCCCGCTCGTACTCCTCCTGCTGTGCGGGTGCCCCGAGGAGCCGGTGCCCCCGGGCTCGCCGGTCCTCGTGGTGACGCCCGACGTGCTCGACTTCGGCGCCGTGTCGTTCACGGAGTCGCCGGTGACCACGGCCGTCGTCACGGTCACCAACGACGGCGACGGCGACCTCGAGCTGGGCGCGATCACCCTCGCGGGGCAGTCCTACGACCTCCCCGGCGTCGACCGCTCGGGCAGCGTCCTGGGGCCCGGCCGGTCCCTCGACATCACGGTCCAGGTGGCCGCCGAGCGGGACGGGCTCCTGGAGGCGCGCCTGCTGATCCCGTCCAACGCGGGCGACGCCGTGCAGGTGCAGGTGCTGGCGGACGTGCACGCGCCCCGCATCGACGTGTCGCCCTGGAGCCACGACTTCGGCAACCCCGTCGTCGGCTGCGCGCCGCGCCTGACCGTGACCATCTCGAACGTGGGGCGGGAGGAGCTCGTGCTGGAGTCGGTGGTGATGGACGGCAACGACGAGTGGGCGCTCGAGACCGTCGTCGAGGACGAGGCGGTGGAGCCCGGGGCGTCGACCGGCGTCGTGGCCCGCTACCAGCCCGACGACCCCGAGCCCGACGACGCCGAGCTCGTGATCCTGTCCAACGCCCCCGACCTGCCCGAGGCGATCGTCGAGCTCGAGGGCCGGTCGCACTTCGAGACGGAGGCCACCGAGACGTTCGACGGCGGCGCCACGCGCTACCCGCTCACCTTCGGCGCCGTGTGGGAGACGATCCGCGTGTTCGTCAACGGCGATCGCGTCTTCAGCGGCTGGTCCTACGACGACTCGGCCGGACCCGCCGTCGTATTCCAGGGCGGCTCCGCGCCGGGTGAGGGCGACCGCCTGCGCATCGTCTACATCGCGCTGGGGTCGTGCTGACCTAGGCGGGATGCGCGACGAGGACGCGACGAAGAGATCGCACGCCTCGGTCCGCCCCGCGGAGGAGGCGTGCTCTCGCATACGCGCTCCAGGCTCCTAGTCCAGGGGGAAGAGGTCCCGGGCGTCCTTGATGTCCGGGTAGCGCTCTTGGTCCTCCTTGCGCAGCAGGAAGGGCCCCACGACGAGCGTGTCCATGTGCGTGCGGATGAAGCACTCGAACGCGTCCTCGGGCGTGCACACGATCGGCTCGCCGCGCACGTTGAAGCTCGTATTGATGACCAGCGGGCAGCCGGTCTGCTCCTCGAACGCGCGGATCATCGAGTGGTACAGCGGGGCGGTCTCGGCGTGCACCGTCTGGACGCGGGCGCTGCCGTCGACGTGGGTGACCGCGGGGATCGTCCGCTTGTCCTCGAGCACGTCCGCCACCAGGAGCATGTAGGGCGAGTCGTGGCCGCGCAGGTCGAACCACTCGCCGGCCTTCTCGGCGAGCACCGAGGGCGCGAAGGGGCGGAAGCCTTCGCGGAACTTGATCTTGAGGTTGATGCGGTCGCGCATGTCGACGACGCGGGGGTCGCCGAGGATCGAGCGTCCGCCGAGGGCGCGGGGCCCGTACTCCATGCGGCCCTGGAACCAGCCCACGACCCTCGCGTCCGCGATGTGTCGGGCGGTCTCCGCGACCAGCTCGGCTTCGTCGTCGATGCGGGTGTACGTCGCCCCGTAGTGCTGGAGGACGGGCTCGATCTCCTCGGGGGAGAACGCCGGTCCCCACTGGGCCGTGTCGAGCGTCCACGCCCGCGGGTTCCCGAGCACCATGCAGTGGATCCACAGGGCCACGCCCAGCGCGCCCCCGGCGTCCCCCGCGGCGGGCTGCACGAACACGCTCTCGAACGGCGTCTCCCGCAGGACGTGACCGTTGGCGACGCAGTTGAGCGCCACGCCGCCCGCGAGGCAGAGGTTCTTCATCCCCGTGCGCTCGTGCAGGGCGTTCGCCTGCTTGATCATGATCTCGTTGACGATCTCCTGGACGGAGCGGGCGACGTCCTTGTGGAACTCCTCCATCGGCCCCTCGGGCTCGCGCGGCGGCGCGCCCATGAGCTCGAAGAAGGCCTCGTTGGTCATCCGCATGTCCCAGTCGAATACGAAGTAGTCCATGTTCAGCCGGAAGGAGCCGTCGTCCGCGATGTCGATGACCTGCTTGAGCCGGTCGACGTACCTGGGCTCCCCGTACGGAGCGAGGCCCATGACCTTGTATTCGGCGGAGTTCACCTTGAAGCCGAGGTACGCCGTGACCGCCGAGTAGAGGAGGCCGAGCGAGTGCGGGAAGCGGATCTCGCCGTTCAGCTCGAGGGTGTTGCCCCGGCCCGTCCCCCAGGTGGACGTCGCCCACTCGCCCACGCCGTCGACCGTGAGGACGGCCGCCTCCTCGAAGGGGCTGCAGAAGAACGAGGAGGCCGCGTGGGACACGTGGTGCTCGGCGAACCACACGGGCCGCTTCCAGCCCAGCCGCTTCTGGAGCACGCGCCGGATGGGCAGCTTCTCCTTCATCCACAGGGGCATGCCGAGCAGGAACTGCTCCTTGCTCTTGGGGAAGTTCTGCAGGTGCGACAGGAGCAGGCGCTCGAGCTTCAGCATCGGCTTGTCGTAGAAGCCGAGGTGGTCCACGTCGTCGATCGTGATGCCCGCCACGCCCAGCACGTAGGAGATGGCCCGCTCGGGGAACCCGGGGTCGTGCTTGACGCGGGTGAAGCGCTCCTCCGAGGCCGCCGCGATCAGCACCCCGTCCTTCAGGAGCGCGGCCGCGGAGTCGTGATAGAAGCAGGAGATCCCGAGGATCCAGGTCGCCATGGCCGCTCTCTAGAAGGGACGCTTGATGCGCATCGGGTCGACGTGGATCGGGTCCTCGCGCTCGTGCCAGGCCGACGGAGACGCGGGCCGCGGCGCCCGGTCGATGCGGTCCTGTCGCCGCAGCCACAGCCCCACCGGCCCCATCCCCACGTAGTAGGCGAGCCAGGCGAAGACCCGGTTCTGCTTGATCGCGATCCTGGCGGCCTTCGTGAGCCACCAGGCCCACGCCCGCTTGACCCGGTTCGTGGGCGGCGGCGGCGGATCGGGGCGCCGCGCGGGCACCCCTCCGGACGGGGTGCCGACGCGCGCGGGCGGCCCGGCGGTCGGCTCGCTCACCGGTAGTCCTCGTCGTCGTCGGCGCCGTTGACGGGCACGGGCACGATCTCGTGGACCGCGGGCAGGCGCCAGGCGGTGTCCACGAGGTCCGCGGGCACGGAGTCGTTGAGGCGGTCGATCAGCACCCGGAGGCGCCCGAACGCCCGCTTGCGGAAGTGGAAACGGAGGCGGTGCAGGCCCGCCGGCAGCTCCTCGATCCGCTCCGCCGGATCCTCCTCCGCGCGCTCGATGCGGCCGTCGACGATCAGGTCCTCGAAGTCGGTGTTCAGGTCGGCCAGCAGGGCGTCCGTCACCTTGTGGCGCACGCGGATGACGAGGTCCGTCTTGATGTACCGGATCGAGTAGTAGTTCCGGTAGAAGCGGGTGACCTCGGCGACCGCGGCGTCCACGTCCGTGCACAGCCGGTAGAGGTTGAGGTCGCCGGGGGAGATGAGCCGCCGACCGAGCAGCGACTTGCGGACGTACTCGTGCCACTGCTGCCAGTACGTCGAGCCCGGGGGCTCCACCATGACGATGGGCGTGGGCGTGGATTTGCCGGTCTGGATCAGGGTCAGCGACTCGAAGAACTCGTCCTGCGTGCCGAACCCGCCGGGGAACAGGATGATCCCGTCCGTCTCCTTCACGAAGACGACCTTGCGGGTGAAGAAGTAGTTGAAGTCCACCAGCTTCGGGTCGTCCGCGATGTAGGGGTTCGCGTCGGCCTCGAAGGGCAGGACGATGTTCACGCCGAAGGAGTTCTCACGCCCCGCGCCGCGGGTCGCCGCCTCCATGATCCCGGGGCCCGCCCCCGTGACCACCATGAAGCCGGCCTCCACGAGCTTGCGGCCGCACTCGACGGCCATCTGGTAGCTGCGGGACTCCTCGGTGCTCCGGGCCGACCCGAAGACGGCGATCTTGCGGCCCTCGTAGGGGGTGAACGTGGCGAAGCCCCTGCGCAGCTCGTGCAGCGCCCGGTCCATGATCTTGAGGTTGAGGGTGGGGGTGTCCTCGCGCCCGACCTTGACCGCGGTGCGGACGAGGCGGCGGACGAGACGGCGCTGGCGGTGGGACTGCTTGCCTACGGTCTCGTCGAGGAACCGGTCGATGAGCGCATCGAGTTGCGCTCGGCCCAAAGGACGTTGGTTCTCGCTCATACGGACTGGGCACCTTAGCCGTTTCGACGCACGCCCGCCGCGCCGCGCGGCAGCGAGCGGACGGGCGCACCGGTATCCTCCGGCCGTGGCTCTACCCCGCGCGCCTCGGGTGCTCTTCGTATGCACCGCCAACGTCAACCGCTCGGCGATGGGAGAGGCGTGGGCGCGGCACTGGTTCGAGCAGCGATTCGTCGCCGCGGACGTGCGATCGGCGGGGGTGATCGCCATCGACTTCCTGGGCGACCCGGAGGTGCGGCGGCGGTACGACAGCCACCCCTTCTCGCGGGCCGCGTCCTTCGCCGTCGAGGTCATGCGCGAGCACGGCCTCGACCTCTCGGAGCACCGCACCCGGCGCGCCACGGCGGAGATGCTCGACTGGGCCGACGCGGTCCTCGTGATGGAGCCGATGCACCGCGACTCGCTGCTCGAGCTGGACCCGGCGGCGGAGCCCAGGATCCAGGGGCTCTGGACCTACTGCGACGGAGACCTCGACCACGTGTGGGACCCCCAGGGTCGGAGCCTCGACGACTACCGGGCCGCCGCGAAGCTCATCGGCGACGCCGTGGAGCGCTTCGTGCCCGCCCACCTCGCCGCCCGCAGGAAGCGCTGAGCGTGGCGATCCGGCCCGACGGCGCCACCCGCGGGGACCTCGCCGAAGCGACGGCCCTGCTCGCGGGCGGGGTGGTGCTGCTGCCCGTCCCCCTCCTCGTCTACTTCGACCGACTCGCGGGCGGCTGGCTGTACGGGAGCCTGGTGTTCGCCGTCCTGGGCCTGATCTCGGCGGGCGTGGGGCTGCGCTGGTTCCTGGTGGAGGGGCCCCCGCTGGTGGCGGCGGACCCCGGCGACGTGACCGTCCTGCGGGGCGCGGGCTCCCCGGACCTGCCCCAGATGGTGCGCCTCGTCGAGGCCCGAAGCCGCTTGATCGCGCACGTGCTCCGCTTCTCGGCCATCGGCTCCGGCGCCCTGCTCGTCGCGGTGTCGCTGGGCCCGCTGAAGTGGCTGGTGCTCGCGCTGTTCGGGGCCAGCTTCGTCGCGGACCAGACCCTGCTCAAGCCCCATCGGTGGGTCGTCGACGAGCAGGGGCTGCGTCGGCAAGGGGCGTGGGGCTCGGACGGAGTCCCCTGGAGCGACGTCGCCGCCGTGTTCTGGAAGCACTACCCCCCGGGGGTGAAGCCGCCGTTCCCGAGCGGGGAGCGGCTGATCATCGAGCGCACGCAAGGCGACGACCTCGAGCTGGTATTCCACCGTCGTCAGAGCGGCACGGACGCGGCGTTCCTGGTGCGCACGATCTCCCCCCTGATCGGGGACCGTCTCAAGGTTCTGCTGCCGAGAGACCCGACGGGCGAGCGGGCCCCGGTCGACGCCCCCTCGGTCGTCGACGTGCTGTCCGAGCCGTCGGAGTGAGCCTGCTCCAAGACCCGTCGGCGCGGGAAGCCCGGCGCCTCCTGACCCTGTCCGCGTGGCTGTACGGCGGCATGGTCGCGGTGTCGCTCGTGTGGGGCGTCGCCCGGGACCTCACCGGGGGCTGGTGGCGCTTCGACGGGCCGGTGCCGATCGCCACGGCGCTCGCCCTGGGCGTGCTGGTGGGAGCCGGCGGCATCGTCGTGACGCGGCTGCTCGAGCACACCGTCGACGGCGTGCGCCGCCTGGGAGAGCGGTTCGGGCACATCCTGCGGCACGCGGGGCCCCGGGAGGCGATGATCCTGGCGCTGTTCTCGTCCGTCGGCGAGGAGATGCTCTTCCGGGGCTGCCTCCAGGAGGAGCTGGGGCTCTGGCCCGCGACGCTCGCGTTCGCGCTCGTGCACGTCGGCAACGAGAAGCTGTACCTCTGGTGGACCGCCAGCGCCCTCGTATTCGGCCTCGGCCTCGGCCTGCTCTACCAGGCCCAAGGGGGTCTGCTGGCCCCGATCGCGATGCACTTCACCATCAACGCGGTGAACATCACCATCCTGGCGAAGCGCGCGCGAGGAGCGGGCTGAGAGGCCCCGAGCGGGGCCTCAGAATCGACCGACGACCCTGTCTTCGTCCCCCGGCAGCAGGGTGCGGACGTCGAAGAGGAGGGCGTCGTCCTCGAGCCGCGCCACCACCGAGGGCTCGCCCCGGCGCAGCCGGGCGGCGAGCGCCGAGGTGCCGGACCCGCGCAGCGCGACGGCGTACGACGGGAGCTTCACGTCCGGGGCCGATCCGCCGCCCGGGGTCGAGTCCACCGCGACGACCTCGACCTCGAACCCGTCGACGCGCTCGCGGAGCCGGTTCGCGAGCCGCGTCGCCGGGGGGCCCCCCCCCCCCCCCCCCCCCCCCCCCCCCCCCCCCCCCCCCCCCC
>CAZEKB010000084.1:0-32032 GCA_964512225.1 uncultured Rickettsiales bacterium | reverse complement strand
TCGCGTCGTCGTCGTCGGTCGCCGGGCAGCCCACGAGGGCGGCGCCGAAGAAGAGGAGGGCGAAGAAGCGGCTCATGGTCGGGTCCTCGTGGCGGTTGCGACGACAGACTCGCAGATCCATCGCCTCGGGGGGCGGGCGCCGTCGAGCGCTAATGTGGGTGCATGCGCCGCCGCCTCGTCATCGCTCTCCTGCTGCTCGGTCCGGCCGGCTGCTCCGAGTCCGCCGTACGCGGCGCGAACGACGACGACGCTGTGGACGACGACGACGCAGTGGACGACGACGCAGCGGACGACGACGACGCAGCGGACGACGACGACGCCGTGAAGAACCAGCCGCCGTTCATCGCCATCGTCTCGCCCCTGGGGGGCGGCGCCTACTACAGCGACGTGGACGTGACCCTGGAGGCCCTCGCGGGCGATCTGGAGGACCGGTCCGAGGACCTGCGGATCTCCTGGACGATCGACGGAGCGACGGTGGTCGCGGACCTCGCCCCCGACGCCTCGGGGCGCAGCACGTCCGCGGTCGCCCTCGCCCAGGGGACCCACGAGGTGGCCGCGACGGTCGTGGACACCGCGGGCGCGGACACCGTCGCGACCGTCTCCATCGAGGTCGGCGGACCGTACGACAGCGGGCCGTGCGACGACACCCCGACGTACGCGCTGCCCACCTGCCAGGAGCCCACGGGCATCTTCTTCAGCGACATCCAGGGCGGCCTGATCCACCGCATGGCCCCCGACGGGGGCAACCTCACGACGGTCCAGCAGCGCGTGGCCGACGACCTGGAGGTCGATCTCGCGGGGGGCAAGCTCTACTGGGTGCACGGCGACGCGATCATCGAGCGCGGCCCGCTGTCCGGCGCGAGCTGGGAGGTGGTGCACGGGGCCCTGCCCTACGCCTACGGCATCGCCCTCGACCCGTTCGCGCGGCACATCTACTGGACCAACCAGGTGGGCACCCCGAAGATCCAGCGCTCGTGCCTGTGGGGGGGCGACATCGTCGACGTCGTGCCGGGCCTCGGCCTCGGCGGCAACTGCTGCGCGATCGGCATCGACATCGACTTCGTGAACCTGCGTCTCCACTGGATGGACGGCTACTACGGCGGGCCGGTGACGCGCGCGAACCTGGACGGATCAGCGCCGACGTCGCTGTACACGACCCCGGGGATCGGCAACGGCGTGGCCGTGGACCACCGCAACGCGAAGCTCTACTGGACCGAGTACGGCAACAGCGGCGGCCAGGACGCGATCCGGCGCTCGAACCTCGACGGCTCGAACGTCGAGACGCTGCTGAGCACGGCCCAGGGCCTCGACACGCCCCAGCACATCGCCGTCGACCCGGCGGGCGGCAAGATCTACTGGGCCGACCTCCGAGGCGTCACCAAGATCGGCCGCGCGGACCTGGACGGCGCGAACGTGGAGAGCCTCTACGAAGGCGGCGGCGAGATCCGCGCGATCGCCCTGGAGCGGGCCTCACCCTGCCAGTGACGGGCGCCAAGAAGAAACGCCCCCCCGCCGAAGCGGAGGGGCGTCTTCTTCAGCTCGGTGAGCCGAGGGGTGTCAGCCCTGCCCGAGGGTCAGGATGAACAGCGCCTGGCCACCGACCTCGCCCTGCAGGTCGATGTTGGTGGTCGGGTCGTGCTCGTTGGTCGCGGAGTTCAGGTAGAAGCTCCAGCCCGCGAGGTAGGTGCTGCCCGCCTCGGGCGGGTTCGTGATCTGGCTGAGCCCGGCCTGCCCCGAGAGGCTGGTGGCGTGGGCGAGGATGAAGCCCGCGCCCGCGTAGGTCAGCTGGTACTGGTTCCAGCGCGCGACCTCGCCGTCGGCCGTGGAGTCGGTCTGCTGGTTGGACGTGAGCCGGAGGCCGAGCGCGCGGTGGGTGCTCGGGTCCATGTTGGCCGAGGTCAGGAAGTCACCGTAGTTCTCGGGCTGCGCGTTGGGGTCGGCGGGCGCGAGCATGCGGGTGAGGTAGTCGATCCCGTACGTCGTCAGCTCGGCCGGGTCGCAGTGCTCGGGGTCGAGAGCGGGGTTCGAGTTGTCGACGACCGTCGCGGGGTCGTACTCGATGTACCCGGTGCAGGAGGCGCAGACCCCGTCGGCCCCGACGGTCTCGATGATGTTGAAGTCGAACCACGCCTGACCTTCGATCGTGCCCACCTGGGTGCAGTTCTCGATGCCGTTGTCGATGTCCACGTAGTACGTGATCTCGAACTCGCTGGAGACGTTGTAGATGAGGTCTTCGCCTCGCTCCTCGGGCTCGCCCGCGGAGTCGTCGTCGTCGCCGCCCGCGGAGTCGTCGTCGTCGCCGCCCGCCTCGGTGGTGATGGTCATGAGCTGGGTGAACTGCAGGCCGTCCACCTCGAACTCGACGCCGTCGTCGTCGTCGTCGTCGTCGTCGTCGTCGTCGTCGTCGTCGTCGCCGACGACCGAGTCGTCATCGTCGCCGCCGCCGCCCGAGGGGCAGCCGGAGACCGCGAGGGCCAGAGCGAACAGGAAAATCCAGGGCAGTCGTACGATCAGCTTCGACATGAAGTCCTCCAAACGCGGGTACTTCTGCCCGCTGCGGCGGCAACAGTACAGATGGTGTCCGGTCGCATCCACCCTCTCGTGCTAGAAATCGCGCCCCATGCACGATTTCGCCCGACTCCTCACGTGGTTGCTCGTCCCCCTCATCGTGGCGCTGTGGGCCGGTTGCGGCGGCTGCGGCGACGAACCCGCGGCCCCGAACGAGCCCCCCCCCGGAGCGTCCTCCACGCCCCGTGGTTCGGACCTCGACGTGGACATCGCGCCCGTGCCTCCGAAGGCCAAGGCCGCATCCACCGCGAAGATGGCCGCCAAGACCATGCTGCGGACGCTCGGGAACGGCGTGGTCGACGCCGCCGCGTCGCACGGGGCCGGCGGGGCGTTCGAGGCCTGCAATCCCCGCCCCCTGGCCGCCCAGGTCAAGGACACGATGGGCGCCGAAGCGGGCTGGACGTCCGCCCGCCTCCGCAACCCCGCCAACCAGGCCCCCGACTGGGTCCTCGAGTTCCTCGCGCGTCACGGTGAGGGCCCGTTGAAGACACTCGCGTTCGACAAGCGGTTCGTGCCCGGGCCCGACGGCGAGGGAGAGGTCTTCCACTACGTGCGCCTGCTGCGGGTGGAGAAGGGGTGCCTGCAGTGCCACGGCGGTCCCGCGGACATCCCCCCGGACGTCGCCGCCGCGATCGCCGAGAAGTACCCCGAGGACAAGGCCGCGGGCTACGCCGAGGGCGACATCCGGGGCGCGATCTGGGGTTCCATTCCCGTGGTCCCGTGAACCGGCGCAGGGGGGCCGCGCTCGCGGGGATCGTCGCCTTCACGATCGCCTGGTGGCTCACCGCCGGGCCGCACCGCGCGTACTACGAGGCGCGGATCTGGCTGTGCGCGCTCGGCGCCGTGGCCGTGGTCGTGGCCCAGCGGACCCACGCCGGCGACTCGGACCCGGCGGGGCGGATGCGCCACACGATCGCGATCGTCGCCCTGGTGGCGTGGTGCGGGGCGGGCCTCGGGGCCATGCTCGGGCCGGAGCTGCAGCGGCTCGCCGTGGAGCGGGACATCCGCACGTGGTCGGTCTTCCACTACTACACCGGCGCCGAGTACTTCGGCGAGCTGGGGTACACGGGGCTCTACGACCAGGCCGTCGTGTGCGACACCGAGCGCGACGGGTACTTCTCCCGCGTGCGACGGATCCGGAACCTGGAGACGTACGAGCTCGAGCCGACCGCGGCGGGCACCCGCACGCGCCTCCCCCAGTGGACGGACGAGCGGTGGTCGGGCTTCTGCGACGTCGTCACCCACCTGCAGCCGGGCCTGACCCCGAAGACCTGGCGACGGGTCCTGCGCGATCGCGGCTTCAACGCCACGCCCACCTGGACGACGATCGGGGGTGTCCTCACCAACGTGCCCGCGACCGCGGACGGGCTCGCGGCGCTCGTCGCCCTCGATCCGCTGATGCTGCTGGCGGCGTTCTTCGTCCTGGGGAGGGTGTTCGGTCCCCTGCGCGCGCTGGTCGCGGGCACCTGGCTCGCGCTGTACTTCGGCAACGAGGACCACCTCGTGGGCGGGATCTACCAATACGACTGGCTCGCCGCGGTGCTGCTCGCCGCGTGCGCGCTCGAGCGCCGTCGAGACGCCGCCGCCGGGGCGCTGCTCGCCTACGGGGCGATGGTCCGGATCTTCCCCGGCTTCCTGCTCCTGGGGGGCGCGATCTGGGCCTGGAAGCGGCGCCGCGATCCCGCCTCCCGGCTCCGCACGCGGCGGTTCGGGATCGCCTTCGCGAGCGCGTGCGGCGCGCTCTTCCTGCTGGGCTGCCTCAACCCGCGGGGGCCGAGGGCGTGGCCCGAGTTCCTCGACAACATCGGGCTGCACGCCGATCAGCATCGCTTCGGGAACCAGCGGATCGGGCTCCAGCACCTCCTGATGCGCGACCTCGGCGATCCGCTCGGCCCCTGGGAGAAGCGGGCCGAGCGCCACGCGGCCTGGGATCGACAGGGAGCGGCCGCGCCCGCCCTGGCCGTCGTCTTCGGGCTCCTGTGGCTCGCCGCGGCGGCGCGACGCGAGGACGACCGCCCGCTCGAGCCGATGGTGGCGAGCCTGGCCCTCGTGTGGGCGGGGATCGTGCTGTCGCGGTACTACTGGTCGGTCGCCGTCCTGTGGTTCTTCGTGGGCGGGCGGGAGCGCGACGGCCCCCTGGGCGGCCGGGACGTCGCCACGGTCGCGGCCGCCCTGCTCGGGTGGTGCGTCGTCGTATTCGGCGTGCGCGTCGGCTCCGACTCGAACTTCGGCTGGTACTGGATCGCCAACCTCCTGCTCGGCGGGGCGCTGGCCTGGACGCTCGGCCGGCGCGCCGTCGCGCGCGACACCCCGGCCTCCGACCCGGGGGATCGCTCGTCCATTGAGGGCCCGCCCCCAGTCTCGTAAACTCCGCGCCCCGACCCCCAACCCGCAGGTGCCCCCGTGTCCGAAGCCAAGGCAGCGACCAAGACCAAGCAGAGCAGCGACCTCGACTCCCTCCTGGACGCGAGCCCCATGGAGATCCACAGCCTCGAGCGGATCCTCGCGAAGCTGTCCCAGGACGACCGCGCGGAGGCCGAGCGGATCCTCTTCGGCGACATGCCCGAGTCGCTCCCGATCCCCGCCGCCGTCCAGGCGGACGCGGACGCCCGCAACTTCGACGTCGTCGCGCACAAGTTCCACGCCGCCGCCGAGCAGCGGCGCAAGCCTCGCGTCGTGCGGGTGGGGGTCATCCAGAACCGCATCGTCGAGTCGACGTCGGCGCCCGTGGAGGACCAGTTCCAGGGCCTCCTCGCGCGGACGACGGAGATGATCGAGGCGGCGGGCGCGATGGGCGTGAACGTCCTCGGCCTGCAGGAAGCGTGGACGATGCCGTTCGCCTTCTGCACCCGGGAGAAGCAGCCCTGGCTGGAGTTCGCCGAGCCGGTGGACGGGCCGTCGACCCAGGCGCTCGCGGCCCTGGCCAAGAAGCACAACATGGTGATCGTGTCCCCGATCCTGGAGCGGGACGAGGCCCACGGCGGCACGATCCACAACACGGCGGTGGTGATCGGGAACCGCGGCAACATCATCGGCAAGCACCGCAAGAACCACATCCCGCGGGTCGGCGACTTCAACGAGTCCACCTACTACATGGAGGGCGATGACGGCCACCCGGTCTTCGCGACCGAGTTCGGGAACGTCGCCATCAACATCTGCTACGGCCGGCACCACCCCCTGAACTGGCTGATGTTCGGCATCAACGGCGCCGAGATCGTGTTCAACCCGTCGGCGACCGTCGGCGCGCTGTCCGAGCCGCTGTGGCCCATCGAGGCGCGCTGCGCGGCGATCGCGAACAACTACTTCACGGCGAGCATCAACCGGATCGGCACCGAGACGTTCCCCAACGCGTTCACGTCGGGCAACGGCAAGGAGCAGCACCACGACTTCGGCCACTTCTACGGCAGCAGCTACATCGGCGCGCCCAACGGCGCGCGCACGCCCGGGCTGTCCCGCGTCAAGGACGGGCTGCTCGTGGCCGAGATCGACCTCAACCACTGCCGCCAGGTCAAGGACGTGTGGGGCTTCCAGATGACGATGCGGCTCGAGGAGTACGCCCGCGCGCTGGCGGCCGCCGCGAAGCCGGACTTCGAGCCCCAGATCATCCGCGACACGGGCGAGTAGCCCCCTCTCGGGTCGTACCGGGTGTGGTCCCGGCCCGCCGCGGACCGGGCGCGGCACGTTGCCCGTCCCGGTCTATTCTCCGCGCGTGCTGCTGCCTCAACAGGTCGGTGACTACGAGCTGATCGACCGCCTCGGGGCGGGCGGCTTCGGCACGGTGTACCGCGCGCGGATCCGGGGCGAGCTCGGCTTCTCCCAGGAGGTCGCGGTCAAGCTCGTGGCCGACGAGCAGGTCGAAGACCGACCGGGCGTGCTCACGGCGCTCGCCGACGAGGCGCACTTCCTGTCCCGCATCGCCCACCCCCACATCGTCTCGGTGCGACGCTTCAGCCGCGTGCAGCACGAGTTCCTGGGCGGGGTGCACGTGCTCGAGATGGAGCTCGTCCGGGGCATGCCGCTGGGGAGCCTGCTCCGCCGCGTGCGCCGAGCGGGCCTGCTGCTCCCCGTGGAGTCGACGCTGTCGCTGCTCGTGGAGGGAGCCGACGCGCTGCGCTACGCCCACGGCCTCCGGGACGGCGAGGGGCGCCCCGCCGGGCTGGTGCACCGCGACCTCAAGCCCGACAACCTGCTCGTGAGCGACGACGGCCGCCTCAAGGTGCTCGACTTCGGCATCGCCTGGGCGGCGGACCGGATGGCGACGAACACGGAGACGGGCGTCGCCAAGGGGACGCTGCTCTACATGAGCCCGGAGCAGGCCCGGGGGCGCAAGGTGGACGGCCGCTCCGACCTCTTCTCCCTCGGCGCCATCGCCTTCGAGCTGCTGACGGGGGAGATGTACGTCCCGCTACCCGAGGGAGGGCGGGACGTACCGCAGCTCATCTGGGCGATGTCGAGGACGGACTGGGCCGACCGTCGCGAGCGCGCGGCGGCGGCGCTGCGGGCCCCGAAGCCCGCGGGGCACGGCCTGATCGCGGAGCCCGCGGAGCAGCTGCTGGCGATCCTCGACGGCCTCCTGCCGGTCGATCCCGACGATCGGTTCCCCGACGCCCAGCGCCTGCTCACGAAGGTCGAGCGGCTCGCCACGCGCTGGAACCTGCCCCTCGGCCGTCGCTACCTGCGGACCGCCTGCACGGTCCCGACGGGCGCCGCGCCGGAGCTCGCCTCCGGCGACGACGTCGAGCTCGAGACCGACTCTCAGCAGCACGATCTCGACGTCTGGACCCGCACCCTGGTGGCGAGCGACGCGGGCCCCTTCCCCCCCACCGGGGTGCCCGCGCGCCCCCTGCCCCTGGACGCGACTCGCCCCGCCCCGCCCTCGCCCCGACGCTCGCCGATCGCGGCGTGGATCGCGGCCGCGGTGCTGTTCGTGGCGCTCGGAGCCTGGCTCCTCCGCCCGGACCCGCCGCCGGAGGGGGCGGACGCGACCCCCGTCGCCGAGGCCGACGCGAGCCCCGCGATCCCGGAGCCTTCGCCCTCGGAGGAGGCCCCGACGGACGAGGTCCCGGAGCCGTCCCCGTCCGCGGACGCCCGGGCCGCCGAGTCCGATCCGGCGATCGCGGCGGCGGTCGAGACGATCGAGGCCGAGCCCCCCGAGCCGACCCCGCCCCCCGAGCCGGCGGAGGTTTGGCCGACCCTCGCGGCCGACCCCGCCCCGACCTTGTTCCCGGGCACGCCGACCACGCTCTCGGTTCGGGTCCGCGGCGGGACCGTCCGCTGCACTCCGGAGCTATACCTCTCGCCGAAGGGTGCCCGTCGCTACCGTCGGCACGCCCTGAAGCAGGACGGCGACCAGTGGGCGGCGCGGGTGGACGTGCCCTACGGCGAGGAGTTCCAGGAGGGTGCCGAGTACTTCTTCCAGTGCTGCCGCGACGGCTCCTGCCGGGCCGCCGCGGGCTCCCGCGACGCGCCGCTCGTCGCCGCGGCCGCGGATCTCTGAGCTCGCCCTCGCGGCCCTGATCGTCGCCCTGCTCCTCCCCGGTCTCGCCTTCGCCGAGGACGTCGCCGCGCTCACGGCGGAGGCCTACGCCGCGTGGAAGGCCGAGGACGCGACGGCCGCCCGAGACCTCGCCCGGCGAGCCATCGAGACCGACGGCGGCGAAGCGAGCCTCACGGCGCGGAAGCTGCTGATCCTCGCGCTGGAGAAGCTCGGCGAGGTCGGCGCCGCCCTCGCGGCCCTGGACGACTACCGATCCTTCCCGCTCGTGGAGAAGGACCGACGCTGGGCCGAAGAGACCGCCGCCCGGCTCGAACCCCTGCTCCCCGAGCCCGCCGCGCCGGCCCCCGCGGGCGACCCTCCCGCGGACGCGCCCCCCGATGAGCCGACGCCCGCCCCGGAGCCGGCCCCGGCCGCGTCCACCCCGCCCCTCGTCCTGGGCGTCGGCGGCGGCTGGAGGAACCTCGCGGGCACGCACTACGGAGCGGCCGCCCTGGACCTCGGCGGGGACCTCGTGGGGGGCGTGCTGCGCCTCGTGGGCGGGGCCGAGCTCGCGGTGAGCGAGCCCGCAGGCTGCGGGTCGGAGGCCCCCGCGGGGGACGCCGACTGCCGCTCGCTCCTGCCCGGCCTGTCCCTGGGGGTCGGGGTGCGCGCGGACATGCCCACGGACGCCGCGCCGACCCCGTTCGTGGACGTCCGGTTCCTCGCCGCGCCCCACGGCAACCCGGACTACCTGCCGGTCCAGGCGGGCCTGACCGTCGGCGGCGGGATCGAGCTCGCGCCCGCCTCCGCCCCGGTGGCGCCGCGGCTGCGGGCGGCGGTCGACCTGCTGTCCCCGCTGGCGGACGGCGCGGGCCCCACGCTGGGCGGCCGGGTGATCCTCGACGCGGCGTTCCGCCTCGGCGGCCGCCGATGAGGGCGCTCGTCGCCGCGCTCGTCCTGGCCCCCACCGCGGCGACGGCGGGGACGATCACCGTCGACCCGGCGGGGGGCGGCGACCACACGACGATCGGCGCGGCCGTCGAGGCCGCGATCGCGGGAGACGAGATCTTCATCCTCGCGGGGACCTACGACGAGGAAATCGACCTGACGCAGAAGCCGCTGCAGCTCGTGGGCGAGCACCGCGACTCGGTGGTCGTGCGCGGCACGGGGACCCGCCCGGTGATCGTGATCGACGAGATGCCTCCGCTCGAGGACGAGTCCGAGCTGTCCGTGCGGTCCCTCACCGTGGTCGGGGCCCCGCCCACGGGGACGGTGGAGCACACCGGCGGCTGCATCCGCGCGAGCGGGACGGAGGGCGTCCTCGAAGACCTCAAGCTGACCGGCTGCACCGCGCAGTTCGGGGGCGGGCTCCACCTCGACCGAGCCGACATGACGGTGAGGGGGGTCGAGGTCACCGACTGCGTCGCCGTCGGCAACGAGACGCTCGACGGGGGGGGCGGCGGCATCCTCGTGCAGAACGCCGACGCGACCCTGGAGCGCGTGTGGGTGCACGACAACACGGCCGAGCGCAACGGCGGCGGCATCTCGTTCGTGGAGTCGGCGGCGACGCTGCGGGAGAGCTGGATCATCGGCAACACGGCCCGGTTCGGGGGCGGGCTGCTCACGGACGGGCCCCCCGGCCCCGTCATCGAGTCCACGACGGTGGCGGAGAACGTCGCCTTCCGCAGCGGCGGGGGCCTCAACGTATCGGGCGACGGGGGGACGGTGGTGGTGTCCGGAGCCGCGTTCCTGGGCAACGTCGTCGAGCCCGAGGGGAAGGGCGCGCAGGACCCGGACGGCGGCGGGGGGATCTACGCCCGGCAGGCCCTCACGGTGACGGCGTCCAGCATCGGCGCCAACCTCGTGCAGGGCTGGGACAACGCGATGTCGGGGGGCGTCGGGGGGGTGATGGAGGGCGAGCTGACCATCGATCGGTGCGTCATCTCGTCGAACGTCGCGCCCCGGGGGGCGGCGATCGAAGGCATGGAGTACGAAGGCGAGGGCGATCGCCTCGTCCTGCGCCGATCCCGCGTCGCGCACCACGACATGACGGGCAGCGTGGCCGCGGTGCGCTGGATCACGAACGACGGCCTCATCGAGGGCAACCTCTTCGTCGACGCCGTGTCCCGGGGGGGCTGGGTGGGGGGGCACCTCGCGGTGTCGTCCTCGGGCGGCCCCGGCATCGACGTGACGAACAACCTCTTCGACGACGGCGACGCGGTGCGAGGGAGCGCCATGCTGCTGGAGGGGGTGGGCGTGCGGGCGACCAACAACACCATCCACGGTCACCGCGCGGACCTCGGGTGGGGGGTCGTGTTCCTGACGGCCGACCAGGAGCCCCTGGACGTGGTGTTCCGCTCGAACCTCGTGGCGGGGACGGTCGTGGGGTACGACGTGGAGCTGTTCCCGGGGAACAACGGGCACAACGCGTCGTCCGAGATCACTCACAACCTGCTGTCGGGGGCGGCCGAGGGGGCGGCGCCCGGCGCGCTCGATCCGTCCAACGTCGTGGACCAGGACCCGGGCTTCGTGGACACGGAGCTGGACGCGTCCGGCGAGCACCCGTGGGAGAGCTACCTGCGGCTGGAGCCGGGGGGGCCCGCGGACGGCGCCGCGAGCGAGGCCGAGGGCGAGCCCCGGGACATCGGCGCGTTCGGGGGGCGGGGCGCCGGGATCTGGGAGGGCGGCGACGCGGACGGGGACCAGGTCACCGTGTGGGAGGGCGACTGCAACGACGACGACCCGACCGTGCACCCGGGGGCCGAGGAGACGTGCAACTGCCGAGACGACGACTGCGACCTGGTGCGCGACGAGGGCGCGGACTGCGACGGCCTGTGCCTGCGCGCCGAGCCCCCGGAGGGGGACGACGACGACTCCGCGGACGACGACGACGCGGCGGACGACGACGACTCCGCGTTCGTCGCCTCGGCCCCGGGCTGCGTGGTGCGCTGCGACTCCACGGGCGCCGCGGCGTCGCCCGGGCTGCTGGTCCTCGGCTTCGCGCTCGCGCGGAGACGACGCGCGGGCTGACGCGCGCCGATTCGCGACCTACGCTGCCCCCCCGCATCCGCGGAAGGAGCACTCGATGGACACCTGGACGCCGCCGAAGGTCTGGACCTGGGACCAGGGAAGCGGAGGCCGCTTCTCCAACATCAACCGGCCGATCGCGGGCCCCACCCACAAGCAGGACCTGCCCGTCGGGAAGCACCCGCTGCAGCTGTACTCGCTGGCCACCCCCAACGGCGTGAAGGTCACGGTGATGCTCGAGGAGCTCCTGGCGCTCGGGCACGCCGGCGCGGAGTACGACGCCTGGCTGATCAACATCGGCGAGGGCGACCAGTTCTCGAGCGGGTTCGTGGCGGTGAACCCCAACTCGAAGATCCCGGCGCTGATGGACCACGCGACCGACCCGCCGACCTGCGTCTTCGAGTCCGGCTCCATCCTCGTCTACCTCGCCGAGAAGTTCGGCGCGTTCCTGCCCTCGGAGCCCCGCGCACGCACCGAGGCCCTGAGCTGGCTCTTCTGGCAGATGGGCGCGGGCCCGTACCTCGGCGGCGGGTTCGGGCACTTCTACGCCTACGCGCCGACCAAGATGCAGTACCCCATCGACCGCTTCGCCATGGAGTCCAAGCGCCAGCTCGACGTGCTCGACCGGCACCTCGCCGACCACGAGTACATGGCCGACGACTACTCGATCGCCGACATGGCGATCTGGCCGTGGTACGGCGCCCTGGCCCAGGGGAAGCTGTACGACGCGGGCGAGTTCCTGTCCGTGCACGAGTACACCCACGTCCGCCGGTGGGCCGCCGCGATCGCCGCGCGACCGGCGGTGAGGCGCGGCCGCCGCGTGAACCGGGTGTGGGGCGACGAGGCCGGTCGCGTGCCCGAGCGGCACGACGCGAGCGACCTCGACGGGTAGGGCGCGGGGCCCACGGGTCAGCTCCGAAGCGCCCGCCGCGCGACCCGCCGGGCGAGGGCGATCTCCGTGGTGGAGGCGGCGTCGGGACCCGGCGCGCGCCCCTGCACGGCCGCCTCGACCACCTCGAGGAGGGTCGAACCGACGGGCCCCGTGAGGCGGGGGCGCAGCGCCCGGAGGCGCGCGGCCACCCCGTCCTCTCCCCGCTCCCGGGCCAGCAGCAGCTCGAACGCCGCCACGTGGGCCGCGAGCTCCTCGTGGCCCAGCCGAGCGACGGCCTCCCCCAGCGCCGAGAAGGCGGCCCCGGACGCCTCGAGATCGCCCGCGAGGTGGTGCGCGATCGCGAGGTTGGCCCGCGTCATCACGGCGTAGGTCCGGTCCTCCGACGCCGTGCAGAGCTCCACCCCCTGCTCGAGCTCCGCCACGGCTTCGCCGGGGCGGTCCCGGAGCATCAGGGCGACGCCGAGGTCGCCGTGGGCCCGGCCGAGCAGCAGGTGGTCGCCGGTGTTGGACGCGATGGACCGCACCTCCAGCAGCGACTCGTAGGCCTCGGCCGCCCGACCTTCGTCCAAGGCGTCGACCGCGAGATCGCGCAGGGCCTGGGCCACCAGCCGCGGGTTCCCCACCTCCATCGCCACCGCCAGGGAGCGACGACCCGCGTCCGGCAGGCGGGCGCGGATCGCGGGCGGCGCCGCGCCCTGCATCATCCCGATGTGCTGGAGCACCAGCGCGATCCGGCGCCGGTCCCCCAGGCGCTCGGCCTGCTCGAGGGCGTCCCGCAGCGCCTCGTCGGCCTCTTCGTGCCGGGACTGCCGGGCCAGGATCCGTCCGAGGATGCGGGTAGCGTCGAGGTGGTCCGTGGCTCTCCGGGCGCGCCGCGCCTCCCCGGTCGCGCGCCGCGCGGACTCCTCGGCCTCGTCGAGGCGCATCTGCAGCAGCCTCACGAGCGCCGCGCCCGTCCGGGGCGAGGCGGCGAGGCCGGATCCGAGCCCCTCCGCCACGGTCGCGGCCCCGTCGAAGGCCTCGAGCGCGTCGTCCAGCCGACCTTGGACGCGGGCGGCGTGACCTCGGGCCACGAGGGCGCGGAGGCCGAGCTCGGGCAGGTTCGCGGCCTCCGCTTCGGCTCCCACCTGCGCCGCCAGTCGGCCCGCGTCGCCGGGGCGGCCGGAGTCGTGCAGCGCCTCGCCGCGCGCGAGCAGGAGGCGCAGCCGGAGCGCGGGGGGCAGCGCGCCGGCGTCGATCCCCGCGAGGTTCGCTTCGGTGGTGGACGGCAGGGAGCGACCCCGCAGCGCGGCGTGCAGCCCGAGGGCGGCGCGCGCGGCCGGGATCGGGGCCGAGGGAGTGCACCGATCCCGTACGGCCTCGAGGTTCTCGACCTCCAGGCGCAGTCCCCGGCCCGCCTCGAAGGGATCGGGGCCCTCCAGCGCCGCGATCAGCTCCTCGGCCCGACCGAGGTACCAGGCCGTGTGTCGAGCCTCCACGCCGCCCCGCTCCTCGGGGTCGAGGCGGCCGTGGGCGTACTCCCGGATCGACTCCAGGAGGTCGAGGCGAGGCTCGCCGCGGCCCGCCACGGAGGTCGACCGCAGCAGCGACTTCTGCCGCAGGGAGTCGAGGAGCTCGAGGGACTCGACGTCGTCCAGCACGGCCTCGGCCGCGTCCACGTCGAACCCGCCGCGGAACACGGAGCAGGCCGCCAGGGCGCGACGCTCCGCTTCGGTGAGCAGGTCCCAGGACCAGTCCAGCGCGCCCCGCAGCGTCCTCCGGCGCTCGTCGACGTCGCGGCGGCTCGTCACGAGGAGGCGGAAGCGATCGGCGAGGCGATCGAGGATCGCCCGGGGCCCGAGCAGCCCCGCCCGCGCCGCCGCCAGCTCGATGGCGAGCGGCAGGCCGTCGAGGCGCTGCACGATCGGCCGCAGAGCGTCGGCGTCGGCCCCGGAGGCCGCGAAGCCCGGGCGGACCGCGCGGGCTCGCGCCGTGAAGAGCTCGATCGCCTCGTCCGCGCCGAGGGGCTCGACCTCGACGACGACTTCGTCGCCCAGCCGCAGCGCCTCCCTCGACGTCGCGACCACCCGCAGGTGGGGGGCCGCCGCCAGCCACCTCCCCACCATGGAGGCGGCCGCTTCGACGACCTGCTCGAGGTTGTCCAGGACGAGCAGGATCGGGCCCCGCAGCGCCAGCGCGGCGCCGAGGACGGCGTCGGGGTCGGCGTCGGGGCGGACGCCCTGCAGGGGGCTGCCGAGCGCCTCGGCGACGGCGCGGCGGGCCTGCCCCGCGTCCCGCGCCGACGCGACCTCGACCCAGACGGCGGGGACCGCGAGGCGGGGGGCGATCGTGGACGTCACCCGCCGCGCCAGGCGCGTCTTCCCCACGCCCGCGGGCCCCACCAGCGTGAGGAGGCGAGCCTCCGCCAGCAAGCCTTCGAGGCGCTCGAGCTCGACGCGACGACCCACGAATCGGTCCTCCGGACCCCCGGGCGGCGCCGGGAGGGAGTGGGGGGGAGGGGCGGGAGCGGGGTCGAGCGGCTCGAACCGATAGCCGAGCCCCGTCACCGTGAGCAGGTGGCGGGGCTCGGCGGGGACGACCTCGACCTTCGCGCGGAGCCGCTGCAGGGCGGTGTCGACGGCGCGGGTCAGGATCCGCCCCTGGTAGCCCCAGACGTCTCGGAGCAGGTCCTCGCGGGCGACGTCCTCCCCGGGCCGCGACGCGAGGTAGCCCAGCAGGGCGGCCTCCTTCGTCGTCAGCTTGACCTCGCCGCCCGCCCTGCGGAGGACGCGCCGCCTCAGGTCGGCGGTGCCCGCTTCCAGTCGAAGGGTCTCGGGAGGGTCCGCCACGCCGGGCGAGGCTACCAAGTGATGACGTACACCTCCTGCATGCGGAAGCCCTCGGACGGGTAGTCGAACCAGTCCGACATGGCCGTGATCGAGCCGCCGCCGCCGAACCCCTCGGCGATCCGGAACCAGTCGCCCTCCGACTCGAACCACTTGTAGATCGTGGTGCCGGAGACACCCGCGAAGACGTATCGGTCGCCCGCGTTCGGGTCGAAGGACGAGTCGCAGGTCGAGATCTGGTACACGAACTCGATGGAGAAGACGGCGTCGCAGCCGGGGCATCCCACGGGGACCTCGCGCCCCGCGTCGCGCAGCTCCCACACCGCGGTGCAGTCGGAGTAGCCGAGCTCGATCTCGGCCCACTCCACCCAGTCGATCTCCTGGGTGTAGGTGCCGCTCGCGACGACCACGGTGTCGTCGTCGTCGTCGTCGTCGTCCGTCGCGTCGTCGTCGTCGTCGTCCGACGCGTCGTCGTCGTCGTCGTCGTCGACCGCGTCGTCGTCGTCCCCCTGCTCGTCGTCGTCGTCGTCGTCCGCGGGCACGTCGTCGTAGGAGCCGCCGCCGCGGCCGCGGTCGACCGGCGCGCAGGCGACGAGCCCGGCGAGGAGGAAGAGGAAGGCGGGCAGGGACTGAAGGGGGGTACGCATCGTTCTGTTCTCCTTGCGACGGTCGGGGTGACCGGCGTTCGGAGGCACAGTGGGGACGATCGACGTCACCGCATGTCACAGGGTGCAACGAGACGTCACGACGGCCGACGGGGCGCCGGCGTCAGGGGCTCGACAGGCTCTCGAGCAGCTCCTCGGGGGGACCCTGCTTGCGGGCGGCGACGAGCGCGAGCCCCGAGGTCGACCCGGAGACTGCGTCGTCCGGGCCGACGTCGACCAGCCCCACGGACTGCAGCACGCCGAGGCCCGCGCGCAGCGCCGCCTCGTCCAGGCCCGCCATCTCGGCCCAGCCGAGCACGTCCTGGAGATCGAGGCGATAGCGCGCGGTGGGCTCGCTGCCCGCGGCGCAGCGGACCGCCGCGAACGCGGCCTGGGCGCCGACGTCGCGCTCGAGGACCGCGAGGCGCGCTCCCCACACGCGATCGAGGTAGAGCTTGTGCCAGGAGGCCGAGCGGAGGTCGTCGACCCCGATCGTCGCGGCCCGGCCCCCGGATCGCGCGCTCAGCCCCCCGAGGAGCGCCTCCATCAGGGGCAGCGCGAGGGCCGGGATGCCCGCGGTCACGTGCACGATCCCGTCCACGAGATCGGGCCCGACCTCCCGGTGCCCGGCGACGTCGAGCAGCGACGTGGCCAGGGACCGCACGCGGGCCCGGTCCTCGGTCCACTCGGGCGCGCCCGCGTCCCCGACGACGTCGTCGACCCCGGACAACAGCCGGCCCAGCGGCGTCCGCACGCCGAGCAGCCGCCACACGTTCTCGGCGCGGTGCGGGTCCCGAAGCAGGGGGATCAGCTGCGCCGGCTCGAGCCGGATGGCGCGCTCGTCGTTCTGCAGGGCGTACCGCACCCGCAGGACCAGCGCCGTCTCCGACGGCCCCAGCGACGCGGGCAGGCCCGCGCCGGAGACCGCGGGGACCACGACCGTGAGCCCGCCCTCCTGGGCGCCGGGCCCGAACCACGGCAGCGAGGGCAGGCGCAGGGACGGGAGGCGGACCGACAGGGCACCCCGCTCGGCGGTGGGCTCGTCGACGACCCCGTCGCCCCCGAAGAGTCGATCCAGCGCCGACGCGGCCACGCGGAAGATCGGCTCGGTGGGGACGTCGCACTCGGCGAGGGCGAGGAGCGTGTCGATCGCGTCCGTCGCGGCCGGGTCGTCTTCGGCCGGGCCCCAGCGCTCGATGAAGCCGGGGGGACCGCTGCGCCGGGAGAGCCAGCGGAGGGCGGTCTTGACGGGTGTGGACTCGATCCACGGACGGGGAGGCGGCACCGCGAAGTCGAGCGACGGCGTGGACACGTCCGCGTCCGCCGACGACGCGACCCACCGCGCGAGGTCGATGTGACCCCGGCGGAGCGCCAGGCGGGCGCGCTTCAGCTCGTCGTCCCCGAGCGCGCCCTTCGCCTCCAAGCGACCGAGCTGCTCCTCGATGGACGTGCCCGCCGCGTCGAGGACACCCTCCACGCGCTCCCGCAGCGTCCGCAGCTTCTCGTCGGCGAGGGATCGAGCGTCCTTCGCGGCGTCGATCACGGCCACCGCGGCCTCGCGCAGCGCGTGCGGGGCGTCGCTGCGGGTGGCGGTCGCCAGGCGCTCGAGGATCAACCTCGTCTGCTCGAGGTACTCCCGGCGGGCCTCCGCCCGCGCCGACGCGAGCAGGGCTCGAAGCGGCCCCCGATCGACGGTGGGATCGCCCTCCTCCATCCGGTCGATCATCTTCTCCGCGGCGCCGAACTCGCCGCCGTCGATGAGCCGCGACGCCCCCCGAGGCACCGTCCCCCCCTCGGCGTCGAACGCGAGCAGGTCGCGCAGGATGGTCGGGGCGTCGATCGTCGCCTCGTCCCGCACCTCGGCCCGGCGCACCGCGGGGAGCGCGTCCAGCGACGGGTCGTTGAGCGCCGTCTCGGTCGAGAATCGAGTCACGCTTCGTCTCCTTCCTCGAGCTCGAGGAGCGGGGCCAGCCAGGTCTGCAGCGCCCCAAGCATGGGGCCTTCGGGCGCTCGGCGCGCGGTCGAGTCGCGCACGAGCCTCGAGAACCCTGCCGCGTCCTCCTGCAGGCTCGCCGCCAATCGCAGCGTGGGACCCCAGATCTCGGTTGCGACGGGAGCGCGCGGGTTGGAGTCGAGCCACGCCTTGACGCTCTTGCGGACCTTGAGGAGGCGACGCTCGCACTGGGTGCGTCGGGGCTCGATGATCACGCCCGTCAGCTCGGGGCGCAACGCCTTGAGGCCGGCGGCGGTGGCCTCGTCCATGAGCTGGAGCACGAACTTGTGCCGGCTCAGCCAGGCGCGCGCGGCGGCCACGTCGGAGTTCGCGAGGTGTCCGTCCACGCGCGCGATCTCGCCCTCCGGGCCGAACAGGTAGGGGCGCGTCTCGCGGCCGCGGACGAAGTCCCACAGGCCCTCCTGGCCGGCGTCGTGGATCGCGGACCGGGCCTCGGCGCGGGCCTTCTCCGAGCGCCGGTGGGCGTCCGCCGACGCGACGCGGGCCACGACCTCGTCCCGGGGCAGGCTGCGCTGCCACCCGTCCTTGCGGAACTGCACCACGTGCTCGAACCAGCGCCCGAGGGGCGCCGACGCGAGGGGCGCCAGGATCTCGCAGCTCTCCTCGACCGCGCCGCTTCGCAGCAGGATGTGCAGGCCGGCCGCGAGCAGACCCGTCGCCACCCCTTCGGTGAGGTCGTCCATCACCTCCACGACGGCCTCGTCGAAGGCCTCGGAGGGCGGCTCCGGCGCGAAGTCCACGTTCCACTGCAGCTCGGCCACGGCGGCGGGCGGCAGCGCCCCCGCCCAGCGGTCGCGCCCGAGCCGAGCGAGCCCCGCCGCGGCGCGGATCGCGCTCCCTTCGTCGTGCCACGCCCGCTCGGTCCACCACGTCATCCAGTGGTCCCACTCGGGCCCCGCCTCGCCCTCGCACTCCCGCAGCGCGAGGGCCACCAGGGCGGGCAGCTCCCCGAACTCGAGCTCCCGCAGGACCGGCAGGGCCTGCCACGGCTCACCCCCGCGGAGCCACTCGCGGATCGCGTCGCCCCGCTCCTCGGGCCTGTCCCGCTGGAGCTCGGACAGGAGCCCGTGCAGGCGTCGCGCCTCCCCCGCGGTCAAGCGAGCGCGCGAGCCCGCGGGGACGGGTCGGCCGGGCTCCGCCGGGGACGACTTCACGGGCGCCCGAGCCAACGTCGGGCCCAGCGCCGGGAGCAGCGAGACCAGCCCCTCCGTCAGCTCCCGGACGAACGCGGCGTCGCGGACCAGCACCCCGACTTCGCTGCGCAGCGTGTATCGGCCCTCCCCTTCGTAGTCGCCCGAGAACGACAGGAGGTTGAAGCTGGTGACGAGGACACGATCGTCCGCCACCAGCAGCTTCGCGTGGCTGGTCGGCCCGTCCTCCCCGCAGCGCACGACGGCCCCGCCGGCCTCCCCCACCCGGGTCGTGACCGCCTCGTGCAGCGCGTCCGGCACCCGGGAGTAGGCCAGCGCGACCTGGCGATCCGGCGATCGGGCGAGCAGCCGCGTGAGGAACGTCTCGTTGACGATCTCGCCCGCGGCCTGGTCCGAGGTCACGACGACCCGCGACGCCGCGTGCCGCAGCTCGCTCCACAGCAGCTGACCGTGCTCCCCGTCGCGCACCAACTCGGCCGTACGGCACCGGGTGCGGATCGCGTCGGCGATCTCGGTCGCGCGCCCGCGCCACTCGTGGGCCCAGATCCCCCACCGAGCGTTTCGGGTCCACGCGCTCTCGTCCGTCTCCTCCTCCACCACCTCGGGGGGCAGCGAGGGCAGGTCGAACCCGGGCCCCGCCTCGGCGCGCTCGAGGTCCCACTGCTCGGGCTCGGTCATGAGCGCGAGGGTCGTCGCGTGCTCGGGGCACAGGTCGATGGAGAATTGCAGCAGGTCCAGCGCGATCGGAGACCCGAGCCGCGGATCCGTCGACTCGGCCCGCACCCCCACCTCGACCACGTCGCCGGGCGCGCGGCCGAGGAAGTTGAAGCTCGACACCACGGCGGCCCTCGCGTCCGCGATCGCGAGCTTCGCGTGCGTATTGGAGGGGCGCGGAGACAGGTGGAAGCGCCCCGAGGACCGGAGGTCCGCGAACCACTCCGCCAGGGGCCCGTCCCCGTCGAGTCGACTGCTCGGGCTGATGCCCCAGAAGACGAAGACGCGGAGCGACGGCTTGGCGGCCAGCTGCTTCTTGAGCAGGCGGTACCAGGGCTGGAAGCCCCCCGGACGGATCCACGGGCACGCGAGCACGAGCTGGTGCTCGGCCGACCGCGCGACCGCCGTCATCGCGGCGTCCAGGGCCGCGGCGCCCACGACCGGGCGCAGGGTCTGAGCGTGGTCCGCGGGCGTCCCCAGGAGGCGCGCCGCGGCCTCGCTGAGGTCCACGAGCTCGCCGTGGCGGTCGAACCGGGACGGCGCGGGCAGATCCGCGAGCCCCGACGCCGCGGCCTCCAGCGCCGCCGTGAGCGAGCGCGGCGTCCGGGGGGGCGCGGTCGTCGTCGTCTCCAGCTGGTCCTGGAGCGTCGCCACGGCGGGGTGGTTCGGGAACCGCTCCACGACGCGCGTGAGCCCCGCCCCGATCGCCGCCTGGGCGCCGAAGGGGAGCCAGGTGGGGAAGAGGACCCGCACGTTCAGGCGGCCGGAGTCGGGGTCCTTCGAGCACGCCAGCTCGAGCCTCAGGAACGCGCGACGCCCCGCCGGCGACTCGGTGGCCCCCAGGTCGAGGGGGAGGCTCGACTGGAACACTTTGAGCGGCCGAGAGGAGCGGTTGCGGCGGTTGATGGCCCGCTCGAGCGCGGGTCGGAACCCCGCGGGCGGCGTGCGTCGGTAGGTGCCCGCCTGCAGGAGCGGGGGCGCGGTCTTGTAGCCCGACGGGCTGAAGCTGCTGCGCGTGGCCGCCACGACCGTGCCCGCGACGAGCTCCTGCATCAGGGCGACGCGGACCGACTTCAGCTCCCCCCCCGCCAGCGAGTCCAGGCGCCCCTCCTCGATCGCCTTGCGCACGTGGGCGGTCGCCCCGATCTTGCCGGACGCGGGATCGAGCGACAGGTAGCCGCGCTTCCACAGGCCGAAGACGAGATCGAGCGTGGGCCGCTGGCCGAGCCCGATCAGCCCGTCGAGATCGCGGACGCTCTCGATCTTCTCGGCCACCAGGCTCAGCGCCAGGCGCTCGATGGGGGAGACGACCTCCGAGGGTCCGGCGAGGACGTCGACCTCGAACGTCTCGCAGGGGAGGAACAGCGTGGTCGTGCGGCGGCTCACGGCTCGGACCCCAGCAGGGTGGCGGCGGGCACGATCGTCCCCAGCTCGCGCACCGTCCCGCAGATCTGCGGCCAGAAGACCGTCTGCGACGCCTCGAAGTGCCGCAGGTCACCCACCAGCACCATCAGCCGCCGGGCGCGCGACAGCATCACGTTGACCCGGTCCTCCTTCGCCAGGTGGCCGATCGCGAGGAGCGGGTCCTCGGCGGACTGGTCGTTGGTGCGGACGAGGCTGGCGACGACCACCAGCGCCTGCCCCCCCTGGAACGAGTCGACGGTGTGGATCGACGACGCGTAGGCCTCGGGCAGGACCTCGGCGAGCAGCTTGTTCTGCTGCCGATAGGGAGACAGCACCGCGAGCGGGGCCTCGTCGGCGTCGACCGCCTGGTCGAGCACCCCCTGCCTGCCCGCCCCGCCGTCGAAGGACATGGCCTCGAGCAGGCGGCGCACGAGCCCCGCCTCCCCCTTGTTCTTCCACCGGCGCTGCTCGTCGAACCCGGCGAGGCCCTGCGTATCGATCCACACGAGCGCGCGCCCCTGCACGAAGCTCGGCCGGTCGAAGCCGTGGGGCACCTCGGTCTTCGGCGACGTCCGCAGCCGCTTGCCGTAGAAGGCGCGGTTCACGATCTCCGCGATGGGCTTGCGCATGCGGAACTGCATGTCGAGCCGATCGATCGCGTCGTGGGCCTCCGCCTCGAAGAAGCCCCCGAAGAAGTCGAACACCTCCTCGTACTCGTCCCGCCGAGCGGCCTGCTCCTGGAGCGAGGGCGCGGCGGACGTCTCGCAGTCCGCGAGCAGCCGCGACGCGTCCTCGCGGCGGTAGGCGGACAGCTGCTGGTGGTCCCCCACGAGGATCCACCGCAGGCCCACGACGAGCGGGATCGCCAGCTCCGTCGGCCAGGCCTTGGCGGCCTCCTCCACGAAGACGTAGTCGAAGAGGTCGTACGCGGACTCCACGGCGAGCCGCTCGGGGGTGGCCGAGCCGCAGGTCGAGAACACGAGGTTCGCCCCGCGCCGCAGCCGGTCCTCGATCTCGTGGACGGCGCGTCCGACCTCGTGCCCCCACCGACCGACCAGGCCTCGCACCGCGCCGCTCAGCTCCGGGTCCGCGGAGAGCTCGAGCGCCCGCCGCTCGATCTCCCGGACTCGCTGCGCGGCCTGCCGGTCGAGCAGGTAGCGGCGCATCGACTTGTGCACCTGGTCGTCCCGGGTGGCCACGCGGATGCTCTGGACCTCCGTGCCGGGGCCGAGGCGGGACGTGACCTTGCGACCGAGGTCGTCGAGGGCCGCGTGGGACTGGGCCGCGACGAGCACGCGGGCGCCGGGCATCGCCTCCAGCAGCGCCGCGATCACCAAGGAGGTGACGGTGGACTTGCCCGTGCCCGGAGGGCCCTGCAGGGCGAAGAACGGCTGGACGCGCAGCATGCGCGGCACCACCTTCGCGGCGCGGCTGTCGGGGTCCAGCGGGCCCGCGGCGTGGTCCGCCCAGTCCCGCCGCAGCGTGATCGCCGACCGGGGGTTGTTGAGCTGGTCGAGGAGCGCGGGGTTGTCCAGCAACCGGTGACGGGCGTCGCGCTGGCGGCTGAGCGCCGACCACGTGCCCCGGTCGTCGGCGGGCTCGAGCCACCCCAGGCGCGGCATGTCGGGGCTGCCCGGGGCGGTCCGGATGCGGATGGCGTAGCTGTGCACGGGATCGAGCACGTAGCCGACCCCGCCGTCCTCGAGCCTGCGCCCCGGGCGCCCGGACTCGTCCCGCCGCCACACGACGCGGCCCGACTGCCCGCGATCCTGCAGCGTGTCGAAGAAGGGCACGAACCCGGGGACGCGGCGGTCGTCCCGCAGCAGGAGGCGGACGAGCGGAGACGGGTCGTCGTCCTTGCGGCGCTCCCATCGCTGCCAGTCGAGCTCGATCGTGACGTCGCCGGACGCGGCCGAGCCCTTCACGACCTCGTACGGGTACCGGCGCGTGCGGAGCTCGGCCGCGTGCCACTCCAGCAGGAAGGCCGTCGCGTCGCGCCAGTGGCCGTACCAGGCGGGCCGCGCCGGCTCCGCCTCGACGGACTCCAGCATCGGGGTCCAGGGGGGCCATCGGTCGCGGTTGGCCGGGATGTCCCGCAGCAGCGCGGAGTCGTGACCGACGAAGCGCAGCGTCGGCAGCCGCCTCTGGAACAGTCGCTCCTCCAGCTCCCGCGCGCTCTCGTACTCGCGCTTGAGCGTGTAGCGGATGTGCAGGGTCCAGGGCAGCTTCGTGGAGCGTCGGCCCGACGTCTCCCAGGGGGAGCAGAAGTAGGCCCCGAGGCGACCGAGCAGCACCCACTTGGCGCGCCTCATCTTCGCCTTGAGGTTCCCCGCTCGATGCACGCCGCGGTCGTACGGCTCGAACCCCCGCGGTTCGTAGACGAGCACGCCGCCCGTGAGATCCGCCTCGAGGAAGGACTTGAGGCCGTCGGCGTCCAGGGAGGGGTCGCTCTCGATCCAGCCCCACTTCTTGAGGTCGGCGAACTCGTGGGACGTGCCCGAGATGATCCACGTCCGCTCCACGCCGCCCTCGCCCTCGGCGGCGTCGACCGCGATCTCGCGGCTGATCGACTCGAAGTGGCGGGCCAGGTGCGCCGCGACCTCGGCCGACGTGAAGCGGTTTCGCAGCTCCCACGCGAGCATGGACCGGAGCACGCGCCGGAGCTCCCTCGGCAGCGAGCTGCTCTCGTCGAGGGCCTGGATCAGGTGGCGGTGCAGGAGCAGCCGCGCGTCCTCGTCGATCGCGCCGTCGGCGAAGACGGCCTTCAGGAGCCGCGCCGGCAGGGGCTCGACGAACCACTGCCACGCGACCACGCCGAGGGCGAAGACGTCCGAGCGGGGATCTTCGGCGGGCTCCCAGGAGGCCCCCGGGAACACGGTCGTCAGCCGCTCGGGCGCCATGCAGGCCAGCGACTCGGGGGGCTGGGCCGCCAGGAGCCCGCGCAGGCCCGTCTCGTCGTGCTCGGGGCGGACGCGCAGCAGGTTGGACAGCAGCGCGCTGAACTCGAAGCGGCACAGCGCGACGTACTCCTCCGAGGGCAGGCTCGGGTGCGGCGTCCAGGCGAGCGTCGCGGGCGAAAGGTTGCGGTGGACGACCCCGCAGGCGTGGATGTGTCGGAGCGCGTCGACGAGCAGGGAGAGGCAGCGCAGCGCCCAGCGCGGGTCGTCCCGAAACGGCTCGAGGTCCTCGCCGAGCGGGGCGCCGCTCGACTTCGTGACCACGAAGCCCACGTCGTCGGTGTCGTCGTAGCCCCCGTAATAGACGGTCGGCAGGGCCACGTGGTCGCGGCGCGACGCCCGCGTGAGCGCGTCGACCTCACGCTCCCAGAGCTGCCCGCCCACGGCCCCCAGCCCCCCGAAGAGCTGCAGCGTGACGGCGCCGTGGTCCCCGTGCTCGCCCAGGAAGACGAAGAGCAGCCCCGGGATGCGCTCGTCGGGGCCGTCGATCAGCTCGATGGGCCCGTAGCGCGCCTGCTCCGGGTCGGCGAACAGCCGATGTGCGATTTCGCGTGCGCGATCCCGGTCAATCATCGTCACCCCGGGCTCCGGCGCGACCGAGATCTCCTCCCCGTCCCCCGACAACCGAGCCCTACCATGCCGCCTCCGCGTCCCCCGGTCCACCCCGATCCGAGCCCCCGGGATCGGCTCCGCTGCGAGGTCCCGGCGCTCACGGGGCCGGGGCGTGCGCGCGCGCCTCGGCGACGCCCTCGCGGCACGCGGTCGACAGCGGGGCCGACAGCGCCGCGCACACTGCGAGGGCGGGGGCGTCGGCCGCGTAGGTGCGCCCCACGCTGTACCCGGCGCCCCGGGCCCCCGCGGGCGCCCGGTCGGCGGGGAGCTCGGCCAGGACCGCGGCGAGGCGCACGGGGGTCGAGTGGAGGTGGTCGGCCGCGACGAAGCCGGGGCCGCGCCAGCACGCGTCCCGCTCGGCGGGCCGGGGGAGGGCGTCGCAAGCCGCGAGGGGCGCCTCCGGCCATACCCGGCCCAGGTCGGCCAGGAACCAACCGACCCCGAGGAAGCAGAGGTCCCGGCGGTCGGCGTCGAGGGCTCGGCAGGCGGTCACCACCTCGTCGGCCACAGCGGGACCGTCCTCGCCCCACGGCTCGCACCGAGTCCGGAGGTCCGGAGGGGTGTCTCGACAGGGGTCGTCGCCGCCCCGGCGGGGGGTCCGCCCCTCGACGCGGGCCGTGTGATAGCCGACCCCCCACGCCGCTCCCGCGAGGCAGTCCGCCCGACGCGCGGGCGTCGACAGGGCCTCGCAGCGCTCGGTCGCCGCTCCGGGCCCGAGCGCACCCACGGCGGCGAACCCGGCGACGTCGAAGCAGGCGCCCCGGTAGTCCGGGCCTCCCCCGGGGGCCTGGAGCACGATCGCGATCGCCGAGGCGGCCCCCAGGGCGGGCAGCGTCGCCCCGGCCCCGACCACGAGCGCCCGGGCCGCCGTCCGGGCCCGCCCCGAGAGCCGCTCGGCCGCGGCCCACGCCGCCGCCCACCCGGGACCCGACGCCGCGGCGAGCGCGACGAGGAGCGGAGGGAAGACGCGGTGCGTGTGGTCCCGCACGTTCGCATAGCGCCACGGGAGTCGCTCGATGCGCAGGTCGAGCAGGACGCAGGCCGCCACGAACGCGCCGATGAACGCGAGGGGGACGCCGAGCCCCCACAGCGCGCGCCGGGAGAGCGTCCCTCGGCGGGCCTCGACGACGACGCGGGCCGTCGCGAGTCCCACGCCCAACCACGCGAGGACGACCCACGCGGACTCCGCCGTGAACACCGCCGTGGACGCCGACCGGGGCGCGAGGTCGTGCATGTGCAGCGTCCAGGGCAGGTCCGGGTGGACCAACCCCGGCAGCACCCCGAGGTTCGGGCGCAGGTCGAACAGCCTCGTCAGCGTGGCGTCGCCCGCGGGCGCGGCCCCGAGCGCGCGCCCCCACAGCGGGGCGGCGCCGACGACGAGGCCCGCCCCCGCGAGGAGGAGCCCCCGGGGGTGCCGGCGCCCCGCCCCGACGCCCACCGCGACGACCGCGATGCCCAGAAACGGCAGCGATCCCAAGGAGTTGGCGAGCCCGAGGCCCACGAGGACGCCGAAGCCGAACCAGGCGACCGGACGCGGCCCCGCGCCGCGACGCGCCAGCAGGTGGAGCGCCGCGGCCGCCGCGCCGTAGTCGAACACCAGCTGCGAGTAGTGCCAGTTGCCGAAGATCGTGGAGGCGTGCAGCACGAGCGGAGGCGCGAAGGCCACGCCCGCCGCGCCCAGCAGGGCCCCGCCCCGACCGGCGGGCCGCAGGACCGACCAGACGAGGGCCACGACCCCCATCGAGAGCAGGATCGCGAGCGCCTTGCCGACCCACGCGTGAGTCCCCAGCAGCGCGAACAGCGGCAGCCCCGCGAGCGCCGCGAGGGCCTGCCCGCCGAGCACGGTGTCGACCCCGTCCCACACGCTCCACGCGGGCTCGCCGAGCGCGACGGCCGCGAGGGTCGGCGTCACGCAGTCGATCGAGGCGGTCGCCCAGGGGCTGCCCCGGCCGACGACCGCCGCCAACAGCCCACCGTGCGCGACGAGCAGGAGCGTCAGGGCCGACCGATCACGCATCGCCGTCAGTGTACGTACGATGGGTCGATGGTACGTGCGCCGGGGCCGACCGCGAGGCGGGTGGGGATCTACTCCGTCTTCGTGCTTCTCGTCTGTCCGGCCCTGCTCTGGTGGGGCGCCGTCGACCTGCCCGACGAGTACCTCGAGTTCAACTGCGCGGGCCTCGCGTTCCACGCCCGCGAGCTCGCCGCCGGACGCCTCCCCCAGTGGAACCCGTACGTGCTCGGGGGCATGCCCGTGGCCGCCGACCCCACGTCGGTGGGCCCCTGGTATCCGCTGGGCTGGCTCCTCCCGCTCATCCCGCTGAACGGGTTCGTCTTCGCGGCGTGGGTCCTCCACCTCGGCGTCGGGGGGGCGGGAGTCCATCGCCTCACCGAGCGCGCGGGGGCCGGAACGACCGGGGCCCGGGCCGCCGCCGCGACGTGGTTGACGGGGACGACGTGCGTCTCCGCGCTCGTGGACGGGCAGCTGGACATGGTCGCCCTCCTCGCCTGGCTCCCGTGGGCGCTCGTCGCGCTGCAGGGCGCGTTCGAAGCCGCCGACGACCGACGACGGCTCCGCTCGGCGGCCCTCGCGGGCGCGGCCCTCGGCCTCGTCGGCCTGGGGACCCACGCGCGGTTCGCCGCGATCGGGTTCGCGGCGGTGGGCACCTGGGCCGCGATCCTGTGGCTCGTCGCGCGCCCCGGCGGCCGCCCCACGCTCGGCCGCTGGGCGGCGGTCTGCGGGGGCGCCCTCGCGCTGGGAACCCTGCTCGCGGCGCCCGAGCTCGTGCCCGCCCTCGCGGAGGTGCGCGCGACCCGCTCGGGCGCCCCCCCCGACGGACCGCTCCTCGGCCAGGCGCTGTCCTGGGCGGGCCTCACGGGCCTCGTCTACCCCCGCGCGCTCGTCATCGATCAGCGCTGGTATCACCTGGGGCCGGCGCTGCTCCTGCTGCCTTGGGGGCTGCGCGCGGGCAGGCGCGCCGCCGCGTTCACGATCGCGGGGGTGGCGGGCGTGCTCGTGGGGATGGGGTCCGCGGGGCCCCTGGGCCCGCTCCTGAAGCCCGTGCTGTGGGCGCTGTACCCCGTGGAGACGGGAGCGGCCGCGGTCGCCGCCCTCTTCCTCGCGGTGGGGGTGGGGGTCGCCGTGGACCGCGTCCTCACCGGCGACGCCCCCTCCCCGGTCGCCATCGGCGCGGTGGCGGGGGTCGGTGTCCTGGTCGTGGCCCTGGGGGGACGCGCGGACCTCGGCCTCTACTTCGCGGACGTCGCCGGGCCCGCGCACCTCGCCCGGATCTCCGTGGTGCACGGCGCGGTCGCCGTCGCCCTGCTGGCGGCGGCGCTCGTGGCTCGGAGGCGGGCGGGCCCGACGATCGCGGGCGCCGTCCTCCTCGCCCTCGTCGTCGGTGACGGGCTCCTCTACGCGTGGCGCGTGGAGGCCGCCATCCCCTCCCCGCGCGTCGCGCCGTCGCAGTTCGTCGAGCGCCCCGACGCGCTGGCCGGCCTCGACGACGCGACGACCGGCCGGGTCGTCCAGCTGCCGCTGCGCCCGGTCCGGGAGCTCCAGGGCCGGACGGTCGACGACCTGTTCAGCCACCCGGGCCACGGCTGGGGGCACGACCCGTCGTTCGACCCCACCCACGGCATCGCGCACGAGGCGCGCGCCACGCTCGCCGGCCCGCTGCGCCGCAACGCCGGGGGAGCCTTCGGGGTGGCGATGGCGGGGGGCCGCGCCAAGGTGCCGCCCATGCCCTGGTCGGTCCTCACGCAGGGCCTCGCGCCGCCGCGACGGGGGCCGCCCGGCGCCGGGGGACGACCGGAGCTGGCTCGGTCGCCCGCCGTCCTCGGACGCACCCTCGAGCTGCTGGGCGTCCGGTGGGTGGTCTCCACCACCGAAGACTGGCCTCTGCCGCCGGTCCGTCGCCTCGAGGCCTCAGCGAGCGCTTCGCTGCGCGCCGAGCTGCTGGACCCCCGGCCCCCCGCTCTGCTCTCGCCCCGCACCGCGGTGATCCCGGACGCCCGGGAAGCCCTGCGGGAGCTGCTGCACGGGACCACGGACCTCCGCGCCCGCGCGGTCGTGGGGGAGACGGCCCCGGGCCTCGCCGTCGGTGGGGGCGGGTCCGAGCCGGTCGAGGGCGAGGTCGTGAATCGGCGCCCGGGCACCTGGGAGATCCGCCTGCCCGAGCACGCGGGCGGCGTCCTCACGATCGAGGAGCGGTTCCACCCCGGCTGGACGGCGACCGACGGCTCCGGCCACCCGCTGCCCGCGCTGCGCGCGAACCTGGTTCAGCAGGGCGTGGCGGTGCCGGCCGGCGTGCGGAGCGTGGTCGTACGCTTCCGCGCGCCGGGGGCAGCGCTGGGGATGTGGCTCGGCCTCTTCGGGCTCGCCGCGCTCGGCGCGGGGCTCAGGGGAAGAGGTTGAAGTTGATGTTGTCCTGGAACTCGCCGCCGGTCAGGTTGATGCCCTGGCCGTACCACTGGTACACGTCGTCGGGGCCGGGCCCGTTCTCGACGCTGTCGCCGTTGACGTCGAAGAGCGCCGACGGGTACCACACGCCGTCCTCGACGCCCTCGATCAGGTACTCGACCGGGAACTCGGGGAACGTGATGCGCTCGACGTAGGCGGGCTCGCCCTCCGCGTTCCCGTTGTCGAACAGGGCCACGAAGAGGATGTCGTCCGGTCCGACCTCGCCGGGGTAGGACACGCTGCCGCCGACGCTGTTGGGGAGCGAGACCTCGCCGAGATCGAGCGAGATGCCGGCGATGCCGTTGCCGGGCACGGTGAACGGCCCGTAGCTGTCGAACGGAACGTTGGCGTCCCACATGCCGTCGCTGTCCTCGTCGAGGATGGCCCACACCATCACGAGGCCCGCGTCGGTGGGCGCGGACAGCGCGAAGGCGCCGGGGGTCGACAGGGTCGCGTTCGAGAAGGTCGTGCCCTGGGGGCTGCCCGCGCTCGCGAAGAGCCGGATCGTGCCGCCGGGGAAGTTCGCCATCTCGACGGTGCCCTGCACGCCCACGTACACCGGGGGCTCGGGGAGCGTGCCGGTGCCGCTCGGGATCTCGATGTTGACGCCCGGGACGTCGCCGATGCCGAGGAGGAACGGGTTGCTCGGGGGCTCGCCGATGGCGTCGCTGGGCTCGAAGAGGCCGTTGCCGTCCGTGTCGTGGTAGGCGAGCAGGTGGGTCGCGGAGCGGTTGTTCGCGACGTCGAGGGTCCAGGCGCCGGCGCCCTGGAGGAACTTCCACTCGATCGGGCCCACGGTGCCGTCTTCGTTGTTGGCCGTGACCATGATGTCGCTGTTGACCAGGTCGTTGAGGATGATCTGGCCGCTGAACGTGGTGATGTTGCCGGGATCGTTGGGGTTGCCCTCGTTCCCGCCGCCGCCGCCGCCGCCGCCCCAGCCGCCGACGTTGCCGCCCCAGCCGCCGGGGCCGCCGCCGTCGGTGCCGTCCGCGTTGCAGGGCAGGTCCATGACGAGCTCGAGGCCGTCCGTGTCCTCGTCCGCGGAGACGGGGTTGAACGCGTACTCGCGACGCACGTCCTCGACGCCGACGATGCGGTTGCCGTCGTCCGTGAGGCCGATGATCCAGTAGGGGCCCGTGCCGCGCTGGACCGAGAGTTCCCAGTCACCGGGCGTGTCCATCGTGAACTTCGCCGAGGGGTCGCTCAGATCGTTGGGGTCGGAGGTCACGTACAGGACCGTCTTGCCCGCGCAGACCAGGTACGCCCAGTCGGACATGACCTCGCCCGTGGCCCGGGCGGTCGCGACGACGGTGCCGCTCAGGGTGACACCGAGATCGTCGTCGTCGTCGTCCTGTACGGCGTCGTCGTCGTCGCCCTGCTCCTCCCACGGGGGGGGCGGGATGTCGAGGAAGCCGTCCACGCACCCGGTGCCGACCAGGAGCGCGAGCAGGGAGATCAGAGAGAGCGAACGACTACGAAACAGATTCATCATGGGAGAAACCTCCACCGCGGAATGTACCAAGTTCATCGGAGCCGGGGCGTGCGATTTGGGGCCCGGCCCCGAGAAACTTCGGAAGGGCCCATTCGATCGACGTCGCGGCCGCGCCCTCGGTTCAGTTCCAACAGTTGGCGGGCTGGTCGTTGATGTACGTCCACATCCGCGTCGGGCTGTTGTTCAGGTTGCCGAACGCGTAGAAGTTCCAGCCCCCGCCGCCGTCGTGGAACTCGGCCATGCGCCAGCCCGCCCCGAACTCGTTCGCGCAGATGGCGTCCGCCGCCGCGAGGTTCGTGAGGAGGCAGCCCTCCACGGGCGTCGACGCGGCGACGTTGCCCCCCGACCAGCCGTAGTAGTAGTTCATCGTGTAGCCGGCGGCGCCCATCCCGGGGTCCCCGAGGCTCAGCGGCTCGAAGCACAGGACAGGGATGACCGACGTGCAGTTCTCGTCGCCCACGTAGGGCTGGCAGCCGGTGCAGCCCACGGTGTCGACGCCCAGGATCGCGTCGTGGTTCGACAGGCTCCACGTCATCCCGGTGCTCGGGCACACCCCGGTGGTGGCCTCGTTGCAGTCGAGGACCCCGTTGTTGTTCAGGTCGAGCTCCGTGGCGGGGACGACGCCGTCGCAGTCGTTGTCGATGCCGTCGCACACCTCGGGGTTGCCGGGGAAGGACAGGGGCTGGGCGTCGTCGCAGTCGCCGTCGCACTCGGCGTAGGTGTCGAAGTCGCCGTCCGACTCCCACCCCGCGACGCCCGGGTTGCCCGCGTCGTCGAGCCCGTTGCAGTCGTTGTCCTGGCCGTCGCACAGCTCGACCGCGCCCGGCGTATTGGCGGGATCGTTGTCGTCGCAGTCGAGGCAGGCGATCGAGCCGTCGTTGTCGGCGTCGCCCTCGGACTCCACCCCGGGGTTCCCGAAGTCGGCGAGGCCGTTGCAGTCGTTGTCGATGCCGTCGCACACCTCCACGCCGCCGGGCGCGTTGTCGGGATCGGCGTCGTTGCAGTCCAGGCAGGAGAGGATCCCGTCGTTGTCGGCGTCCACCTCCCCGTCGACGTCCATGTCCGCCAGGCCGTTGCAGTCGTTGTCGAAGCCGTCGCACACCTCCGCGGCGCCGGGCGTGTTGTTCGGGTCGGCGTCGTCGCAGTCCTCGCAGGACAGGGACCCGTCCAGGTCGACGTCGACCTCGTGGGCGGCGTCGAAGTCGGACAGGAAGTTGCAGTCGTTGTCGAAGCCGTCGCACACCTCCTCGCCCCCGGGGGTGTTGTCGGGGTCGTCGTCGTCGCAGTCTTCACACGACAGTGAGCCGTCTCCGTCCGCGTCGACCTCGCCGTCGGCGTCGAAGTCGGCCTCGCCGTCGCAGTCGTTGTCGCGGCCGTCGCACACCTCGGTCCCGTCGGGGTGGTTGGCGGCGTCGAGATCGTCGCAGTCCTCGCACGAGAGCCAGCCGTCTCCGTCGGCGTCGATCTCGCCCGCGGGGTCCGCGTCGGGGCCGTTCTCGCAGTCGTTGTCGATGCCGTCGCACCACTCGTCGGCGCCGGGGTGGATCGACGCGTCCTCGTCGTCGCAGTCCCGGGCGTCGCGCACGTAGCCGTCGGGGCGCTCGCACTCGGCCACGACCACCAGGACGTCGCCGAAGCCGTCGCCGTCCGAGTCTCGGAACCAAGCGACGGCGTCGTCGCCCGAGCAGGTGTTCTGGACGAGCGCGACGTCGCCGCAGCCCACCAGGGCGACGAGCGCCGGGGGTCTGGATCTCGCATTGAGCGGATGCCTCATGCGACCTCTCGGACGGGGGT
>CAZEKB010000083.1:8437-32156 GCA_964512225.1 uncultured Rickettsiales bacterium | reverse complement strand
CCTTCACCACCTGCGGCGCGGACGGCACCGCGGGCACCGCCGACGACGACTGCGACGACAACGACGGCACCGCCTTCCCGGGCGCCACCGAGGTGTGCGACGGCGACCTCGAGAACTGCACGAACGGCACGATCGACGCCGCCTTCAACACCGACGGCGACGCCTTCACCACCTGCGGCGCGGACGGCACCGCGGGCACCGCCGACGACGACTGCGACGATACGAACGGGGCGGTCTTCCCCGGCGCCACCGAGGTCTGCAACAACATCGACGACGACTGCGACACCCTCGTCGACGACGCGGACCCGGGCGTGGTGGGTCAGTCCACGTGGTACGCCGATACGGACGGCGACACCTACGGCGACCCGAACGTCTCCACGATCGCGTGCTTCCAGCCCACCAACTACGTCGCCAACACCACCGACTGCGACGACACCGAGGCCCTGGCCTGGAGCGGCGCGGCCGAGGCCTGCGACGGCGTGGACAACAACTGCAACGGGTCGGTGGACGAGTTCTCCGACAACGACGGTGACGGCGTGAGCACCTGCGGCCCCGACTTCGTGGGCGGCACCGCGGACGACGACTGCGACGACGGCAACGCCGCGATGTTCCCGGGCAACCTCGAGATCTGCGACGGCTTCGACAACGACTGCGACGGCGTCTTCCTGCTCCCGGACGAGCTCGACGGCGACAACGACGGCCTGCTGAGCTGCGACGAAGCCACCGCGGGCAGCGATCCGACCAACCCGGACACCGACGGGGACGGCATCCTCGACGGCGTGGAGGTCGGCGACCCGACGGCCCCGACCGACAGCGACGGCGACGGGAACCCCGACTTCGACGACGACGACGACGACGACGACGGCATCCCCACCGCGGTCGAAGAGGACGACGACTTCGACAACGACGGCATCCCCAACTACCTGGACGACGACTCCGACGACGACGGCATCGACGACATCGAAGAGGGCTACGGCGACCCGGACGGGGACGGCGTGCCGAGCTTCCTGGACGACGACTCCGACGGGAACGGCATCGACGATCCCACGGACGGGACCGGCGACAACGACAACGACGGCATCCCCGACTTCCTCGACGTCGACGACTTCGACGGCCCCGACGCCGACCCCGACGAGGACGGCCTCACCAACGCCGAGGAGGCGGTGCTGGGCACCGATCCCCAGAACCCCGACACCGACGGCGACAGCCTCGACGACGGCGCCGAGGTGGGCGAGGACCTGGAGACGCCGGTGGACACCGACGACGACGGCGTGATCGACGCGCTGGCGGCCGACGACGACGGCGACGGCATCGACACGCTCGACGAGCTGACGGTCGACGCGAACGGCGACGGCGAGCCCGACCCCGACGCCGACGACGACGAGATCCCCAACTACCTCGACCTCGACTCCGACAACGACGGGATCGACGACGCGGTGGAGGGCGACGGCGACGCGGACGGAGACGGCGTGCCCAACTACGTCGACCTCGACTCCGACGGCGACGGCGACTCCGACGAGGACGAGGGCACCGACGACGACGACGGGGACTCCATCCCCAACTACCTCGACCCGAACGACCTCGACGGCCCGAACGGGGACCTGGACGGCGACGGCCTCACGAACAACGAGGAAGTGCTCATCGGGACCGATCCGGAGAACCCGGACACGGACGGGGACGGCATGGACGACGGCACCGAGGTCGAGGTGGGCGCGGATCCGCTCGACACGGACACCGACGACGACGGCATCGAGGACGGCGAAGACGGCCTCGGGGACGACGACGAGGACGGGATCATCAACGTGCTCGACCCCGTCGACGACCGGACCCTCGGCGGCGACGACGACGACGACGACACCCTGACCGGCGGGCCCGACTGCGGCTGCAGCAGCTCGATGGTCGAGGTGCAGGGGGGCGCGGCGGCGCTGCTGCTCCTGCTCGTCCCCGCCGTCCGCCGCCGGCGCTGAGCCCGCGCCGGGGGTGAGGGCGCTCGCTCACCTCGGACTCCTCCTCGTCCTCGCCGCCCCCGCGGCCGAGGCGGGTGAGCTGGACCTCGTCTACAGCGGCGGGTTCCGGGGCATCACGCGCACGCCCCAGCGCTTCGAGCTCCACGAGCGGCTCCGGCCCGAGCTGGAGCGCGCGGGCATCGTCGTAGACCGCGTGGACGCCTTGCACGGCGTGCTCGCCCAGGGCCCGTACGAGGTCTGGCCGGTGGACGGGACCATCCCGTCGGCGCTGAAGTACGCCGCCGCGGGTACCCCCATCTGCGACTTCGGGAGCCTCGTCGAGACCGTGCGCACCCCCACGGAGCGGTTCCTGCCCCGGCCCGGCTCCCCCGAGATCGCCGTCCGCGACGGTCGCCGCGAGCAGCGTTGGATCCAGCGCTGCGAAGCGGGCGGCGTGCGCACCGTCGTGCTCAGCCCCCCGGCCGCGCCGGGCGCCGAGCTGCTCAGGCTGCACGCCTACTCCCTCCGCAGCGGGTTTCGCTGGGTGTCCGGCGAGCACCAGTGGTACCAGCTCTCCACCCCCCGCCGGGAGGCGGGTCGCCGCCTCGGGGTGATCCGCCGCGCGCTCCGCGACGGGGGCCTGTACGTCGACAGCGGCGACTTCGTGGAGCCCGCGGGGCACGCCGACGACGTGTGGATGGACGCGCGCGTCGCCGGGTTCGAGGTGCTCGGCAGCCTCGAGCCGGCGGCCCTGGCGGTGGGCGCGGCCGAGCTCGCGGCGGGGCTGGAGTCGTTCGTCTTCGAGGCGCTCGCCCACCGGCTGCCGTACGTGGCCACCAACTGGGAGATGAAGGAGCTCCCCTTCCCCCGCCACCGGATCGTGGAGGTCGAGGTCGACGGGGCGCCCGTGCGGATCGCGTTCCTGGGCCTCACGGACCCGAGCGCGCTCGAGGATGTCGACGTCGATGGGCTGGAGCTGCGCGACCCGGTGATGGCCGTCAACGACGAGGCCGACGCCCTGCGCACCTCCGCCGACCCCCCGGATCTCGTCGTGCTGCTGGCGAACGCCCGACCGACCCAGCAGCGTCGGCTGCGCGCGCTCATGCGGGGCGTCGACCTGTTCCTCGGCGACCCGACCATGGCGACGTACCGCGTCGAGCGCATGGACACGACGCTGGTCGACATCGGCGACGCGTTCAAGGCCGCCCCGATCACCCTCCCGCTCGACGGGATCGGCCACGCGACGATCGCCTGGAACGGGACCCGCGCGACCAACGTCGCCTTCGAGCCGCTCGTCGCGCACTCGGACGCCCCCTCGGACGACGACCTCACGCGCGTCGCCACGGAGCTGCAGGCCCGACGCGCGGGGGACCGCGGGGGCGCGCTCATCCCCGCCGAGGACCCCCTGTCCGGCGTATCGCACCAGCGCTGGCGCAAGGTGGCCTGCGAGGCCGTCGCCGAGCTGCTGGACGCGGACTCCGTGTTCATCGAAGGCCTCACCTGGTACCGCGAGACGCCGGGCGACCTCACCGCCCTCTGGATCGCCGACCGCCTCCGCGGGGACCACGTGCTCGAGCTGCATCGGGTGGACGGCGACCGGTACCGCCGGCTGCTCGTGGCGCTGGGCGACTCGACCCAGATGCGGTGCGGGGCGCTGAACTACGGCTCCGTGCACGGACGACCGATCGACCCCCAGCGCACCTACCGCGTCGTGACCACGTCGGCGTCCCGCAGGCACGGACGCATCGGGTCGCTGCTCGCGCGGTCGTCGAGCGACCTCGTGGGCCACACGCCGAAGTTCAAGCCGGTGCCCGACGGCGAGGGCGTCCTCACCCTCGAAGAGGCGGTGCTCCGGGGTCTGCGCGCCCAGGAGAGCCCGGACGCGGTCGTCGCCCTGGCGACCCGCTCCGCCACGGACAAGGGCCTGCAGGCCCTGATCCGGCTCCGCCGACTGTCGTTCCGGCTGGTGCGGTTCCAGGGCACCCGAAACGAATCGTTCCGCTCGGTCCCGGAGACGTCGCTGTCGTCGCCGTCGAGCTTCACGCTCGGGGCGGAGGCGGACCTGTCGTTCGAGGCGGGCTCGAAGGACCTGCAGGTCGACGTCCGCTTCCGGGGCGCCTTCACGCGCTTCGCGGTCGACGGCCTGCCCCCTCAGGAGACCGCCGACGATTGGGTCGTCAGCTCGACGATCGACGTCCCCTTCCTCGCGCTGCCCCCGCGCGGCGCGGCCTTCGTCCACCCCTTCGTGCAGCTGGGCTTCGACTCGGAGTTCACCCCCGCGATCACCGAGGCCGGGGCCGAGCTCCCCCGCCAGGCCGACCTCTCGTTCTTCGGGGGCATCGCGATGCGCGTGCGCGGGCCGTCGATCCTGCGGGAGTACAGGGTGGGCCCGGTGTTCAACCGGGACCTCGCGCGGCTCGAGGACAAGGGCCTGGAGTCGGGCCTGCGCATGATCCTCGACGTCGGCGGCAGCCCCGTGCCCCTGGGCGCGCTCCTGCTGCTGCTCGACACCGACATGCAGCTGTGGGCGCCCACGGAGTTCGACGACGAGACGGACCTGGGGATGCGGTACGAGGCGGGGTTCCGGGTCCAGGTGCGGGTGTTCCGCGCGCTGCACATCGGCCTGTTCGCCCGGGGCCTGTTCGTCACCGGTCGCGTCGAGGCCACCGAGGGGTGGGCGGCGACGGGCACGTTCGGCGCCTCCCTCGACCTCGCCACGGCGATCCGCCTCGACGCGCGCCCGATCATCGGCCGAAGATGATCTGCTCCTTCTCGAGCAGGCGGCCGCAGGCGACGACGCACACGGCCGTCGCGAACACGCCCGCCCCCACCGACAGCGCGTAGTCCAGGGCGGGCAGCCCCGACCCCTGGAGGACACTCCCCATCATCAGCTGCTGGCCGAGGGCTGGCACGGCCATCATCCAGGCCGCCTCCTGCACCGGCTTGACGGTCATCAAGAAGCCCGGCGCGAGGGGGAGCAGCACCATCATCGACAGGTAGGTCTGCGCCTCCTTGAACGACCGGCTGAACGTCGCCACGAGCACCTGCAGGGCGGCCGCGACCGCCGTGAGGGGCAAGCAGATGAGCAGGAACATCCCGGCCTCGCGCGGGCCCGCCGCGATGCGCAGGCCGAGGGCGTCGAGATCGACGAAGCGGATCGCCCACACCGACAGGACGGCGGTGAGGACGACCCCGATCCCCCCGAAGATGAACGCCGCGCCGAACTTCGCGAGGGCCAGCTCGCGGGGCGAGACCGTGGTCAGCACGAGCGCCTCGAGCGACCCCCGCTCGCGCTCCCCGGCGGTGGCGTCGATGGCGACGTACATCGAACAGAGGAAGCAGGCCATGATGATGAACATCGGGATGAGCTGCAGCAGGCGCGCCCCGCGCTCCTCCGCGGTGGACAGGTCCACGTCCTCCAGACTGACCGCGCGCACGACGTCCGGGGCCACCCCCATGGCGATGAGCCGCTTCGCCCCGGTGGTCATGCCCCACGCCTCGACCGTCCGGCGGACCTTGCGCACGCGGCTGCGGGCGTCGTCGCGGGACGCGTCGTAGATCAGCTCGACCCGAGCGGGGCGGCCGGCCGTCCAGTCCTCGGCGTAGTCGTCGGCCAGCCGGAGGATCACCTTGCTCTCGCGCTCGCGCACGTCGTCCTCGGGCGACTCGCCCGGGTAGGCGACGGGGTCGAAGCCGTTGTCGTCCAGGTACGCGACGAGCGACGGCGCCGCCTCGATCCCCACGACCGCCAGCGCCGGGTCCCCGCCGTCGGGGGCCTTGTCGTCCTTGGTGGTCTCGGCGACCATCGCGCCCAGCAGCCCCACGGACAGGACGGGCGCGATCAGCGGGAACGCCATGGCACTCAGCAGGGAGCGGCGGTCCCGGACCCCGTCCACGAGCTCCTTCATGAAGACGATCCAGGCCCTCATCCCTGCAGCCCCGCTTCTCCGATGAGCGCGACGAACGCGTCCTCCAGCGTGTCCCGGCCGGTCTGGGCCAGCAGCTCCTCGGGCGATCCATCGGCGGCCACGCGCCCGTCGGCGATCACCACGATGTGGTCGCACAGCGCCGACACCTCCTGCATCACGTGGCTGCTGAACAGCACGCACCGGCCGCGGTCGCGCAGCGCGGTGATCAGGTCGCGCATCGCCCGCGTGGAGAGCACGTCGAGCCCGTTGGTCGGCTCGTCGAGGATGACGTTCGTGGGGCTGTGCACCAGCGCCCGACCGATCGCGACCTTCATGCGCTCGCCCTGGGAGAACCCGGCGGCCCGGCGGTCGGCGACCTTCGTCAGCTCGAGCTCGTCGATGAGCGACGCGACGCGGGCGTCGAGCTCGGCCCCGCGCATGCCGTGGATGCGTCCGAAGTAGCGGATGTTCTCCCGGGCGGTGAGCCGGGGATAGATGCCCTTGCTGTCGGGGAGCACGCCGAGCTTCGCCCGGGCCGCGCGCGGGTCGAGGTACGGGTCCACGCCGTCGATGCTCACCGCTCCGTGGTCGGGCGTCAGCAGCCCGTAGAGCATGCGCAGCGACGTGGTCTTGCCCGCCCCGTTGGGGCCGAGGATCCCGGTGGTGCGACCGTCCTCGGCGTGGAACGACACGTCGTCGACGGCCACCACGTCGCCGAACGTCTTGCGCAGGCCCTCGACGCGCAGGCTCACGGGTCCGGCCCCGTGGAGCGCAGGAAGAACGGCGGGCGCTTCACCTCGGCGACACACCGCCGGTCGAGGTTCGGGTCCTCCGCGGGGTCCTCGAAGAAGTCGCGCACGACCTTGTCGACGCAGCCCGCCGCCGCCGCGATGTGGCCCGTGTTCGGCACCGTGAGCGACCGCGCGTCGGTGAGGGTCGTGCCCGCCTCCGCCGCCCAGCGCTCCGGGGTCACCGGGTCTTCGGCGCCGGAGAGCAGGAGCACGGGCACGTCGCTCGCCACCGGCTCGAAGAGCGAGTCCGGGACGTCGCCCGCGGGCCACGCGGCGCAGGCCTCGCTCATCATGTCGACCATGGCCGCGCCCAGGAACGGCTCGCGCTCCAGCTCGGCGCGCTGCTCGGCCGTGACGCGCGGGAGATCCTCGGCGCACGCCGTCGACAGCATCAGCCCCACCGCCATCGAGTTCTCGGCGCCCTCGCCGAGGATCAGGGCCTGGCCCACCAGCGGCTGCACGTCGCCCGCGATCGCGGAGTGCATGGCGAACGGGAGCAGCGCCGCGTACTCGGGGGAGTACAGGAGGCCCCGCACGGCGCTCGCCACGGCGACGCGCTCCAGGGGGACGTCGAGGGCGCGGCCGCCGGTGCGCGGATCGCGCAGGGTGACCCGGACGGGCTCCTCTCCCTCCGCCGGCGTCAGCCCGTTCAGCCAGGCCCAGAAGCGGGCCTCGAGGTCGGGGAAGGCGTCGGCGCACGCGGGCTGCGCGGCGCAGTCGGCGAACATGCGGTCCAGGGCGACCTTGCCGTCCGCGCCGAACGATACGAACAGCGTCATCGCGTAGGGCGCGAGCCCGTCGAGGACGGCGGATCGCACGCGATCGCCGTGCTGCGCCATGTACGCCAACCCGAGGCGCGTCCCGTAGGAGCCGCCGTAGAGGTTCACCGCGTCGTACCCCATCGCCGCGCGCACGGCCTCGAGGTCGGCCACGAAGCGGGGGGTGTTGTAGTGGCGAGGGTCGGCGTCGTAACCCGCGAGGCAGTCCGCGAGCAGCTCCGGCTCGCTCTCGAACTCGAGCCGGGCGGCGAGATCCCCCGCGGGGGCCGCGCACGGGAGCTTGTTGGAGCCGCCCGTGCCCCGGATGTCCACGAATACGATGTCTCGGTGCTTGCGCGCGCGGTCGAGGAAGCCCAACGCGATGCCCATCGTCTCGGTAGCCCCTTGGCCCGGCCCCCCCGCGAGGAAGAAGACGGGGTCGGGCTCGGCGCGCTCATGGGCGGGCGCCACGACGATCCGGAGCGCGATCCGACGACCGTCGGGGGCGTCGGGGTCCTCGACGACCTCGAAGGAACCGCACCGCAGCTCCCCGAGCACCCCCGGCTCGCGGCACGGCGTCAGGACGACGGAGCCCGCGGGCGCCTCCGCCTTCGGGGTCGGGGCGCAGCCCGATCCGGCGACCACGAGGGCCGCCACGATGCAGGAGCGGAGGCTCACGGCAGGACGCGGAACCAGGGGCAGTCGGCGGTGGCGAGGCAGAGGTCGTCCGTCAGCTCCTGCCCGCCGGACGCGAGGAACCACGCCCCCTGCATCGTCGCGAACGTATTCACGTCGAAGGCGGCCTCCGGCTCGGGGATCGCCCAGCCGTGGCTGCCGCGGGGGTCCGCGAATACGACGCGCACGCCGCTGGACCCCGCCGACGTATCGACCGTGGCCCGCAGCGGCTCGTCCGACGGCGCGCCGTTGAGCTCTCCGTCCCAGTCCTCCACGTCGAACAGGATCGGCTCGCCCGCGTCGTCCACGAAGGGCCCGAACTCCTCGTAGCCGTGGACCACCCCGCGCTCCACGAGCCACGCGTCCACGGACATGCCGTACCTCGAGTCGGCCTCCCGGGTGGGGAACAACCGGGCCGAGCGGGCGAGCGCGACCCCGGTGGCGATGGGGACCACGGTGTCGCCCACCGTCGGCATCATCAGCACGTTCGCGGGACCGCCGCCGTGGGCGAGGGGCTCGTGCACCCAGCGCGGGGCGTAGGCGATCGGGTCGCCGGACTCGCCGATCATCGACATGACCTGGATGAGGCGCCGGAGGCGGGGCGTCTGGCGCGTGTGGCCGGAGCCGGAGTTCGCCGCCACGAGGGGCGAGCCCGCGGGGTACGTCACGCCCTCGTGCACGACGTCCGTCTCGAAGGTGTCGATCGTGGCGACGGGGGCGCCGTCGGCGTCCTCGATCGTGATGCGGAGCCGGTCCCCGAGGCCCTCGTTGTCGGGGATCGAGTAGGTCGTCAGCGGCTCCGGGCCCCACTCCGGCATCCCCGTTGCGAGGGCCTTCTCGCCGCCCGTCATCGCGTCGGCCGCGATCGCGACGCGGAACCGACCGTCGTCGGGGATCCAGCCGGCGGCGACCTCGTCGGTGGTCAGGTTCTCGACCACCACGCGCCCCCCCGCGGGGACAGCGGGCAGCGTCGCGACGTGGACCCGGCGCATGTTGTTGGCCGACGCCACGAGCTGCCGGATCGCGAGGGTCCCGTCGTCGCCCGGGAGCCCGAAGATCATGGGACTGAGGAGCCGCCCGATCACGGCCTCGCGCGGGCCGCCGAGGCTCGATCGCAGGAGCCCGTCGCCCAGCCCGCCGCCCGGGATCATGGGCACGGCGGCCTCGATGCCGGGCTCGATCGCCACGGCGACGGACGTATTGATCCCGCCCAGGGACGCGCCGAAGAGGGTGATCGACGCGTCGGGCCCGCCCACGTCGGGGACGCCGTCCTCGTCCCAGTCGCACGACATCGTGCTGCGGATCGGGGCCCCCGCGTCGGTCACGAAGTCCATGGTGCCGGTCCCGCACGAACGCAGGACGCGGACGAACTGGGCGAAGTCGACGGCCGCCTGGCGCACGTTGTCGCGGGTGTGGAACGGGTCGGCGACCCAGAAGTCGGCCCCGCTGTCCTTCAGCCCGTCGTTGTCGAGGTCCCGGTGGCGGGCGTCGGCGAACGAGCGGAAGCCCGGCAGCAGCCCCAGGGACTCGAGGAGCTCGGCGTACTCCGCCTCCTGGTCCGGAGGCAGCGCGCCGCCGTGGCCCGGGAAGTCGAACCCGCACACGGCCATCCCCAGGCGGTTGAACGCCCACGCGAGCACCACGAGGTGGAACCGCGTGCCTCCCTGGCCGTGCCCGACCATGACGACCGGGAACGGCGGCTCGTATCCGGGGCTCGCCTTCGGGAGGATGCACGTGAACGGCACCCGCTCCGACTCCACGACCATCTCGCCCGTCGCGCGGTCCACCCGCCACCACTCGTCGGTGTCGTCGAAGCCCTCTTCGTCCACGTCGACGAGGAAGCTCGGCGTGTGGAACACGCCGGTGACCATGTCCGTCGCGTAGGTCAGGTAGGCCTGCGCCATCACCCCTTCTTCGCCCCCGGGCAGCACGCCCGCGCTGGCGAGCGGGCCGATCACGCGCTCCATGGGCAGCCGGTGCGTCGGCCGATCCCCGATCGCGTCCTGCATGGGCAGGGACTCGGTGACGTCGGGGGGAAAGTCCTCGGCGAGCGAACCGAACGGCCCCTCCCCCTGCAGCCCCTGGCGAACAGCGAGCAGATCGGCGGTGACCGCGGCGGTGGTGAAGGTCCAGGCGAACCCCACGTCCTCGACGGACAGGCCCAGCGGCGGCAGCGCCTCGAGCAGCGGGCGCAGCGCGGTCGTCTGACGCCCGTGGTGGACCCACTGCCAGGGGCTGCGGACCGGCCCCGCCGCGCCGCGCAGGCGCTCGGTGAGGACCACGGCGTACGTCGTCTCCTCCCGCAGGGGCACGACCGGACGCACGATCAGCGTGTCGGTCTCCCGCTCGTACCAGGTGAGCAGGTCGAGGCGGTCGCGGCTCCCCTCCGGCAGCGTGTTCGGGACGTCGAGGACCCCGTCGTTGTCCGTGTCCTCGGACGGCTGCAGCACGCCGTCGCCGTTGGTGTCCTCGTCGACCGTCTCGAACATGAGGGTCGGCTCGTCGGCCCGCGGGTCGTTGTTCCAGAACATGCCGGTGCGCGGCAGGTCCACGGGGAAGCGGTCGCCCCCGATGTCGAGCTCGAAGGGCTGGAGGTATGTGGGCGACCCCTCGGTCACGTCCACGAGCAAGACGGCGTCGTCGAGGAAGTCGGTGTCCGCCCGCCCGTGCCGGGCGAGGACGTCCTCGAGGTCGAGGGGGGCGTCGAACCGGACCATGATCGGCGCGTAGATGCCGAAGCCGGTCTGCTGATCGGCCTTCGTCCGCAGGTCGCGCTCGTTCTGCGTGGGCGCCTCCCGGGAGAAGTTGAGGCGCAGCCCGGTGGGCGACGTCTCGTCCGTGCGCGTGGCGAGGTCGTTGGGGAACGGGACCTCGGGCAGGGGCTCGGCGTCCCAGTCGATGTAGACGACCGGGCCGTCTCCGTCGGGCGTCTCGCGCAGCCCCTCCAGGGGAGCGCAGCCGACGGCGAGAGCGGTCAGGAGCAAGAGCGCGGGGCGGACCATCGCCGCAGGATAGTCACTCGCAGGCGAGCGCGCGGTACAGGACCTCGACGTCCGCGCCCGACGCGGGGTACTCGCCGGGGGGGAAGACGATCGCGCCGAGCGCGTCGTCCCAGGTCCACTCCTGGTTCGCGGCGCCGTCGACCGCTACGTGGATCGTCGCCGGGGCGGGATCCGCGGAGAGCACGAACCGGTCGAGCGCGGGGATGGACCGACGGGCGGCCGCCACCAGCGTCTCGCCCCGGCCGGGCTCGCAGACGCTGCCGAACACGCCGATGCCGCCTCCCACGAGCGCCTGGACTCCCCCGTCGGCGGGCGCCGTGACCTCCGGCCCCGAGCAGCCCGTCGCGCCCCCCGTGATCGCCGAGATGGAGACGCCCGCGGGCGGCGACCGCAGCCCGACGATGGTGAGCGCCAGGCTCGAGAGCGAGTCGGGGAGCGCGAGGGGGCCGTCCGATACGAGGACGACGTGGAGATCGGCGCCCGGCCGAGCGAGGGCCGCGACGCACTCCCCGCCCGGCGCGAGGCAGGCCCACGCCGCCCCGAGCCCGGCCCCGGTCGGCGCGGCCGCGAGGGCGGAGAGGGCGGAGACCTCCGCCTCGGGATCGCCCGAGCCCGCGTCGATCGGGGGTCCGAGGAGCGCCCCCGTCCCGTCGACGATGCCCACCCGGAAGTCGAACCCGACGTCGCTCAGCGCGGCGAAGAGCGCGGCGGTGGACGATACGAGCTCCGTCGCGACGTCGGGGTCGTTGGCGTCGAGGACGATCACGAGGTCGAGCGCGAGGTTGCCGTCTGCGACCCACACGTCGGTTACGGGGTCCGCGGTGACCGAGCTGCCCGCGAAGACGGCGCTCCTGCTCCCGAGCGGATCGTTGGAGGCGACGTGGAGGGTCGCCGTGTCGGGGAGGTGATCGTCGGACGTCCACCGCAGCGCCGCGGCCACGCTCTCCCCCGGCTCCAGCGACGTGCCGGGCTCGGGCCGCTCGGCCAGCGCGAAGGTGGACCCGTCCTCCATCAGCGACATCTCGCCGAGGACGAGGGGGGCCCGCCCGATGTTCGTCAGCTCGATCTCGAGCTCGTCCTCGCACCCCACGAGGCCCGTGCCGAACTGGAACTCCGACGGGTCGATGCGCAGCGTGGGCGCGAGGCCGTCGCCGACGATGGCGACCTCGACCTCGGGCCGCTCGGGATCGGACGATCCGACCGTGAGCCGCCCCTCGAACCGGAGGTCGAATCGGGGCTGGAACAGCACCTCGAAGTCGACCTCGGCCCCCGGGTCCAGCCGCCCGGGCAGCCCCCCGATGTCGGACGTGTCGAGGTAGTCCGTGCGCGAGAGGTTGACCGCGCCGAGCTCCAGCGGCTCGCCGCCCACGTTCCGGATCACGAGCGTGGCGACGGCGTCGGAGCCGGCCGGGACCTCACCGAAGTCGATGAGCTCGGGCTCGTCCGCGGCCGCGGCGAAGACCTCGATGCGAGGTCCCTGGTTGCCGAGCAGAGGTTCCTCATCGGCGGCGCAGGCGACGAGGAGGAGCAGGAGCGACAGGGGCGGGCGTCTCATGCCCCCGCATCCAAGCACGACTGCGCGATCGGCCCGCGGGTCGATGTCGACCCTTCCGGGCGCACCGCCGCCGGATCTTTCTCGGGCGAGCCCGATCTCAGTCGCCGTAGACGTAGCGATAGACCTGGAGGGTCCCCAGCACCTTGCGCACGTAGCGGCGGGTCTCCGAGTAGCCGATGTCCTCGGCCCACCGGTCGGCCTCGATGGGGAGCGGTTGCTCCTTCAGCCAGCGCCGAACGGCCGTCTCCCCTCCGTTGTAGCCCGCGATCACGAGCGGCACCCGCGGGTCCACCCCGGTGTCCGAGAGGCTGCGCGACAGCTCGGTGAGTTCGGCGACACCCAGCTCCACGTTCACCGACGGATCGAAGAGTCGCTCCGGATCGAACGGGGCCTCGCGGGGGTGCAGCCGCGCGTACAGCGCCACGGCGAGGTCGGGCATGAGCTGCATCAGCCCCCGCGCCCCGGCCGCGGAGCTGATCGTGGGCATGTAGCCGCTCTCGGCGCGCATGATCGCGTAGGGGAGCAGCGGCGGCAGGTCGGGGTCGAGGGAGGTCGTCCAGGCCTTCCGGGGCCGGGGCCAACAGATGCGTAGGGCCGCCGGGTCCTCGCGCTCGTGAGCCGGGCCGCAGTAGGGCGCCGCGAGCTTCCGCGCCGCCGCCCACTCGCCCGCGTCCACCAGCTGCGTGGCGAGATAGAGGCTCTGATCGCGCCCCTTGCTCCGGGCACGCTTCGCGAGCGCGTTCAGCTCGGTCGCCGCCCAGTCGTCGATCCCCGCCCGCAACAGCGCGATGCCCCGCTGGAGCGCCGGGTTGTCCTTGCCGTCGCCCAGCACCGCGGGGGGATCCTCGGGGGCCTCCCAGGTCCGGCCGAGCCGGCGCCCGGCCCACCACGCGTACGACGTGTCGGGGTGCTTCGCCAGGACCGCCTCGAGCCCCGTCGTCTCCCCCGCCGCGTCGCCCCGGAGCCCGGCGATGCGCGCGCGCCAGTACCGCGCCCCGGCGGCCAACGACGACCCCTCGTGCTCGGCCACGAGCCGCCCGAAGGCAGCGTCGGCGTCGTCCCACCGGCCCTGCTTGAACAGCGACCAGCCGGTGAACCAGTGAGCTTCGTCCGCGTGCCGCGAGCCGGGCAGACGCTCCAGGTGCGCGGCGAAGTGGGCCAGGCCCGCCTCGAGACGACCCGCGTCGTAGTCGAGGTAGCCCACCTTGAAGCTCGCGTCGTCGACGATCCGCCGCAGCGAGCCGCTCTTCGCCCGGCCCAGGAGCTCGGTGACGAGCCCGGTGTAGAGCTCGCCCGCCAGCGCGTAGTCGCCGTACCGCGACGCCGCCAGGGCCCGGTCGAACCGGTCCTGGGGCGCCGGCTCCTGCAGCCCGCCGAACGCCACGACCGCGCGGCGGTACTGCCTCGCCTTGAACAGCGCTCCGGCCATCCGCCGCCGGTGTTCCTCGGTGCCGTCGTCGGGGACGAGCGCCTCCAGCACGTCGAGCGCGCGCCGGTGCAGGTTGAGCTTCGCGAACGCCGCAGCCCGCTCCTCGGCGAGCGCCGTGCGGGTCGTCGGCTCCGGGCCGGTCCAGGCGGGGTCGTGCTTCTCCAGGAGCCCGTGCGCCTTCTCCGCCCAGGGCGACGTGGGGTTGCGCGCCCAGATCCCCCGCCACGCGGGCACGGCGTCGGCGTATTCACCGGCGCGGACCGAAGCTTGTGCGACCCACCAGCGCGCCTCGGCCGGGTCCCCGTCGCAGGGTGTCGAGCGCACGCCCCCTTCGCCGCGCGCGCCGACCAGCGCCGTCTTCAACATCGCCCGACCGCCCTCGATGTCCCCCGCGAGAACGCGGGCGCGACCGAGCAGCACGGCCCGACGTCGTGACGCGGGCCCGTCCGGGAGGCCCGCGACGGACTCGAGCTCGGTCACGGCCGCGGCGAACCGGCCGCCCTCGAGCGCCGCCTCGCCGCGCACCAGGGCGTCGTAGGGGGGAGGGAGCGAGTCCGACGGCGATCCGCACGCCGCGCGGGCGACGGACGGGGCGGACAGCGACAGCAACAGCAACAACAACAACCGCATCGGCGCACCTTGCAGGGGACTACTCCTCAGACACCTCGTCGAGCCCCGGCATTCACTCGTCCGCGGCCGACGGGGCGGGGGACGCCGCGGGCGACGCCGACTCGGTCCCCGGAGGCTCCTCCATCCGGCTGAGCAGGAGCAGCAGGACGCACACTCCGATCGCGCCCAGCACGATCTTCTTGGGTAGGTCGAGGTCCATCGCCTGCAGCCTACGACCGCCCCGCCCCCGCGTGTCCTCGCGACGGACTTTTTCCTCGGCGCGCCCCCGCCGGTTGGACGGATCGGGCGTGGACCTCCGCAGCGCCGAGCAACGGACTGCTCCGGCGCGGAGGTCGGCGGTGCGACGACGTCATGAAGACGGCGCGCACGGAGGAGACCCCATGCGACCCCTGAGCCGGCTCTGCGCCCTGTGCGCCTCGATCCCCCTCGCCCTCACCGCCTGCTCGGACAGCTTCCTGTCCGCGCAGGCGCCCGACGCCGACGGACCCGATCCCGCGCAGACCGTGGACGAAGAGGCGACCGCCGAGGTCCGCGGCCGCGTCGCCACGGTGGTGGGCGCGCCCCTCGCCGGCGCGCTCGTGCAGCTGGGCGACTCGGTGGTCCGGTCCGACGACGACGGGCGCTTCTCCTTCGGCGACGTGCTCCCCGCCACGGTCGACGTGTGGGCCGACAAGGACGGCTGGACCACCGGCCACCGCCGCCTGACGCTGGAGGAGAACGGCGACTACGAGGTCGCCGTCAACCTCCTGCCCACCCGCACGACGACGCTCCCCGACGCCCGGCGCGGCGGGCGGGTCTCCGGGGACGACGGCGTGGCGCTCGAGTTCCCGCCCCTCTCCTTCGAGTCGCGACCGGGGGTCCCGTACGAGGGCCCGCTGGTCGTCGAGTACGCCCTGCTGCGCACCGCCGAGTCGATCCTCGCCGCCCCCGGCGAGATGAAGGCCCGGGTGGGCGCGATCGAGACCCCCCTGGAGAGCCACGGGATGGTCGAGGTCGAGTTCGCCACCCCCGCGGGGCTGCCCCTGGAGTTCGTGGGCGAGAGCGCGCGCCTCGAGATCCCGACGCCGGAGACGACGGTCGTGGACGACGGCGCCGTGCTGCCGATGTGGACCTTCGACGAAGAGGAGGGCCTGTGGCTGCGCGAGGGCAGCGCCGTCCTGCGCGACGGCGTCGCCTACGCGGACGTCCCCCACTTCTCCTGGTGGAACTGCGACCAGCCGATGAACACGTCGTGCGTCACCGGCAGGCTCGTCGATCCGATCACGGGAGACGGGGTGGACTCGGTGTCCGTCCAGACCGTGGGGCTGGACTACCGCGGCAGCTACACGACCAGCACCACGGCCGAGGGCGACTTCTGCGCCGACGCCCGCATCGCCAGCACCGCCGAGCTCGACGCGTTCGGCGTGGACGGGACGATCCGCATCGCCTCCTTCGAGACGCCCGCGACCCAGGGGACCTGCGGGTCGCCCGCGGCCTGCCTCGACATGGGCGACGTCCCGCTCATCCCCGCCGCCGACGATGACGGCGACGGCTACAACGAGCTGGAGGGCGACTGCGACGACGAGGACCCGACCCGCCATCCCGCGGCGGTCGAGCTCTGCGACGGCGCGGACCAGGACTGCACCGGCGTGGCGGACGACGACCCCACCGACGCGGACGGCGACGAGTCCACGCTCTGCTTCGACTGCGACGACGACGCCGCGGCCGTCCACCCCGGCGCCTACGACGTGTGCGACGAGCACGCGGACAACGACTGCGACGGAGAGGTCGACGACTCCGAGCTCGACGGCGACGGCGACGGCGTGACGCGGTGCGACGGCGACTGCGACGACGACGACCCCGCGCGGGTGGACCGGTGCACGTTCTCGGGGCTGGCCGTCGCGTCGGCCCACGCCTGCGCCCTGGGCAGCGGCGGGCCGATCTGCTGGGGGACGAACGCCCGCGTGGCGCCCGAGCCCGTGGCCCCGCCCGTGGGCATCTACGCCGGCCACTCCACGACCTGCACCATCACCGTGGGGGCGGGCGCGCACTGCTGGGGGGACACCGTGGTCACGCTGCCGACGATGGTGACCCTGCCCGGGGAGTTCGACGCGCTCGCCATCGGCGACACACACGTCTGCGGGCTCCGACCCGGGGGCGAGGTCGGATGCTGGGGCAGCGCGGCCGACGGGCGGACGATCCCCGCCGAGGGGCTGTTCGAGGCGGTCGCCGCCGGCCCCGACCACACCTGCGCCGCGCGGGTCGACGGCGAGGTGTTCTGCTGGGGCGGTGGGTTCGCCGGCGTCGAGCACGTCGGGAGCGTCGCGGGCCTCGTCTCCCTGGCCGTCATCGACGGCGGGGGGTGCGGGCTGGACGAGTTCGGTCGAGCCCAGTGCTGGGGCACCCTGCCCCCGCCCACGAACGACCCCGACGCCATCCGCTTCGAGGAGTTGACGGCGGGTCGCGACCACGTCTGCGGTCGCACCGAGGCGTCGACGATCGCGTGTTGGGGCGCCAACGGCTCGGGCCAGGCCGACGCACCGGACGGCCGCTTCGTGGCGGTGGACGCGGGCGGCGACGTCACCTGCGGCGTGCGCGACGGGGGCGCGATCGAGTGCTGGGGCGCCGACGAGTACGGCAAGCTCGACGCTCCCTGACGCGCGACGGTAGGTTCGCCCCATGACCTGGGGCGACGACGTCGGGCACCACGACCCGGAGGCGGTGGCGAAGGCGGTCGAGCGCCTCGCCCCACTCTTCCGGGAGTCCGGCCCCTACCCCTGCGAGGCGCAGGGCCTCGAGCACTTCCCCGACGAGCCGGTGCTGGTCGTGTCCAACCACAGCGGCGGCCTGATGATCCCCGACGTCTGGGGGCTCGGCTACGTCTGGTACACGCACTTCGGGGCGTCCCGGCCCGTGCACAGCCTCGCCCACGAGATGATCTTCAAGACCGAGCCGACGGCGAAGTTCTTCGCGCGGATCGGCGTGCTGCGCGCCTCCCGGGAGGTCGCCCACGCCTGCCTGCACGACCACCGGCACGACCTCCTCGTGCTCCCGGGCGGCGACCGAGACGTCTTCCGGCCCTACCGCGACCGGTTCAAGGTCGCCTTCGGCGGCCGCAAGGGCTACGCGAAGACCGCGCTGCGGGCGGGCGTCCCGATCATCCCGGTGGCCAACTCGGGCGCCCACGAGACGCTGATCGTGCTGCGCTCCGGTCGTCGCATCGCCAAGGCCCTCGGGCTGCACGCCCTGGTGCGGGCGGACGTCTTCCCCATCACGCTGTCCGTGCCCTGGGGGCTGTCGGTGGGCCCGCTGCCCAACGTGCCCGTGCCCGCGCGGTTCCGGTACCGCTTCGGCGCGCCGATCCGCATCGAGGACGAGCCGATCGCGGAGCCCACGCAGGCGCAGATCGAGGCCCTGGACGAACGCGTCCGGGAGTCGATGCAGGCGCTGCTCGATCAGCTGGCGGACGAGACCCCGAGCATCCGCCAGCGGCTGCGCAAGGGCCTGCGGACCTGACCTTCAGGGCTCGCAGTAGGCCTTCACGGCGTCGAGGTCGGCCTCCAAGTGCTTCTGGATCATCGCCATGAGCAGGCCCGTGGTGAGCTTCGCGAACGTCTTGTAGGGGCGCGCGTCCATCACCATCTTCAGGTGACTGGTCGTGGAGCCGCGGGGCTCGACGGTGAACACGGTGTCCCAGATGACGCCGCCCTGGTCGGAGATCAAGCGGACGCGCTTGTTCTCGACGTACTCGGTGACCTCCAGCTCGCTGGTGGCCTCGCGCTTCCCCATCAGCCGGGTCTCCCGAAACTTGGTCCCGACTCCTCGCTTGGTTGCGGTCAGGAATCTCACGTCCACGATGTGGGGGATCGCTTTTCGGAAGTTCTCGATGTGCGCGATGCAGTCGAACACATCCTCTGCTTTGGCTCCGATCGTACGTTCGACGGTCGAGGTCGGCATGGGCCCTCCGACCAAAGACTAGCGCGCGGGCAGTGGCATGTCGCACTCCCTCGCCTCACCGGGCCACAGCACGTCGATCAGCGCGGCACCGACGGACTCGCCGATGACCGCCGACCCCCGACGTCCGGGGTGAATCTCGTCCCAGAAGTGCGACCAACCCACGGTCTCACCCCCCGCGTCCGCGCGCAGGGCCGCGGCCGCGTCGACCACCGTGACGTCTCCGGCCGAGGCCGCCTGCAGGATCGTCCGCCTCGCGTCCGCGGGGAAGCACGCGCGGTCCCAGTCGGCCTGTCCGTTGAGCGAGCCGACGCCGCACAGGTCCTCGTTCTGTCCTTGGGTCACGAACACGACCTCCGCGTCCATCTCCGCCCCGAACCGGGCGATGCGGTCCAGGTTCCAGGCGAGGTTGTTGGCGAGCAGGCCGCGCATGTCGGCCACCTGGGCGTCGGTGGGCGCGGCGACGGGGCCCGAGGCCTGCGACGGGCCCGCGCGATCCGCGGGGCCCAGCCGCCCGGTGAGGCGCGCCCCCACGTGGCCGACGCGCGTCCGCCCCAGCAGATGGCGCAGGCCCATGCGCTCGGAGCTGTAGCCCTCGAAGCGCGTCAACAGCGGCACGAAGACGAAGTCGTTGTACCCGGCGTAGACCACGAGCACGTCGGGGGACGCCTCGGCGAGGCGCCGGACCACCCCCACCAGGTCGTCGGACAGCGCCCCGTCGGCGCCGGCGTTCACCACGTCCACCGCCACCCCGGGGGGCGCGCAGGCCCGCAGGCGTCGCTCGAGGACCGAGGGCCAGGAGTACTCGACCAGGTCGCCCTTCCCGCGCACGGAGGAGCCGCCGAGGGCGACGACGCGGACCCCGTCGTGCCGGAGGAGGAACCGCTGCTCGCGGGCGTTGTTCTTGACCATCCGGAGCCGGGAGTCGTCCCCGGGCACGGGCTCGAACCAGCGGGCCCCCGCCTCCCCGCCGCCGAGGTTGAAGTTCGGGCGGACGGCCGCGAGCGGCTCGACCCCGGCGGCGGTCAGCGCCACCTCCAGGCCGACCAGGGAGGCGGGGGCGATGAGGACGGCGAGCAGGGGGAAGACGAATCGTCGCGCGGCCCGGACCCGGCCCGCGAGCACGACGAGGCCGACCAGGGCGACGAGCAGGGCGACCAGCACACGCGGCCACAGCGCGCCGGGGCCGGGAGGGAGCCGGTCCGAGGGCACGACGAAGGAGCCGACCGGGCTCGAGGTGTCGGCGTCGCCGCCGGGGACCGCCACGTCGGGGGCGGGCGGCAGCAGGGCGTCGCCGCCCCCGAACAGGACGTTGAGGGCGTCCCCCTGCACCACCCGCAGGGAGCGGAATCCCCGCGCGTCCGCCGCGACCGCGCGGAGCCAGCGGTGGTAGCGCTCGACCCCCACGGGTGCCAGCTCGGGGGGCGCGGGCGCCTCCTCGAGGCGTCGGGCGACCTCCGGCGCGGGCCACTGCTCGAGCGCGATCAGGAGGCGCTCGTGGATGTCGGGATCCTCTCGGAGGGTCCCCCGCTTGGCGGCCACGAAGCCCGCGAACATCGCCGGGATCAGCTCGGGGTCGCCCGCGGCCTCGGCCTCCCGGGCGGCCCTCACGTGCGACGCCCACCCCGCCTCCGGCGCCAGCTTCGCGCTCAGCTCCGCGGGGGTGAGCCCCCGGGCGGGGGCGGCGGTCAGGACGAGCGCCACGAGCGTCACGGCCCCCACGAGCCGGTTCATGGCGACCGCCACCGGAGGGACTCCGCCGTCGCGCCCGCCATGATCGGGGTCCGCAGCCGCGGGGGGACGTCCCGGACCGAGCCGGCCAGGAGGGACAGGTCGCGGTCCGATCGGATCCACATCCCCACGCCGACGTCGCGCATCGCGGCGTCGAAGTCTTCCCCGGGGCTCCGCTCCAGCTCGCGCTCGGCCTCCGTGGCGATGAACCGCGCGGTGTCCGGGTCGAACCCGTGGCACGCGTCGAGCGACGGCCGCGGCAGGTAGTCGGGCTGGGCGACGAGGGCTCCTTGCACCAGGCAGCCGATCGGGACGTGGTGCGACGACCAGCCGATCCACTTGCCCCCGCGCCCCTCCTCCAGGATCCGGTGGTAGTAGGGGAGCTCGTCCAGGTCGATGTAGTTGACCTCGAGCTCGAACCACAGGGGGATGCCGTCGAGGTCGTCCGTCGCCTCCCAGACGTCGGGCACGACCCACCACCGCTGCTCGAGGGCCCCGCCGACCGCGAGCAGGCACAGGGCCCCCGCCGCCAGGGCGCGCAGGCCGGAGTGGGCAGCTCCCACGAGGACGCCCGTCCAACACAACAGCAGAGCGTAGTACGCGCCGATCAGGTACCGGGGGAACGTCTGCCGCCCCAGGACCACGGCGGCCACCGCGCCGAAGGCCCACAGCGACGCGTATCGGGCGAGCAGTCGGCCCGGCGTCGGCTCGTCCTTGGCGGGCAACCAAGACATGGCCGCGATCAGCCAACCCAGGAGGAGGACGCCGCGGGCGGGGATGCCGTCGGCGATCCAGCGCGGCGCGGCCGGGAGCGACTCGCGGAAGGTCGTGCGCACCGCCTCGCCGAGTCCGTGCTGAGCGGCCCCCTCCTGGACGATCGAGGGGACCCCTTCCGCCCCGAACGACTCCGGACCGATGCCCGTCAGTCCGGCCCCGATGCCGTAGGCGAGGATCCAGTAGGCGGCGCCGAGCCCCACCAGGACCGCCGGGACGGCCCGGGCGAGGCGACGAGGCGACGCCCCCCACACGACTGTGACGGCGAACGCGATCACGGGGGGCGCGTTGCCGCGATACAGGACCAGCCCCCCCGCGATCGCGGCGACGGGGAGGGCCCAGCGCAGCACGTCGCCCCGCGCCGCGGAGGAGGTCGTGACCAGGAACGCCGCGAGCAGCACCGGGAAGACCTGGAACTCGGAGTGGTTGCCGTAGGGCGCGAGGTGCCACCCGACCACGAGGATCGGGACGAGGACCAGCGCCCCCACGACGGGGACCGCCCACCGCAGTCGGAGCGCGCGGAACGCGGCCGCGGAGGCCACGAACACCGTCGCGGCCTCGCCGAGCACCGACGTCGCGTGCAGGGCCTTGGTGGTGGGACCCAGCCAACGGGCGAACCAAGCTCCGACGACTTGGGTGTAGACCGTCCCCTGGGCGTACGTCTGGTACTGGTAGCGATCCCAGAAGGCGCGGAAGTCGCGCCAGTCTCGAGGCTCGCCGCCGAGGTACAGGTCCACGATCCGGCGCCCGAGCCCGGTGAACTCGCCGTGGTACAGCAGCGCCTCGACCGAGCGCAGCTGCGCCCACCGGAGCGCCACCAATACCAGCGTCACGACGGCGGCGGCGCCCAGGGCCCGGCCCCAGGGGGTGGGAAACGCGGCGTCGGACTCCTCGCTCATGCGCGCTCGAACGCCGCCTCGCGGCCGTGGTCCAGGAGCTGCTGGAGCTTGGCCGGGGTCATGCCCGGGATGGTGGCCACGCGCCGCAGCTCCTCGCTGGACCGGACGTCCGACAGCAGCGTGTTGTCGCAGTTCACGCACACCTTGACCCCGCGATCGAGCCACTGCGACAGCGGGTGGTCGGCGACGGACGGGATCACGCCCACCTGGTGGTTGGACGTGGGGCACGCCTCGATCGTCACGCCCCGCGCCAGGACGAGATCGACGATCGACTCGTCCTCGAGCAGCGTGGTGCCGTGCCCGATCCGCTGGGCGTGCAGCGTCTCGATCGCCACGCGGATCTCCGAGGGCGGGCGACCCTCCGCCGCGTGCACCGTGCGCCCCAGCCCCATGTCGTAGGCGCGGCCGAACGGCCCGGCGTAGTCCTCCAGGCGGAACACCTGCGCGGGCGTCGGCCCCCCGGCGAGGTCGATGCCGACCACCTCGGGACGGGTCGCGGCGCACTCCACGAGGGCGCTCAGGACCATCGGCGCCTCGCCGTAGAGCCCGCACAGGATCAGGCCCGCGCGACCGGCGATCCCGTCCAGGGCGGCGTCGACGATCGTGGGCGTCGAACCGCCCTCGGCGTGGAGCTGCGGGGCGAAACGGATCTCGAGCGTGCCCACCCCGTCCGCCTCGGCGTCCTCGCACATCTCAGCGGCCGCGCGGCGGACGGCGTCGGCGCTCTGGAGGAGGGAGATCGTGAACTCGAAGCGAGCGAGCGCGGTGTCGAGGCCCATGCCGGGGAAGAAGAGGAGATCGTCGGGGACGGCCACGCCGGCGGCGTCCGCGAGCTCGGCCAGCGTCGAGGGCCGCAGGGACCCGTCGAGGTGCCGATGGAGGTCCGTCAGCCCCCCCGGCCCCGGTTCGAAGTCCACGCCCATGGGTCCGAATCCTAGCCTTCGCGCAGGCCGATATGTGCCCGTCGTTTCCTCGAATGCGAGGCCGGGTGTCTGCGTCCATACGACACCAACGCCCCCCGCCCCTGGAGGACGACATGACCACTCGACCGCTCACCATCGCCGCCGCCATCCTCCTGTTCGCCCTCGCGCCCGGCGCCGCGGAGGCGCACGAAGGCGGCCGCACGGCGACCGTCGCGGGCGATCTCACGTCGCAGTGGTTCCACGTCGGCGGGGGCGCGGGGGGCGTCGCGAAGGTCGGGCAGGACGCGGTGTCGCCCGCCGCGCGGTTCGAGCTCGGCGGCGGCTTCTACACCTTCCTCTTCTACTCGAGCGGGGGGCTGAACATCAGCGCGACCCGCGGCACGCCCTTCATGATGAGCGGCGTCGGATCGGCGGGCGTCGCCCTGCCGATCCCCGTCGTGCATCCGCTCATCGGCATCAAGGGCGGGGGCGGCATCCACACGGACACCGAGGCCGTCGCCCCCCAGATCGTGATCGGGCCCCAGGTCGGGTTCATCGTCCGCAAGTTCGACGGGCGCCCCGGCCTGCGGTTCATGTTCGACGCCGAGGTCACCTACCGCCCGCTCAGCGCCGAGCTGTCGACGGGCGGATTCTTCACCCTGAGCGGGGTCTTCTAGAAGGCGTAGGTCGGCGGCCCCGGGGCCCCGGACGAGAATCCTCTCTCGCCGCAGCCGGATGGGCCCGGCCCAGGGGCCCCGGACGAGAATCCCCTCTCGCCGCAGCCGG
>CAZEKB010000083.1:0-8337 GCA_964512225.1 uncultured Rickettsiales bacterium | reverse complement strand
TGGGCCCGGCCCAGGGGCCCCGGACGAGAATCCCCTCTCGCCGCAGCCGGGTGGGCCCGGCCCAGGGGCCCCGGACGAGAATCCCCTCTCGCCGCAGCCGGGTGGGCCCGGCCCAGGGGCCCCGGACGAGAATCCTCTCTCGATCTCCCGGCAACAACTCGCCTGGTTCGCCGAACCGGGGTGGCTTCTTCCGCTCCTCGCCACCGCGAGGGCGCCCGGCCGCTTCGGCTCAGTCGTCGGCCCAGGGGGTCCGGTCGGCCCAGCCCGCGAGGTCGTAGTCGGCGAGGCACTGGTCGACGAACCCGGTCATCGCGGCGGCGTCCCCGTTCTGCTCGGCCAGGAACAGGTTCTCCAGCCGCACGTTGTCCTCGTTGCCGGCGTAGTTGCGCTCGAAGAGCTCCTGACGCGCGCCGAACTCGCTGCCGATCGCGTCCCAGGCGAGCTTCCAGAGCTTGATCCGCCCCTCCGCGTCCACCCCGGTGCCCCGGTAGTAGGTGTCGATGAACGGGCGCAGCTCCTCCGCCAGGAGGTCCGACGCCGACGACGGCAGCTGGATGAACCCGCCCGCGCCGAGCCGCTGCATCACGTCGCGCACGCGGGGGTAGATCATCGGGCCCAGGGCGCGCAGCGCGAAGATCGTCCGGTGGGCGGGCACGACGCTGCCGCCGGGCCCCGGATCCGGGTGGGAGCAGGCCTCGCGGACCATCGCCTTGACCATGTGCAGGTAGCCGATGATCTCGCCGATGCGCACCCGGATCCCCCGGAACCCGACCGTGCCGTTCTGCTGCGCCATCTTGATGAGCAGCCCGACGAGGAACTCGAGCTTCACACCGAGCCGTACGCACCCGTGCAGCATCAGGTTCTGCGTCACGCGCGCGAGGGGGAAGAAGCGGTTCGCCTTGTCCGCGTCCCGGTAGATGAGGACGTTCTCCCAGGGGACGTGGACGTCGTCGAACAGCAGCGTCGCGTCGTTCTCGTCGAAGCGCGAGGACAGCGGGTGATCGAACGGCGACCGGGACTTCGCCGCGAGCTCGTAGGACGGTCGCGAGACCAGCTTCAGCCCCGGCGCGCCGGTGGGGACGATGAAGACGAGCGCCTGGTCCTGGTCCTGGTCCGTGAGCGGGACCGGGGAGAAGGAGAAGACGAGGTTGCAGTGGGTGAAGACCGCCGCCGTCCCGACCATCTTGGCGCCCCGGACCACGATGCCCGAGTCCGTCTCCCGCACCGCCCGGATGTTCACGTCCGGCAGCTCGTGGGGCTGCTTGCTCCGGTCCACCATCGGGTTCACGCCGATGTGGTTCATGAAGAGGACGTTGTCCGCCAGCTTCTCGTACCAACGCACGCAGTTGTCGGAGTACGGCGCGAAGAACTCCGGCCAGGAGCCCAGGGAGACGGCGAGTCCGCCCTTGTAGTCCGGCGTCCGACCCATGAAGCCGTAGTGCTTGCGCGCCCAGACCTCCATCGCGGCGATGCGCTCGCCGAGGTGCCGGCGGGTCCGCGAGACCATGAACGCCTTGTGGCTGACCGCGCCCCGGGGGGTCGTCCAGGTGAGCGACTTGCGGTGCTGGTCCTCGTGGAGCGTGTCGTAGAGCGAAGCGAGGAACCGGGCGCTGTTCTCGAAGCCCGGGTGCGTGGTCACGTCCTGCACCCGCTCGCCGTGCAGCCACACCTCGCGACCGTCGCGAATCGACTCGAGGTATTCGGCTCCCGTCAGCGCCATCTCAGCCCTCGGCTCCGCCCCGCAGGCCCGGCACGGACCGCGCCAGGAACGCGTCCTGATCGGCCCAACTCCGGACGGCCAGAGCCTGCCAGATGAAGGCGTGGAACGCGTGGATCCCGCCCTCGTAGATGCGGACTTCGGAGTCGTTGTCGAAGTGCTCGAGGGCCGACCGCAGGCGACGCGTGTCGTCCAGGACCGGGTCGGCCGTCCCGCACACCGAGAACACCGACGGCAGGGGGCGCTCCGGAGACCCCGCCCGCTCCAGGAAGACGAGGGGGTCGGCGAGCGCGAACCGGTCGGGTTCGCCGGACGCGTCGGGCAGGTAGCCCCGACAGACCGTCGCGATGCGATCGCGGATCCAGGTGGGGAGCTTCTCGTTCGCGAGGTACCGCTCGGCGTCGCTCACCTGGAGCATGCCGCAGTGGGGGAGCACGGCGATCGGGGCGGGCGCGGCCTCCCACACCACCCCCGCGTAGGGCTCGGGGCGCCGCCAGCAGCCCGCGATCATCAGCGCCAGGGACAGGTTCGCCCCCGCGGACTCGCCCGCGTATACGAGGCGGGACAGGTCGCCGCCGTACCCTTCGGCGTGCTCGAGCACCCAGCGCAGGGCCATGGCCACGTCCACGACCTGGTCCGGGAAGACGGCCCGCGGCGCGAGCCGGTAGTTCACGTTGAACACCAGGAACCCGCGCTTCGCGTACCCCGCCCCGAACATCCAGTGGGTGTCCTTGGACATGATCCGGAACCCGCCCCCGTGGATGTAGAGCATCACCGGAAGCGGACCCTCGACCCCCGACGGCCGGTAGATGTCCAGGAGGTGGTCGGAGGCGCCGCCCCGGCGGTAGGGGACGTTGCGTTCGACGTCCACGCCGGCCACCCACGTGCGGGACGCGGGGTGCAGCTTCCCGGCGTACGCGAGGCTCGTCAGCGCCGAGCGGATCGCGGTGGCCCCCGCGCCTTTGCGCAGGCGCACGAGGAAGCCGGAGTCGTCGGGGTCCGCCATGGTCGATCTCACGCGGGATCTCTAGCAAACCCCTCCGGCCCGCGCCCCCCTTCGGACGGCCCGAGGCCGGGGCGGGGATAGCAAGACGGTGCGGGCGCCTGTCTCACCGCGACCTGAGGCCCCCGAGCGCTGCCAGGAAACTCAAAAGGCCCAGGATGCTGACGATCAGACCCATCCCCAACCCGGAGGGTCGGTAGGACAGGCGGATCCGCACCGTCTCGCCCCTTTCGACGAGCGGGACCGGGATCGCCTGCAGGTAGAAATCGGCCCTGGCGACGGGGACCGCCACGACCGACCCGGCGTGCTCGATCTCGGCTCTCCAGCCCGGCGCCCAGGACTCCCGGACGACGATCCAGCCCCCGACCCCGGCGACCTCGATCTCGAAGCGGTCGGGGCTCGGGCGCGCGGCCTCCACGTCGGGCGGCTCCACCGTCGGCGCCGGACGCTCGACGGCCAGGGCCTCGGCGGCCCCCGGCGCGTCGCGCTCGATCGCCAGCTCCCGCGACTCCATCAGCTCCGGCCCCCCGAGCGCCCGGAAGGCGTCGGCGTCGTCCGCCATCACGCGAGCGGAGCGCGCCCACCCCACGGGCCGGAACCCGCGCACCGGGACCACGGTGTGGGGGGCCACGAACGTCGACTCGACCCGCGCCTCCTCGGTCCACGCGTCGTGTCGCTCGGCGCTCAGGAAGCCGAGGGCCGTCACCCCCGCGCGACGCAGGAGCAGCAGCGCGTTGGGGACGGGCTGGGGCGCGATGTGGTCGAAGTACAGGTCCTGCCGCTCCAGGCGGATCGCCCGCACCCCGTCGGCGTACTCGAACCGCCGCCGGCCGTCGCCGTCGCGGATCACGCCCACGTTCGGCCAGGCGCGGTCCGACACGTCGACCAGGCGCTGCTGCGCGCCCGTCCGGGGCGGGAGCGGCGTGCGCTTGTCCAGGTGGCGGTCGACGTTGAAGTAGCGGGGGACCGGCTCGTCCGAGGCCCCCGGCCGCGCCAGCACCTCGTCGACGTCGACGGGGGGCAGCACCACCCGAGCGACGATGATCAGCTCCACCGCGGCGAGCACGCAGATCGCCGTGCGCGACGTCCACAGCACGAGGCCCGACGCCGTCAGCAGTCCCGCGACCAGCGGCCTCCACCCTCCCCCGGCGAGCGCCACGAACGCGACGACCACCGCGGCCGCGATGCCCCAGTGGGCGAGCCGGACCCGGGAGGCCCGATCGACGCCCCGCGCGACCGCCAGGGCGACGAAGGGCCACGCGCCCCAGACGTACTTCTCGGGGTACCGCAGGCTCTTGAGGGGGGGCACCAGCTCGTACGCGACGCGATGGACCGGGGTGGCGTCGCCCAGCGCGAGCAGCAGGAAGCCCAGGCCCGCCACCACGATCGCGGCGCTCTCTCCCCGGGGGCCGCGCGGCGCCCCGTCGGGGGTCCGGAAGGCCCAGGCGAGCACCGCCGCGAACCCCACGGAGCCGCAGGCGACGCTGGCGAGGAACCGCACCGGGTGACCGTCGTCGCCCACGAACGCGAGCGGGGCGGCCGCCTCGGCGAGGTCCCGCAGCTCCAGCGACCACTTCGCCACCGCCGCGTACTCGATCCCCGCCGACCGGGTCGTATGCCCCATCAGCTCCACGAAGGGGACGAGCTGCACCCCCGCGAGCGCGAAGGCGAGCACGGTCGACCCCGCCAACAGCGCCGCGCCCCGGAGGCGGTCGACGCCGTCGCGCTCCGCCACCACCAGCACCAGGGCGCCCCCGAGCGCGAGGATCCAGATCTCGAGGCCGCCGGAGAGCGCCATGCCGACCTGGCTCAGGACGACCAGCGCGGCCGCGGGGCGACGACGACCCTGCGCCCAGAGCCCGATCCCCCACAGCAACCACGGCACCAGCGCGAACGCGGGCAGCTTGTCGGGCTTCGTGACGATCGCGAGGGTGGGGCCCCCGAGCGTGAAGACGAGCGCGCCGAGCGCCGCAGATCCGGCCTCCAACCCCCGCGATCGGAGCCAGAGCGTCGCTCCGACAGCGAGGAGCACGCCGTGCACCATCAACCACAGGGAGAGCGCGGCACCGTGGGGTAGAAGAGCGTGCAGCCACGTCGGGGGCCAGAGGAGTTGGGTCTGGGGATTGGCGAAGAAGGGCGTCCCGCTCTGCACCGTCGGGTCCCACCAGGGGAACCACCCGGCCTTCGCCGCGTCGGAGAGGACTTCGTAGATCGGTAGCTGGTAGACGAGGAGGTCGCCCTCGAGGGGCACGCGACCCGCGAGCAGGCCCGGCAGCGTCAGGAGCACCACCGGGACGACGACGACGGCCCAGGCGACCCGGTCACGCATCGCCGGATCCTATCGCGCCCTCCGGCGGGGCGGCGGCGGCCTAGTCGATCGGGTAGTCGATCCCGGGGAGGCCGTAGCCCAGCTCGTCGAGGTGGAGCATCTGCTCGTCGATGTCGGGGGCGAGGATCGACTCCAGCAGCTCGGCGCGCTCCCGGGCCGCGGGCCCGCCGATGGACTGCAGCGCGTTGGCCGCCTGGTAGCGGAGCCCGTACGGATCCTCGTCGCCGTCGAGATCGTCGAGGACCGCCGCGATGGCCTCGGCGGCCGACGACGAGCCCCGCGACTGCAGCGCGTAGAGCGCGGACGTCGCCACGGTGGAGTCGTCGTCCCGCATCGCGTCCACGAGCAGGTCCGTGGTCCCGGGGTCCGGGTCCATCCCCAGGGCGGACAGCGCGTTCGCCCGGAGCGCGGGCTCGCCCTCACGGGCCATGTCCCGCAGCGCCTCGCGGACCACCGGGGACGTCGACGTGCTCACCGACCACAGGATCGACGGGGCCACCTCGGGGTCGCCCAGGCCCGCGAGCAGCGCGGACTCGGCGTCCTCGCCGCCGAGCTGGGCCAGCGACGAGATCGCCGCCGTGCGCACCTGGGCGTCCTCGGCCTCGGCCATCTTCAGCAGCCGCTCCGCGGCGTCGGGGCCGCCCTGCTGGGCGAGCGCTGTGGCGACCGTGGCCACGACCGACGGGTTCTCGTCGGCCATCGCCGAGTCGAGGATGTCGGCGCTCACGTCGTCGCTCCACAGGAGCTGGTTGAGGGCCTGGACGCGGATGTTCGGGTCGTCGCTCTCGCGGTAGATGCGCGCGATCGCCGCGTTCGCCTCGGGTTCGGCCATCTGGGCGAGGGCCCCCAGCGCCTGCTGCTTCTCGGAGACGGTCCCGTCTTCGAGCCTCGCCGTGAGCAGATCCATCACCTCCTCGCCGCCGAGGCGAGCGAGCGTCGTGAGGCTCTGGCCGTAGTCGACGTCGGTGCCGTCGGTGACGCGCTCGATCAGGAGGCTGCGGAGGCCGTCGCGGGCGTGCTCGTCCATCTGCTCGAGCGACCCGAGGGCGGCGGACGCCACGTTGCGGTCGCCGTGGCGGGCGAGGTCCAGGAGGCGATCGACGGCGTGCTCGTCGCCCCGCTGCTGCAGGGCCCACACGACGCTGTTGCGGGTGCCCATGTCGCCCGTGGCCAGGACTTCCTCGAGCAGCGACCAGCCGTCGTCGCCGCCGTGGATCGCGAGGTGGTTCAGCGCGTTCGCCGGGGGCAGCACGCCGCGCTCGTCGAACGCGGTCACCAGCAGCGTCGTGGCCTCGGCGTCGTTCACCGCGGCGAGGGCCGCGAGGGCCGCGGGGCCCAGGGGGGCGGGCTCGGCGGCCATCTCGCGCACGATCTCGCGGGCCTCCGGCTCGGTGCGCCCGGCGAGGGCGGACGCGGCGGAGGCGACCTCGTTCGGGCCCGCCTCGTCGGTCACGCCCACCAGCGCCTCCATGGCGCCGGGCGCGCGGCTGCGGCCGAGCGCGTGGATCGCGACGTTGCGCTCGTTGCGACGGCCCCGGGCGGCCTCTTCGAGGATCACCACGGCGCGGGGGTCGTCCAGGCCGCCGAGGGCTCCGAGCACGTCCGGACGGCGATGGGCCGGGGCGGTGCGCGCGAGCTCCAGGAGGGCGTCGGTGACCGCCGCGGCGGGGAAGCTCGCGAGGGCGCTGAGGGCGCTCGAGGCCTTCTGGGGGTTGCTCCCCTTCGCGACCGCGAGGAGGAAGCGCTGGTCCACGGGCTCGCCGAGCGCGGCCACCGCGAACATGGCCGCCCACGCTTCGTGGGGCGTGCACTGGTGGGCGACGCGGTGGAGCACGGCGCGCGCCTCGGCGCCGCCCCGGCGCGCGAGGGCTCCCCAGGCGGTCTGACGGCGCGTCGGATCGGGATCGTCGGCCAGCCGACGGAGCTCCCGGAGCGCGCGGTCGGCGTCGGAGCGGCCCAGCGCCTCGATCGCGGGGCGGCTCTGCTCCCAGTCGGAGGAGGCGACGTACGACAGGAGGACGTCGAGGGCCTGGTCCTCGCCGAGGCGGCCGAGAGCGTCGAGGGCGGCGGCGCGGACGGCGTGCACGCGGGAGTCGGCCAGGACCTCGAGGCGGGGCACGTCCGAGGCGTCCCCGAGGATCCCGAGGCGCGCGACGAGCTCGGCCACGGCGGCGGGCGAGCCGACGGCGTCGAGCTCCGTGCGCAGGCCCGCGGCGGTGCGCGGGAACGACAGCGCCTCGGCGGTGCCGTCGCCGGATGCGATCAGGGCGGCCGCGACGGCGTCGTCGCGAGCGTGGGCGTCGGCGGCGAACCACGCCGGGGCGAAGTCCTGCAGGACGGCGCGGCCCTCGTCGACGATGCGGGGGCCCAGCAACCCGAGCGCGAGTCCGCCGGACAGCAGCGCCACCGGGAGGAGGCGACCGAGCCGGTCACGGGTGTCGGGTCGCGGGGCACGGCAGTCGCGCATGGTTCCTCCGGGAGTGGGGCGCACTGCACGACCACGACACGCAGGAGACCGAGAAAGTTCCTTACAGGGGCTTGCTCATCCAGCGGTGCTCGATGCCCGCGTCCAGGAACACGTCCCCCTCCGCCACGTACCCCAGACCTTCGTAGAACTCGAGGACCCGGAGCTGCGCCGCGAGCCGCGCGTGCGCGCACCCGACTTCCGCGGCGGCGGCCTCGATCGCGCCCATGACGCGCCGGCCCAGCCCGTGGCCGCGGCGGGAGCGGTCGACCGCGACCCGCTCGATCTTCGCGACCCCGTCGACCACCCGCAGGCGCGCGGTGCCCACGACGTCGCCGTCGAGTCGGAGCGAGACGTGGCGGGCGGCTCCGTCGAGGCCGTCGATCTCCTCGTCCACGGGCACCGACTGTTCCACGACGAACACGGCCTCCCGCAGGGCGAGGACGGCCGCCAGCTCGGCCGGGTCGGCGTCGCCCGAAAAGGTTTTGAAATCAAACCGGGGGGACATGAACGCAGCATGCGGGCCGGATCGGCGAGCGTCGAGCCGGGCCGGAGGGGAGTGCGTAGGATTCACCGTTGAAAACCGGGATTCTGCGTGCACAATCGCGGCTCGATAGACGAGCCCCCGATCCCGGGACGAACGGAGCCCCCCGATGAGTATTCGCAACTTCCTCGCCCTCCTCCTCTCTCTGACCGTGGTCGGGGCCATCGGCTGTCCCGCACGGAGCGGCGGCGGCGGCGGCGGCGGCGGCGGCGGCGGGGACGACGACGACGACGACGACGCGGTCGACGACGACGACGCGGTCGACGACGACGACGCGGTC
>CAZEKB010000082.1:0-32371 GCA_964512225.1 uncultured Rickettsiales bacterium | reverse complement strand
CTAGATGCCGGATGTGGCCGAGATCCGAGCGCCGGTCCCCCTTCGACGAGGTTTCTCGAAAATTCCGCGTCCCACCCCCGCGAACTTTTCGTCGGGATGGGTATGGACTACTTCGCCTACCACCTGACCCATCGCATCGTCGACGATCGCCCCGTCTGCACGTCGACGTCCCTCCGTCGCCGCGTCTCCCGCAGCTTCCTCGAGCGAGACCCGAGCTTCCAGCTTCTCGTCTTCCGAGCGATCGACACCCACCTGCACTCGCTGGTCCGGGTCGGCCATGACCCGGCGGGCGAGTTCGCTCGTCGGGTCGAGATCTCCATCCAGAAAGCCCTCGACCCGGGCGCTCCGTTCTCGCCGGTTCACCGGACCCCGATCCGGGGGCAGCACCACCTGGTTCGCGCGTTCGACTACATCTTGAACCAGGAGTCTCACCATGGAGTGCGGTCCGACCCTCTGCACGAGGGCAGCAACCTGCAGGACCTGCTCGGCCTGCGCGTGACGGGTCGCCACACCGCGGGCGCGGTCCGCCGCTTCCTCCCCCGGGTCGGCCGCGACCACCTGCTGTCCTTCCTCCCCGACTGCGACATCGACGCCGACGTCCCCCTGTTCGACTGCCTCGCCGTGCTCCGGGACGCGGCCGCCGCCGCCGTCGCGAGGCCCTCCGTGCGCGGCAACAAGCCCGAGGTCCTGCTCGCTCGCGCGGCTGCCGTGCAGCTGGTCGACGCGGGGGCACGCTCGCACGCTGCCTCGGCGCTGGGGATCGGGGTCTCCACGGCCCGTCGACTCGCCGCGATCGACGTGCCCGACGCCTACCTCGAGGCCGTCCGCGGCCAGGTGCGGCTCCGCTGCACGGCCCGCCGGGTCACCCGGTCCACCGCTGGAACCGAGGCTCCGCCCCGTACCCCCGGGCGACTCGCTTCGCCGCGGGTCCGCTCCTGAACGCCACCCGGGCGGTCCCGCCGTCGCTGTCGAGGACACGGACCGCGCGCAGCGTCCACCAGCGCGCGCCGCCTGCGGCCCACCCGAGCACCATCGGCGAGACCACCCACGGCAGGATCGACGAGTCCGCCCCGACCGCGTCCTGCCAGAGCGGGAAGGTCATGAGCACGGGCCAGGGGAGCAGGAACAGGGTCCACGCCGCGATCGTCAGCGACTTCAGGCGGCGGAGGCAGCGGGGACCGCACGGCACGGCGAGCGAGAAGGTGCGGGTCACGGTCCCGAGCAAGGCGACGTTCGAGTGCCTGGTCGTGGTCGTCCCGAAGGCTCGCTCCTCGTCGCAGATCGCGCACGTCGTGCCCAGGTCGAAGGGGACCGGGAGGTCGACGACCCAGGTCACCGCCGCCTCACACGACGCCCCCGCGCCTCACACGACCCCCCCGCAGCCCACCCTGCGCGGGTCTCCCACCGCCTCGAGGCGCCCGCCGCCGGTCCGCACGGCCGTGTGCACCCCCCCGAAGTAGAGGTGGCGTCCCGCGAACAGGGCCAGGTGGTCCGTGAACCCCCCGAGCGCCGCCAGCACCTCGGGCGGCGTATCGGCCGTCTCGGCCTGGATCGTGGCCCCCTCGACGTGGATCCGCGGCGCCATCACAGCATCGTGCATGTCGAGGCCGCCCCGGTGCGCGTGCAGCACCTGGAGCATCGCCGTGCGGATGCGGTTGCTGCCGCCCGTCCCGAGCGCCACGATCTCGCCGGAGTCCCCCACGAGCAGCGAGGGCGTCATCCCGGTGCGCAGGCGTCGGCCGGGCGTGCCCACGTGGAAGCCCAGCGGGTTGATGTCGTCCTCGCCGAGGAAGTTGTTCACCGGCAGCTCGGTCCCGGGCCACAGCGTCCCGCACGTCTCCCCGTTGGACGACGTGTAGGACACGGCGTTTCCGTCGCCGTCGACCACCGAGATGTGCGTCGTGTTCCCCGGCTGCGAGCCCGCCGCGGGACCCGGCGGGGGCGACGGCGCGGGCGTGCGGCCCAACGCGGCCGACAGGCGGTCGGCCCGCTCGTCCAGGCTCGCCGGATCGAGGAGCTCCTCGGTGGCCGTCGGGTCGAACAGACGGGCGTCGAAGAAGTCCTCCCGAGCTCGCTCGGTCTCCGCCATCACGGCCGCGTAGCACCGCGCCCCGAGGATCGGGTCCTGGGTGTCGCCGAGGCGTCGCAGCAGCTCGAGCCCGAAGATGAGCAGCGGACCCCCGGAGCAGGGCGCGGCGGGCGTGTGCAGGGTCGCCGCCCCCACCCGCACCGACAGCGGGACGCGGTCCACGGGGTGGAACTCGTCGAGGTCGCGCAGCCCGAGGGAGCCGAACGGCGGTCCGAACGCGTCCAGCAGCGCGCGCCCGTGGCGGCCCGAGACGAACGCCTCGGCGCCGTCCCGTGCCCAGGCCTCCAGGGCCGCCGCCTGGGGGGGGGAAGACACACGGTCCCCGTCGGCGAGGGGGACGCCGCCCGGAGCGAAGAGTCGACCGGAGTCCGGGGACAGCGTCGTGATCGCCGCGAGCATCGTCGAGACGATCTCCGTGGCGCGCGTCGCGTTCCACCCCTCCCGGGCGAGCCGGACTCCGGGTTCGGCGAGCACGGAGCGCGGCAGCGAGCCGAACCGTCCGTGCACGGCGTCCAGCCCTTTGGGGACGCCGGGGACGGCCACCGCGCCGCGTCCGGCGTGGAACGTCTGCTGGGTCGGCCCGTAGTCCACGAGGACCGCCGCGAACTCGCGGGGCTCGAGCCCGTGCTCGAGGCCGGGGAACGCGGAGAAGAAGTCGACGACCCGGACCGTGCCCGTGCTCGCCTCCCGAATGGTCATGAGTCCGCCGCCGCCGAACCCCGTGAGCAGCGGCTCGCAGACCGTCGCGGCCAACGCCGCCGCCACGACCGCATCGACGGCGTTCCCCCCCGCTTCCAGAGCGAAGAGGCCGGCGGCGGTGGTCTGAGGGTGCCCGGAGGCGACGGCGCCGGAGGTCATGAGCCGCCAAGAGTAGACCGGCGGAGCACGGCGCGCGCGGGGCGGGGAGTAGACTCGGGCCCGATGTCCGCCGCCGCACCCGCAGCAGGACCTCTTTGTCGTGCCGTGCTCCTGGCTTCTTCCTTCGGGTTCCTCGGTCCCTCGCCGGCCGCCGCCCGGACCGGATCGGCCCCGCCTCCTCCGCCCGCCGCCCGCTGCATCGAAGACCCGGGCGGCCTCGCGGCCGACGGACTGGTGGATCGGGCGGGTCTCCGCCGTGTCGAGGATCGGCTCATCGAACTGGGTCCGGGAGCATGCGCCGAGGAGCTGATCTCCCTGGTCGAGCAGCACACCTTCTACGTCATCTCGAGCCTCGCGCTCGATGTCCTCGCCCGGTGGGACAGCCCGGTCGCCCTGCCGCCGCTCTATCAGGCGTACGGGAGGGCGATGCTGCGCCCGCACAGTCGGGACGAAGACGTCGCGTTCACGACCGCTACGGCGATCTCCGAGCTGACGGACGGCGCCGTGCTCGCGGGAGTGCGCGATCGGGCCGTCGTGGACGGCTGGATCGACCTGGCCCGGGTCCGCTACCTGGAGGAGTGGGGGCCGGATCTCGAGGCCGAGGGGGTCACGGCTCCCCCGACCGACGATGCCTGGAGGGTCGACACACGCGCGCGCTTCTCGGAGTGTCTGGGCCCCCCCCCATCGGCTCCCCCGGACCCGTTCGACCCCCTCGGTTTGCTGGTGGGTCCGTCGGCGCGCCTCTCCGTGGGCACGCGGTGTGCGTCGTCTGCGGTGGTGCAGTCCTGGACCAGCTCCACCCCCCCGTGGGCCGCCGTGGTGCGCGATCTGCTCCGGCGATACACCGAGCCCGGTCCCCTCCTCTCGCTCGCGGGCGCCCTGGAGAGGGGCTGGGGGCAGGGGCGATCGCTCCGGGACGGTGCGCCGAGCCGGGACGTCTGGAGGTCTCCGGACGTCGGGTCCTCCGGTCGGGCGGGGAAGTGGGCCCTCGTCGTGCTCCTAGGCGGCGCGCTCGGGGCGGCGCTGTACGTGGAGCGCTGGCGGGGGCGTGTGCTGGGGCTCCTCCTGGGGTCGCTGATCCTCATCGGCGTCGAGTGGGGGCTCTCGCTCGCCGGCGGCCTGCCCGGCGACGAGCTCCGCGACCTCGGCGAGTCTCCGCTGCGCGGTTCGGCGGCCGCCGGTGACTCCGTCGTCCGGGACCTGAGGCGGCGGCCGTTCCCGATCCCCCCGCCGGAGGGGCGGGCCCGGGTCGCGTTCGTGGGCGCTTCGACGGTGGCGGGCCCGGCCCTGAGCGTCGATCAGTCCATCCCCGAGCGGCTCCGGAGGGCCCTGGCAGAGGACGTGCCGTGCCTGGAGGTACCGAACCTCGGCCAGCACGGCTTCGCTTCCCCCGCCATCCGCGCGCTCTCCATCCGCGCAGTCGACGACCTCGGCGCGCACGCAGTGGTCGTGTACATGGGCCACAACGAGGTGGCCGACATGCGGGAGCGCAGTCGGTACGTCGACACCCGGCCCCGCTCGTTGCGGTGGCTGGCGCCGATGGAGAGGACACACCTGTACGGGGCGATGAAGTCGCTCCTGGGCGGACCTCGCGACCAGCCGTCTACGCCCGCGCAGGTAGCGCAGGAGGCCCTGGACATGGAGCTCCATCTCCCGCGCTTCGAGGCGGCGGTCACGGCGCGGTTCGAGAGGGAGCTGACCGACCTGGCACGGGCGCTGGAGCGCCGGTCGGTCCCCCTCGTATTGGTCGCGCCCGCCTTCAATCACCACGGCCTCCGGGTCCGGCCGCTGCCCGCCGACGGCGACGTGGCCGCGCTCGAGGAGCGGGTTCGGGCGTCGCTGCGCGGTGGGGCGGGCTCCGAGGCCGTCGCCCACGCGGAGGCCCTCGTCGCCGCCGCGCCTCGCCACCCCGCGCCCCGCTTCCTCCTGTCCCTCGCGAACGAGCTCGCCGGTTCTGCGGACGGCGCGGAGTCGGCGACGTGGGAGACGCTCCGTCGCAACCAGGTGGGCTCGGCGGTGACTCCGGGCGTCGCGGCTGCGATCGCGAGGATCGCGGTCGACTACGGGCTCCCTCTGGCCGACGCGCACGCCGCGACCCACGACGCGGCGTTTCCTCACCAGCCCGGGTTCGACATCTTCATGGACTACGTGCACGTGAACCCCGAGGGCGCGCGCATCGTCGCGGACGAGGTCGCACGGACGATGCGGGCGGCGGGGGTGACGACTGCGTTGGCGCGTCGCTCGCCACGCGGTAACCTCCTTCGGGGGGACGGAGGCACCATGCGACTCATCGGGGCGTTCTTGCTGGTCCTGGCTTCGGCCCTCACGGCTGCCGATGCCCACGCGGTGGTCGTCGGCTACGAGGGGCTCTCCGGCAGCACCGGGTTCAGCTACACGGAGTCCGGCGTCCGGCACCGGTTCTATACGACCGACTACACGACGACGGGCCACTGGCATCGCGGCGGGTCGTCCGGGGACTACTTCATCTACGGCCACAGCAGCTGCTGCTCGCAGCGGGCCATCATCGACATGAACGGCTCCGTCTTCATCATGCAGGACCTGCTGATCGAGCACGAGAACACGCTCGCGGAGTGGACCGGGTATCTGAACGGCGCCGTGGTGTGGACAGTCACCCAGACCGGCGCGACCGGGAGCACGTTCACCTTCCCCACCGGCACCGTGGACGAGGTGCGGTACCTGCTCCCGGGCGGCGGCAACCTCGGGTGGGACGACCTGCAGGTGCAGCTCTGCCTCCCCGTGGCCGACGCGGGCGGGCCCTACACCGTGCCCGAAGGGGGGACCGGGCCGGTCACCGCCGCCGCCTCGACCGCCACCGGCTCGACCATCACTTCCTACGACTGGGACCTCACCAGCGGCACCGGCGCGGGCCCGTTCACCGACGCGACGGGCGTCACCGCGACCTTCTCCGCGGGCACCCTCGACGGGCCCACCTCCACCACGATCGGCGTCCAGACGACCTGCCTCGGCGTCCTCGACGACGACGACGCCGCGGTCTCGATCACCAACGTCGCCCCCACCGTGACCGAGACCATCCCCGGCGCCGCCGACGAGAACGACACCGTCGCATTCGCGGTCACCGCCACCGATCCCGGGCCGGACAGCTTCACCTACCTGTGGGACTTCGGCGACGGCCTCGCGTCCACGGCCCAGAACCCGACGCACGTGTACCCGGACGACGGGAGCTTCGTCGTGACCGTGACCGTGGACGACGGGGACGACACCACCGTCGCGACGGGCACCGTCGTCGTCGGCAACCTCCCCCCGACCGTGACCTCCAGCCTCGGCCCGGCCACGGGCGACGAAGGGGATCTCCTCACGTTCGCGGGCAGCGCTTCGGATCCTTCCCCCGTGGACGCGGTGGCGCTCGCCTACACCTGGGACTGGGGAGACACCACCACCGGTTCCGGCGCCGCGGCGCAGCACGCCTGGGCCGACGACGGCACCTATACGATCGTCTTCACCGTCACCGACCCCCAGGGAGCCACGGCGAGCGCGACCCTCACGACGACCATCGCCAACGTCGCCCCCGTGATCGATACCAGCCCCACGCTCACGGCCACGGAGAGCGTGCCCTGGTCCTACGCCCCGTCCGCCACGGACCCCGGCGCCGACACCCTCACGTGGGCCGTCACCGGGCCCGCCGCCATGACCGTCGACCCGGCCACGGGCCTGCTGGAGTGGACCCCGACCCTCGCGGACGCGGGCCCTCACGCCGTCACGCTCACGGTCGACGACGGCGACGGCGGCACCGACACGCAGAGCTTCACCCTGGTCGTGGCCTTCGTGGACGACGACGGCGACGGCATGTCCGACACCTGGGAGACTGCCAACGGCCTCGATCCCACCGACCCCGCCGACGCCGCCGGGGACCCCGACGCCGACGGCCTCACCAACCTCGACGAGTTCCTCGAGGGCACCGACCCCAACGTCTACGACGGCCCGGACATCCCCGTCCCCACCGCCCCGATCGACGGAGCGGAGGTCGCCGACGCCGAGCCTACGCTCGCCTGGGACCCCGCCAACGATCCCAACGGCGACCCCCTCACCTACGACGTCGAGGTCTACGCCGACACCGGCCTCGCGAACCTGCTCACCAGCGGTTCGACGGCCGCCCTCGACTGGGACGTGGACACCCCGCTGGCCGAGAACGCCGACGCCTACTGGAGGGTCCGCGCCGACGACGGCTGGATCACGAGCCCGTGGTCGGATCTGGAGCCCTTCTTCGTCAACGAGACGAACGAGGCGCCGTCGCTCCCGGTGGCGCTCGATCCCGTCGACGAGCAGACGGTCGCGAGCACGAGCCCCGAGCTCACGTGGTCCGACTCCACGGATCCCGACCGCGATCCCGTCGGCTACGACGTGCGCGTCACCCGCCCCGACGGAGAGATCGTGGCCGGGGCCGTCCTGCCCCCCCCGGCCGCGCGCGAGACCTCCTGGACCGTCGACATCGTGCTCGACGAGGACGCCTGGTACGTCTGGCAGGTCGAGGCTCTGGACGATGAGGGCCTCGGCAGCGGCTACACGGAGGGCGAGTCCTTCTTCGTGAGCACCGACGACGCCCCGCCGTCCGAGGTCGTCTTCCTGGACCCGCTCGACCAGGACGTCGTGGAGTCGGCGTCGCCCGCGCTCGAGGCGTCGGAGTCCGTCGATCCCGAGGGCACCGACGTGACCTACCGGTTCGGGCTCGACACCGTCGAGTCGTTCGACTCCGGCGACTTCATCGAGGCCGAGCTGCCGCACGCGGGCACCGGATCCGTGGTCTGGGACCTGGCCGCCGACGGCGTGGTGCTCGCCGAGGACACCACCTGGCACGCCCGCGTGCGGGCCGAAGACGAGGCGGGCCTCGCGTCCGGCTGGGACCTCATCGAGTTCTTCGTGCGCGGCGACAACGATCCGCCCGACGTGCCCCCACTCATCAGCCCCGAAGACGGCGCCGCGGCGTCGGGCGATCCCGTGCTCGCCGTCGGTCACGTGACCGATCCCGAGGGTGACGACGTGCTCTACGACATCCGCGTGGGTGTCGACCTCGGGTTCTCCGAGGTGATCGTGGAGACCAGCGGCCTCGCCGCCGGCGAGGGCCCCGAGGGCACTGCCGATCAGACGTCCTGGCAGGCCGCGGTGGGGGTCGTGGGCACCGTCTACTGGTCCGCCCGCGCGGTGGACGACCGGGGCGCTGCGTCGGACTGGGCCGTCGCCCGCTCGCTCACCTTCGACGACGGGGAGCTGCCCCCCGGCGACGACGACGACGACGACGACGTCGACGGTCCCGACTGCGGGTGCACCGAGGCCCCCGGGGCCGCGCCGGGGTGGTGGCTGCTCGCCGTCGTCCCGCTCGTCGTACGGCGGCGCCGCTGAGCCCGACGGCGACCACCGGGGCCGCGGCCGCGCGGGGGGCCGTCGCGGGGGCGGCCGCGGGGATCGTCCCCGCGTTCCTGCTCGCGCACCCGCACGCCTGGCCCGTCCGGGACGCGGCCGCGCTCGCCCTCCACGCGGCCGTGCTGCCCTCGGTCCTCGGCGCGATCCTCGGTGTGATCGCCGTGCACCTCCCTCGTCCCCGCCTCGTCGTGGCGGCCGCGCTCGTCGCGGTGGCGGTCGGAGTCGCCGTCGATCTCGGGCCCGCGCCTCCGGGAGCCCCCGTGGCGGCGCCGGGGCCGGAGGTGGCGTCGCCGGCTCGGGCGGCCGTGCTCGTGATCGCCGTCGACGGCGCGGACTGGGGCGTCCTGCAGCCGCTCATCGACGCCGGGCAGGCCCCCCACCTCGCCGCCCTCCAGCGCGACGGGATCTCCTCCCCGCTGCGGTCGCTCCCGGTCACGTCGAGCCCGGTCGTGTGGACGACCGTCGCGACGGGGCGGGCGCCGGAGGACCACGGCATCGAGGGGTTCCTGTCCCGCACGCTGCGGTTCGAGTCGCCGCTGCTGGCTCGGCCCGCGATGGCCCCGTCCCCCCGCCTGAACCGGCTGCTGCGGCTGATCCCGGGAGCGAGCGTCGAGGAGCTGCCGGTCACGTCGCTCGACCGTCGCGCGACCGCCCTGTGGAACCACGCGACCGCGGCGGAGCGGTCCGTCGTCACCGTCGGCTGGTGGGGGACCTGGCCCGCGGAGCCGGTGTTCGGCGTGCAGGTCTCCGATCATGTGAGCTACCAGCGGCTGAACGAGTCCGCGTCGGCGCGGGAGGTCGAGTACGGCCAGGTGACCCCGGGGTCCCGCTACGGGACGGTGAAGGAGCTCGTCGTCGCGCCGTCGGACATCGACGATCCCCTCGTCCCCCCCGGCGGCGAGTTCACCGAGCACGACCCGTCGTCGGAGCTGCGCGTGGCCCTCGCCGCCATGGAGACCTACGGCCGCATCGGGGAGGGCCTCGTGCGGGGGCGGCCGGACCTGGCGATGGTGTACTTCCAGGCCGTCGACATCGCGTCCCACTACTACTGGTCGGCGGGGTTCGGGGCCGGGCCGGAGCATCCCCCCCCGACGACCGCGCAGATCGCGCGCGACGGCGACGTGGTGAAGGCCGTCTACCGGCGGCAGGACGCGTGGATCGGCCGCCTGGTCGAGGCCTTCGGGGGCGTCGCCGAGGACCGGATCGTGATCGTGATCTCCGACCACGGCTTCGGGCCCGCCGAGCGGGTCCAGAACCGCAGCCCGCACGTCACCGGGACCCACCGCCGCGACGGGGTGCTCGTAGCCGCGGGGGGCCCGTTCGCAGGGGCCGAGTCGGACCCGGACGCCACGGTGTACGACGTCGCCCCCACGCTCCTGCACCTGCTCGGGCTGCCCGCCGGCGAGGACATGCCGGGCCGGGTCTGGGCGGCCGCCCGGGGGGACACGCCGCCCCGGCGGATCACGACCTGGGAGGGGGAGGCGCGTCGTCGATCGACCGCCCCGGCGGACGCGGCCGACCGGGACAAGATCGAGCTGCTCAGGGGGCTCGGCTACCTGGACTGAGACGCGTACAGTGCGCGCCATGTCGTCGCCCGGCTTCCCCACCGTCCGCCTCCGCCGCCTCCGCCGCACCGAGTCGCTCCGGGCCCTCGTCCGCGAGACGCACCTGCGTCCGGAGATGTTCGTGCTGCCCCTGTTCGTCGTGCCCGGCGACGGGGTCAAGGACGAGATCCCGTCCATGCCCGGTCAGTTCCGCTGGTCCGTGGATCGCATCGCCGAGCCCGCGGCCGAGGCGTTCGACCTCGGCGTGCGCAGCGTGATCCTGTTCGGCGTCCCCGAAGCGAAGGACCCCGTGGGCGGTCACGCGGACAACGTCGACGGGATGGTGCAGCAGGCGCTCGGTCGCCTCGCCGCCGACGTCCCGGACATGCTCCGGATGACCGACGTGTGCCTGTGCGAGTACACCGATCACGGTCACTGCGGCCTCCTCGACGCCCACGGCGCGGTGCGCAACGACGCCACGCTCGAGCGTCTCTGCGCCGAGGCCGTCTCGCACGCCCGGGCGGGGGCGGAGGTCATCGCCCCGTCCGACATGATGGACGGCCGCGTGGGCGCGATCCGGGCGGCCCTCGACGAAGCGGGCTTCGACCAGGTCCCGATCCTGGCCTACTCCGCCAAGTACACGTCGGGGTACTACGGCCCCTTCCGGGACGCCGCGGACTCCGCCCCCGCCTTCGGCGATCGGCGCGCCTACCAGATGGACCCGCCCAACGCCCGCGAGGCGCTTCGGGAGGTCGAGGCCGACATCTCCGAAGGCGCCGACATGGTCATGGTGAAGCCCGCGCTCGCCTACCTCGACGTCGTCCGCCGCGTGCGCGAGGCGACCGACCTGCCCCTGTTCGCGTACAACGTGAGCGGCGAGTACTCCATGGTGAAGGCCGCCGCCGCCAACGGCTGGATCGACGGCATGCGCGTCGCGGTCGAGAACCTCACCGCGATGGCCCGCGCCGGCGCCGACGGGATCCTCACGTACCACGCCATCGAAGTGGCGCGACACCTCGAGGACGGGTGATGACCCTCTCTCTCTTCCCCGATCACGGCAAGCCGCCCGAGCCGCCGCCCAGGCGGCCGTCGCTGTACATGGTCGACGGCCCCAACATCGCCTACCGCGCCCACTATGCGCTGCCCGGGCTCACGAACAACCAGGGGGACCCGACGGGCGCGCTCTACGGCTACTGCTTGATGCTCTTCAAGCTGCTCAAGGAGCACAAGCCGGACTACCTGTGCCTGGTCTGGGACCCGCGGGGGGGCACGTTCCGCAACGAGTGGTACGCGGACTACAAGGGCACGCGCCCGGACATGCCCGACGAGCTGCGGCGCCAGATCGCCCAGTTCCCCACGATCGCCGACGCCCTCGGGCTCACGCACTACGTGCTCCCCGGGTACGAGGCCGACGACGTCCTCGGGACGCTCGCCACCCGCCTCAAGGACCGCGTGGACGTGACGATCGTGACCGGCGACAAGGACATGATGCAGCTCGTCGACGGGGACCGCGTCACGCTCCTGGACACCATGAAGGACCTGCGGATCGGCCCCGGCGAGGTCGAGGCGAAGTGGGGCGTGCCGCCCGAGCGCATCGTCGACATCCTCGCTCTGATGGGGGACAGCTCCGACAACATCCCGGGCGTGAGGGGCATCGGCAAGAAGGGCGCGGCCCAGCTCGTGCAGCAGTGGGGGACGGTCGAGAACCTCTTCGAGCACCTCGCCGAGGTGAAGGGGCGCGGCCGCAAGCCCCTGAACGAGCCCGGCGCCAAGGCCGACGCGCTGCTGTCGAAGCGGCTGGCGACCATCGCCCTGGACGCCCCCGTCCCCCTCGAGCTCGAGGACTTCGCGTACTCCTGGCCCCCCGCGGACCGCGTCCCCGTTCGTCGCGTCTTCATGGAGCTGGAGTTCAACAACTTCCTCGCCGAGCTCGGCGGCGACATGCAGACGCTCGACCGCGGCCGCTACCGAACCGTCACCGACGAGGCGACCCTCCGGGACGCGGTTCGCCGCACGCGCGCCGCGGAGCGCCCGGCCTTCGACGTCGCGGTGGCGCCCGACGGCCCCGGCGCCTCGCGGGTGGTGGGCGTCGCCCTGTGCGCCGACGACGCCCGCGTCTGGTACGTCCCGCTCGGGCACGACTCCGGGGACCAGCTCTCCTTCGAGGTCGCGCTGCCGATCCTGGCCGAGCTCTTCGGGGACGCGTCGGTTCCCCTGCTGGGCCACGACGTGAAGACCGCACATGGTGCCCTCCAGCGCGTGAGTGTCGACCTCACGGCCATCGGTGGGGATACCAGGATCACGAGCTTCCTCCTCAACGCCGCGCGACGTACCCACAAGTTGGAAGATCACGCGCTGTCTCTGCTCGGCCACAAGATGTTGGACCGTGAGGACGCACTGAAGAAGTCGAAGGGGGCGAACGCGCTGCCGATCTCCGAGGCCGCGCCGCTCTTCGGGGAGCGAGCGCACGTCGTCCACCTCCTCCACCCCCGCATGCTCGAGACGGTGGAGAAGAACGAGATCGGCGGTCTGTATCGGGACCTCGAGCTCCCCCTCATCCCCGTCGTCTCGAGGATGGAGCGCCGGGGCATTCGCGTCGACGTCGCCCTGCTGGAGGCCTACGGAGCGGAGCTCGCGCGAGACATCGCCGAGGCCCAGTCGAAGGTGTTCGAGCTGGCGGGACGGGAGTTCAACGTCGGCTCGCCGAAGCAGCTGCGGCGCATCCTCTTCGACGAACTCGCGCTCCCCGTCATCAAGAAGACGAAGACCGGGCCGTCCACCGATCACGCCGTCCTCGAGGAGCTGGCCCAGCAGCACGATCTGCCCGCGGGGATCATCCGCTGGCGGTCGCTGGCGAAGCTCAAGTCCACGTACGTCGACGCCCTGCCCCCGCTCGTCCACCCCGCGACCGGCCGCGTGCACACCCACTACAAGCTCACCGGCGCCGAGACGGGCCGCCTGTCGTCCGACAGCCCGAACCTCCAGAACATCCCGGTGCGCACCCCCGAGGGGCGTCGGATCCGCCGCGCCTTCGTGCCCGCCGACGGGTGCGTCCTCATGTCGGCGGACTACTCGCAGGTGGAGCTGCGGGTCCTCGCGCACCTGTGCGGCGGCGAGGGCGGCTTCGCGCGGGCGTTCGCCGAGGGCCGCGACATCCACCGGGCCACCGCCGCCGAGGTCTTCGAGGTGGCCGAGGCGCTGGTCACCAAGGAGATGCGCAGCGCGGCGAAGGCGATCAACTTCGGCCTCGTATACGGGCAGGGGGCCTTCGGGCTGTCGAAGGTGCTGCACATCCCCCGCCGGGAGGCGAGCAAGTACATCCGCAAGTACAAGAAGCAGTACCCCGAGGTCGACGGCTACATGAAGCGCATCGTCGAGTTCGCCTCCGAGCACCGGTACGTGGAGACGCTGATGGGGCGACGTCGCCCGATCATGGACCTGACCTCCAGCAACTACAACCAGCGCGAGGCGGCGAAGCGCGTGGCCATCAACACGCCGGTGCAGGGCTCCGCCGCCGACATCATCCGGGTGGCGATGCTGCGGGTGGACGCGATGCTCTCGCGCGAGTTCCCGACCGTGGGTCTGCTGCTCCAGGTGCACGACGAGCTCGTGCTCGAGGTCCCCGAGGCCCTTGTGGACCCTGTTCGGAGCCGGGTGGTAGAAGAGATGGAGTCGGCAATGGACCTCATCGTGCCCCTCGAGGTCGACGTCGGCACCGGTTCGAACTGGCAGGAGGCCCACTGATGTCGGACGCGCCCGAAGAGGCCGATCTCGCCGCCGCGACGCGGGGACTCGAGTCCGTGGCGGCGCTCGGCTACCTCCTCAACGCGATCGCGCACGACCTGAACAACCAGCTGACCAACCTCCTGCTCGGGGCGGACCAGCTGCAGTACGGCGGAGGGGCGGACGCGGCGGAGATGATGGTGGCCCAGGCCAACCGCGTCGCCGAGATCACCCGCGCCGTTCAACGCCTCGGTCAGTCCAACTTCGGCCCCGGCGCGGGCCCCTCGGACCTCGGCGCCGTGGCTCGGTCCTTCGGGACCTGGCGAGCCGCCACCGGCCGCGGCGCCGGCGACGTCTTCACCCTCGAGGACGGCCTGCTCACCCGGGCCGACCCCACCCACCTGCAGCGCGCGCTCGGGCTCCTCGCCGACGCCTTCCCGGGCGCGCCGGGGCCGGTGACGGTCACCGTCCGCACCGAGGAGATGCCCCGCACCGTGTGGTCCCGGGACGGCGACACCGTGCCCAAGGCGGTCCTGCGACTGCGCATCGGCGACCCGCCGGAGACGGAGTTGGCGTCCTTCAAGGGTGTGGTGGACGCCTTCTTCGACGCCGAGCGCAGCGACGCCGACGTGCGACTCATGGCCGCGTGGGAGATCGTGCGCAAGCAGCGCGGCCGCATGACGGTGTTCGGCGCCGCCCACACGAACGACCGCGAGGTCGTCCTCAGCTTCCCGCTGGTGTCCTGATGCCGCGCTCGGTCCCCGTCCTGCGCGCGGTCCTCGAATTTTTCGAGGCCGGCATGAATGTCTTGGGGGCCACTCTCGTCTCTTCCGGTGAACCAAGCCTCGCTGCGGCGGGGGGAATCACGGTCCCGGCCTCGACCTTCTTGTCGAAGCGAGACGGGGACGAGTCGGGAGAGCGTATGGGTGCAGCCGCCCAGAAGCAGGAGCATCTCCAGCGCCGCGCGGAGGACGCGGCCCTGGTCGAGCGCGTGATTCAGAACGACCAGGCGGCCTATCGCCTGCTCGTCGAGCGCTACCAGGGCAAGATCTACGCGGTCGCGTACGGCGTGCTCCAGAATCGCGAGGACGCCCGCGAGGTCACCCAGGAGGCCTTCATCAAGGCATACCGCAACCTCCCCGGGTTCCGCCGCGATTCCAGCTTCTATACGTGGCTCTACCGCATCACCGTGAACCTCGCGATCGACTTCCGACGCAAGGCCTACCGGGGTCGGGAGACCGCCCTGGACGAGGCGCGCATCACCCCCGAAGACGCCCACCACACGGGGCCCCGCCCCCTCGCCACCCCGTCCCAGAACTACGACCGAAAGCAGCTCGGAACGAAGATCCGCAAGGCGATCGACTCCCTCCCCCACGACCAGCGCACCGCGATCGTGCTGCGAGAAATCCAGGGGCTGAGCTACAAGGAGATCGCCGAGACCATGGGCTGCGCCGAGGGCACGGTCATGTCTCGGCTCTACTACGGACGCAAGAAGCTGCAGAGCATCCTGAAGGACGAACGATGACGGTAATCATGACGCCCGAAGAGCGCGACCAGCTGATCCAGCGGTACTACGACGGCGAGACCCTCGGCAACGAGGGCCGTCAGGCGGAGGCCCTGTTGGAGGCCGATCCCGAGGCCCGGGAGCTGCTCGCACACCTGCGTTCGATGTCGGACGCCATCCGCACGGACATCGCCGCGGCCGTGGCCGACGAGGACTTCTCGTCCTACTGGACGGACATCCACGAGCGGCTGCCCAAGGGCCCGTTGACCCTCGAGACGGGGGAGGAGCGCGACCGCGCCTTCGCCGCCGCGGGCGACGTGGTGGTGCGCGAGGTGCCGATGGCGCCGCCGCGCCGGTCGGTCTGGCGCCTCCTGTTCGGCCCCGGCCTCGCCACCGCCGGCGCCCTGGCCGTGCTGGTCGCGGTGTTCGCGCCCGGCCTGATCGGCCTCGATACGTCGGTCCCGAGCGGTCCCGCCATCGCCACGAACGTCGACCACACGGTCGAGATCGAAGAGATCGACTCCGACGGCCTCATGGTCATGGTGACGCAGGAGAGCGCCGAGGTGCCCGGCATCATCTGGATAACCGAGTCCGAAGAGAGCTGAGGGCCAGACGGGCCTGCCCGCCCGAGGAGAGACCCATGAAGACGCTGATGAAGATGCTGCTCGCGCTGACGCTGTTCGTGCCCGCGTTCCTGGCCGCCCCCGCCGCCGGTCCGCTCCTCGGGGTCGCCGAGGCGCAGGCCGCCGAGGCGACGGTGCGCGTGGACGTCATCCGCGCTACGAAGGAGGGCAACGGCGCCGACAAGCGGTCGGCCCGCTTCAAGTCCATCCTCGACCAGGCGCCTCAGTACAAGGGCTTCGCCTACCAGGAGGGCGGCTCGCTGAAGGTGCCGCTGGGCAAGTCCGAGTCGAAGGACCTGGGCGGCCGGAAGCTCACGGTCAAGCTCGTCTCCCTCGACGGTTCGAAGAGCAAGACCGAGGTCGTCATCGACAATCACAAGACGACGCTGAGCCTCAAGAACGGCGCCACCACGGTGTGGGCCATCAAGAAGGGCGACGCCGCCGACCTCGTGATCGTGAAGGTGTCCTACTGACGGCGGTCGGACGGCAGATCGTGGGCGAGTCGGAAGCCCACGTGGGACCCCACGTAGTAGCTCTCCACGACCGACCGCGACGCGCACCGGCAGTAGATCTCGACCGTGCCGTAGCTCCCGCCCCGTAGCACGGCCCGCCCGTCGAGGCGGTCCCCGTCGTCGTCCCACTCCACCCAGTCGCGCACGCCGCCGCCGAGGTCGCGGATGCCGTAGGGCGACGTGTCCATCGGCTGCTCGCCGATGATGCACCGCGACGGGGGCGTGGGGCTCGACTCGGCCATGACGCAGAAGCCGGCGTCGAAGCGGTCCCCCCACGGGAACGTGCGCCGATCGACCCCCCGCGCGGCCTTCTCCCACTCCCGCTCCGTCGGCAGCCGCATCGCGGGGCCGTCGCTCCGGCTGGACGCCCACGCGGCGTACGCCCGCGCGTCGTGGATCGTGATGGAGACGACCGGCTGCTCCGCGCGCCACTCGTGGCCGTCCCGGTCCCGGAACGGGAGCGTGAGATCGCCCCCCGCGTCGAGCTCGAACAGCGGCTCCTGGCGGATGCCGAGCCCCCCCCGGGTGCGCGGCAGGTGCTCGAACGCCTCGTCGGGGTCGCGGTCGGCGAGGTCCCGCAGGAAGGCCGTGTACTGCCCCACCGACACCGGGTAGCGGGCGAGCGCGAAGTCGGCGACCTCGACGTACCGCAGCGGCATGCCGCTGATCGCCGCCGGGTCCCCGCCGAGGTCCACCGAGCCGCCGGGGATGTGCACGAAGCCGGAGCGCAGGTTCGGCGCGGCGGCGATGTGGGGCGTGAGCCGGACGTTGGCGGACCGATCGACGACGAACGGCCGCCGGCACGGCGCGAGGCCGGGGCCGCCGAGCTCCAGGATGTACGAGCCCATGGCCACGGGGAGGCGTCGGACGGGCAGGCGCCCCAGCGGCTTCGGGCGCCCCGGGACCAGGCGCCCGTCGATCTCCTCGAGGCGGTGCAGCACGGCCTCCGCGGGGGCGCGATCGACCTCGATCGACAGGGTCCCCTGGCCCTCGAGGCGGGGCGCGAACCGGTCCCCGGCGTACCGCAGGATCAGCTGTCGCCAGCGCCGCAGCTCCCGCTCGTCGCGGTCGGACTCGGCCTGCAGGAACCGGATCCAATACAGCTCCGCGAGCCCGTCCAGGGCGGGTCGGTAGGACGCGACGTGGGAGAGCGCGGACTCGAAGGCCGCTTCGCAGTCGCCGAAGACGGTGTCCATCTCCGCGACCGCGTCGGAGAGCTCGGCCTCGGCATCCCAGGCGAGGCGCTTCATGTCGATCGGATCCCAGGGGTTGAGCTCCTTCTTGAGGCTGGCGACGCGCACCCGCTCTTCGTCCACGCGCTTCGCCCGCTGCTGGAAGACGAAGTGCAGCTCGCGCCCCTGCGCGACCAGCCGGTCCGCCTCCCGTCGCGGCCCCACACCCTCGAGGTAGGCCTCGAGCGCGGCGGTCAGGTCCCCGGCGTCTCGGTGGCGGTCCTCCGGGCGCAGGGCCAGGGCGCGCAGGCACGCCGCCTCGACCTCGGGGGGGATGTCCCGGGTGGGCGATCGCAGGGAGGGGGAGGGGAACCGCCCCTTCGCCGCCAGGTACAGCAGCCGCGCGACGTTCTCCGCCTGGTAGGGGCGAGACAGCGTGAGGATCTCGTAGAGGATGACGCCCAGGGCGTAGACGTCGGCCGCGGGCCCGATGTGGCTGGGCCCGACCTCGAGCTGCTCCGGGGCCATGTAGGCGGGCGAGCCGACCATCACCCCGTCGGCCGTCTGCACGATGCTGGTGCTCTCCAGCAGCTCGACGTCGAGCAGGGCCTCGTCGCCGGCCTCGTCGTCCAGGAGGCGGGCGACGCCCCAGTCCATCACCATGACCTCGCCGTAGCCCCCGATCATGATGTTCGCGGGCTTCAGATCCCGGTGGATCACCCGCCGCTTGTGGGCGTAGGCCACGGCGCGACAGGCCGTGAGGAAGACGTTGAGGAGGTGGACCAGGTTGTAGCGTGCGATCGAAGCCTGGTCGCGTCCCTTCAGCTTCTCGAGCACGTCCCGGAGGCTCTGCCCGGACACCTTCTTCATCGAGTAGTGGACGTCTCCGTCGTCGGTGACGAAGAGGTCGTGGACGGGCACGATCCCCGGGTGCTCCAGCTGGGCGGTGATGCGGGCCTCGGCCACGAAGCGCGCCAGACGACGCGCGTCCATCTTCCCCGCGGAGATCGACTTGAGGGCGACGTCCCGGCCGAGGTTGCGGTCCCGGGCGACGTCCACGACGCCCATCCCGCCCTCGCCGAGCCGGCCGCCCACGAGGTAGCGCTCCCCGATCCGGGTGGGCTTGATGGGCCACAGGCCCTCGCCGTCCGTGACGTGGTCGTCCTCCGGCTCGTGCTCGGGCACCTGGTGGTCCGCCCGCACCCCGGACATCGTGAGGACGTCGACCGCGAGCGGTGTCGCGTCCACCTCCCCCTCCGCGCGCGTCCGCACCAGCGCGGCGATCTCGTCACGAAGCGACTTCAAGGGGGTCGATTCTAGCCTGACCGAGGGCGTCGCACCGGCGGGCGGGGCGGGTAGACTGCGCGCCGCCCGGCGGGCCGGCAGGCTCCCGTCCACCCCTCGGAGGCCCCGTGTCCCTACGCTCCATCAACCCCGCCACGGCCGAGGTCGTGGGCGAGGTCCCGGTCACCCCGGTCGAGGCGATCCCGGACGTCGTCGCCCGCGCCCGCGCCGCTCAGCCCGGCTGGCGCGCGCTGGGGGCGTCGGAGCGGGCGCGGCTCCTCGCCCTCGCCGGCCCCGTGTTCCTGGCCCGCGCCGAGGAGCTCGGGGAGCTGCTCACGCGGGAGATGGGCAAGCCGCTGCGCGAGGGGATCGGCGAGGTTCGGTCGTGCGGCGCGGGCCTCGACGAGGAGCTGGCGGAGATGGTGGCGGCGCTCCGGCCCGAGATCCTCGAGGACGGCCGCACCCGGACGACCCTGCACCGGGACCCGTTCGGGGTCTGCGCGGCGATCACGCCCTGGAACTTCCCGATCTCGATGCCCCACTGGATGGTCCTGCCCGCCCTGGTCGCGGGCAACACCGTGGTGCTCAAGCCGAGCGAGGAGACCCCGCTCATCGCCCAGGCGTACGCCGACGTCCTCGGGGCGAACCTGCCCGACGGCGTGCTGCAGGTGATCCACGGGGCGGACGCCCAGGGCAAGGCGCTGGTGGCGTCCGCGGTGGACATGATCGCGTTCACCGGTTCGCGCGACGCGGGTCGGCACATCCTCGCGGCCGCCGCCGACGGCCTCAAGCGCGTGGTCCTCGAGCTGGGGGGCAAGGACCCGCTGGTGGTCCTCGCCGACGCGGACGTGGCGAAGGCGGCCCGCTTCGCGGCCCGAAACAGCTTCCGCAACGCGGGGCAGGTGTGCGTGAGCACCGAGCGGATCTTCGTCGCCGCCGACATCCGACCCGAGTTCGAGGCGGCGCTGGTGGCCGCGGCGAAGGAGATGACGGTCGGCGACGGCCTGGCCGAGGGCACGCGGGTCGGACCGATGATCAACGCGCGCCAGCGGGCCCACGTCGTGGCTCAGGTGCGCGACGCGATCGCGGGCGGCGCCCGCCCCCTGCTGGGGACCGACGGCCTCGACGGCGACGGGACCTTCCTGGGTCCGGTCGTCCTCACCGACGTCGACCCGGACCTCGACATCATGGTGCGGGAGACCTTCGGACCCGTGGCCTGTGTCACCCCCTTCGGCACGGAAGACGAGGCCGTGGCGCTCGCCAACCGCGGCGTCTACGGGCTCGGGGCCGTGGTGTTCGGCGGCGACGTCGAGCGTGCGGGGGACGTCGCGCGACGCCTCGACGCGGGGATGATCGGCGTCAACCGGGGCGTGGGGGGGGCGCGCGGAGCCCCGTGGGTCGGGGCGAAGCAGTCGGGGTACGGCTTCCACAGCGGGCCCGAAGGACACCGCCAGTTCACCCAGGTCCGGATCCTGAGCACCCCCGCGTGAGCCGGAGACGACGACCGTGAGCGCCGCGAAGACCCCCGTGAGTCGGCCCAAGGTCTGGTTGGCCGCAGTGGAGGCGTACGACGCTCACGCCATCCGGCTCGGGATCTCCCGGGGCCTGGAGCACGTGGGCGTGAGCGTGCGCGGCAACGCCGTCGGGGTGGCGGACTGGACGGACGCGTCGCGGGTCGCCGAGGCGGCCTGCACCCGCGCCGAGGTCGTGGAGGGCGCCCTCGACCTGCTCCTGGGGCGCGAGTCGGACCTGTTCTTCGTGGTCACCGGCCGGGCGGCCCCCGGGCGCTGCAGCCGCCGGATCGCGCGGGCTCCGCACGGCCACCGCGAGCTGAAGCGCGGGTTCCTCGAGATCCCCCGGAGGCACCCCGGCAGGGTCGCGATCCGCCCCGCCGACGAGGCCCGACGGTACCGGTATCAGCTCTCGGTGGGCACGCGCACGCCCCCCGCGCGCCGCGAGGACGCGGACCTGCCCCTCGAGGCCCGCCTGGACGATCGGATCCCCCTTGGCTGGGAGCTGTATCACGCGGACTCCGTCGTGGCGTTCCCCAAGCTCGCGGGCGACCCGCGCGTGGGCGTGGCGGGGGCCGTCCCGCTGCTCGCGGGGCTCGGGCGTGAGTCGGCGACGTACAGCGCTCACGCGGCCCGTCGCGTCGCCGACGCCGCGGAGGTGGCGTGGCCCGACCTGGTGATCACCGACGGCGTCTCGACGGGGTGGGGCGGAGCGCGGCGGACCCAGGCCGGGCGCCCCCTGCGTACGATCCTGGTGGCCGACGACGCCCTCGCTCACGACGTCGTCGCCGCGCACATCCTGGGCCTGGACCCGAACGCCTCGCCCCACCTGCGCATGCTCGCGGCCCGCGGCTACGGATCGCTGGACATCGCCACGATCGACGTGGCGGGCGACGTGAGCCTGGAGACGCTGCGGGACCGCGTGCACGGCTTCGGCCCCGCGCCCGCCGGGCTGTCCACCTTCGCGGACCGCTTCCGGGAGCGGACGGGCGCGCCCGCCGCCGTGGCGATTCGAACGTCGGTCCCGGACCACGACCCCTGCGCCGCCCTCGTCGCCGAGCGCCTCGCGGCCGCGTGCGACTCCCCGGACGATCGCGAGGCCCTCAAGCGGTGGCCGCCGACCGTCGTCTGCGTGGGCTGCGGGCCCGGTGACGATCGCGGCGTCCACCACCTCGTGGGCGACGCGGCGATCGCGGCGTTTCACCGGGAGAACCCCACCGCGACCTCGATCCTGCGGGTCCCGCCCCGGCTCGCCCGGCTCTGGGACGGCCCCGTCGAGTACATGGGGTGGACCCGCCCGGACGGCGACCGCGGCGTCGCCCTGCTGCTCCCCGGCCACCCGCCCACGGCGCGCGCGCTCCAGCGCTCCCTGTTCCTGGGCAGTCGCGGCCGGATCCGCTCGCCCTGGGGCAGCCTCGCGACGGCCTGGGCGCACGCGATCGAGGCGATCGGATCCACCGTCCGGCGCGCCGTCCGCAACCGGGCGGGCACGCCCGTGGTCCACGCCCGCAAGATCCTGCGGCTGGCCACGCGGCCCTGGCGGCTCCGCTGGGGGACCCCCGCCGCCCTCGAGCTCCGCCCCGATCTGCTGCCCGCGAGTCCGTCGAGCGGGGCGCGTGAGCTGAACGCGCCCGCGGGATCCCCTACAGTGCCCCGCCCGACCAAGCCCGATCCGGAGCCCCGATGACGCTGCCCACCTGGACCCCCACCGCCGACAACCCCGCCGTCTTCGCGCGGCTCTCCGGCGACTACAACCCGGTGCACCTGGACGAAGAACACGCCCGCAGCGCGGGGTTCGAGACGGTGATCATCCATGGGATGAACGTGCTCGGAGCCACGGCTCGGGCGGCTCACGCGGCGGCCCCCGCGTCGAGCGCTCTGCGGTCGATCGACATCCGCTTCGCCAACCCGGTGCTCCCGGGCGAGCCCCTCGCGTTCGAGGCGTCTTCGAAGGAGACGAAGGCGGGCCTCAAGGTCGGGCTGGCCGTCACTCACGCGGACGGGCGGGGGGTCGTCAAGCCCGCGAACTTCATCTTCGTCCCCGCCGACGCGACCCCCGAGCCGGCCGACGCCGACGCCTGGGCCCCGGCCGATACGGACGTCCCCGGCGACGTCTACTCCTTCAGCGCCCAGGACCTCGCCGACTACGACGCGATCACCCGGCCGTCGTCGGTGGCGGTCGACGAGGACGTGCCCCCGATGATGGTCGTGCTCGGCATGACCGGGGCCCTGGAGAAGGCGTTCAAGACGATGCAGCCGCCCGACCGCAAGGGGACGTGGGTGCACCTGCGCCAGAAGGGCGTCTTCTACGAGCCGATCGCGCTCGACCGCGAGTACAGCTGTCGCATTCAGTCCGGCAAGACGCACCTCCGAGAGAGCAAACTGGGGGCCATGGTCACCATCCCGTTCGTCATCGAGACGCCCGGGGACGACCGCCGGCTCGTGAGCACGGGCTCGTGCGGTCTGCTGTACGCCTTCGACCCGGAGGACGCGTGAGTCGCATCCGTCTCTTGATTCTGGCCCTCGCGCTCACGCCTGCGGCGGGGTGCTCCGCCAACGAGGGCGAGAGCGCCCGCGAGTGCACCGACCAGGTGGACAACGACCTCGACGGCACCGTCGACTGCGAGGACACCGGCTGCTGCGGCACCTGGATCTGCGGGGTCCACTGCGAGGGCGGGGACGACGACGACTCGGCGGGGCGCTGAGCGTGTTCGACTCGGACGAGACCACGCAGGGCATCCGGGTCGCGGTGCGCGCCGCCTACGTCCCCGAGCGCAGCCGCCCCGAGATGGGCCACTTCTTCTTCATCTACCGGGTGCGGGTGACCAACGTGGGCGACCGGCCCGCGCGCCTGCGCAGTCGGCACTGGATCATCGAGGACGCCGAGGGCCGCACCGAGGAGGTGCAAGGGCCGGGCGTGGTGGGCAAGCAGCCGCGGCTCGAGCCCGGCCAGGCCTTCGAGTACACGAGCTTCTGCCCCCTCCCCACGCCCACCGGCTCCATGCGCGGCAGCTACCGGATGGAGTACGACGACGGCGCGGCCTTCGACGCGACGGTCGGTCGGTTCGAGCTGTCGGAGCCCCTCGCCTACAACTGAGCGCCCCCGCAGTGCGTGCGCGACGGCGCCCTCGGCCGTCTAGACTGCGCCCGTGAGCTCCGCCCCCGCCCACCCCGACGCCGGCCGCCTGGCGGGCGTGCGCATCGCGCTCGTCTTCCCCACGTTCCTCGACGTCGAGCTCGCGAGCCACCAGGACAACGCGCGGTTCCTGGGGGCGATCCCGCCCCTCTCGCTGGGGTACGTCGCCGCGGTGTTCAAGCGCGCCGGGGCGGACGTCCTCCTCATGGACTGCCCGACCCTCGGGATGCGGCTGCCCAAGGCGATCGAGGCGGTGCGGACCTTCCGGCCGGACTACGTGGGGTTCACGCTCGCGACGGTCGATTGGTCGAGCTCGCTCGCCTGGATGCAGGGCTTCAAGAAGGAGCTGCCCGACGCTCACATCCTCGTGGGCGGCATCCACATGGAGCTCTACCCCGAAGAGACCCTGTCCCACGACTGCGTGACGCTCGGGTTCGTCGGGCACGCGGACATGGGCGCGGTCGAGCTCGTCGCGCGCCACCAGGCAGGCCGGTCTCTGGACGACTTGCCGGGCGCCGTCTTCCGCCGCGAAGACGGGACGGTGCAGGTGAACCCGGAGCCGCCCCGGCCGCGGACGGACGAGAACATGCCGTTCCCCGCCCGGGAGCTGTGGCCGGTCGAGAAGCACTTCTCGATCGTCTCCACGGAGAAGCACTTCACCGCCGCGATGTCCAACTTCGGGTGCCCCTACCGGTGCGAGTTCTGCATCTTGCGGGGGGACGCGCTGCGCCAGCGGTCGGCCCGCTCGATCGTCGACGAGATGGAGTTCTGCTACCACGAGTTCGGCATCCGGGAGATGGACTTCTTCGACCCCGTCTTCACGATCCGACGCCAGCGGGTCTTCGAGATCTGCGACGAGATCGACCGCCGCGGCCTCAAGGGGATGATCTGGTCGATCCGCGCCCGGACCGACGCGATCGACCCCCAGGTGCTCGACCGCATGTGGGCGTCCGGCTGCCGCCGCATCTGCTACGGCATCGAGAGCGGCAGCAACGAGATCCTCCGGCGCGTCGACAAGCGCATGAACTCCACCGAGCACATCGGCGAGGTGGTGCGCGCGAGCAAGAAGCGGGGCTACGAGGTGCTCGCCTTCGTGATGATCGGCAACCCGCTGGAGACCCGCCGGACCGTCGGCATGACGCGCCGCCTGCTCACGAGCCTGCCCATCGACCTCGTGCAGGTCGCGAGCCTGTTCCCGCTGCCCAAGACGCCCATCTACAACGAGCTGATGGCGCGCACCGGGCGCGACCCCTGGCGCGAGCACGTCCTGCACGGCACGAAGATGCAGCCGGTCCAGCGCCTCGACACCGAGCTGGGGGACGAGGAGATTCAGCAGCTCGTGACGGAGATGTACCTCGCGTTCTACTTCCGCCCGAGCTTCGTCCGGTTCGCGCTCGGGCGCATCAAGGAGCCCGCTCAGCTCCGGCGCGGCATGGAGGCGGCCGTGGGCATCGGCAAGAGCTTCGTCCAGGGCGCCCTGGGCACGGACGCCGGAGGCCCTAAGGCCACACGACCTCCACCACGTTCGTGCGCTCCAGCGCGTTGCGCTCGGAGAAGCGCGCGAGGCCGCTCACCATGAAGTAGTACGTCTGCCCGGACGTGGGGGTCCACCCCGAGTCCGCGTCGAAGGGCGCTCGCTTGATGTGATCGCCGGCGACCGAGGCGGCGTTCTTGCAGGTCTGGCCCGGGCGCAGCCACTCCCAGGTCGCTCCGTACCAGCGGTCGTCTTCGTAGATGAAGATCCAGGGGTTGCCGACCACGGCCGTGTCGCCCCCGATGATCACGCTGGACCACACGTCGGCGTGGTCGTAGTCCAGGCAGATCGTGCCCCCGCTCACGGTCACGGAGTCGAGGACGGCGACCTCGTCCCAGCCCGACACGTCCGAGTGGAGCCAGTGGACGTCCCCGAGATCGAGGGGCGGCAGGGAAGGGCACTCCACCGCCACGTCGGCCGCGGCGACGTCCCCGAACCACCCCACCGCCTCGTGGACCATCCGCCAGTCGGTGCGGTACGTGCCCGGCTCGGCGGGGGCCTGCAGGACGAACGAGAAGGTGTGCTCGCTCCCCGGCGGCACGACGTCGTCCGGGCCCAGGCGCACGCGGACGCGGTCCCCGAACAGCGGATCCGAGTCGTCGACCGCCCCGAGCTTGTAGCCGTCGTCCCGGGTCCAGGTCGCGCGCCCGTCGTTCCGGACGACGACCTCGGCGTCGAACGAGCCGTCGCAGGGCAGCGCGGAGGGGAGGTGGAAGTCCACGACGGTCGCGACGTCGGGGTCCGCGGGCACGTCGTCGTCGCCGTCGTCGTCGTCGTCGTCTGCGGCGGGGGGATCCTCCGGGTCGTCCGACGGCTGCAGGTCCGCGTCGTCGGGGACCGGGTCCGCGTCGCCGAGGGTGTAGCAGCCGGCCGAGCCGACGATGAGGAGAGCGACGAGAGGAGCCGAGCGCGGGAGCTTCATGGACGCACGGTGACCCCGCGATGCCTCGGGGCTGTCGTGCAGATGTTGAGATTCCGTGGAGACGCTCGGCCGGCCACGCCGGTGACCGGGGTCAGCCCCGGCGGTGAGCCACCCGTCCCACGAAGAAGGGGCCGAGCGTGTCGATCCACTCGGAGGTCTGCTCGGTCTCGCGCATCCGCTCCACGAGGTGCGACGCCCGGTGCAGGTCGGCCGCGAGGATCCCGATCACGTACTCGTTGTCGTCCCGGTCGAGCCCGTGGCAGGCCAGGCGGATGTCGGTGGCGTGGCCCGCGGTCCCGTAGGCGCGGCCGATGACGGCGTGCTCCCCGAGGATGCGGCGGCGAGCCTTGCCGTCGAGGCGGCCCCACTCGCCCTTGCGGCGCAGGGGGTACCAGACGGCCCAGCTCCACTTCGGGTCCAGCGCGTTGCGCTTGGGGCGCTCCAGGATCCAGTCGGCGACGTCGCGCTCGTACCCGACGGCGTAGGTGCGGCCCGTCATCGTGAAGTCGGGGTCGATCTCGAACGCCTCGAACTCCCGCCTGCCGAGCATCGCCCGCAGCCGCACGACGAAGTCGCCCGGGTCCTCGGACCACACCAGGAGGCCCACGCCCCGGGGGTCGCTCAGGTCCTCGTAGACGACGCTGGGGATGTTCGCCCGGTCGAGCGCCGCGGCGAGCGTGTCGGCCGCCTTGTCGGCGGGCCCGTGGTCGACCCGGAAGACGAGCAGCTGCATGAACAGGCGGCGATCGATCGCCTGCGGCTCGCCGCCCTTCGGCGCGCCGTGCTCGTGGATGTCGATCGTGGGGGTCCCGGGTCGCGTTCGGTCGCTCATGGCCGGGGGTCTACGAGGGCGCGGCCGAGGATGCAACCCCGCGAGGGTCAGGGCGCGACGAAGACCACGCGGTGGTTGTACGAGTCCGCGATGTACAGCACGTCTCCGTGCACCGTCACGCCGAACGGTCCCGAGAGCAGGGCCGCGTCCGCGGGGCCGCCCAGGCCCTCGTCGCCGCCCTCGCCGCAGACCCCGGCGGCGGTCCGGATCGTCCCGTCGGGGTCCACCGCGCGCACGCAGTCGGCCCCGGGGTCGGCGATGTACACGGTCCCGTCTGTCGCGACGGCGACGTCGGTGGGCGCGGTCAGCTCCGCCTCCGTCGCGGGGCCCCCGTCGCCGGAGATGCCGCACCCGGACACGCAGGCGTCGGCCGGGCCCGAGTCCGGGAGCGTCTCCCCGGAGCCCGCCACGGTCGTCACGATCCGGGTGTCGAGGTCCACGGACCGCACGCGGCCGTTGTGCGTGTCGGCGATCAGCAGCCGTCGCCGGGCCTCGTCCAGGGCGATCTTGAGGGCGGGCGTCGTCTGCTGGAACGCGGGTGCGGCGAGCATCGTCTCGGTCGCGACGCGCCCGTCGCCGTCGAACCCGTGGGCCCCGGTGCCCGCGAACGTGTCGATCATCCCCGCGGCGTCGATCACCCGGACGCGCTGGTTGGCCTGGTCTCCGATGTACACGTTGCCGTCGGAGTCCACGGCCACCCCCGCGGGCAGGTCGAGGGCGGCCTCGGACGCCGGACCGCCGTCGCCGTAGCCGTCGCGGTCGCCGGTCCCGCACGTGAACGCGAACTCGCCCCCGACCTCGGCCTCGGCCACCCGCCAGTTGCGCCAGGCCGCGACCACGAGCGTGCCGTCGGCGCGGAACGCGACGTCCGTGGGCTCGCGCAGGCGCGCATCGGCGGTGAGCCCGTCGGGGCCCTGCCCGGGCGCTCCGGCGGTGCCGAGCAGGGGCAGGATCGTGTCGTCGTCTTCCACCCGGATGAGGCGGTGGTTGCTGCGCTCGACGATGACGGCGCGGCCCTCGGAGTCGAACGCGAGATCCACCGGCCCGTAGAGCCCCGACTCCTCGCGGAGATCGCCGATCGCGGCCACGCCGGGGGCCCCGTCGCCGAACCAGGCGCACAGGTCGCCGGGCTCGCAGGCCGCGTCGCATCCGGCCGTCGCGGCGACGAGGAGGAGGATCGGGGCGATGCGGTGCAGTGGATGCATGGTGTCCGAGCGTCGCAAACCCCGTGCCGGCCCCCCGGGCGCCCCTTTTCGATTGTCCCCGGGGTAGCTACGCTGCGACCGATGGCCGAAGCCTACCTCGTACCCGAGCGGGAGCCCCCTGCGCCGGCACCGCCTTGGCGCCCTGACGTCGCTCGGTCGACACCCCGAGAACAACATCGAGGTGTCGGACCGGTCCGTCAGCAAGTTCCACGCGCAGATCCTGCGCGCCCCGGACGACTCCTGGATCGTCCAGGATCTCGGGTCCCGCAACGGCACGTACCTCGACGGCCGTCGCGTGGACAAGGGGTCGCTGCGCCACGGCAGCGACATCGTATTCGGCACCGTGCGCTTCCGGTTCGCCGTCGACCGCGTCCGCCCCGTCACCGCCGCCATCGCCCAGGGCCTGGGCAAGGGCCTCACGCTGCTGGGGCAGTCCGGCTCGGGTCGCGCGGCCGTCGCCTTCACGCAGGGGACGAGCTCGGCGATCGCGCTCGCGGACGAGATCGGCGCCGCCCACGAGACGTTCCAGCCCGCCAACTCGATCCTCGACATCGAGGCCCTGCGGCGCGACTACGAGAAGCTGCGGATCGCCCACGAGCTCAATGTGTCGCTGCGGCTGGACGAGGACGTGGACACCCTGCTCGCCCAGATCGCGGCCCGGGTCTTCGATCTGCTGGAGACCGATCGCTGCGCGATCCTCCTCATGGCCGACGACGGCAAGACCCTCGAGCCGCGCGTGGTCATGGAGCGAGGCGGCGGCCGTCCGTCCGAGCAGATGCAGCTCTCCCAGACGGTCCTGAACGAGGTGCTGAGCAAGAAGGCCGCGGTCCTGTCCCAGGACGCCGCGACCGACGGCCGCTTCGAGGCCGCGAAGTCGATCGTGCAGCTCTCCATCCGGTCGGCGATGTGCGTCCCGATCATCTTCGACGGCGACATCTACGGCGCGATGCACGTGGACAGCAGCGAGCGCTCCAACGCGTTCATGCCGAAGGACCTCACGCTCTTCTCGGCGATCGCCGGGCAGACGGCCGTCGTCCTGAAGAACGCGCGGCTGCTCCAGGAGATCCAGAAGGAGAGCGAGACGCGGGCGCGGCTGGGGCGGCTGCTGTCGCCGAACCTCGTCGAAGAGGTCGTCAACGGCAAGCTCGACCTCAGCCCCGGAGGCGAGGAGCGCACCGCGGCCGTGCTCTTCAGCGACATCCGCGGCTTCACGAGCCTGTCCGAGAAGCTCGAAGCGTCCGAGGTCACGTCGCTGCTCAACGAGTACTTCGAGGTGATGGTCGACGTCGTGTTCCAGCACGGCGGGACCCTCGACAAGTACATGGGCGACGCCGTGATGGCGCTGTTCGGGGTGCCGAAGGCGGACGAGGACGCGGCCATGGCGGCCGTGCGGTGCGGGCTGCAGATGCAGGCGGCGCTGCGGTCGCTCAACCGGGTCCGCCAGTCGCGGGGGGACGAGCCGCTCTACATGGGTATCGGGATCAACTACGGGGGCTGCATCTGGGGCCCGATCGGGTCCCGCAAGACGATGGACTACACGGTCGTCGGGGACGTCGTGAACGTCGCGTCGCGGCTGTGCCAGATGGCGGGCGCAGGCGACGTGATCGTGTCCCAGTCGGTGCGAGAAGCGTGCGGGGACCGCGTGATGGTGAGCGACCTGCCCCCCGCGACGCTCAAGGGCAAGGCCCGTCCGGTCCCCGTCTACCGGGTCGACCAGGAGCTCTCGCCCCCGGAGCGAACGCTCTAGTCGAGCGCCTCGAGCGCCGCGCGAGCGTCCGGATACATCCAACGATGACCCTCGAGATCGCAGGTCCCCGCTTCGCTGAAGACGATGCCCTCGGCTTCGAGCCGAGCCTGCTGCTCCGTGGCGCGGAAGACGTCGCCCCGCGCCGAGATGCGGCCCTGGGCGTTGATGACGCGCTGCCAGGGCACCACGTCGGCGCGGGGGGAGCCGCGCAGGGCGGACAGCGCCCACCCGACCTGGCGCGCGGCCCGCGGAGAGCCGAGCACGGCGGCCACGTCGCCGTAGGTCGTGACGAAGCCCGGGGGGACCGTGCAGACGACCGCGTAGACGCGCTCGTGGAAGTTGGGGCGGGGCGCGGGCGGCATGGGTCGGGAGTATGGCGCACCCTCGCGGTGGTGGCGGCCTTGGCGGCGGGGGGCTGCGACATCCCCGAGCCGGAGCCCTGCTCGGTCGGGGGCGAGGCGGGGCTGATCGACGGGCGCGCGTTCAACCCGTGGCCGTCGATGCACTCGATGGCCGGGGGCGACGCCTGCCGCGTCTCGATCCAGGACGGGTTCCTGCCCGTCGCCGTCGACGGGCGGGCCTGGGACGTGGCGCCGCTGGAGCGCCGCGACGGGTTCTCCCCCGTCGGGACCGTGTGGATGCAGCTCGGCGTCGCCCTGGATCCCGCGTCGCTGCCGCCCGTGAGCGCGCCGGACGCCTCGCTCGCCGCCGACGCCTCGGTTCAGCTCTGGGACCTCGACGACGGCCGTCGCCTCCGTCACTTCGCCGAGATCGACGCCCACCCGCTGCCCCGGGACGAGGCCCGGTCGCTGCTGATCCGCCCCCTCGAGCACCTCGGGTTCGACCGCCGCATCGCCGTCGTCGTCACGGCCGGGCTGCGCGACGCGTCGGGGGCGTCCGTCGCCGCGCCCGCCGAGTTCGCGGCGCTCCGGGACGGCGGCTCCGCGCGCGCCGACGCGGTCGTGTCCCACTACGAGCACCTGCTGCGTCGGCTCGAGGAGCTGGGCGTCGACCGCGCCGGGCTCACCCTCGCGTTCGACTTCCGCACGTCCACGGAGGCCTCGATCACGGCCCCGCTGGACGTGGTGACGGCGGCGATGCGCGACGCGCTGCCCCTGGATCCGGCGCACCGCGCGACGGTCGTGCTGTCGTCCGTTCGCGACGCCCTGGACGACGACCTGCCCGACCCTCCCCCGGGCATCTGGCGGGAGGTGCGCGGGTCCGTGCTGCTGCCCCACTACCTGTTCGCCGAGCCCGGCGTGGACGATCCCGAGGACGACGAGGGCCTCTTCCGCCTCGACGACTCCGGCCTGCCCACCCTCAACGGCCCCGCCCTGGCCTACTTCACCCTGATCGTCCCGGCCTCGCTGCAGGGCGCCGATCCCCGGTCTGCTCCCTGGCTCGTCTTCGGGCACGGCCTCTTCCGCAACCCCCAGCACTACCTCGCGTCCCCGGACGATCCCGAGGACGCCGTCGATCTCGCCAACCGGCTGGGCGCGATCGCGATCGGCACGGAGTGGCGCGGCCTCACCGAGCGGGACATCGGCGACGCCGTGCGGGTGGCCCGGGATCCGGCGCGGTTCGGGCTGCTCACGGACAAGCTGGTGCAGTCGGTGTCGAACCAGCTGGCGATGGCCCGCCTGGCGGCCACCGACTTCATCGACGAGCCGTTCCTGCGGGCGGGGTCCGACCAGGGGGCGGAGACGCTCGTCGATCGCGAGCGGGTGCACTACTACGGCATCTCCCTGGGCGGCATCGAGGGGCCGATCGTGGTGGCGCGCAGCGAGGTGGTGGACGCGGGGGTCTTCCACGTCCCCGGCGCCGTGTGGTCGACGATGCTCGAGCGGTCCAGCAACTGGAGCGACTTCGAGACGTTCATCGAAGACGCCGTCTTCGACGCCGCCGACCGGCAGCGGATCTACGCCGCGTCGCAGCTGCTCTGGGATCCGATCGATCCCATCCATCACGTGGGCCGTTTCGGGGACAAGCCGGGGCTCTGGCAGCTCTCCATGGGCGACGACCAGGTCCCGAACTTCACGGCGGAGACGCTCGCGCGCACCCTCGGCGTGCCGCTCCTGGACCCGTTCATCGACCCCGTCGACGGCCTGGTCTCCGCGGCGGCGCCGCTGCCCCCGGGGTCCCGCGCCCTCGCGCAGTTCGACAGCCTGCTGCCCCGGCCGCCGGACACGAACCGCCCCGCGCCGGAGACGGACTCGCACTACGTGCCGCGCCACACGGACGAGATGAAGGACCAGACGGTCGCCTTCTTCGCGGCGGGTCGGGAAGGCGAGATCATCGACCCGTGCGGCGGGCCGTGTGTCGTCGACTGACCGGACGGGGAGCCTCGTCGCCGTCGACCGCGGCGGCACCTTCACCGATGTCCTCGCCCGCGACCCGAGCGGCCGGGTCCGCGTGGCCAAGGTGCTGTCCGGACCGGACGCCGTCGCCCGCGGGCTCGCCGCCCTCCCCGAGGCCCCGATCCGCGAGCTGCGGGTCGGCTCGACGGTCGCGACCAACGCCCTCCTGACCCGTCGGGGCGCGCCCGCCGCCCTGCTCGTGACGCGCGGCTTCGAGGACGTGCTCCGCATCGGATACCAGGCCCGGCCCCGCATCTTCGAGGTGTTCGTGACGAAGACGGCCCCGCTCGTCGACCGCGTGGTCGGGATCGACGAGCGCGTGCACGTCGACGGGACGATCGAGCAGGCCCCCGACGAGGCCGCCGTTCGGGCGGCGCTCGACGCGCTCCGGGCCGAAGGGGTGGACTCCGTCGCGGTGGCG
>CAZEKB010000081.1:23841-32644 GCA_964512225.1 uncultured Rickettsiales bacterium | reverse complement strand
CGCCCCCCCCCCCCGGCCGCGGCCCCCCCCCCCCCCCCCCCCCCCCCGGGGCCTGCGCCCGCCCCACCGGGGGGGCCCGCCGGGGGGGGGGGGGGCGACCGCGGCCACGCCGAGCACGACGCCGGTCGCCGCCGCGCGGGCCTGGACGCCGGGTTCGCCCTCCCCCACGGATACGCGGACCCCGCGCAGGTCCTCGACCCACGCGAAGACCACCCCGAGGTGCAGGCCCAGCACGGCGCCCCCCGCGAGGGCCCCCAGCGCCGCCCCTCGCAGCACCGCGTCACGACGGGGGTGCGCCGCCAGCGCGCCGAGGAGCAGCGCCTCGCGACCGAGGTGGAGGACGACGCGGCGGGTCGCGATCGGATCCACCGTCCAGGCGAGCGACCCGGCGGCCAGGATCCCCAGCGCCGCCCACGCCGCCAGGGCCCCGGGGAGCGGGGGCGGGCTCGCGCCCCGGCGGGCCACGAGGGTCTGGAGGACGAACGCGGCGGCGGCGATCTTGGCGGCCGCGGGGCCGAGCCCGGGCAGCGCCTCACCCGCGATCGTGATCGCCGCATAGGCCCCGATCAGGGCGGGGCCCCAGGGGCGCGTCACGGCGCCTCGACCTCGATCCCGGCGGCGGCGACGAAGAAGACCGTCGTGCCCACGACCGCGAGCGTGAACAGGGCGGTCGGATCCCCCATGCCGAGGACCCGCACGAGCCCCGCCGCGGCGGTCGCCGGGACCCCCGCCAGCGCCGCCACCGCCCTCAGCGCCCGGCCGGAGGGGAGCCCCGCGCGAGCGAAGAACAGCACCCGGTACAGCGCTCCCCCGAGCAGCGCGCCGAAGAGGACGGTGAGGAACGCGACGACGAACCGGATCGCCGTCACGACGGCCACCATGTTCGGGCGCGCGGCGTCGAGGGCCGCGAGCAGCTCCGGGCCGTCGACGGAGACCGGTCCGAGCACGGAGTTGAGCTGGGTCCAGGGCAGCGCGTTGCCCACGGGGCTGCCGTACGTGAAGACCACGAGGGCGTGCTTCAGCACCACGAAGCGCGTGCGCGTATCCCCCGCCTCGGCGCGGTCGATCTCCGGCTCGTCACGGGGGTCGAGCACCACGACGAACCGCTCCGTCGCGAGCGTCCGCGGCGCCGGGGCCTCCATCTCCGCGACCCCGTCGGCGATGTTGAGCCGGGGCATCAGCCACACGGCCGAGTCCCGCGCCGTGGCGATCTGGGAGCCGAGGTGCAGGTACTGCCGGAGCCCCACGATCGAAGCGACGATCAGGAGCATCACGAGGACCGCGGCCAGGGAAGCCCCGAGCCCGCGTCGCGCCACCGCTCGGTAGCTCGCCCGCCCCCAGAGCGCGCCCGCGACCAGGTCGAGCACGCCCTCCTCGGTCCGCCGCTGCCCGGCCTCGTCCGTCATGGCGCGGACCTTACCGCGGCTTTGTTTGCGGGCCCGGGGGGGTTCTGCCAACCTCCGCCACCTTCAGGAGACGCTCGATATGTCCGACATCGTGGTCGAAGACGCGCCGCCGCCGCCGTCCACCCCCGAAGAGCTGGAGGCCGCGGAGCGCCACTGGCTCGCGAACGTATACCGGGGCGACTCGCTCCCCGAGCTGACGCTGCAGGTCTTCGTGATCTCCCTGGGCCTCGGGGCCCTGATGATCGCCTTCAACATCTACATGGGCCTGAAGACGGGCTGGGGCGAGGGCGGCTCGATCATCGCCGTCATCCTCGGCTTCGCCCTCATGCGGGTCCTGGGCCGGAAGTACTCCGAGCTCGAGAACAACGCCACGCAGACCTTCGCGTCGGCGGCCGGGTCCCTCGGCAACATCGTCAACGTCATCCCCGCCCTCATCCTCCTCGCCGAGGACGGCCTCATCGAGCGCGGGCCCAGCTTCCTCGACATCCTGCTGTGGGTCTTCTTCACGTCCTTCCTGGGCGTCTTCTTCGCCATCCCGCTCCGCCGTCAGATGCTCGTGGTCGACCAGCTGGTCTTCCCCACGGGCACGGCCGCGGCCCAGACGATCAAGGCGATGCACGCCACGGGCACCGAGGCCATGGCGAAGGCCAAGGCCCTGGGGCTGATGGGGCTCGGGTCGGCGGTCGTCACGTTCTTCCGGGACAGCGCCGTGGCGTTCCTGCCCCACGACATAGCGGTCCCGGCGGCCCTCAAGGTGAAGGGCATCGCGCTCAAGAACCTGACGATCGGCGCCGCCGTGTCGCCGATGATGATCGGCGCGGGTTTCCTCGTGGGGCCCCGGGTGGGCGTCTCGCTCGCGCTCGGCGGCTTCGCGGCCTTCGGCATCATCGCGCCCATCCTCATCGACTCGGGCATCGCCATGGACATGGCCCGGATGATGACGACCGAGGCGTCCCTCGATCAGTGCAACGCGCTGCTCGCCGCGGGCACCTCGAACGACTGGTTCGGCGAGAACTGCAAGTACATGGCGCGCATGAACGCGGGCGCCTACTACTCGATCATCGTCAAGTGGACCATGTGGCCGGGCCTCGGGATCATGGTCGCGGCGGGCCTCACGTCCACGGCGCTCAAGTGGCGCATCATCGTGCGCGCCCTCAAGGGCCTGTTCCGCAAGTCCACCGGCCCCTCCCCCATCGCGCACCTCGAGGTCCCGCCCGCCTTCTGGATGATCGGCCTCGCGCTCTCCACGATCGCGGTGTGCGGGATGCTCCAGATCCGGTTCGGCGTGCCCGCCTACTTCGGGCTCCTGGCGGTGCTGCTGTCCTTCATCCTGTCGGTCATCGCGGTCCGCGCCACCGGCGAGACGGACATCAACCCGGTGGGCGCCATGGGGTCGGTCACGCAGATCGCCTTCGGCGCCCTCCAGACGGGCTCCACGGCCGCGACGGGGGCCGTCATCAGCGGGAACCTCCTCACGGGCGGTGTGGCCGCGGGCGGCGCCTCCGAGGCGGCCGACATGATGCAGGACCTCAAGACGGGCTGGCTCCTCGGCGCCACCCCCCGTCGGCAGGTCTACGCGCAGCTGATGGGCGTCTTCTTCGGCTCCTTCTTCTGCGCGGCCATCTTCTGGGTCCTCATCCAGACGCACCCCATCGGGTCGGAGTACTGGCCCGCCCCGGCCGCGATCACGTGGTCCGGCCTCGCCACGATGATGGCGAAGGGCACGTCGGCGCTGCCCGCGTACGCGATGCCCGCCCTCGGCGTCGGCATCCTGATCGGCATCCTCATCCCCGTCATCGAGGCGAAGGCCCCGGCCGCGGTCAAGAACTGGATGCCGAGCGCGACGGGCATGGGCGTGGCGATGGTCGTGCCCTACGTCTACTGCTTCTCCATCTTCCTCGGCTCGATGATCTACCTCGGGATCAAGAAGAAGAACCCCGCCTGGATCCTCGCCTTCGCCGGGGCCATCGGCGCGGGCGGCATCGCGGGCGAAGGCATCATGGGCGTCGGCTTGGCGATCTGGGGCGCCCTCCCCGACATCTGGGCCGCGATCACGGGCGGCTGACATGAAGGACCTCTTCGTGCGCGACCTGATGTCGCGACCGGTGCACACGCTCCACCACACCGCCAACCTCGCCGAGGTGAACGCGGTGATGGAGGGCTCCCGGGTTCGGCACGTCCCGATCATCGAGGACGGCTGCAAGCTCGTCGGCCTCGTGACCCACCGGGACCTGCTGCGCCGCGCCATGGGCGGGGGCGAGCACCTGCCGGAGTCGATCCGGGGGCCCTACCTGCGCTCGCTGCCGGTGTCGGAGACGATGACCCGGACCGTCGTCACGATCGGCCCCGACGTCCCCATCGTGGAGGCGGCGCGGAAGATGATGAAGCGCAAGTACGGCTGCCTCCCGGTCGTGGAGGACGGGCGGCTGGTGGGCATCCTCACCGAGGCCGACTTCGTCAACCACGTCGCGAGCCTCGCGGACCCCTGAGATGCACCTCGTCTCCTACAACGTCAACGGGCTGAGGGCTGCCAAGGGCAAGGGGTTCCTGGACTGGCTCGAGGACCAGGACGCCGACGTCGTATTCCTGCAGGAGACGAAGGCAGCCCCGCTGCAGCTGCCCGGGGACCTCGCCCGGCCGTACGGGTGGAAGAGCGCGTTCTTCGCGGCTCAGAACCCCGGCTACTCCGGGGTGGGCGCCTACTGGCGGGACGATCTCGAGCCCGACGAGGTGGTCAAGGGCCTCGGCGTCGAGCGATTCGACGCGGAGGGCCGGGCCCTGATGCTCCGGTTCGACGACCTCGTGGTGTGGGGGTGCTACTTCCCCAACGGCGGGCGAGGCCCCGAGCGCGTGGCCTTCAAGCTCGACTTCTACGACACGCTGCTGGAGAAGATTGCGGCCCAGCGGGCGGCGGGCCTGCGGGTGGTCGTCACCGGCGACTTCAACGTCGCGCACCGGGACGCGGACCTCGCCGAGCCCCACAAGCACAGCGGCAGAGCCGGCGCCCTGCCCGAGGAGCGCGCCCGCCTCGACCGCCTCGCCGAGCTGGGCCTCACGGACGTGTTCCGCCACCTGAACCCCGACGCGCGGGACGTCTACACGTGGTGGTCCTTCAAGACCGCCGGGCGGCGCACCAACACCGGGTGGCGCATCGACACCTTCTGGGTCGACCCGGCCACCCTGTCCCGGGTCGACGACATGGAGATCGACGCCGATACGAGGATGTCGGACCACGCCCCCATCCACCTGTTCCTGGATTGAACCGGCGACGGCCTCGGCGGCGACCGGTCAGGCGAAGGAGTTGTTGATCACCTCGCCGAGGCCGCCCGCGCCCGGGACGATGTACTGGATCTCGTTGATGCCGACCTCGCCGTCGAGCTCGCCCGGGCGCGCCGCCAGCACCTCGGGGGGGCTGAGGCCCCGGTCGAGTCGGAGCGCGAAGATCTCGACGTCCGGGTGATCGGCCGTCATTCGGGCGATGAACTCGGGCGTGATGATCAGGTGGAGGCAGACGATCGCCCGGGGCGTGCCCGGGAGGTCCTTCACGAGCCGCACCGCGTCGGACATCGACGAGCCCGTCGCGCCCATCGGGTCCGGCAGCAGGACGATCGCGTCGTCGACGTCGCCTCCGAACTTGCTGCCCCCGAGATCGACCCCGACCACGCGCCCCTCGGCGTCCGTCCGACGCTGCATGTACACGTGGTCGACCCGCACGCCGGGGGACAGCACGAGGTCGTTGAGGAGCGCGAACCCCTGGTACGCCGGGAGCGTCCCCGCCCGGGCGACGCCCACGAGGACCACCTTCGTCGACGGGTCCACGAGGTCCCCCCGGTAGGCCGCGCCGTCCATGGACGCCGCCATCCGCGTGGGGACCTCGGCGTCGATGCGCGGGAATACGACGTTGACCGTCGCCTGGAACAGGGTGTTGTAGCAGCGCTCGAGGAGGCGATTGACCTCGGGCTGGCGGGGCGCCGGGCTGCCCAGCCGGGCGAGCAGGGACAGCGTCATCACGTCCGCGAGCACGTGCACGCGGGACCCGTAGGCGTGATCGATCTCCTGCACCGCGCGGGGCAGTCCGGTGTAGGTCGCGTCTCGCATCGTGTCGTGTCCTCCCGCCGGGGGTCAGCCGCCCCCGGAGTCGTCTTCGCCGTCCGGCAACAAGCCGATCGAGTCCAGTGTGTCCGCGCCCCAGCGGAGGATGGCGAGCAGCCCCTCCAGCGATCCGTCGGCCGCGAATCGTCCGCCCAGGCCCAGCAGCCCCTCCCGTCCGTCCGGCGCCGCGGACGCGCCGAGCGCCGCCACGAAGCCGGGGCAGTCCATCAAACGGAAGAGCGGCTCGTTCATCTCGTCGTTGGCGAGGACGCGGCCGATCCCCGCGAGCAGGTCGAGGTCCGGATCGACGGCCAGCAGGGGCGCCACCTTGTACAGGAACCGATTGCTCGCCGAGCCGTCGGCCTGCAGGACGACCGCCCACCGCTGCAGCCAGTCGGCCAGCAGCTCCTCGTCCTCGGCGATCAAGTCGCGGATCGGACCCTGGAGGAGGCCCAGCAGGCTGCTCGCGGGCCCGCCCGCGCGAGGCGAGATCGCGAAGTCGACGATGGAGAGGATCGTATCGATGTCCCCCGCCACCGCTCCCTCGGGCGCCACGTACGCGCCCACGATGTGCAGGACGTTGCCCACGAAGGGCAGCCCCAGCTCCTGCCGGGCGTGGGCCGAGAGCGGCGGCACGATGCCGCTCTGCTCCAGCAGCGCGAGCAGGTCCACGACGTCGTCGACTCGGTTCGGTCCCTCTTCGCCCTTCACGGCGGCGAGGAGCGGGATGAGCGTCCGCATGGCCCCGCTCTCGGCGAGGCGGACGATCGACGGCATCGTATCGGCGAGCTCGGGACCGACGCCGTCGCACACCCAGCCCGCGGGGACCAGGAGCGGCTCGAGCAGGTCGACGAGCACCAGGGCGGCCGACTCGACCGTCGCGGGCTCCCAGTCGGCCATCGTCTCGAGGATGAAGACCGCGAGGTTGTCGACCTCGATGGGCCAACAGGACACCGGCCGGTTCGTCATGTGGAGGAGCCGGATCAGCGCCTCCAGGGCCGAGAGCTCGCCGTCCTGAAGAGACCCGCCCTCGGCGTCGATCTCGAGGAGGCTGTGCAGCTGCTCGGGGAAGCCGAGCAGCTCGCCGTCGCGGTAGAGGTCGCCCAGCGACGCGACCAGTCGATCCGTGACCACCGCGTCGTCGAGGATCGAGTCGACGATCGGGAGGGCGGCCTCGATCGGCGTCGCGCCCGCCACCCCGTCGGAGGGCGTCACGGCGACCTCGAGCAGGGCCAGGAGGGTGTTTCGGCCGTCGGGACCGGGCGCCGCCTCGAGGTACGCGCCCGTGTCGTCGGCCACGTGCGCGAACAGCTCGGCTTCCTGGGTCTCGATGAGGTAGGCGAGGGTGTCGAGCCCGTCGGCCAGCTCGGGCATGGCCGTGAGCTCACCGGTGGCCGACGCCAGCTCGGGCAGGTCCCCGCGGTCGAGGACGGACGACGCGATGGTGCCGAACATCGACACCAGCGGCTGCACCAGGCCGAGCTCCACGGCCGACGGCTCCAGGAACGCGCCGCCGCCGTCCCCGAACGCGACCTCGACCTCGGGCCAGGGGCGGCCGTAGGTCCACTCGGCGAGGGTGTGGACGACGTGTACGAGGAACTCGTCGCGCTCCTGGAGGAGCCGCGACGCCTCCCGCAGCACGGACACGACGTCGACCTCGCCGGGCAGGCGGTTCACGAACGAGCCGAGCTCCACGGCGGCGTTCGCGCCCGCGCGGGTCGACTCGGTCTCGAGCGCCCGCACGACGCCCTCCGCCCCGTCGAAGCCGCCCCCGGTGTTGAAGCACTCGTACAGCGCGCGGAACTCCTCGGGGCCCTCCTCGGAGAGGCCGTCGAGCAGGTTCACGTCGTAGCAGGGGTTCTCGGGCAGCTCCTCCCGCTCGCCCGGCGGGAGCGACGCGAAGGGGTTGCAGCCGCCGAGCAGGACCGCCGCGGGCACCGCGGCGCGGAGCGGGATGGACACCGGCTCAGTCGAAGGCCACGCGGGCCCCGAAGAAGAAGATCGGGCCCGCCGCGAACACCTTCTCGTACCGGAGCAGGAAGTTCACCTCGGCGAACAGCGAGAGGCGCTCGACGGGGCGAATGCGGACCCCGGGGCCCACGTTCACGAAGAAGTAGGAGCGCAGGTGCGTGACCAGCGGCGACACCCCGATGTCCGCGACGATGTACGCCCCGAACGGCTTCGCCACGTCTTCGAGCAGCTGGATGCGGGCCCCGAGGCCCAGCACGGCGGAGTGGCGCACGAGGGTGGTGGGGTCCTCGCCGAGGTCGATCACGGCGTTGTAGGCGAACCGCAGGCGACCGTGGACCCGGCCCCCGTTCTTGCCGAGGATCAGCTCGAGGCCGCCCCCTTCGTTCAGCCAGACGCCCGTGCCCTCCGCTTCGAGACCGGGACCGATGTGGAAGCCGGTGCCGTTGTAGAAGCCGACGCCGCCCGCGTCCGCCGATCGAGGGGCGGCGAACGTCCCGAGGACGAGCGCGGCGATCAGGATCAGGAGGCGGCGCATGGCGCGCATCTTGCCCCAAATCCGCGGTGAGGGAAGCCGCGCCCGGGGGAGGGCCCGATCAGCGGTAGGGGATCCGCTCGAGCACCGCCGCCGCGTCGGGCGGCTCGGCGGGCTCCCACGGCCGGCCCATCCACACGTACCACTCGGTGTCGGGGTCCGTGGGGAGGTTCGCCTCGATGGGGAAGTACTTGTTGAAGTCCTCGATGCGCTTGGCGAGGTCTCCGAGCGACAGGCGACCGAGGTACGCGCTCCAGGCCCGGTTGAACTCCGCGACCTGGGCCTCGTCGCGGTCCACTCGCAGGCGGAACAGCTCGGCCCGACGGGCCCGGGCGGCGATGGGGTCGCGGCCCTCGCCGTCCAGCAGAGCCTGGCGGATCTCCCGCCCGTCGTCGCCGATGCGTCCCTCTCCCGCCGCGATCCACAGCGACGCCGCCCGGTCTTCCTGCTCGCGCCAGAACCGCTCCAGGCGGTCGTCCAGGCGCTTCTTGCGGCGCGACCACGCGGGGGCCCCGTGCATCGCCTTGATGCGGGCGGCGTTGGAGACCCGGAAGTTGAACTGGTAGGTCTCGTACGAGAGCACGCGCGGGGGGTCGACGGGGACGGGGGCGTCTTCGTGGCGGTCGTCGGTCATCGGCTGCCTCCTCGGGACACCGTCAAGATGGTCCCACAGCGGGCCCGCACAAGGGGGTGCAACGCTCCGCGGCACCCCAGAACGCACGCGCGCCCCCCCCCCCCGGGGCGCCGGGGGGCCCGGGGGGGGGGGGGGGGGGAGGGGGGGCGGGGCGCGCGGGGGGGGGGG
>CAZEKB010000081.1:0-23831 GCA_964512225.1 uncultured Rickettsiales bacterium | reverse complement strand
CACCGCCCCGCCCCCCCCCCCCCCCCCCCCGCCCCCCCCCCGCGGGGGGGCGGGGGCCCCCGCGCGGTGTGTCGTGGACTAGAGGTTCGAGTCGACGTTGTCGATCTCGGCGTCGGCCGTCTCGAAGAGGCCCTTGATCTTGCCGCCGAAGGACACCGCGATGGCGATGCAGACGATGGCGATGGCGACGAGAATGATGACGTACTCCGTCATTCCCTGTCCGCGCTCGTCCTGGTGCAGGTTGGCGGCGGCGGTCTTGGCGGACTCGACGATCGTGGCGAAGGCGTTGGCGATCATGTTTCTCTCTCCATGCCCCGGAGGGCTATCTGTCGGCGCGTCGGTGAACTTCTGTGGGTTCGAGTGGGTTCTGAAGTGCCTCAGCGCGTTGTTGACATCGTCTTGACAAACAGTCTCCGTCCTCCTTGTTGTGAACCTGTCCCCACGTGTTGCGGAGATGTTGAGGAGGCCGTGTTTGTTCGTTGCGGTCGATGTTGCAGACGTTGCGGTCGGCCGGCCCGGGAACACGGCCCCTGCTACGATTCGGGGGTGTCGAACACCATCTTGATCGTCGAAGACGACCAGCGCATCGCCTCCGTCGTGCGCTTCCACCTCGAGCGGGAGTCCTACGCCGTGCACCACGCGGCCGACGGGGACAAGGGCCTCGAGCTCGCGCTGGAGCTCAAGCCGGACCTCGTGGTCCTGGACGTCATGCTCCCGGGCAAGTCCGGCTACGACGTGTGTCGGGAGATCCGCGCCTCGGACGGGCCCCAGCCCGCGATCCTGATGCTGACGGCTCGGGTCGAGGAGGTCGACGCCGTCATGGGCCTGACCTTCGGGGCGGACGACTACGTGCGCAAGCCGTTCGGGGTGAAGGAGCTGGTGGCGCGCGTGCGCTCGCTGCTGCAGCGGCGCGCGCTCCAGGCCCAGGCCGCCTCCGCCCGTCCCCCGGCCGCGAACGCCCCCGCGGGCCCGGCGACGGGCGCGGCGGAAGAGGACGAGTCCGTCGCCACGCCGCGCCCCATCGAGCGGCCCCCGATCCGCATCGATCCGGGCCGCCGCGAGGTCCACGTGCACGCCGAGCTCATCGAGCTCACGCCCACGGAGTTCGACCTCCTGTACTTCATGGCGCGCCGTCCCGGCCGCGTCTTCACCCGCGAAGAGCTGCTCGATCACGTGTGGGGCTACGACCACGCGGGCTACGCGCGCACCATCGACTCCCACATCGCGCGCGTGCGCCGCAAGGTGGCGGAGGCCGACGGCCCCCGCGACGTGATCCAGACCGTCTTCCGCGTCGGCTACCGGTTCCGCGACGACCCCGGTGAGTGAACCCCCCGGCAACGAGCGCCCGCCCGCGCCCGTCGAGCCGACCCTCGTCCGCTTCCGCGAAGCCCGCCGGGCCTGGGACCAGGTCCGGGCGGAGGGCACGCCCCGCACGGCCGAGTCGGACATCCGCGCGAAGTATGCGCTCAAGCTCCCCGAGCCGCCGCCCGCCAAGCGGTCGCTGTTCCGCCGGCTCCTCATCACGATGTGCGCGGTGCTCGCCATCTACGGCGGCCTCATGCTGCTGCTCGGGTGGCGACTGGGCGCGACCGTCCTGTCCGACGTCCTCGAGAGCGACCTCCTGGACCCGCAGCTCACGGCCCTCGAAGAGGCGATGGCCGCCCCGCTCGGGTCGCAGTGGACCGACGAGCAGCTGCAGGCGCACCTCGGGCGTCGGTACGGGCGCCACGTCCGCCTCACCATCGCCCTGTACGGCCCGGATCGCATCCGCGCCGCCCAGAAGGTCGGCAGCCCGGGCGCGGCCCCGCTGGAGCTGCCCGCGACCCTCGCCGAGAGCGCGGCCTCGAGCGGCCCCCAGCGCGAAGCGCGGGACTTCACCCACCAGGCGGTGGTGGCGGTCCGGGGGACCGACGGGCGACACGCCGGCGAGGGGCCGGTCGTGGGGTGGGTCCGGGTCGTCGCGGACGTATCCACGCTGCGCACGCGCGACCTCGTCCTCGAGCTGTCGTGGAAGTGGGGCCTGCCGATCTTCCTGCTGGCGATGCTCGCGGCGTTCCTCGGGACGCGGTCGATCACCGAGCGCCTGCGGGGGGCCGAGCAGAGCGTGCGTCGGATGGCCGCGGGGGACATGGGCGCGCGCATCCCCATCGAGGAGATGGACGAGGTGGGCCGGCTCGCCCTCGCCTTCAATACGACCGCCGCCCTGCTCGAGCGCACGGTGCGGGATCTCGAAGCCACCGACTCGAACCGACGCCGCTTGATCGCGGACTTCGCCCACGAGCTCAATACCCCGCTGACCAACGTCCTCGCCTACCTGGAGAGCCTCATCATCTCCGAGGAGGACGGGGGGATGGACGGGGCCACGCGCATGAGCTTCTTGAAGGTCGCCCACGACGAAGCCCAGCGCCTCGCGCACCTGGCGCGCGACCTGGAGACGCTCACGAAGCTCGAAGGCGGGCGGCTCACGATGGACCGCGCCGTCGTATCCCTCAGCTCGGTGGGCGAAGCGCTGGTGGGGCGGATCCGTCCCCGGTGCGAGCAGGCGAACCTGCGGCTCGACTCGTCGATCGCCACGGGCGTCGTGTGTCTCGGGGACCGGATGCGCCTCGAGCAGGTGGGCATGAACCTGCTCGGCAACGCTCTGCGGTACACCGAGCGGGGATCGATCCACGTGAGCGTGTTCGTGGAGGGCGAGGAGGTGTGCCTCGCCATCACCGACACCGGCATCGGCATCCCCGAGGACGCGCTGGACCAGGTCATGGACCGCTTCTATCGCGTCGACCCGTCGCGCAACCGCTCCACCGGCGGGTCGGGGCTCGGGCTCGCGATCGTGGGGAGCATCGTCGACCGACACGACGGACGGGTCACCATCGCTTCGCAGGAGGGGCGGGGGTCGACGTTCACGATGCGGCTGCCCCGGCTCGACGGCGACGGCAGCGCCACCCTGCCGCCCTAGCCCGCCGGCCGGCGACCGGAGGCCCGGGACGAAGCGCGGCGGGGCAGCCGATGCCACCCCGCCGCGGATCCTTCCGGATGTCGGAGGCCCGTAAGCCGAGTTCTGTCCCGGAGGCCCGTCACCGGTCCCCCATGGGCGATCATTCCTCTAGGCCCGCCGTTGCCGACGGGCTCCAGCAGCCTACCCGGACGCCTCGGGCGGGCAGCCCTCGAACGCGCCCCTAGTCGGCCTTGCTCCAGGTGGGGTTTACCTGGCCGACCCGGTCTCCCGGGCCGCCGGTGCGCTCTTACCGCACCCTTTCACGTTCACCCGCGGGCCGAAGCTCGCGGCGTCCCCGCTACCGCGAACGGGCGCTGGACGCGAGACGCCGAAGCGTCCCGGCGGTCTTCTCTCTGTGGCACTTTCCATCGGCTCTCGCCGCCCGGCCGTTAGCCGGCACCCTGCCCTGTGGAGCTCGGACTTTCCTCTCGTCGCGGACGAGCCGCGACCAGCGACCACCTGGACCTCCTTTCCGGAGCGCAGACGGTGCCCCCTGGAGCGGGCGTTGGCAACCCCTCTAGTTCGAGGCGCCCCAGCAGCGCTCCGCGCCCTGGGCGTCGATCGCGCAGGTGCGGTCCGGCCCGGCGTGCACGCTGATCCACCGCCCGGCGGGGGGGGAGGCCTGCAGCGCGTCGTCCCGGCCCCAGCACTCGACGGTGGCCTTGGCGGTCACGCCGCACGCGTGGTGGGCGCCCGCGGAGATGGACCGGTAGATCCACCCCTCGGGGACCTGGAGCTGCCCGTACGTGTCGTCGCCGACGCAGCGCACGTCGCCCGCGTCGTCGAGCAGACACGTGAACAGCGCCCCGGTCACGACCTGGGTTCCGACCTCGCCCTCGAGCTCGAGGCGCCCGTCGCCCGCGTCGCCCCAGCAGGACACGACGCCCTCGGCGTCGAGCGCGCATCCGTGGATCGGGCCGGTGTCGAACGACGTGAACGGACCCGCGGGGATGCCCGAAGGCGCCTCGGAGGTGCAGCGGACGCTCCCGTTCTCGGCGAGACCGCACTGGTGGTTCGGGGCCGCGTCGATGGCGGTGAAGCCGCCGCCGAGGTCCGCGGGCGTGAACAGCCCGCCGGGGCCGAAGCACTCGACCGAGCCCGCCTCGAGCAGGCCGCAGACGTAGCCCTCGTCGGCCGCTACGGCCGAGTACCGGCCCGACGCGCCCTCGGCGACGGTCTCCATCCGGTTGTCGCAGATCAGCCGACGCGAGGTGTTCAGCCCGCAGAAGAAGCCGTCCCCGGTGGTCGCGCCGGTCCACGCGCACTCGCCGCCGATGCTCGGGTCGGAGTCGTCGCAGTCGCCCGCGCACCACGTGACCCCGTCCGCGTCCTCGTCCGCCTCGCGCAGATCCGTGACGCCGTCGCAGTCGTTGTCGAGCGCGTCGTCGCACACGTCGGGGGCGCCGACGTAGACCAGCGGCCGCGTGTCGTCGCAGTCGGTGCAGACGCCCTGACCGTCGAAGTCCGTGTCCACGCCGTCGTCGGCCACGCCGTCGCAGTCCTCGTCCAGGTCGTTGCAGCTGACCTCGAGCGCGGAGGGGTTGATCGCCGCCTCGGTGTCGTCGCAGTCGCCTTCGAAGATGGTGTAGCCGTCCTCGTCGTCGTCGCGGCTGGTGTCCTGCACCACGATCGTGCCCACGTCCGTGCAGCCGACCAGGGTGTTGTTGCGGACGGTCGGGGTGTCGATCTCGAGGGTCCCGCGCAGCATCCCGATGGGGCTGCCGTCCAGCCACACGCCCGCCTCGGCCGTGAGGAGCGCCCGCGACGCGCGACGCAGCGGCAGCACGAAGCCGCCCTCGGGGGTGGTGACCGTGAACGAGCTGCCCATGTAGTTCACGCCGGTGTGGCTGACGCCGATGGGGCCGCCGTCGCTCACCGGGACGGTGGGATCGTCGTCGGTGGGATCGGGGGTCGTCACGGTGACGGTGCCCGAGACGCAGGTCGTATCCTGGGGCACGTCGCAGTTCCACCAGGTGAAGTGCTCGACGCGCGCCCGGAAGCGGCGGTCGAGGACGGTCCCCTCACCCTCCTGGCGCCACACGCCGGTCTCCTCGTCGAAGAACCAAAGCGCGACCTCTTCGCCGTGGTCGAAGTCGCCCGTGAGCGCCAGCGGCAGGTCGACGACGACCGCCTCGGTGGGCTGCACCTCGCGGCCGTCGACCGTCAGGCGGACCTCGGCCATGCCGAAGCTCTCGAGGGGGAACGCCTGGGGGCTGCCCTCGGCCACGGCCATCATCCCGCCGGGGGCCACCGCGGTGGACGCGGGGGTGCGCAGGAGGGTGCTGCGGATCGTGAGGGGACCCGTCGCGGGGGAGCCGTCGTCGAAGGCGAGCGCGCCCGCGGGGAACTCGAGGCGGAGGCCGTCGGGGGTCTCCACGGCGCCGCCCGCGGCCGCGTCGGGGAGGGTGGATTCGATGACGGGGAGGGCCGACAGCGAGAGGAACCGGGCCTCCGCGGCGGCGAGCTCGACGCGGCGATGCGCGGTCGACCGGCGTGGCCGTCGGTCGCCGGGGCCCAGGAGCAGAGCCTGGACACGCAGCTGCTCCGTCCCTCGTTCATGCCCTGGGCGTTCTACGGGAACCCCGGCGCCGATCCGGGGCCCAAGGGCTCCATGCGGATCGGCGCGGTCTTCCAGTACGAGGCGGCGCCGATCGTCCTGCAGTTCGACCACGCCGAGGTGCACGAGGTCATCTCCGACCGCTACTCGATCACCATCGGCGCGGGGTTCGCTCCGGTGAACGGCCTGGGCATCGCCATGTCCGCGCCGGTGTACGTGATGCACGGCGCGATCACCGGGGATCTGCCCCGCGTGGCGGCGGTGGGCGACTTCCGGCTCGAGGTGGCCTACCGCCTCGTGAAGCTCCGCCACCTCGCGGTCGCCCCGCGCGCGGAGGTCTTCTTGCCCCTGTCCCGCGCCACGCCGAACCTGTTCAACGGCGAGGGGACCCCCCGGATCCTGCTCGGCGTGGGCGCCCAGGGGATGATCGGCCCCATCACCGTCCTCGTGGGTCTCGAGGCGGTGCTGCGCCGCAAGCTGCACACCGGCTACGACGTGGACATGGGCAACGAGCTGGGGCTCACCGTGGGCGTCCGCGGCTGGCCGATCGCCGGGCGGATCGCGATCCTGGGCGAGCTCCAGGCCCGCGGCGGCGTGGCGAAGATGTTCACGGGAGAGGCAGAGAACCCGGTGGAGGCGCGAGTGGGGATCCGCGCGCTGCCGCACCGGGCCGTGCAGCTCGACGTCGCGGTGGGGTTCGGGCTGGGCGGCGGGTACGGCACGCCCGTGTACCGCGCGGTCGTGGGGGTCGCGTTCCGGGATCACGACGAGGCCATGGAGGCCCGCGAGCCCGCGTGGCCCGAGGCGCCGGAGGTCGTCGAGGAGGAGCCCGAGGAGGAGGACGTGCTGGTGGCGCCGGATCCCGGCCCGACGCCCGCCGTCGACTACGCGCCCCCGCCCGAACCCGTGGAGGCCGAGCCCGCCGACGCGCCCCCCCCGACCGCGCGGATCGAGGGCGACTTCATCGTCGTGAGCGAGGAGATCCGCTTCGCCTACGACTCCTCGGAGATCCTGGAGGAGTCCTTCCCCGTGCTCCGGGCGATCGCCCTCGTGCTCGAGCACAACCCCCAGATCGCGCACCTCCTCATCGAAGGACACGCCTCCGCCGAGGGCAAGCGTCGCTACAACTGGGACCTGAGCAACCGGCGGGCGCAGGCCGTGTTCCAGCACCTCGTGGAGGGCGGGGTCGACCCGCGGCGGCTGTCGCACCGGGGCATGGGCGAGGTGGTCTCCACGTCGACCGACTCGTCCGCCGAGGACGAAGAACCCGTCGAGCTGGACCGCCGCGTCGAGCTGCGCATCGTCAAGGTGTACAGCGAGTGGCTCGACGAGATCCCCGACTGGAAGAAGGACGCCCCTCCGGTACCGTGGGAAGAGACGGAGAACGACCAATGAGGGCTCTCCTCGCATGCGCGGCGCTCGTGCTCGCGGCCCCCGCGGCCGCGCAGGCCGCCGATCTGAACTGCAACGGGATCGAACACGACGCCGAGCCGAGCGTCGACCTCACCGATCCCGCCTGCCTGGCCAACGTCGACGCGCTCGGGAACGCCTACGCCAACGCGGACCACTACCTGCTGTTCGAGTTCTACGGCTGCACGTTCCCGCTCGACGCGAGCAACGATCCCGACGGCGACGGGTACGGATCCGGGTCCGTCTCCTTGATCGACACGGACCTCGGCGTGGCGATGGTCGTCAACCTCGTCTGCGACTCGTGCCCGACGCTCTTCGATCCCTTCCGGACCGACATGGACGGCGACGACGTCGGCGACGGCTGCGACAACTGCCCGGGCACGCCCAACCCGAGCCAGCTCGACCGCGACTTCGACGCGCGCGGCGACGACTGCGACCGCTGCCCCCTCGACTTCGACCCGGGCCAGGCCGACCGCGACGACGACGGGGCCGGAGACGCCTGCGACGTGTGCCCGGACCTCCCGGATCCGGACCAGCTCGACTCCGACGCCGACGAGGTCGGGGACGTATGCGACGTGTGCCCCGTGGACCACGATCCCCTCCAGGAGGACCGGGACGGAGACGGTGTGGGCGACCAGTGCGACCTGTGCGAGGACGCCTACGACCCGCAGCAGGCCGACGAGGACGGGGACGGGTGGGGCAACGCGTGCGACTCGTGCCCCTTCATCCCGGGACCGACCGAGGACAGCGACGGCGACGGCGTGGGCGACGCCTGCGACCTCTGCCCCACGGTGTCCGACCCGTGGCAGCTCGACCGGGACCGCGACGGCATCGGCGACGCCTGCGACCTGTGCGGCGACGCGGCGGACGCCACCCAGGCGGACTTCGACGAGGACGGCGTGGGCACGAGCTGCGACAACTGCCCGAACGTCGCCAACTCGAGCCAGGCGGACCGGGACGGCGACGGCGTGGGCGACGCCTGCGACGTGTGCCCGACCGAGACGGACGGCCCCCAGTGGGACGGCGACGGCGACCGGGTCGGCGACGCGTGCGACAACTGCGCGGACGAGTTCAACCCCGGCCAGGGCGACTACGACGGCGACGGCGTGGGCGACCCCTGCGACAACTGCCCCGAGCACCCGAACTCGAGCCAGCGAGACAGCAGCGGCGACGGGTTCGGCGACGCGTGCGCCCTCGGGTTCGCCTACCGCGGGGGCGGAGACCGGCTGTCCCAGGCCTGCTCCGCCGCCGGGGCGGGCAGCGCGTCGGCGGCGTGGCTGCTGGTCTTCGCGCTCGCGATCGTCGGGCGCAAGCGGGTGGGCGCGGCCGCCCTGCTCCTGGGGCTCACGCTCGCGACGACCGGCTGCATCGGGGACAACGGCCTGGAGCTGCACATCGAGGAGCGCGTGGACGACTTCTCCGTCACGCCGCGCACGTCGATCGACCTGCTCCTCGTCGTCGACAACAGCGGCTCGATGGCGTCCGAGCAGGCGGTGCTCGCCGAGTCCTTCGACGCGCTGGGAGACGGCCTGATCGAGGCGAACCTCGACTACCACATCGGCGTCATCACCACCGATCGCGCCGACAACGGCGACCTCGTGGGGAACCCGCCGTTCATCACCAACCTCACGCCCGACCCGTCGACGGCGTTCCGCCGCAACGTGACCGTGGGGACGACCGGCTCGTACCACGAGCGCCCCCTCGTCACGACGCTCATGGCGATCGACGGGGGGAACCCCGCGAAGAACCCGGACTTCTTCCGCCCCGACACCCCGCGCCACGTCCTCTTCGTCACCGACGAGGACGCCGGTTCGGTGGTCTCCGTGGACGAGTTCATCGCGGACATGACCGCCTACGCCCCCCGGGGGTGGTACGCGCACGGGCTGTTCGGCTACGACCCCTGGGGGGAGCGGGCGCAGGCCTGCGGCGGGGACCACGACCAGTTCGGCGCCGAGGCGGCCGAGCGCCTCGCGCGGGTCGTCGAGCACTCCGGGGGCGTCGCCGACTCGATCTGCAACCCCGACCCCACCGGCTTCCTCGACCGCCTCGCCGCCGCCACGGCCGCACCCGCCCAGCGCTTCTGGCTCTCGGCGAGGCCCCGGCTGGACACCCTGGCGGTGGTGATGTTCATCCCCGGCACCCCCCAGTTCTCGGGCGAGGGCCTCGAGGTGCCCCAGGAGGGAGTCCAGGGCGGCCTGTTCGCCTGGGCCCCCTTCGAGGACCCCGTCACGGAGGACTGGGCGATCGACTTCGTCTCCCCCCTGCCGGACGACACCCGCCTGGACGTGTTCTACGAAGTGGAGTGAACGCAGCCGCCCGATGTGATCGCCCGCCCGGGCCTGTAAGCTCCGCGCTTCGATCGCTTTCCTGTTGGAGTCGGCATGCGCAAGGTCCTGGTCACTGCTCTCTCGCTCTTCCTGCTGCCCGCGCTGATCGTCGGCTGCCCCACCCGTCCCGGCGGGGGCGGCGGCGGTGACGACGACGACGCCACCGACGACGACGACGCCACCGACGACGACGACGCCACCGACGACGACGACGTCGCGGATCCCGAGACGGACTGCACGGACGGCGAAGACAACGACGGCGACGGGCTGGTGGACTGCGAGGACGCCGACTGCGCGGACGAGGAGTCGTGCAGCTGGCCCACGTCGATCGACCAGCGGACCGACGTCGAGTTCGAGGGCTACGAGATCACGTGCGAGGAGTTCGGTATCGAGTTCGACACCACGCTCCCGGACTGCGCGGACCGGTACAGCTCGGTCATGGTCGAGCGCACGGAGGGGAGCCTCTGCACGGACTGCGACCGCACCTTCGAGGGCCCGTACACGCCGATCACGAAGGGAGGCGAGGAGACCTGCTCGGATCTCCTGGACCAGCCCCGACCGACCGAAGGGGCCTTCGGCCTCGTCTTCACGTCCGCCACCCAGTGGACCGTGTGGACCGAAGACGGGACCACGGGCGTGTGGAGCGAGGTGGGGGTCGCCGAGGACGACGGCTCCGGGAGCCTGATCTTCTCGTCGGGGGACGTCGTGCACGACGCGATCACCGACCCCGTGAGCTGCGACGCGCAGGACCTCGGCTTCCTCACCGTCACGCTGCAGTTCTCGCCCGCCGCGAAGACCGACGGCTGACCGACCGAGCCCGGCCCTGAACCTCAAGCCCCTGACGAAGGCGCTGCGACGCGCCGTGCCGCCCGCGGCGTGGCGAGTGGGGGAGTCCGCCCAGGGCTCCGGACGCGTGGCCCTGCGATCGGAGGACGCGGACCTCGACGAGTGGGTCTTCGCCGTGACCGCTGGCCCGGCGTCGTTCGACGTGTCGCTGTGGCCGGGGGACGGCGAGTGGGAGTGCGAGTGCCCCCGGGAGGACGGGGGATGCGCCCACGCCGTGGCCGCGCTGCTGGCCCTGCAGGCGGGCCCGAGCGACGTCCCCCGGGCCGCCGTGCCGCCTCACCTCGTCTACCTGCTCACCCGCTCGGACTCCGGCCGGATCCGGTTCGCCACCGCCACCCGCGTGGGCGACGACGGCCCGCTGGAGCCGTGGACGGGGGCCGCCGTGCCGGGCCTGAAGCTCGACCAGCTCACCCAGCGGATCCTGCGGCTCGCCCGCGGCTGGCCCACGGACCTCGTGCCCCCGCGCCACCACTCCTACCTGCTCGCGGCGCTGCGCATCGCCGACGAGGTGCGCATGGACGACCGCCGCGTCACGGCCAGCAGCGTCGGGCTCGACGTCGTGGCGGTGGTCGAGCGCTACGGCACCGGCTTCCGGGTGCGGCTGGCGGACCCGCCGGAGGTGACGGCCCGGTTCGACGGCGACCCCCCGCTGGTGCTCGCCGACGACGTCCTTCGACCCCGGTCCTGGGGGAAGCTGTCCATGCTGCAGCGGCACCAGCTGCGGGACACGCTCGTATTCGGGGAGCACGAGCTCCCGCGGCTCACGGCGGAGTGGCTCCCGGCGCTGTCGAAGGCGATCCGGGTCGACCGTCGGGAGGGCGTCCCCGAGCCGCGGCACGGCGATCTCGAGCTCCGCCTCGAGCTCCGCGAGGAGCCGGGCCGGGTGGAGATCCTCCCCCGCATCGTCTACGGAGACCCGCCCGTGGCCGAGATGCGCGGCGACGTCCTGATCCCCCTGGGCGGCGCCTCGATCCTGCCGCCCCGCGACCGTCGCCGGGAGTGGGAGCTGGTCAAGCAGCTGGACCGCGAGCTCGCCCTCCGCCCCGGGCGCCGCCTGCACCTCAGCGGCCAGGGCGCGGCGCTGTGGCTCGACGAGAAGCTGCCGGGGTTCACGGGGACGGTCGTGGGACGCGGGATCGCGGCGTCGTATCGGCTCCGGGAGGAGGCCCTGCAGCCCAGGATCTGGTGGGACGAGCACGAGGGCCTGCGCGTGCACTTCACCGACGGCGACGCGGTCGTGACCGCCGATCGTGCGGTCGCGGCGTGGCGGCGGGGCGAGCGCCTCGTGCCGGTGGCGGGCGACGGCGGCTGGATCCAGCTGCCCCTGAACTGGCTCGAGCGCTACGGGCACCGCATCCAGACGTTGCTGGACCACCAGAAGGACGTGGCGAAGACCCCCCACCTCGCCCCGATCGCCGCCGAGCTGCTCTCCGGTGCGGGGGCGCCCGTCCCGCCCGATCTCCGGCCCCTCGTGGAGGCGCTCCGCGAGGGCGGAGGCGTGCCCGAGACCCCCCTGCCCGACGGCCTCGAGGCGACGATGCGCGACTACCAGGTCGAGGGCTATCGCCGGGTCCGGTTCTTCGCCGAGCAGGGGCTCGGGACCGTGCTCGCCGACGACATGGGCCTGGGCAAGACGGTCCAGGCGCTGTCCGTGCTGCTCGCCCTCAAGGACGCGGGCCCCTCGCTGGTGGTGGCGCCCACGTCGGTCCTGCGCAACTGGCGGGACGAGGCCGCGAAGTTCACGCCGTCGCTGCGCACGGCGGTCCTGCACGGGCCCCGCCGCGCGAAGGCCATGGCGCGCCTGCGCAACGGCGACGTCGACCTCGCCGTCACGTCCTACGCCCTGCTGCGGCGCGACCTCGAGAGCCTCTCCGAGGTGGACTGGCGGTTCGTCGTCCTCGACGAGGCCCAGGCGATCAAGAACCCCGACTCGCAGACGGCCCGCGCCGCCCGGACGATCCCCGCCGCCATGCGGCTCGCGCTCACGGGCACGCCCATCGAGAACAAGCTCGCCGAGCTGTGGTCGCTCATGGAGTTCCTCAACCCCGGGTTCTTCGGGGCGCGCAAGCGGTTCGAGGAGCGCCTCGCGGGACCCGCGGCGGGCGGCGATCCCCACGCCCTGCGCGTCCTGCGGGACCGCGTCCGCCCCTTCGTCCTGCGGCGGCTCAAGAGCGAGGTGGCCGAGGAGCTGCCCCCGCGGACCGAGGTCGTGCTGCGGTGCAGCCTCTCCGACGAGCAGAAGGAGGCCTACGAGGCGGTGCGGATCGCCGCGCTGCGCGGCCTCGACCAGCCCCCCGAGCGGGGCGGCGGGCGGCGTCGGCTCCAGGTGCTCGAGGCGCTCACCCGGCTGCGCCAGGCGGCGTGCCACGCGGGCCTGCTCCCCGGCGGCGACCCGGCGGCAGCGAGCGGCAAGATCGACCTGCTCATGACCCAGCTCGGCCTCGCCGTGGACGAAGGCCACCGCGCGCTCGTCTTCAGCCAGTGGACGTCGCTGCTGGACCTCGTCGAGCCGCGGCTCCGGCAGGCCGGCCTCGACTGGGTCCGCCTGGACGGATCCACCCGGAAGCGCGGGGCCGTCGTGGACGCGTTCCAGGCCCCGGACGGCCCCCCGGTCATGCTCCTGTCGCTCAAGGCGGGCGGCGTGGGCCTCAACCTCACGGCCGCGGATCACGTCTTTCACCTCGACCCCTGGTGGAACCCCGCGGTGGAGCAGCAGGCGGTCGACCGGGCCCACCGGATCGGCCAGACCCGACCGGTGATCGCGTGGAAGCTCGTGGCCGAGGGGACCGTGGAGGAGCGGGTGATCGACCTGCAGCAGCGCAAGCAGGCGATGGCGGACGCGGTCCTCTCCGGAGCGGAGGGCGGCGGGGCCGTCACCGTGAAGGAGATGGAAGCCCTGCTGGCCGACTCCGGCTCCGCGTTGTAGATCGAAGCGATGCCCCTGTACTCCTACGCCTGCGAGACCTGCGGCGCGCACCTCGACATCCTCCACGGGGTCCGCGTGCTCCGGGACACCTGCGGCCTCGCGTGCAAGCGGCGCGACGCCGGTCCGTTCGGCAAGGGCCGCGTCCGCCGCGTCTTGACGGCGGCCAACGTGGTCGCGTCCCGGTCCGTCCCCGCGGCGGACACGCAGGCGTCGCCTACGGCGCCCCCCGAAGACCTGCGGGCGAAGGCGCTGGAGCGGCTCGGCGGGGACCGCGTCACCGAGGCCGAGATCGAGAAGGCGAAGAAGGGCGGGCTCACCGTCTATCGGAACACGGGGGCGGGGACGTTCGTCCGGGACGGGGGGGACAGCAGCCTGCCCAAGCGCATCCGCAAGCCCGAGGACCCGTCGTGAGGCGCGCGCTCCTCGCGGCGCTGCTGCTGTGCGCCTGCGATCCGGGCGGTCCGGCCGAGGGGGCCTGCGAGGAGGGCGAGCGCACCTGCGCGGGCGACCAGGACTTCCAGGAGTGCGTGGACGGCGAGTGGACCGACCCGACCCGCTGCCCCCCGGACGGCGACCCGCCCCTGGAGATCATCACCTACTGCAACGACGGGCTCTGCACCCCGTGACGCGCGGGGGGGCGGCGTGAGGGGCGTGAAGCCCGTCTGGGTGGCCGCCGGGGCGGTGGCCCTGTTGAAGATCGTCCTGCTCGTGGCGTGGGGCGAGCGCACCCCGATCTTCGACGAGGCCGGCTACCTGAAGACCGGGGAGGCCGTCGCCGCGTGGCTCACCGGGGGCACCGGAGACCCGTCGGTGCTCGGCCGGATCGCCTGGCACAACCCCGGCTACGGCGCGGTCGCGACGCTGTTCGCGGGCGTGGGGGACACCGGGGGGTGGGGGCTGCGGATCCTCCAGGGCATCGCGGGGGTGCACACCGGTCTGTGCGTCTACGCCCTGCTGGTGCGGCGGATCCGTCCCGTGGGGGCCCTGGTCGGCGCCCTCGTGGTGTGGCTGCACCCGTCGATGCTCTTCTTCGGGGTCGCCCTGTGGCCCGTGACGTTCACGACCTGGTGCGTCGCGGCGGGCACGCTCGCCCTGGACGACTTCGCCCGCGCCCCCAACTCCCGGGGCCGCGCGGCGACGGTGGGCTGGACCTTCGCTCCCCTGCCCTTCTTCGCCCCCCAGGCCCTCCTGCTCCTCCCCCTGCTGGGCGTGATCGCCCGGCGGATCCAGCGACGCTCGCTCGCCGCGGTCCTCGGGCCGACCCTCGTGCTCTGGCTCCCCTGGGCGCTGGCCGCGTCGGTGGCCCTGGGGGTGCCCACGCCCATGGACTTCGCGAGCCGCGAGACCGTCGCGCTCGGCAACAACCCCCACATCCCGGCGGGCCGGGGCAGCAGCTTCGACCACGCCGACTCGCTCCGCCTCCTGCGGGCGGAGGTGGGGGACACCTGCGGCGACGCACGGGACGCGGCCCGGGTGCGGTGCGACGCCCGGGCCTACGGCGCCATCGCGCGGGCCACGGTCCGGGACGCCCCCGCGGCGGCGATCGCGCGGTCGTTCCTGCGCGTCCTCGAGGCCTGGTCCACGGATACGTTCCTCCTGCGGCACCTCGACGATCCCCGCGCCTTCCCGGAGCGGCCGCCCGCGGCGGTGACGAGCGTCCTGCACGCGGGGCTCACCGGGCTCCAGAGCGTGCTGATCCTCGGGTTCCTGATCGCCGCGGCCAACCCGCGGGGACGTCGCGACACCGCCGCGCTCGTGGTCGCCGTGGGGGTGTGGACGCTCGGGATCGCGCTCACGATCGGGGCGACCCGGCTGCGCCTGCCGGCGCTGCCCTGGATCGTCGTCGCGGCGCTCACGACCCTGTATCCTGCCCGTCCCGGAATCCGGAGAGACGATGGCCACGTACCAGGATGAGAAGGCGAACCGTCGCCTGTCGGGCGAGCTGCCCGAGGTGACCGGCGGGCGGCGCCGGAGCGACGACGACGACTTCGAGCTCATCGGCACCCGGGTCCCCCTGATCGACGCCCGGAGCAAGGCCGCCGGGGAGACCGTCTACACCGACGACATCCGCTTCCCCGGGATGCTCGTGTGCAAGATCCTGCGCGCGCCGTGGGCCCACGCGCGCATCGACTCGATCGACACCTCCGCGGCCCAGGCGCTGCCCGGCGTGCACGCGGTGATGGTGGGCACCGACGCCCCCATCCAGTTCGGCGTGCTCCCGATCAGCCAGGACGAGACGGCCCTCGCCGTGGACAAGGTGCGGCACCTGGGCGAAGGGGTGGCCGCCGTGGCCGCCGAGAGCGAGGCGATCGCGCTGCAGGCCCTGTCCCTCATCGACGTGCAGGTCACCGAGCTCAAGGCGTTCCTGAAGCGTCGCGAGTCGGTCCGGGACCTCCGCGAGGGGGAGGAGAAGATCCACGCGCACACGCGCAAGGACAACAACATCCACAAGCGCGTGAAGCAGCACTTCGGAGACGTGCCGGAGGCGTTCGCGACCGCCGCCCACACCGCCGAGGGGACCTTCACCTTCAAGGGCATCAACCACGGGTTCACGGAGCCGATCGCCGCCATCGCCCACTGGACACCCGAGCAGCGGCTGGTGGTGTGGACCTCGCAGCAGGTGCCCCACTACACCCACAAGGCCCTGGCGAAGGTGATGGAGATGCCGATGCACCGCATCCGCGTCATCAAGCCCGCGGTCGGAGGCGGGTTCGGGGGCAAGTCCGACCCCTTCCCCCACGAGATGGTGGTGTCCTGGCTCGCGCGCGCGGCCGGGCGGCCCGTGAAGATCCTCTTCGACCGCGAGGAGGTCTTCTTCAGCAACCACGGCCGGCACCCCACCGAGTCCACGGTGAAGCTCGCCATGGACGACGACGGGATGATCACGGGGCTGGACGTCGACGCCCTGATCGACGGCGGCGCCTTCGGGTCCTTCGGCGTGGTCACGTCCTACTACAACGGGGTCCTCTGCCACGGCCCGTACCGGCTGCCCAACTTCAAGTACATGGGCACCCGCGTCTACAGCAACCGCCCGGTGTCGGGGGCCATGCGGGGCCACGGCAGCGTGAACACCCGCCTGTGCACGGAGGTCCTCCTCGACGACATCTGCCGCGAGGCGGGCTGGGATCCGATCGAGGTGCGCCTCAAGAACGCGCTGCCCGAGTTCACGACCGTCATCTCGGAGTTCCGCATCACCTCCAACGGGTTCAGCGAGTGCCTCCGCCAGGTCCGCGACCGCTCCGGGTGGAAGGACAAGTACGGCAAGCTGCCCCACGGCCGCGGCATCGGCGTCGGCTGCGGCTTCTACATCTCGGGCTCCGCCCTCCAGATCCACAAGTCGAAGCTCCCGCACTCGACCGTGCACCTGAAGATCGACGGCGACGGCGGCGTCACCATCCACACCGGGGCCGCCGACATCGGCCAGGGCAGCGATACGATGGTCGCGCAGGTCGTCGCCGAGGTGCTGGGCCTCCCCATGTCCCACATGCGCGTGGTCGCCGTGGACACCGACATGTCGCCGGTGGACCTCGGGTCCTACAGCTCGCGCGTGACGTTCATGAACGGCCTCGCGGCGAAGCGGGCGGCCGAGGACGTCCGGGACCAGCTCATCGCCGCGGCCGCCAAGATCAGCGGGTACGCCCCCGAGTCCTTCGAGCTGCGGGGCGGCTTCGCCTACAACCGGCACTGGCCCGAGGCGTCGGTGCCGTACAGCGAGCTGATCGAGGAGGCCACCTCCGACGGCGCGCTCACGGCGAAGGGCTCGTACCACTCGCCCCCCATGGGCGGGGCCTACAAGGGCGCGGGCGCGGGGCTGTCCCCCACCTACTCCTTCACGGCGTACGTCTGCGAGCTCGAGGTGGACGTGGAGACGGGCTTCATCAAGCCGATCAAGGTCTGGGCGGCGCACGACTGCGGCCGGGCTCTCAACCCGCTCGCCGTCGAGGGCCAGATCGAGGGGTCGATCCACATGGGGCTCGGCCAGGCGCTCATGGAGGAGATGGACTACGACCAGGGGGCGCTGAAGAACGCGAACTTCCTGGACTACCGAATCCCGACCTCGTCGCAGACGCCGCCGATGGACGTCGTGCTGGTGGAGTCCCAGGACCCCGAGGGCCCGTTCGGCGCCAAGGAGTGCGGAGAGGGCGGCCTCGCGCCGATCCTGCCCGCCGTCGCCAACGCGCTCGCCGACGCCGTGGGCGTGCGCGTCAACAAGCTCCCGCTGACCCCGGACGTCGTGCTCGCCGCCATCGAGCGCAAGCAGCGCGAGGAGCGCCGCAAGAAGAAGAAGGACGAGGTCGCCTGATGGAGCTCCCGGCGTTCGAGTACCACCGCCCGGCCACGGCCGAGCAGGTGGTGGAGCTCCTGGCCCGGTACGGCGACGACGCGGACGTCGTGGCCGGGGGCACGGACCTGCTCCCCAACTACAAGAACCGGCTGAACCCGAAGCCGCACGTGGTCTCGCTGGCGGCCGTCGCAGGGCTGAACACCTGCTCGCCGACCTACCTCGGCGCGCTGGCGCGGCTCGTGGAGATCGAACGCAGCCCGGCGATCCGGAGCGCGCTGCCCGTGCTCGCCGAGACCGCGGCCGCGATCAGCTCGCCCCCCCTGCGCGAGCACGGGACCCTCGGCGGCAACCTGATGCTCGATACCCGCTGCTACTACTTCAACCAGTCCCCGGTGTGGCGGGAGAGCAAGGACTACTGCCTCAAGGCCGACGGCACCCAGTGCCTCGTGGTGCGCAACAGCACCGGGGCCTGCTACGCGACGTACAGCGGCGAGCTCGCCTGCGCCCTCACCGTCCTGAACGCCGAGCTCGATCTTCTGGGCCCCGACGGGCCGCGCACGGTGCCGATCTTCGGCTTCTTCCACGCCGACGGGATCGTCCGGTTCGCGGATCGGAAGCCGGGGGAGATCGTCGTCGGGGTGCGGATCCCCGAGGCGGCTCAGCGGCTGAAGGCGGGCTACATGAAGCTGCGGATCCGGGACTCGATCGACTTCCCGTCGCTCGGGATCGCGGTGGCCGTGCAGGTCGGCGCCGACGGGCTCGTCCGGGACCTCCGCGTGGCGAACACGGCCATGACGGGGCGCCCCGAGTCGTTTCGGGCGGTCCTCGGGCCGTTCGCGGGCCGGCCGGCGAGTCCGGATCTCGCGGCCGAGATCGGGACGGCGGTGCAGAAGGCGTCGATCGGGTATCGCAACGTGCCGCTCGACCCGAAGTACCGCAAGAAGATGTCGGCGGTCTTCGTCCGTCGCCTGCTGGCGCGCTTGGACGAGCGCTTCGGGGAGGCCGAGTGACGGATCCGAAGGACGCAGAAGACGCGCCGACGCAGCCGCCCCGGGACCCCGAGGAGACGCACCCGCCGAGCGCCGCCGATCGCGAGGGCGCGGTCACGCTCCGGGCGGAAGAAGAAGAGGCGGACGAGGAGGACGAGGACTTGATCGTCATCGCCGCCGAGGAGGCCCTGCGGGACGAAGACGACATCGCGATCGACGCGCTCCTCGACGACGACGGCCGCGACCCCGAGGTGTGGCTGCCGGTGACGGACCTGGACGAAGGCGACATCCCGATCCTGGACGTCGCGCAGCCGGACACCGCCGATCGCTGGACCCCGGTGGACGACCGCGCGGACGGGGACGTGCCGGTGGAGGTCGACGACGACGTCGCGCGCGAGGATCCGTGGGCGGACGTGGTCGACGACGGGGAGCCCGAGCCCGAGCGGGCGGCCCTGCCCGCGCCCGTGCCCCCGCCCGCGCCGCTCCGACCGCCGACGCGCGATCCCCGACGGCCGCTGGTGCCCCGGGTGCTGCCCTGGCGCAGCCTCGTCACGCCGCTGGCGCCCGAGATGGGGCGCACGCTGCTCACGACCGACCCGACCCGCGATCGATCCGCCCTGCTGGTCTCGAGCTGGAGCTGGCTCGACACCGCGGGCGAGCCGCTGCTGCACTTCCGACTGGCCGACGACGCGGCGGCGGTGACCGTCCGCAGCGAGGCCGCCGACCACGCCCTCGTGCGCTGCACGCTGGCCCCGGCGGGCGTCCCGGTGGAGGTCCTGCTCGAGGTCGAGACGACCCGGGAGGGCGTCGGGATCGTGCTCGGTCGCGACGCGCTGGCGGGCCGGTTCCTCGTGGATCCCGGCCGGGAGGAGCTGGACGCGGGCTGACCGCCGCCGTCAGCGGCGAGGGGCGTCGAAAGGCGAGAGTCCGCGCTCGTTCAGGCTGACCCGCAGGGGCACGGAGATCGCGGGGAACGCGCGCTGGGCGCACCCCTCCCGCTCGCAGAGTCGACACGTCACCCCGATGCGGACGTCGGCCTCGGGCTCGTCCAGCGCCACGCCGTCGCTGTAGACGAGTCGTCGCGCGTGCTCCATGTTCGTGCCGAGCCCGATCGCGTGCACGGTGTGCTCGTCCTTGTACCCGCCGATGCCCTTGCGGATCGTCGTCGCGAGGCAGAAGAACCGCTCGCCGTTGGGCATCCTGCTCACCTGGATGCGGATGCGCCCCGGCTGCTGGAAGCACCGGTAGACGTTCCACAGCGAGCAGCCCGCCCCGAACCGCGGGAACCGGATGCCGGACCCGCTGTGCTGCTTGATGATGTTCCCCGCGATGTCGACCCGCACGAAGTGGAACGGCACGCCTTCCGCCCCCTCGCGACGCAGCGTGGTGAGGCGGTGGCACACCTGCTCGAAGCTCGCCCGGAACCGGTGCCCGAGCATCTCGATGTCGTAGCGGTGCTCTGCGGTGGCCGCGAGGAACGGCGCGTAGGGCATCACGACGGCGGCCGCGAAGTACCGCGCGAGGGCGAGGGTCGCGAGGTTGTGGGCGTCGTCCGTGCCGAGGCTCCCCGCGGACACGATCCGATCGATGACGCCGGGGTGCTCGAGGAGCGCGATCTGCACCGCCAGCTGGAAGTTGAGCGTGCGGGGCCGCAGCGCGCGAGAGAGCGTCAGTACGCGGCGCTTCGGGTCGAAGCGACGGAGGATCTCCGTGCCCTCGGCGCCCACGGGGAGGACCTCGAGGGTGACCGCGTGGCGCACGCGCAGGTGCTCGACGAGGCCCGCGAACAGGTTGTTGGCGTCCAGCACGCCGGAGCCCCAGAGGTCCTCGGCCGCCGTCTCCAGCTCGGGGAAGTGGTTCCGGTGGGCCTGGATGAGGTCGGACACCTCCTCCGTGGGGAGCAGACCGCGGCCGTACTCCTCGGGCACCTTGGTGGGCCCCGCGATGCGCTCGGCGAGGGTCGCGACGGACTGGCGCGCGCTGTGGTGGGCGCGGAACAGCTTGAGGACGGCGCGACCCAACCCGGGCTGGTCGCGCACGAGCCGGTGCAGCGCCCGCTCGCTGAGGCCCTCGTCCTCGAACTCGCTCGTGCGGGCCGCCTCCATCAGGTCGTCGTGGAGGCGATCGTCGTCCTCGCGCGCGAACTCACCGAGGTCGATGCCGTAGCGCGCGGCCATCTTGAACAGCAGCTCCGCGGTCAGCGGGCGGTTGTTGTGCTCGATCAGGTTGAGGTAGCTCGGGGAGATGCCGAGCTCGCCCGCCATCGCCTTCTGCGTGAGCTCCCGCTCCGCGCGGAGAGCCCGGACCTTGCTGCCGAGACGTCTGCTTCTCATCGCCGCTCCTGTGAACTGTTTACAGAGTAAATAGTGTCAATCGACAATCAGAAACCAGTCGAAAATCAGTGAATACATCCGTAAAGCGGGCCACGGCGACGGTTGAATCGTAAACCATCGACAGCGCTGCCGCTCGGAGAGTCCGTGATGTTCGATGGAACCGCCGCCCCGTCGCAATCCCCTGCTGCGATCAACGATCTCCCCCGCGTCCTCGGACCGACCCACCCGGGCTTCGAGCGCATGCTCACTCCGGGCGCCCTGGGGTTCCTGGGGGATCTGACCCGCGCGTTCCGCCCCCGCATCGAGGCGCTCCTGGAGACGCGCCGCGCCCGCCGCGCCGAGTACGACGCGGGCCGCTTCGGGACGCCCACGACGGTCCCCGGCGACTGGACCGTGGCCCCCCTGCCCGAGGATCTGCTGGACCGCCGCGTCGAGATCACGGGCCCGGTCGACCGGAAGATGGTCATCAACGCCCTGAACTCGGGCGCGTCCGTCTTCATGGCCGACTTCGAAGACGCCACGGCTCCGACCTGGCACCGCGTGATCGACGGCCAGATCAACCTCTTCGACGCGGTCCGTCGGACGATCTCCTTCCACGACCCCGCCCGGGACAAGAGCTACGCCCTGGGGCCCCACCCCGCCGTGCTGATGGTCCGTCCCCGCGGCCTGCACCTGCCCGAGGCCCACCTCGAGCTCGACGGCGCCCCCCTCCCCGGCTGCCTCGTCGACTTCGGGCTCTTCTTCTTCCACAACGCCGACGAGCTGATCGCCCGCGGCTCGGGGCCCTACTTCTACCTCCCGAAGCTCGAGTCCGCGGCCGAGGCGGAGCTGTGGAACGACGTGTTCGTCGCCGCGCAGAACGCCCTGCGCATCCCCATCGGCACGATCAAGGCGACCGTCCTGCTCGAGACCCTGCCGGCCGCGTTCGTCATGGACGAGATCCTGTTCGCCCTGAAGGACCACAGCGCGGGCCTCAACTGCGGGCGCTGGGACTACATCTTCAGCTTCATCAAGACGACGCGCGCGCACGCCGACTTCGTCCTCCCCGACCGGTCGCTCGTGGGCATGACCCAGCCGTTCCTCGCGGCCTATACGAAGCGGGTCGTGCAGACGTGCCACCGCCGGGGCGTGCACGCGATGGGCGGGATGGCGGCGCAGATCCCGATCCGGGGCGACGAGGCCGCGAACGCGGCGGCCTTCGACAAGGTGCGCGCCGACAAGCTGCGCGAGGTGCGGGGCGGCCACGACGGCACGTGGGTCGCGCACCCGGGCCTCGTGCAGACGGCCAAGGCCGCCTTCGACGCCCACATGCCGACGCCCAACCAGATCCACGTCGTGCCCGAGGGCGACGTGAGCGGCGACGACCTGCTCCGCGTCCCCACCGGCGCCATCACCGAGGCGGGCCTGCGGACCAACCTGCGGGTCGGCGTCACGTACCTCGCCGCGTGGCTGCGGGGCCAGGGCTGCGTGCCCATCGACCACCTCATGGAGGACGCCGCCACCGCCGAGATCAGCCGGGCCCAGGTCTGGCAGTGGCTGCGGCACGGCGCCCGACTGGACGACGGCCGCCCCGTCACCCCCGAGCTCGTCACCGACCTCCTCGACGAGGAGGCCCCCCCCGATTCCACCCCGGCTCGATCCCTGTTCGAGTCCCTGATCACCGCCGAGGAGCTCGCCGAGTTCCTCACCGTCCCCGCCTACCCCCTGCTGCCCCGCTGCTGAGGAGCCGACATGCCCTTCGAGAACCCTCCCGCGACCGCCGAGACCGAGACCACCCCCTTCGAGGACCCCCGCTGGGCGGGCATCGAGCGTCCGTACACCTGGGACGACGTGCTGCGCCTGCGCGGCTCCCTCACGATCGAGCACACGCTCGCGAAGGTCGGCGCGGACCGGCTGTGGCGGCTCATCAAGCAGCAGGACGAGCCCGTCCGCGCGCTCGGAGCCCTCACCGGCAACCAGGCGGTGCAGCAGGTCCGCGCGGGGCTGCAGGCCATCTACGTGTCGGGCTGGCAGGTCGCGGCCGACGCCAACGTCGCGGGGCAGATGTACCCCGATCAGAGTCTCTACCCCGTGAACTCCGTGCCCCTGGTCGTGCAGCGCATCAACCAGGCCCTGCAGCGCGCCGATCAGATCGAGTTCTCCGAAGGCAACGGCACGACGCGACGCTGGTTCGCCCCGATCGTCGCCGACGCCGAGGCGGGCTTCGGCGGGCCCCTCAACGCCCACGAGCTCATGAAGTCGATGATCGCCGCGGGCGCGGCGGGCGTGCACTTCGAAGACCAGCTCAGCTCCGAGAAGAAGTGCGGACACCTCGGGGGCAAGGTGCTCGTGCCCACGTCGACGTTCGTCCGCACGCTGGTGGCCGCGCGCCTCGCCGCCGACGTGATGAACGTCCCCACCGTCCTGATCGCCCGCACCGACGCCGGGTCGGCCCGGCTCCTCACGTCCGACGTGGACGAGCGGGACCACCGCTTCATGACCGGCGAGCGGACCCTCGAGGGGTTCCATCGCATCTCGGGCGGCCTGGACTGCGCCATCGCCCGCGGGCTCGCCTACGCGCCCTACGCCGACCTGATCTGGTGCGAGACGTCCACGCCGGATCTCGACGAGGCGCGGCGCTTCGCCGACGCGATCCACGCCGAGTTCCCGGGCAAGCCGCTCGCCTACAACTGCTCGCCGTCCTTCAACTGGAAGCGCCGGCTCGACGACGCGACGATCGCCAGGTTCCAGCGCGAGCTCGGGGCCATGGGCTACAAGTTCCAGTTCGTGACCCTGGCGGGCTTCCACTCCCTGAACCTCGGCATGTACGAGCTCGCCCGCGACTACAGCCGCCGGGGCATGAGCGCCTACTCCCGGCTGCAGGAGGCCGAGTTCGCGGCCCAGGTCGACGGCTACACGGCCGTCCGCCACCAGCGCGAGGTCGGCACGGGCTACTTCGACGAGGTGGGCAAGGTCCTCAGCGGGGGCCTGAGCAGCACCACTGCGCTCGCGGGCAGCACCGAGGCCGCCCAGTTCGCGGACGCCTGAGCCGGCGGGCCGGCAGGGTGCTGAAGAACGCCTCCCCTCGAACCTGGAGGGCTCGCCCCGCCGCGGCTCCGCTCGCTCCCCGACGCCGCGCGGGGCGACCCTCCAGGCGGGTCGGCTCCTTCGTGGGCTCCGAGAC
>CAZEKB010000080.1:0-32811 GCA_964512225.1 uncultured Rickettsiales bacterium | reverse complement strand
GGTAAGGGGGGGGGGGTGCGTGGGGCCACGACGTGGCCCGTCGTCCAGCGGTCGTGGCGATGCAGCTGGCCCCCCGCCCTGGGGGGGGGGTCGTCGAGGTCGTCGGGGAGCGCGTCGGCCTGCTCGGGGGCGACGGCCAGGAGCCGGCGCAATAGGCAGTCGCCGGCGGGGTCGTCGTGGGGCGGAAGGACGGGGACGCCCGCGGGCTTGCGCAGGTGCATCCAGTCGACGTCTTCCCCCACGATCGGCCCGCTGCTCGTCACGGGCGGAGGCTACATCAGCCCTTGAGGCGTCCCCGGGCGCGACGCAGCAGGCCCTTGGCGACCTTCCCGGCGCGGGCCCGGGCGCGGCCCCGCAGCCCCCGCTCCGCGGCGACGTCCCCCGCTTCGAGGTCCCGCAGCGTGCCCGCGGCGCAGGCGAGGATGTCCTTGACGCACGGCCGACACCCGCTGCCGCAGCACACGAGCATCTGCGGCTTCATCTCGCCCGTGCTGAGGCGGATGACGGTCGACTCCCAGTCGGGGGGGATCCCGGCGCGCTTCAGGTTGCGGGCGACCACCACCGGGAGGTTCGGATCGGCGGGGTCGGCGAGCGGAAGCGGGCGGTTCATCCGGGCTCAGTAAAGCCGACGGACGCCCGCCCCGCGACCGCGACGCCGAGTTCGGGGCGGGATCGGCGCCGTAGGGTCGGAATCGCCCGTGCGCCGCATTTTCTTGGAACATCTCGAACCGCGATCCGGTCTACTGGATCAGGACCCATGTCGCGTCTTCGGATTCTCTGCTTCCTCCTGACGATCGCCGCGGTACCGATCTACGCGGCGCAGGCGTCCGCGGCCGAGCCCCGCGACGCCGGGCCCGCGAGCCGCCTGGCCCCCGCCTTCGCTCCCCTCCCCATCCCCGAGCTCATGGCCACGGCCGCGTCCCCGGATCGCGAGTCCGCGGCGCGAGCCCTCACGTCGCTGCTCGCGCGCCCTCGCGACACCGACCACGCGCTGCTCCGGCTCCTCGAGGTCGGGACGACCCAGGACACCCGCATCGCCCTCCACTTCCGGGATCGCCCGATGGAGGCCGCCATCCCGGCGCTGCTCGCCGCCCTCGGCCGGCACGACGACGGCACGGTCACCGCCGACGCCCTGGCCCAGGCGCTCCGCGCGTGCGTCCCCGTGGAGTACGGTCCGCCGCCTCCGTTCCTCGGCCTCGACGGCCCCGAAGAGGACCCCCGCAGCTGGCGCGACTGGGCCCGCCGCCACCGCCGCAGCGAGACGGCGGCCTGCCTCGGGCGCAGCTCCCTGTCGGTGCTGCCGCTGCTGGTCATGGTGGCGACGACGCGGCGCCGCAAGGGCTGATCCCGCTCAGGCGTACCGCTTGCGCGCCTTCTCCAGGTCCTTCGCCCAGTCCGCCATGGACCGACCCGCCAGGGCCCCGTCGAAGGACGCGATCAGCACCTTCTTCTTGTCGTCGAGGTGCAGCCACAGCGTGCCGCGCAGGCCCGCGGGCGCGTCCTCGCCCACGAGGTCGATCCGGGCCACGGCGGACCAGGGCACCCGCAGGTTGTCCTCGAAGGAGCGGTAGACCAGGACATCCGTCGTCCACCCCAGGGCGAGCCAGCCCGTGTCCTTCTTGAGCAGCCGCTTCGAGATCCGCGCGTAGATCAGGGCCCGGATCATGTGGAAGAGCGCCGCGAGGGCGAGACCCAGGGCCGTCCCCCGCCACGGGAAGCCCGGGAGCTCGGCGTGCAGGACCGTCGCCATGAGCCCCGCCACCGCCAGGCCCACGACCGGCAGGCAGCCCCCGCGGTGGGGGATCACGTCCTTGGTGTGCAGCCCCTTGACCAGCACGTCGTCGCCGTCGAGGGCGACCTCGAGCAGGGCGATCTCCCGGGGTCGCAGGCTGTCGAACCGCTTGGCGATCAACGTCAGTCGGTCTCCGGCCGCGACTCGCGAGCCATGACGTCGGCCAGGGCGTCGCGCACGGAGCTGCCGTCCAGCACCGCGCCGACGGACTCGGTGATCGGCATGTCCACGCCGGTCTCGGCCGCGAGGGACAGCAGCGTCCGCACCCGCGCTTCGGCCTCGCCGTACTCCAGCGGGACGCCCAGGGCGAGGCGTCGACCGGCCTGGATCAGGGGATCGTCGGGGTCGTGGCAGGTGACCATCCAGTCGCCGATGCCGCCGAGGCCGGACATGGTCGCCGCGTCGGCGCCCAGGGCCGACGCGAGCCGACCGCCCTCCGCGATCGCGCGCGTCAACATGACCGCCGCGAGGGCCGGGCGCCGTCCGGCCGCCCCGAGCATCCCCGCCGCCAGCGCGACGGGCGTGCGCATCGCCCCCGCGATCTCCACCCCGAGCCGGTCCCGCGTGCCGTAGACCCGCAGGTGCTCGCTCACGAGCTTCTCGGTGACCTCGTCGATGACGGCCTGGTAGCGGCTGCCGATCACCGCCGCGGTGTCGCCCCCGCTCCAGAGGTCCCGGGGCACGACGGGCCCCGCGAGGGCGCCGGTCCGCAGCACGCAGGTCTCCTCCTCGACGACCTGGGCGATCGTGCGACCCCGCGCCTCGAACCCCTTGACGGCGTGCAGGACCCGGTGGTCCGGCCGGAACGACCCCGAGTGCTTGCGCAGCAGGATCCGGATCCAGCTCGGCTGGCAGGCCAGCACGACGAGCCGCGACTCCAGGGCTTCGTCGAGCGACTCGACCGCGCGCACCCCGTCGGGCAGCTCGAGCGTGGGCACCGCGGGCGAGCGACGCTTGCTGTTGATCGCGGCGACCTTGTCCGCGTTGGACGACCACAGCCGCACCTCGCCGCCGTCGCGCGCGAACATCCACGCCAGGGTCGTGCCCCAGGCCCCCGCCCCGACGACCGACGCCTTGACGCTCACGACGCACCCCCGAGCAGCCCCGCGCCCCGCGGCAGCGGCGCCGGGAGCTCGTAGCCGTGGAGCCGGTTCGCGTAGTACAGGGCGAGCCGGGGGTCCCCCAGCGTCAGCCCCGCCCCGTCCCGGTGGATCGCCTTGCGGGCGTGGTAGCGCGCGAGGTGCCGCCCACCGGACAGGCGCACGTCCTCGGCCGTGCCCTCCGCCACGACGGCGCCCAACCTCACCGCCCCCCGCCCCGCGAGCCCCCGCAGGGCCGCGAGCAGGTGGTCGAGCTCGGCGTCCACCTCCTCGAACCGGATCCGTCGCTCGTCCAGGGGCAGCAGCAGCCTGCGGTAGAGGTCCAGGTCGGGGTGCCGCGCCTCGAGACGACGCAGCATCGCCGCGCACAGCACGTGGGTGTCGAACAGGATCGTGTCGCGGCGCAGGCCCGCGGAGATCGCCTCGGCGAGCCGACCGGTGTACTCGCGGTCCCGCTGCGAGTCGGCCACGACCTCGCCGTCCTCCACGACGTACCCGCGCGGGTCGAAGGTCCGGCCCCGGGGATCGACGGAGTCCCCGTCGGCGTTCACGGGGTTCCCGAAGGGGTCGAGCGGCGCCCCGAAGACGACCTCGATCGGGTTGTCGAGCGCGAGCATGTTCCGCACGTAGTCGGCCACCCGCGAGCCCTTGCTGAACTCGTCGTCGAGGATGATGTACCGCGACTTGCCCGACTCCTGCAGCGCGTCGTCGATCAGCGTCTCGGCCTCCAGCACCAGGTGGTAGTTCAGGGTGCAGGGGACGAAGAAGACCCGCTCGCGCTCCGCCCCCGCCCGCAGCCGCCCCTGGTAGGCCGCGAGGGCCGTCCCCATCAAGCCCTTCTTGAGCTTCCCCTCCAGGCGACCGCTGCGGGACCGCGTGCCCCCGGGGAAGAACAGCGAGTGCCACCGCTGCTCGATCGCGTACGTCGAGTACTCCTTGAGGACCTCCTTGTAGAGGACCGCCTTCTTCAGCCGGTCCACGCGGTAGGCCCCGAGGTGGTCCATGAAGTAGGACATCACCGTGTTGGTGAACAGGTTGATGCCCGCCCCGTAGATCATCGGGGGCAGCCCGGCGGCGTGCAGCGCAAAGCCGACGACCGGGGAGTCGAGGTTGCTCAGGTGGGTGGGGACGAGGACGCACGTGCCCTTGCCCACGAGCGTCCGGAACGTCTCGACCTCGCCGGACACGACGATGCGGTCGGACAGGTCCGGCCCCTCGCTGAGGGCGGTCGAGAGGCCCGCCCGGAGCCCCTGCTTCAGGCCCGCGCGCACGCCCCCCCTGAAGAGCTTCGCCGGGTCCTGACCCTTGAGGAGGAGCGCGAAGATCGACGGCAGCAGCTGGGTGGCCCGGGCGTAGATCTTGGGGTCGAAGTGCCCGTGAATCTCCACGACGTAGTGCCGGACGATGTCCCGCAGGATGACGTCGAGCTCGTCGCGCCGGGCGAAGGCGAGCCGGCGACGCGCGTCCTTGAGCAGGAGGTAGTACGGGTCGTCCGACGCCGTGCCCGACGCCTTGAGCCGCTTGATCTCCTGGTAGCAGCAGTCGTTGATGAGGAGGTCGAGCGCGCCCCCTCCGAGGCGTGCGGAGACCCGGTCGGTGAGGTCGGCGATGACGACGCGTTCGTCGATCGGACCCCGCGCGATGCCTTCTCGAACGAGCGGTTGCACCATGCGGTGAGGGTCCGCCCGCACCCCGTCCGCTGTCAATCGTTCGAGCACGCTAAGGTCCGCGCATGCGCGCCCTCCTCCCCCTCATCGCCTCCGCGTCGCTCCTCGCCGGCTGCGGCAACGACGGCGGCCTGCGCACCCTCTGCGTGGAGACCGACACCGCCTTCGACATCGAAGAGGCGTCCGTCCTCCAGGACGCTCCGGGGCACGCGGGCATCCACGACGCCGTGATCCTCGAGCAGGACACGTCGTCGCTGCCCGACGACGCGGTGTGGCGGGTCCGGTCGGTCGACGTCCTCGCCATGCTCCCCCGGTCGACGTTCGACGAGGACCACGAGGGGCTGGAGATCAAGGTCGAGATCTGGGACCACGACGACCCCGAGAGCGGCTCCCCGTGGTCGCTCGTGCAGGAGTTCGAGCGCGACGATCTCGAGTGGACCGACGTGGATCTGGAGAACCCCACCGAAGCGATCGAGCTGTCCTGGCGACGCGCCTGGTGGAGCTTCGACTTCGGCGACATCGTCCCCGAGTCGGGGATGAACTCCGACCGCTACATCGTGGGCGTGGAGTGGCCCGACGCGAACATCTTCCTCGGCGAAGAGGTCCTGCCCCTGGGCTACTCCAACTACAACCGGAGCTGCGCTCGGAACTGGACCTGGCGCGCGAACACCGGCTGGAACCTCAACTCCGATACGAGCGGCGACGTCGACGAGTGCTCGTGGCCCATGCTGCGCGTCCACCGCGAGGTCATCGCCGAGACCGACGACTGCGAGGGTCGCTCCGTCGCCATCGACTGACCCCGCGTCCGTGACTCGCGCCGCGCGGCTGCTCCGAGGCCAGTTCGACACCCCCGCCCGGGTGGCCGACCTCGGGTTCGCCGCCGCCGTCCGCGCCCCCTCCGACCGCGTCTGGGAGCCGACCTGTGGACCCGGCTCCTTCCTGCACGCGGCCCTCCGCGCCGGCCACCCCCGCGACCGCCTCCTGGGCACCGAGATCGACGGCCGTCGCCTGGATGAGGCGCGCCGGGACCTGCCCGGCGTGACGCTGCGCCGAGCCGACCTCTTCGCCCTCCGGCCCGGCGACGTGGGTCCGTTCGACGCGATCGTGGGCAACCCGCCGTTCGTGCGGCCCGAGCGCCTCGACGCGGGCGACCGGGCGCGCGTCCGGGGCGCCGTGGCGGCCTCCACCGGCTTCACCCCGCCCTCCAAGGCGGACCTGGCCGTCCTCTCCCTGCTGCACTGCACGGCGTTCCTCGCCCCCGGCGGGCGCCTCTCGCTCGTGATGCCGAACACCTGGATGGACGCCGACTTCGGGGCGGACGTCCGCGCCTTCCTGCTCCGCGACCACCGCCTGATCCGGCTCGTGGAGTCCCGGGACGACCCGTGGTTCCCGGAGGTCGCCGTCAACACCGTCGTCGTGGTCCTGGAGCGCACCCGCGAGGCGCGGACGGCCGAGTTCGTGCAGCTTCACGACGGCGGCGAGAGGGTGCACCGGGCGCCCGCCGGGGCGGGCCGCTGGACGATCCCGCTGCGCGCCCCCGAGAGCTGGTGGCGGGTGCTCGACGCGGCGCCCACCGTCCCGCTCGGCGAGCGGGTCGAGCTCGGCTACGGGACCAAGGTCGGGATCGCCCCGTTCTTCACGCCCCGGGAGCCCGTCGACGTCGAGGCGCGCTGGCGACGTCCCTTCCTGCGCACCCTGCGCGACGTCCACCGCTACGTCGTCCGCGAGCCCGAGGTCGACGGCGTCCTCCTCGACTTCTCGGAGGATCCGGCCGCGGCCGCCGATCCGGCGCGGTCCCCGGGCGCCGCCGCCTGGATCGCGGCGGGGCGGACCCGACGCAATCGCGGGGACGTCCCCTTCCCGGACGTCCGGTCCGTGCGTCACAACGAGCCCTGGTTCGCCCTGGGGGAGGTGCGCAGCGGGCCGCTGCTCGTGCCTCAGTTCCGCAGCGAGCGGCACTACGTCCTGTCCAACCCCGACGAGGTGCCCGTCAACAACTCGGCGTGGTGGGGGCGCCTGCGCGAGCCGGTCGACCCGGACGTGGCGGGGGGCCTGCTCAACTGCACGTGGATGGCCCTCGCGGCGGAGGTACTGGGGCGCACGAACCTCGGCGAGGGCCTGCTCACCCTGTACGGGCCGGACCTGCGGGCCCTCCCCGTCCCCGCCCCCGCCGACGCCGAGCCCGTCGCCCGGGCCTTCCGCCCGCTTCGGTCGCGGGCCGTCCTCCCCCTGCGCGACGAGCTCGACCGAGCGGACCGCCTGCACCTGGACCTGGTCGTGGGCCGCGCCCTGGGGCTGCCCGACCCCCTCGTCCACGCCGTCCGGGCCGACGCCCTGCGGCTGATGACCGAGCGACTCACGCTCGCCGCTCGCCTGCGCGCCGCCCGACGGGCGTAGACTGCGCGCGTCGTCGCAATAGGGGGACGCCGAACGTCGTAGCGAGGGTGCCTTGACCGTCATGCAGTGCCCGAGTTGCGGGGCCCGCGTCGAGCGGATGAACCCGGGGATCGTCGTCGCCGTCTGCGCGTTCTGCAGCACGACGCTGTACCGCGACGGCCCCGTCCTGCACGCGGGCGAGCGCTCGATCCTGGGGGAGCCCCGCAGCACCCTGCGCGTCGGCTCCGTGGGCTTCGTGGGCGACCGCCGCGTCGAGCTCCTGGGTCGGATCCGCTTCTCCACCGCGGACGGGGACGCCGCCTGGGACGAGTGGTACGTCGAGGACCAGTCCAGCGGCGAGGCGCTGTGGCTCGTCGAGGACGCCCGCACCTACACGCTCGAGCGCGCCGTCGGCCCCGTGGGCCTGCCCCCCGGCTTCGAGCCCGTCATCGGGCGCGTGATCGAGCACGACGGCCAGGGGTTCGAGATCGCCGAGGTGGGCGACGCGGTGTGCGTCGGGGGGGAGGGCCGCCTCGGGCGCGACGTCCGACCGGGCGAGGCCTATCGCTTCGTGGACGGCAAGCGGCTCGGGAGCACCGGGGTGCTGAACCTGGAGTTCTCGCCCGGGGCGCTCGCCGGGGGCGCCCCGCTCGGCTTCTACGGCGAGACGATCCACCCCTCGGGCGTGCGCTTCGAGGCCGTGGAGACCTTCGACACGACGCCCGCCCAGGCCGCCGACGCGATCCAGTGCACCGCGTGCGGGGCCGGGTTCACGCTGCGCGCCCAGGGCGACCCCGTCCGCACCGCCACGTGCGACTCCTGCGGCTCCCAGCTCGAGCTCACCCCCGCGGGCCAGCGGATCCTGTCGAAGAACGAAGGCAACGCGATGTTCCAGTTCGCGGTCGGCGACTCCATGCAGCGGGGCGGGCACCGCTGGGAGGTCGTCGGCCGCCTGGTCTACAGCGAGCGGGACGAGGACGGCTGGTACTTCACCCGCGAGTTCCTGATGTGGAGCGTCCGGGGCGGCTACCTGTGGCTCACGGAGTACGACGGCCACTACGTGATCTTCAAGCCCACGTCCGCGGGGCCCCGGCTCCACACGCTGGAGCTCGCGAGCCGCTTCGAGAACTTCGACGTGCACGGCACCCCGTTCCGGTACTTCGAGCGCGGCGTGCAGACGCTGCACTACGTGGACGGGGCCCTCCCCTGGGTCGCCCGCCGGGGCGACCAGCAGACGTACGTCGACCTGATCGCCCCCCCGAAGATCCTGAGCGTGGAGCTCACCGGCGCGCGCGAGCAGGAGCGCTTCATCGGCGAGTACGTCACCACCGCCGAGCTCACCGAGGCCTTCGGCGCGGACCCGCCCGTGCCCCCGCCCGTGGGCGTGCACGGCGCGCAGCCGTCGCCCGTCACCGCCGCCCACAAGTGGACGGCCTGGGCGTGCGTGGTCTTCGCGATCGTCAACTGGGGGATCGCGTGGACGGCGGGGCCCACGCACATCGCCTACGACGCCCACGTCCCCGAAGAGATGTTGCCCGCGCGCATCTCCGGGGGCGACTCGTTCGCGCTCGCCGCGGGGGACGCCGTCGGGCTCCAGGTCGCCACCCGGAGCCGGGGGCGACTCACCGTCGAGGCGTCCCTGCAGCCCGCGCCCCCGGGCACGGACGCCGGCACCCTGCGGCCGCTCCTCACGACGCCCACCGGGCGGGTGGAGAAGCGGTACCTGCGGGCCGGCCGGGCGGGGCCGCACGTGCTCTCGGCGGAGGTCGACGTGGACCCGCGCGCCGACGTCCGCCTCATCGTGACCACCGGCGACCGCTCGGGCCGCGCGCCCTTCTGGGTGGGGCTGCTGCTGCTGATCTACCCTGTGTGGTGCGCCCTGCGGGCGCAGCGGCACGAAGCCCGACGCTGGTCGCAGGACTGACGGGGATGACCTCATGAGCTGGATCGAACGAGGGCTGGTGATCGCGACGCTGTGCGTCGTCACCACCATCGGCTGGACGATGGGCGCGGCCGCCCCGAAGGGCGACGCCCGGGCCGTCGTCTCGATCCGCTCGGGGTCGGCCACGTCGAGCTCCGGCGTCGGCCACACCCGCACCCGCGGCCGGACCCACGTCGGCGGAGGTTTTCACGGCGGCAAGTGACCCTGCACCCTCGCAGCCACGCCGCACAATCGGATTTCGCACCCGGAGGAGCCCTTGGAAAGCATCGCCCAACACCTCGAGCCCGGCGCGCTCGTCGCCACCATCGTCTACAGCCTGATCGGCATGGGCCTGTTCATGCTCGCCTTCTGGCTGTTCGAGAAGATGGCCCCGTTCTCCGTCCGCAAGGAGATCGAGGACGACCAGAACACCGCCCTGGGCGTCATCATGGGCTCGACCATGATCGGGATCGCGATCATCGTCGCCGCCGCAATCCAAGGCTGAGCCGGACGGTCCGCTGAGCGGCTCGACCCCCACCCTCTCCTGCCCGACGTGCGGGGCGGCGCAGGTCCTGCGCAACCCCGGCATCACGGTCGTCGTGTGCGCGTACTGCAGCTCCACGCTGTACCGCGAGGGCGAGGTCCTCACGGCGGGGGAGAAGTCCATCGTCGGGGAGCCGCGCTCGAACCTCGCGGTCGGCGCCCGGGGGCGGGTCGGGGGCCTCGAGCTGGAGATCCTGGGGCGCGTCCGGTTCGACCACGGCGCGGGCGCCTGGGACGAGTGGTACGCCGTGGACAGCGGGGGGCGCGACCACTGGATCGTGGAGGACGAGCGGTCGTACGCCCTGGAGCGGCCGGGGGGGCACGTCGACCTCGCGCTCGGCGACGCCGCGGTGCCCGCGATCGGGGCCGTCGTCCGGCACATGGGGACCGACTTCCAGGTCGACGAGGTGGGCGTCGCGACGTGTGTCGGCGGCGAGGGTTCCCTGCCCCGGCACATCGAGCCCGGAGAGACCTACCGGTTCGTGGACCTCACGGCCGTGGGCGGCGACGCGATCCTCGCGATCGAGCTCTGCGACCCGCCCCAGGCCTACGTGGGCCGGGCGGTCCCGGCCTCCGAGGTCGACTTCCCGCCCCGGGAGGCCCCCGTGGCCGGGCATCCGGACGCGGGCGACGTCGTCCAGGCGAAGTCCGTCCAGTGCGCGTCCTGCGGCTCGACGGTCCCGGTCGCCCCCCAGGGCAAGCCCGTCCTCACCGCGGCCTGCGCGACGTGCGGGGCGGTGCTGCACCTCGACGAGGCCGAGGCGCGCGTCGTGGGCTCCAACGAGTCGAAGGTCGGCTTCCCGTTCGCGGTGGGGGACCGGGCGAAGCTCCGCGGCGGCGACTACGAGGTCCTCGGCCGCATGCTGTACGTCGAGATGGACGGCTCGGCGACCCGGGAGTACCTGCTGTGGTCCGAGGGCGACGGCTACCTCTGGCTCGAGGAGTACGAGCGCAGCTACCACGCGTACCGCCCCACCGCGAAGGGCCCGCGCATGTCCGAGCTGCGGACCGCCGCGGCCGGCGCTCGCGTCGACTGCGGGGAAGGGACCTTCCGCTTCTTCGAGTCCGGCCTCGTCAAGCTCACCTACGTCGACGGCGCCCTGCCCTGGCTCGCGACCACCGGCGATACGAACGACTACTACACCCTGATCGACCCGCCCGCCGTCTACAGCGTCGAGGTGTCCGAGGGGCGCGAGCTGGAGCGGTTCGTGGGCGAGTGGATCCCCGCGAAGGAGGTCTTCGAGGCCTTCGGCGAATCCGCTCGATACAAGGAGCCGATCGGCATCGCCGCGGGTCGCCCGAACCCCGTCGGGCCGACGGGCACCTGGGCGATGCGGGCCTTCTTCGTGTTCGCCCTGCTCAACCTCTTCCTCGCCTGCGGGACGATCGGTTCGGGCACGCCGCTGATGCAGGCCGATCTCACCGCTGCGGAGCTGCAGCCCGTCAGCACGTCCGCCGCCCGGGTCCAGGGCGAGTGGACCTCCGAGACCTTCCGGGTCCCCGCGGACGCGCGGGTCCTGGGGATGCACTACGGGACCAACCTCAGCAACGACTGGGCGGCCGTCACGGCCACGCTCCTGGCCCCCGACGACACCCCGATCGGCGGGCTCGACTCGGAGATCGAGTACTACTCGGGGCGCGACTCGGAGGGCTCCTGGAGCGAGGGCTCCCGGGACGCGTCGTCGTACGCGAAGGCCCCGCCGCCCGGCGAGTACCGGGTGCGGCTCACGATCGACGCGGGCCGCAGCGTCCGGGCGAAGGTGCGGGTCACGGTCGGCGATAGACTGACCCGGTGGCCGCTCCTGGCCGGGATCGGCATGTTCACGCTCGGGTTCGTCATCCTCCTGCGCCGGCAGGTCTTCGAACAGCATCGCCGCGGCGAGAGCGTCATGGACGAACAGGACTGACCGATGATCCGCTTCTTCTCCCTCGCGGCCCTCGTCCTGCTCCTCATGGCGGCGACGCACTACAGCCGGGTCGCGTCGCGCGACGGCTGGGGGCTCGACGACGAGTTCTCCGAGGTGAGCGTGCGCAACGGGTCGACGCACCGCGGGGGGCGGGTGTACGTCGGCGGCGGGTTCCATGGCGGAAAGTGAGCCGGAGGGCACCGCGCCCGACCGCGCCCGCTCGCTGATCCTGCTGGCGTCGGTCTTCGTCGTCGCCGCGGCGGGGCTCGTCTACGAGCTGATCGCGGGCACGCTGTCCACGTACCTGCTCGGCTCGTCGATCACCGTCTTCTCCATCGTCATCGGCGTGTTCCTGACGGCCATGGGCATCGGCGCGTTCCTGGCCAAGTACGTGCACAGCGACCTGCCTCGGGCCTTCGTCCTCGCGGAGATCGTGCTCGCGCTGGTCGGCGGGCTCTCGGCGCTGGTGCTCTTCTCGGCCTTCGCCGCCACGGACGCCTACCCGCTCGTCGTGGTGATCGTCTCCCTCCTGATCGGGGCCCTGGTCGGCATCGAGATCCCGCTGCTGCTGCGCATCCTCGAGCAGCGCGTCGACGTCCGCTCGGCGGTCTCCCACGTGCTCGCCCTCGACTACGTCGGGGCCCTGCTCGGGTCGCTGGCGTTCCCCCTGCTGCTCCTGCCCTTCCTCGGCCTGGTGCGCACCGGCGCGCTCTTCGGCCTGCTCAACCTCGCCGTCGCGTTCCTCGCGCTGCGCTTCCTGGGCGAGAGCATCCGGCGACCCCGCCCCCTGCGGCTCGGCGGGATCCTGGTGGGGGCGGTGCTGATCGCGGTGCTGATCGGGGGCGCGCGGGCGACGACGTGGCTCGAGGACCGCCTGTACGCGGACCCGATCGTGCTCGCCGAGTCGACGCCCTACCAACGCATCGTCGTCACCCGGTGGCGCGACGACGTCCGGCTGTTCATCGACGGGAACCTGCAGTTCTCCAGCGTGGACGAGTACCGCTACCACGAGGCGCTGGTGCACCCGGCGATGGCGGCGGCGAAGCGCCGCGGCCGCGTGCTCATCCTCGGGGGCGGCGACGGCATGGCCGTGCGCGAGGTCCTCAAGCACGACGGGGTGCAGCGCGTGGACGTCGTGGATCTGGATCCCGCGATCACCGAGCTCTTCCGGGACCACCCCGCCCTCTCGAAGCTCAACGGCGGCGTGCTCCGGGATCCCCGCGTGGTCGTCCACAACGACGACGCCGTGCGGTTCGTCGAGGATACGAACGAGCGGTGGGACGTCATCCTGCTCGACCTGCCCGACCCGAACGACGCGGGCCTGGCTCGGCTCTACGCCGAGGGCACGTTCCGCATGGCGCGGCGGCGGCTGCACGAGGGCGGCGCGCTCACCACCCAGGCGACGTCGCCGTTCTACGCGCCGGAGGCCTTCTGGTGCATCGTGCGGACGATGGAGGCTGCCCTGTCGGGGGGCGTCGTCGGGGGCCCGCCGGACCTCGTCGTGCAGCCGTACCACGTGCACGTCCCCTCGTTCGGCGAGTGGGGCTTCGCCCTCGCCACGACCGCGACCGAGCCTCCGAGGCTCCCCGACGGCCTCGAGCTGCGCTACCTCAACGCCCCCATGGCCGCGGCGATGTTCCGCCTGCCCGAAGACCTCGCCCCCCGGGACGTGGAGGTCAACCGGCTCGGGACCGCGGTGCTGGCGCGGTACTACGAGAAGGGCTATCGGAGCTGGAACGGACCCTGAACCGTCAGCGCGAAAGGAGCACCACGGCCACGACGGCGGCGATGATCAGCGCCCCGATCAACAGACCGCGGGAGAAGCCCCGCGAGGGCGACGGCGAGGGAGACCTCACGGGGACCTTCACCGTGGTCCCGCCGATCGTCTGGAGCTCCACCATCTCGGCCGGCTCCTCCACGGGCGCCTTGGCCACGACGGAGTCCTGGCGCCGCATCGCCTCGGCCTCGAGGTCCTCCTCCCGCCGCTGGTGCAGCGCCGCCACCGCCGCCGCGGAGACCGCCTCCCGGGCCGTCGCCATGGACATCTGGAAGGGGGGGGCCGTGATGCTCGCGTTGTGCTTCCCGAGCAGCTCGAGCATCGCGGAGTGCGACCGCTGGAGGTGGGCCTTGCGCTGCTCCAGCGTCTTCTCCACGCTCAGGATCTTCGAGCGCTCCTCGGCGGGCAGCCAGGACTCGTGGGGCGACTCCTCGAAGGCGAAGATGTCGTGGATCTGCTGGAGGCTCGACCGCCAGCCCTCGTAGTGGTGGGCGAGCCACTCGTTGTCCGACCACGACCGCAGGGAGTCCGCGACCACGTCCCGGTAGCAGTCCTGGCAGACGCCCTCCTCGGCGAACTCGGCGGCCTTGCCCGTCCAGATCTCGCCGATGGACTCCGACCGGAAGTCCTCGAGGGGGGTCGGATTCCCGCAGATGGGGCAGGGCGCGACGTCCGCGATGGGGGTCAGCTCGCTGTCCGGCTCGCTCATCGACTCGTGGTCCTGCGAAACCACCTTCACCTGGCGCATCGACACGGACGACCCGATCGGGTCGTGCCGACACTCCGGGCACTGGGTGGACTCACCGTCGCCGGCGTAGTCGCCATGAAGGGGGCAGAAGCGGGTCGTCACGGGGCTGAGATGACTCAATCTAGCAGCGTTCAGGACCCATCGCCGAGCGGCCGGCGGGGCGATCCGGGCCCGATTTCGCACCCACCTGCAGAAAACGCTCAAGAACCGTCGCGAACGTCCGTTGGGAGGACCGAGGAAGACGGGAGGCACCGTGCGGTTCGGCGAATACCTGGTAGCGGAGGGACGAGTGACTGCCGACGCGGTGCAGCTGGCGCTCGCCCAGCAGCGGAGGCGCCGAGTGCCCCTGGGGGTCCTCGCCGTGCGCGCCCGCATGCTGCAGGTCGACGACGTCGATACGATCCTGAGGCACCAGGTCACGTCCACGGGTTGGACGCTCTTCGGCCGCGCGGCCCGCGCCCTCGGCCTGCTGGACGCGGTGCAGGTCGACCTCCTGCTGAGTCGACAGCGCGAGAGTCAGCCGCGACTCGGCGAGCTGCTCGTCGAGCAGGGGGCCATCGCCCGGGACGACCTGCCGCTGCTCCTCGCGCGCCACCGCCGCCCCCACCCCACCCTCAAGCGCCCCGCCTGAGCCGGCCCCGAAGTCGGGCCTCCGCCGAACGCTGCTAGCCTCGGCCGGATGCGCATGCCGGGCAGGCTCCTCGTCCTCGCCCTCGGAGTCGCCGGGGTCTCGGCCTGCGTGGGCCGTCCCGCGGAGCGTCCCCGCGCCCCGATGCTCCAGCCCGCCGTGGAGATGCACGTCCTGCTGCCCCTGTCCGGGGGACTCGCGGCCCGGGGGGAGGCCCAGTGGGAGGTGGTCGCCCTGGCGGCGCGGAGGCTCAACGAGTCGCGCGGCCCCCTCGAGCGTCCGCTCCGACCCACGATCCACGACTCGGGCAGCACGCGGGCGAGCGCGCTCGCGGCGGCCGAAGCCCTGCAGGAGGCCGGCGTGTCGGCGTTCGTCGCGCCCGCCTTCCCGGAGTCGATCGTCGGGCTGCAGGACCTGCTCGACCACTCCGCGACCCTGATCGTGGTCCCCGACGCCCGCCACCTCGACCCGATGGTGGGCGGCCCCTCGATGGTCGCGCTCCGGCCCCCCGACGCGCTCCGGGGCGTGGTCCTCGTCGACGAAGCCCTGCGACGGAGCCCCGCGGCGACGACGTTCGCGTCGCGCCGTCCGCTCCGCGCGAGCCCCTCGGACGCCGCCGCCGGGGCCGCCGATCGAGCCGCGGGGCGGGGCCTGTCGCCCGCGTCGGCGGAGGACGCGGACCTCGTCGTGGTCCAGTCGGGGGCGGATCCCCCCGACGACCTGTCCGTCGAGGTGGGCGGGGTCGTCCTCGGGGTCGGCGGCGCGGTCCGCACCTGGACGGACCCGGCGCTGCCCCCCGCCACCTTGTGGAACGAGGCCGAGCGCGCGACGTCGGCCACCTACGACGCGGTCGTCGCCCTCGGCCGGGCGGTCCGCGTCAGCCCGCCCGGCGCCTCCGCCGAGGTCCTGAGGGCGGCGACCGTGGCGGGGGCCTGGGAGGGGATGCTCGGCCCCACCGAGTTCCGCCGATTCGGCCCGCGCGAGGCCTGGTACGGCCACGTCCCGGAGGTTCGATGACCGCCCCCGAGGCGACGCTCCGGCGGGCCGCGACGACGGCGGCCGCCGTCGGGCTCGGGGCGGGAGCGGCGGCGCTCGTCGTGGCGCTGCGCGCCGATCGCCCCTTCGCCCCGGGCGAGCTCGATCTGCTGCTCACGGCGCGGGCCGTGGCGGGCGGGAGGCCCCCGGCCCTCCACCTCGGGGCGGTGCACCCCGACGCGGTGGGCACGTACTTCGGGGCCCTCGTCGTCGCTCCCCTGCTGTACGTCGGCCTCTCCGGGGTCGCCGCCCTGAAGGTGGTCGCCGCGGGCCACTTCGCGGTCCTCACCGGCGCCGCCGCGGGCCTCACGACGCGCCTCGCGGGGCGGGGGGCGGGCCTCTTCGCGGGGCTGCTGCTCGCGGGCTGCCCGGCGCTGTTCGCGGCCCATACGAAGTACCTCGCCACCACGTCGGAGGTCGCGGCCGCCGAGATGACCCTGCTGTGGCTGCTGTACGAGGCCCTGGGGCGCCGCGACCGGGGCTGGATCGCGCTCGTCGCCCTCGGGGGCGGGGGCGTCGGGCTCTCCGTGGCGTGGTCGCTGCACGCGCTGTGGATCGCCGTCCTCCTGCCCGGGGCGTGGTGGTTCCTGGCCCCCGAGCGTCGCGCCGGAGTCCTGCTGTGGGCCGTCCCTGCGGCCGCGGTGGCCCTGCCCTTCCTGCTCGCCCAGGACCCGTGGTCGCCCCCGGGGCCTCTCCTCTCCGTGAAGTCCTCGTCCCTGCTCGCGCTGCCCGCGTTCGTGGGCCCGTCCGACTTCGTCGAGCTCGCCCGCCGCCTCCCCTGGGCGCTCACGGGCGAGGAGGACGCCGCGGTCCGGTTCCTCTTCGTCCCCGGCCTGCTCGCCCTGCTGGGCGCGACCGCGGTGGGCCTGCGCGGCCTCCGGCCCCCGCGCTTCCGGGGCGTGCTCGCGCTGTACGTCGTCGGGGCGGGGGCGCCGCTCGTGGTGGCGGGCGATCTCCTCGGCTACCCCGCCGGCTACCGCTACTTCCTGCCCTGCCTCGCGCCCGCGGCCGTCCTCCTCGGGCTCCTCATGAAGGGGCACGCGGACCGGCGACCGGCGGTGCGGGACGTGGGCGTCGCGCTGCTGCTCCCGGGGCTGCTCGCTCCCGGCCTCGCGTCCACCCAGGAGCTCACGCCCCCCGCCGCCGCCTACCTCGCCGCGCAGCACCGGCTCGCCTTCTCGGACCGCCCGCTCCACATGCACTTCCTCGTCCTGACGCCGTACGTCGCCGACGAGGAGCTGCCGGGGTGGATCCAGGGGTACGGCCTGCACACGGCCCGGGACTGGGTGGCGGAGAAGCCCGTGCTCGACATCGAGTTCCGGGACGCCATGACCATCGACGCACACCGCCCGCCGCCCGCCGTCGACCGGCGCCGACATCGACGCTCCGCCGAGGCCTGGCTCGGCATCGCCGACCTGCTCGCCCCGCGCCTGCGGAGCGGCTTCTTCGCGGGGCTGGGGCTGGGGCTCGCCGAGGACGGGCGGTTCGAGCCCCTCGAGGTCGAGCTCATGGCGGCCGTCGAGGAGCCGGACCGGGCCGCCGTGGGCCACGGGATCGCGGCCGCGTATCACGATCGGCGCTACTGGCTCGGGGACGACGCGGCCTGGCCCGTGCGGGAGTGGCCGACCGCCGACCTGGTCGTGCCCGAGGGGACCTTCGTCTCGGCGCACCCCCTCACGTACACGCCGGTGGGGGCCGCCGGGCGGCGGGAGCGCGGGGCCTTGGTCGCCCCCTGAGGGGCGGACCGGGGGAAGCTAGTCGAGCTCGGTGGGCTCGTCGGCGGCCGGGGCCGGGGGGACCGGCCGCTCGAGGTCGGTGACCGTCGGCTCGCCCGCGCCCGGGCGCATCACCTCGCGGTCCTCGTCGTTCACGATCGGGTGCTCCAGCGCGCTGATCAGCACCTCGAGCCGCACGACCGGGTCTCCGCCCCCGAGGTACTGCTGGGAGCGGGCGACGTCCACCGGGATCTGCCACGCGAGCAGCGACGCGGGGTCCGCCGACGCCCGAAGCTCGTCCTCGCTCCAGCGCACCCAGTCGTTCTCCCGGAGCAGCGCGACCATGCGACCGATGGCGTCGGACAGCAGCTCCTGGTCCGGCGGGCCTTCTTCCTGGACGGGGCGCACGTAGGCGTAGCCGTCTCGGATCGGCCCCACACGCACCGCCGCGAGGGGGTGGATCACGCCGAGGTACCGGCGCGACGAGACCGGCGCGAGCTGTCGGACGCGGACCGCGGACCCGTAGATCGCGACCACGCCGTTGACCTCCGGCACGAGGCACACCCAGCCGTCGTCCTCGAGGACCTCCTTCGCCGCCTCGACCGCCTGCACGCGGCCCGCGGTGGCGAGGCGAGGCGGACCGGGGAGCCGCACCGGGCCCTGGATCACGATGACGCGGAGGCGCCCGGGGGGCTCGTCCGACGTCGCCGCCTCGTCCGTCGGCTGCCAGCGGGCGCCGGAGAGGAGGCCCTGGCCGCGCACCTCGGTGAGGATCCGCCACTCCTTGCTGGGCATCGGCCCGAGTCGGAACGCGAACATGCCCGGCAGGTGAGTGCCCGACGGGTCGTCCTGGTGCACGTCGCGGGCGACGTCCGGCAGCGGGAGCACGTCGTCCGCCAGCAGCGGCTGGTCGAGCAGCTCCGACAGGCCGGTCACCCACTCTCGCGGGGCCGCGTCGCGCTCGGTGAACTCCATCCCCCGCCGCGCCTCGGCCTTGGGGTTCGCGAGGTGGTAGCCCGACGCGTACGCGGTCTCCGCCTCGAACGCCGCGAGCACCGGGCGCCCGACCTGCATCGCGAGGCGATCCGCGAGGTCGTCGAGCGAGCGCAGCCACCAGCCCGACGACGCGACCGACACCGCCGTGCCGTCGCCCGCCACCGGGGCGCCGCGGACCAGGCTCGCGAGGTCCACGCCCGTGACCATCTGGTAGGCGGTCTCGTCCCAAGGGGGCCCGCCCTGCTCGTTCAGGGCGCGCGCCACCGCCTCGGGGTGAACCTCGCCTCGGACCATCAACATTCCGCAGGGTGCCCGCACGCCGTCGCTCCGTTCGCGCTCGGAGGATACCTCCGACACGCCTATCTAGCCGATCGCTGCGGGACTTGGAAGGCCCGATCGCTATCATCCCGCGCCCCGTCCCCCAGGCTCCGGAGTCCGCATGCGGTCCCTCTCCCTCATCGCCCCCCTCGTGCTCGCGAGCGTCCTCGCGCTCCCCTCGATCGCGAGCGCCGCGTCCCCCTGTGCGACCCCCCGCACGGCGGTCGCGCACTTCCTCGACAACCTCCAGCCGGACCTCTACCGCCCCGAGACCGCGATCGAGTGCTTCGACTTCAGCGGGGGTCCCGCCGAGACCGCCGAGCGGATCCGCGTCGCGCGGGAGCTGCACGCCGTGCTCGACGGCCAGGGGAAGTTCGTCGTGTACGCCGACGTCCCCGGCACCCCCGACTACACCGATCCCGACTCGGGCCTGGCGCGCGTGACGCTGTTCTCGTCGCTGCCGGAGGTGAGGCTCGAGAAGGTCGGCGACGACTGGCGCGTGGCCGCGGCGACGGTGGCCTCGGTCCCGAAGCTCTACCAGCGGACCTACCGCGTCCCCATGCAGCGATTCGCGCGCATGCTGCCCCCCTCGCTGTCGAAGCCGATCCTCGGCATCGCGGGCTGGAAGTGGGCGGGGCTGGCGCTGCTGCTCGTCTTCGCGAGCGCCCTCGGCTTCCTGATCCGCCTCGCCATCGGGCGCTTCTTCCGCACGACCGCGCAGCGGTTCTTCGCCGACTGGGACCCGTCCTACGAGCGCTCGATCCTGCGCTGGTCGGGCACGCTGGTGGCGGCGGGCATCGCGGGCGCGCTGCTCCCCAACCTCGCCCTGCCGGTCCGGGTCAACCAGGTGCTGTTCGTGCTCGTGGAGCTGACCGCCTGCGTCGCCGCGGTGCTGATCCTGCGACGACTCGTCGACTTCATGGCCGACGCCGTCGCCCGCCGCGCCGCCGCCACCGAGACGACGATGGACGACGCCCTCGTGCCGCTGGGCAGGCGGGTCGCGAAGCTCATCGTCGACATCGCGGGCGTGCTGTTCGTGCTCCAGAACCTCGACGTCGACATCGGCTCGCTGCTCGCCACCCTCGGCCTCGGCGGCCTCGCGTTCGCGCTCGCCGCGAAGGACACCCTGTCGAACCTCTTCGGGTTCCTCACCATCGTCGCCGACCGCCCGTTCCAGATCGGCGACTCGGTGGACATCGGCGGGTCCGAGGGGACCGTGGAGGAGGTGGGCATCCGGAGCACGCGCATCCGCACCTTCTACGACTCGATCGTCGCGCTGCCGAACAGCACGGTCGCGGGCGCCAAGATCGACAACCTCGGGCGACGTCGGCGGCGCCGGTTCAAGACCCACCTGACCCTCACCTACGACACCACCTCCACGCAGATGAAGGCCTTCGTGGACGGCGTCCGGGCGTCGATCGAGGCGCACCCGATGACCCACGAGGGGTTCGAGGTGCACTTCCACCAGATGAGCTCGTCCTCCCTGGACGTGCTGGTGTACGCCTTCATCGTCGCCGACGGGTGGACCGACGAGCTCGCGACCCGCCAGCAGCTCATGCTCGAGTGGATGGCCCTGGCCGAGGAGCTGGGCGTGGAGTTCGCGTTCCCCACGCAGACGCTGCACGTCGCGCCCGCGGAGGCCGAGACGGCGGCGTGAGGATCAGCCCGGGTCGGTGAACTTCACGGCCTCGGTGGGGGGACGCGCCACCGGCGGCCGGCTCTCCACCATGTTCTCGCCGCGGAGCCGCGAGAACCACCCCTTGTCGGCGCGGGGGCCGGACGGGGCGCCCGCGCCCACCGGGCCGAGGCCGCCGCGACGGACCTCCACGCCCTCGATCTCCGAGAGCCGCAGGGCCACCGCGTCGAGCTCGCGGATGACGGTCGCCTCGGCGTCCTGGGGGCAGGTCACGGACAGCAGCTCCATGCGCTCGGTGCGCACCTCGGGGACCTGCTCGGGGCCGCGGTTCAGGAGGACCTTGATCTCGTCCCAGTCCGTGAGCCGCTCGTCGGGGCGCTTCACCAGGGCCCCGTTGATGAACTTCACGAGGCCTTCGGGCAAGCCCTCGCGGATCCGATCGATGGCGGGCGGCTTCTTGCGCACGTGCATCTGGAGCAGCTCGCGGATCGTCTCGCTGTAGAACGGGACCCGGCCCGTGACCATCTCGAACGCCATGATCCCGAGGCTGTAGATGTCCGCCCGACCGTCCACGGGGCGCCCGACGGCGGCCTCCGGGGCGAGGTAGCGGGGCGTGCCCTCGACGATCTTCGCGCGCTTCTGGGCGGCCGGACGCTTGGGGATGCGACGGGCGATGCCGAAGTCCATGAGCTTGACCGCCCCCGACTCGTCCACGGCGCAGTTCGCGGGCTTCACGTCGCGGTGGACGATGCCGGACTCGTGCGCGTAGGCGAGCGCCTCCGCCATCTGCCCGAGGATCTCGATCGCCTCCTCCGGCGCCATCACCTTCTTGGCCTTGAGGAGCTTCTGCAGGTCGGTGCCGGAGACCTTCTCCATCACGATGAAGTACGTCGCCCAGGACTCCTCGGTGTCGTAGATCTGGACGATGTTGGGGTGGGTCAGCCCGGCGATGGTGCGCGCCTCTTGAAGGAACCGGTCCTTGAAGGTGCGGTCGTACACGAGGGCATGGCTGAGCATCTTGATGGCGACGACGCGGTTCAGGGTGGGGTGGACGCCCTGGTAGACCTTGCTGGTCGCCCCCTCACCGATCTTGCCGAGCAGCCTGTACTTGCCGACCCACTGGATCGGGCCCGTCTCCTCGAGCCGCTTGCCGAGGATCTCGGTCATGAACTTCGCCAGCGGCGGGTTCTCGACCAGGGCGGGGAGGATGACCGAGCGGTCGAGGACGTAGGTGACGAGCTTGGTCTCGGCGAACACGTCCGCGTTGCGCTTCTCGCCGGTGAGGAGCGCCATCTCGCCCACGAGGTCGCCCGGACCGAGGTGGACGACCTGCTTCTCGCGGCCCGACGAGTCGACGATGGGGATCCGCACCCGGCCCTCGCGGATCACGTGCATCGTATCGCCGACGTCCCCCCGACGGATCAGGCGCTTGCCCTTCGCCCACTCGGCGACGGTCACCTTCTCCGCGAGCGCCTCGACGCCTTCTTGCCCGAGGGCGCTGAATCCATTGACCGACTGCAGGAATTCCGAAACCGACATGCGGCAACGATACCGAAGCCGGGACTGCAGATCCCGTCGGCGGGGTCAGTCGTCGCGTCGGACGTCGTCGACCTTGGCTCGAATCACGCGCCCGTCCGACTCGGGGAGGAGGAAGATCACCTCGTCTCCTTCGTAGCGCGTCTGCACGAGCTGTCCGGCGGCCGCGGGGTCCACGAGGTAGACGACGGCCTCGTGCTCGGTCGTGCCCTCGGCGCCGACGTACCCGGGCAGCGTCCCGCGCTTCCACTTCTGGTAGTGCTTGCCGCAGAAGCCGCGGGCGCGGACGCCGGTCTCGCAGTCACCGACCTTGCAGGTCTTCGAGGCCGGGCCGGCGGCGGCCTTCGGCGCGGCCTTGGCCTTGCCCTTGCCCTTGCCCTTCGCGGCGGGCGCGGCGGACGTCGCCCGCTCCAGGGCGTCCGAGGCCGCGGCCCCGGCCTGCTCCACCTCGGTCTGCAGGGTGGCGAGCGCCCCGGTCAGGTTCTCCAGGCTCTTCTCGAGCCGGTCGAGCTTGTTGCGGAGGTCCCGGACCTCCTGGCGCGTGGGGAAGCCCTTCTGGTCCAGCACCTCGTAGATGATGTCCTCGACGGGGGTCTGCAGGACGGGGACGAGGCGGTCGGCGACGTTGCCGAACAGGAAGCTGGTCATCGGTTACTTCTCCTGGGCGAGCGCGCTGTTCGCCTTCTCGACGGTCGCGAGCGCGTGCTTGCACCCCGCCCGCACCGCGTTGAGCGCCTTGTTGGCTTCGCGGATGTTGTAGTCGAGCATGTCGATGCGGTTCCGGAGGGCCCGGAAGTCCTCGCGGGTGGGGAGGCCCTTGTTGGTCATCACCTCGGTGAAGACGTTCTCGACGGGGTCCCGCAGGTGCGGGATCGACGCGTCGCTCAGCGAGGTCATGACGTAGCTGCTGAAGACACCCATGGGTGGTCCGCCTCGGGCCGCGCCGGGGTTCCGGGACGACCGCAAGTCCCCGAAGAACGAGGACTTTTCAAGATTTGCTTGCGTGAGCGTAATTCCGCGAAGATCGCGCTGTCAAGCCGATCGGGGGCCGGCTCTTGAGTGGGTCGCCGCGGACTGCTCTGATCGGGGGGATGGTAGATGGCCCCCGGATCGATCGCCGGCGCTTTGTCATGGCGATCCTCGGAACCGCGCTCGCGACGCTCGCCGGGGCCGTGGCGTGCAGCCCGGCGGTGTCGATTCAGACGTTGGAGGTGCGCCCGTCGGGCACGTACGGGCAGGTCCTGACGTTCACCGCGGCGGCCCCCGCCGCCGCCGCCGAGCACGTCGTGTACGTCGGGGTCGACGTGGACCCCGCGAAGCTGATGGGGTGGGCCAAGGGCAACCGCCCCTACACGACGAGCCTGGCCGCGAAGCTCACCGGACCCGACGGGACCGCGAAGCACGCGACGCTGTACCTCCCCATCACCGAGCAGCAGGAGGTCGGTCGGGAGGGCAACACGGTGCAGGTGGCGTTCCTGCCCGCGGGGAAGATGCTGGACACGGGCTTCAGGCGCGGCGAGCTGAAGGAGGCGTTCCGGTTCTCCCCTCGCCCCGGGACCTGGACCCTCACGATCGAGATGCGCACGGCGAACAACGCCGACCAGATGATGATCAAGGCGATCCGCACCCTCCGGCTCGACGTACGCACGACCGCCGAAGCCGCCGAAGCCCTCGCACCCTGGACCGTCGTGCCCTGAACGAGCCGTGAGCGAGGTCGCGGTGGTGGGAGGTCCACGAACCCGGGGGGAACGGCGCGTTCACCCCCACTTCGTGGACGCCCTAGGCGAACCGCTCGCGCCGACCCGGCGTCCAGAATGCTCGGTCCGCTCGCCCCGCCGCCCACGTCTCGGGCACGACGGCCGGCTTGCCGTAGAAGCGCTCGAAGGGGGCGTGGATGGCGGCGGCGATCGCCGTCCTGGGGGCGAGCGCGTCCGTGAGGGCGCTCGCGGCCGCTTCGTGCCCCGACTCCACGCCCACGATCGCGAGGTCGATCGGTCGCCCCGAGGCCCAGGCGCGCACCACCTCGGGGTCGAGCAGCGTGGTGAACGCCTCGCACGTGAAGAAGACCCGCGGGCCGTCGTCGAACTCGAGGTCGTAGGCCAGGAACGGCCCCTGCTCCGGCTGCTTGCGGATGACCAGGTACGACAGCGCGATGTTCTTGGCGAAGCGCGCCAGGATGGACGGGGCCCCCAGCGGGTTGTCCGACTTCAGGATCGCGACCTTCCCCGCCACGTCGTGCTTCTGCAGGTGCGGGAACTCCCGCCCGGTCACACGGAAGCCGTCGAACTCCAGGGTCTGATCGGGCTCGATGCGCGCGACGCGACGCCCGTCGATGTGCCGCACGTTCTCCAGGAAGTCCGCGACCTGGGGCGGCGCCACGAAGGGGCCGTCGTGCCAGCGCGCGACGCGGTGGGCGTCGCGGATGTGCTCGTGGTGGCCGTGCGTCAGCAGCACGACGTCTCCGACGCAGTCCTCCGGCCGGGCGTGGGGGTCGTCCAGCAGGGGGGAGATGCAGGGGTCGAGAACGAGCGTCGGCCCGCCCGCGAGCGCGAGGCGGAAGGTCGACCAGCCGGCGTAGTGGACCCGGAGCATCAGCCCGCAGGATGACCCGCGATCAGCGCCTCGGCGACCGCCACGACCCCGTCGACCTGCAGCCCCAGCTCCATCGAGGCCTCCGCGTCCGCCGCCGACGGGTCCCGCAGCCGAGCCGCGGCGGCCGCCCCGGGCAGCGGCGGGAGGTGCACGAACAGGGTCGGGATCCCGGCCCGCCGGGTCGCGTGCAGGGCGTGGAAGTAGACGGCGTTGCACAGGTAGGTCCCGGCCGAGTTGGAGACCTCGGCGGGCACCCCCCGGGCGTCGAGCGCCGCCACCACCCGGTGCACGGGCACCTGCGTGAGGTACGCCTCGGGGCCCCCCGGGATCACCGCCTCTCCGCGGGGCGCGCGGCCCGCGGCGTCGGGGATGCGGAAGTCCGCGACGTTCAGGGCGACGCGCTCCACGTGGACGACCCGCGCCCGCCCCGACAGTCCGCAGCTCACGACCGCCGCGGGCGGGGGCCCGGCCACGGCCTGCTGCAACGCGGACGCCGCCTCTTCGAGGTCGACCGGCAGCACCCGCGTGCGGACGGAGCGGCCCGCCTCCCGCAGGCGCCGGGCGGCCGCCGCCACGACGTCGATCGTGGAGTTCGTCTCCCACGCCCCGAACGGCTCGAAGGCGGTGAGGACGACCGGCCCGGTCACGCGGGCGTCTCGCCCGGATCCCACTGCTCGAGGCGCTTTCGCAGCCTCCGCAGGAACCGCCCGGACGCGGCCCCGTCGTTGGCGCGGTGGTCGTAGGTGAGGGTCAGGTACATCATCGGACGGATGACCATCGCGTCGTGGCCGCGCGCGTCGGTCGTCACCACGACGCGCTTCTTGATGGCCCCCACCGCCAGGATCGCGACCTGCGGCTGGTTGATCAGCGGCATCGACGCCAGGTTCCCGTTGCTGCCGACGTTCGTGATCGTGAACGTCCCGCCGCGGAGGTCCGCGGCCGTGAGGGCGCCGTCGCGGGCGGCCGCGATCCTGGCCTCGAGGGCCTCCGCGAACTGCGCCGGCGTCATGCGATCCGCCCCGCGGATCACGGGCACCACGAGGCCGCCGTCGGGCCGGGCGACCGCGACCCCGAGGTTCACGTCCCGGTGCGTCACCCGGCGGTAGCCGACGGCGAGCGAGCTGTTGAACGACCGGTGCTCCGCCAGCGTGAGGGCCGTCGCCCAGCCGATGCAGGCCGTGTAGCTCAGCTTGTGGCCGCGCTCCCGGACGAACGCGGCCTGCGTGGCCTTGCGGTGCTGCGCGACCTTCTCCATGTCGACCTCCACGAGGGTCGACACGTGGGGCGCCCGCCACCAGGTGAACGCCATGTGCTCGGCCATCGCCCGAGCCGGACGCCGCAGGGTCTCGACGGTGTCCCCGTCCGCGATCTCCGGCTCGTAGCGCGCGGGGGTGGAGGGATCGAACGGCGACACCGTGCGGTGCCCGAAGCCGCCCCACGGGATCCGCTGCCCCACCGTGTAGCCGCCGGGGGGGGCGACGAAGCCCGTGCCCGCGCCCCCGCCCGCGATGAACGTCTCGATGTCCCGCCGGGTGATGCGGCCGCCGCGCCCGGTCCCGGACACACCCGCGAGGTCCACGTCCTGCTCCCGGGCGATGCGCCGCACGGCGGGGCTGACGAAGAGCTTCGGGTCGCCCGTGCGACGGACCTCGGCGTTGCGGGCCCGCGGGTCCGAGAGCGTGGCGTGCAGCGGCGGCGTGGCCCGGGGGATCGTGGGCCGAGGGGGCGTCGCCCGAGGGGTCGGGGGAGCGGCGGGTCGACCGGACGCCGCGGGCGCGGGGCGCGGGAGCTCGACGGCCTCGCCGGGCTCGCCCAGCACGGCGAGGATCGCGCCCACGTCCACGGTGTCGCCTTCGCGCGCGACGATCCGCAGCAGGGTCCCCGCGGCGGGCGACGGCAGCTCCGTCTCCACCTTGTCGGTGGATACGACCACCAGGTCCTCGTCGCGCGCCACGACGTCGCCTTCGGCCTTCAGCCAGGCGACGATCGTCCCTTCGGCGATGGACTCCCCCAGCCCGGGGAGTCGGATCTCGACGGCCATATCCAGTGGCTCCGGGTGCCTTATGCCGCGCCTTCGGCGTGGACTCGCAGGAGGATACGCAGGGCCTCGCTCGGGGGCGAGAGGCGACGCTCGAAGACCGCCGCGAACTCGCGCGCGACGACGTCCATCACGGCGTCCATGGGGGGGGCGTCGCCGAGCTCCCGCGCGAGGCTGGTCACTCCCGCGTCGGCGATCCCGCAGGGCACGATGAGGTCGAAGAAGCTCAGGTCGGTCGCGACGTTGATGGCGAAGCCGTGCAGCGTCGTCCACTTGCGGACCTTCACCCCGATGGCGGCGAGCTTGCGCGACCCGTCCGTCAGCCAGGTCCCGGTGCGACCCCGGACCCGCGCGGTCTCCACCCCGAAGGCCGCGGATGCGCGCAGGAGGACCTCCTCGACCCGGCGCAGGTACGCATGCAGGTCCCGCTCGCCGTCGCGGAGGCCGACGATCGGGTAGCCGACGAGCTGCCCCGGCCCGTGGAAGGTGATGTTCCCCCCCCGGTCGGTCGGCTCCACCACGACGCCCCGGGCCGTGAGCAGGTCCGCCCCCCCGAGCAGGTTCTCGAGGCCGCGACCGGTGTGGCTGTGGGTGATCGTCGGCGGGTGCTCGAGCAGCAGCAGGACGTCGTCGATGTCGCCCGCGATGCGCGCGTCGACGAGGCGACGCTGCAGTGCGAACGCGTCGGCGTACCCGCGCGTGCCGAGGCGAACGACCTGGAGGTCCGCGGACATGCCGGGACCCTACTCGGCCGTCAGGCGACCTGCTTGGTGATGCCCTCCGCCTCGAGGAACCGGCGCATGCGCTTCATGGCGCGGACCTCGAGCTGCCGGACGCGCTCCCGGCTGATGCCGAGCCGCTCCCCGACCTGCTGCAGGGTCTCGGGGTTGTGGGACAGGTGCCGCCGCTGGATGATCTCCTGCTCGCGCTCGGGCAGCTCCTGGATCGCCGACTTCAGCTTCGCCCCGTTCTTCTCGCGCTCCTCGTCCGCGCCGACCTTCTCCTCGGGGGTGGCGTCGTCCGACGCGAAGAAGGAGCTCCGGGTCGCCGAGCCCTCCTCGTCGCCGACCGGCTGGTCGAGGCTCACGTCGTAGCCGCCGAGGCGTCCCTCCATCGAGCGGATCGTCTCGGCGTCGACCCCGATGATCTCCACCAGGCGCGCCATCCGGGCCTCGCCGATGAGGCCCTCGCGGGCGATCGTCGCCTTGGCGCGGCCGAGGCGGGAGTAGACCGTCCGCTGCCGCTGGGTGGTGCCCAGGCGGACGAGCGAGCGGGTGCGGAGCAGGAAGTCGCGGATGTAGGCGCGGATCCACCACGCCGCGTAGGACAGGAAGCGCGTGCCGCGCTCGGGATCGAAGCGGTCGACGGCCTTGAGCAGGCCGAGGGTGCCCTCCTGCATCAAGTCCGCGAAGGCCGCGTGCTGGTTCGCGAATTCGCCCGCGATCTTGATGACCGCGCGCATGTTCGACATGACGAGCCGCCGGGCGGCTGCCTTGTCTTGATGGTCTCGCCAGCGGCGGGACAGCTCGACCTCCTCCTCGGCCGTGAGGAGGGGGTTTGCGCGGACCGCGCCGTAGTAGAGAGCCAGTGCGTCGTCGCGCTCGCCCATGGGTCGTTCCTCCGGACCGGCTTCATGCCGACCCTCGTTCTCTAGAGACGGGGTGGCGCCCCGTTTCATTACAGTTTTTCTTTTTTGCCTGTCTCGGGCCGAACCGCGAGGGCAGGGACCGACCCGATGGGCTTCTGTGGAGACCGACGTCGGCCTCCAATGGAAGAGACACGCGAACGGCGGGAAAGATTCCGGCTTCTTCAAGGCCGGTCGCATGGGCTCGGGGGCTCTGGTAAACACCCTCCTCCGGACCCATCGGTCGGTTGCAGTACGCGCTTCAGTCCGGTCCGGATCGACCTCTTTTTCGGGAGATGAATCTCGTGATCGGCTTCGAGCTCACCGAGGACCAGAAGGCCTTCCAGGAACTGGCACGCGACTTCGCCCGGGGCGAGATCGCCCCCGCCGCCGCCAAGCACGACGAGGAGGGCAAGTTCCCTCGGGAGATCCTCCACAAGGCGCACGAAGTGGGCCTCATGAACACCCACATCCCCGAGGAGTACGGGGGCCTGGGGCTCGGGACCCTCGACGGCTGCGTCATCGGCGAAGAGATCGCCTGGGGCTGCACCGGCATCGGCACCGCCATGGAGGCGAACACGCTCGCCGAGATGCCGGTCATCGTCGCGGGGAACGACGCGCAGAAGTCGAAGTACCTCGGCCGCATGGTCGAAGAGCCGCTGTTCGCCGCCTACGGGGTCACCGAGCCCGGGGCCGGGTCCGACGTCGCCGCCGCCCGCACGACCGCCGTCCGCAAGGGCGACGACTGGGTCATCAACGGCGAGAAGATGTGGATCACCAACGGCGGCGTCGCCAACTGGTACTTCGTGCTCGCGAAGACCGACCCCGAGGCGTCCGCGGGCAAGGCGTTCACCGGCTTCATCGTCGACGGCGACAGCCCCGGCATCACGGTGGGCAAGAAGGAGTGGAACATGGGCCAGCGCGCGTCGGATACGCGCGGGCTGACGTTCGAAGACGTCGTGGTGCCGGACGCGAACCGGCTCGGCGAGGCCGGCTACGGCTTCAAGATCGCCATGAAGGCCTTCGACAAGACCCGCCCGCTCGTCGCGTCGGCGGCCGTCGGGCTGGCGCAGCGGGCCATGGAGGAGTCGATCAAGTACTCGCTCGAGCGCAAGACGATGGGCAAGCCCATCGCCTTCCACCAGGCCATCAGCTTCATGATCGCCGACATGGCCACCGAGATCGAAGCGTCCCGCATGCTGGTCTACAAGGCCGGGTACGAGATCGACCAGGGTCGCCGGAATACGCTGTACGCGTCCATGGCGAAGCGCTTCGCGGCCGACACCGCCATGAAGACCGCCACGAACGCCGTCCAGGTGCACGGCGGTTACGGCTACAGCGCCGAGTACCCCGTGGAGAAGCTCATGCGGGACGCGAAGGTGTTCCAGATCTACGAGGGCACGTCGCAGATCCAGCGCCTCATCATCGGCAAGGAGATCTTCCTCCGGAACCGTTGACTCGTCCTTGATCGGGGGCGGCTCGTCCCCCGATACTTCACGCTTCGGCGAGACCCGCCGCATCATTTCGAGGAGCTCGATGACCTACGTCGTTACCCGCCTCTGCCGCGACTGCGTCGACACCGCCTGCACCGCGGTCTGCCCCGTCTCCTGCATCTACAAGTACGTGGGCGACGACACCGCGAAGTACCCCAACCAGCTGTACATCCACCCGGGCGAGTGCGTGGACTGCAACGCCTGCGAGCCCGCGTGCCCGTGGGAGGCGATCTTCCCCGAGGACGAGGTCCCCGAGGTCTTCGAAGAGGACACGGCCCTCAACTACGCCATGGAAGACGACGAGGACGACTTCGAGGTGATGGAGGAGGAGGAGCACTCCCCACCCACCCCCGAAGAGGTGGCCACGAACAAGGCGAAACACGGCTGGGCCGAGTAGCCCGCGGGGGGCCTACCCGGGGGGCCAGTTCATGGGGCGACCCGCGAGCAGGTGGACGTGCAGGTGGTGCACGGTCTGACCCGCGTCGGCGCCGTTGTTGATGACGAGGCGGTAGCCGCCGTCCTCCACCTCGAGGCTCCGCGCGAGATCCCGCGCGGTCGCGAACAGGTGCCCCACGAGGGGGACGTCTTCGTCGCTCATCTCGGCGATGTTGCGGAACGCCCGACGAGGGATGATCAGCACGTGCGTGGGGGCTTGTGCGTTGATGTCCCGAAACGCGATGCAGTGCTCGTCCTCGTGGACGATGTCGGCGGGGATCTCCTTGCGGAGGATCTTGGTGAAGATGGTGTCGCCCAACGGGTCCTCCGCGCGGTGGTCTCGGAGGAGGGACTCTCCGCCGTATCGAGAGGCATCATTCCAAAGCACCCCGCGCGAAACAACCCGCCCCCTCCTGACAGAATGGACGGCGTGACGGCTCCCTCCCCGCGCATCACCTGCCGATCCCGGTGGCCGGGGCGCGACGACGTCGTCGTCGACCTCGACCTCGGCGGCTCCCTGTACGCGTCGCTCCGCGCGGGCGGTCGACCGATCGCGAGCGCGTGCACCGGCGACGCGGTCTGCGGGCGGTGCACGGTGCGAATCCTCGCGGGCGAGGTCACCCCCATGGGCGACGATGAGCGCCGGGTCCTCGAGCAGCAGGGGGCCGAGCCCGGCGAGCGGCTGGCCTGCCTGACGCAAGGTCTCGGCGACGTCGTCGTAGGGACGGATTACTGGTGATGGAAGTTCTCCTCGAACGACTGACCGACCTCGGCGCCGGCTCCCTCGTGGTGCTCGGCCACGTCGCCCTGTGGGTGTGCGCCCTCGTCGGCCTCGTGGGCAGCCTCTTCCCCGCGGTCCCCGGCGCGACGCTCATCTGGGGCGCGGCCGTGCTGCACGGGATCGTGTTCGGGTTCGACCCGCTCGGCGCCTGGACCCTCGGCATCCTCACCGTCCTGACCGCGATCTCCGTGGGCGGTCAGTACGTCGTGGGAGCCCTGGGCGCGAAGCGGTTCGGGGCGTCGGGTTGGGGCGTGGCGGCGGCGGGCGTGGGGATGATCGTGGGGACGTTCGCCATCCCCATCCCCGTGGTCGGGACGCTGATGGGGGCGTTCCTGGGCGCCGTGCTCGTCGAGTACCCGCGGCTGCGGCGCCTGCCCCCTCCGACGGGGGAGGACGAAGGAGAGGACGAGGCCGTCGAGTCGACGGGGAACGCGGCGGCGCGGAACGCGGCGCGCGCGGGGGTGGGAGCCGCCCTCGGGGCCGTGCTCGGGCTCGTCGTGGAGTTCGGGACCGCGCTCGTGATGGTGGGCGTGCTCTTCGTGGGTTTCGTGAGCTGACGTGGAGGACGCACCGGGGGACGTGACGGCCGCCCGACGGCGGCTGGGGGTCATCTACTTCTTGTCCATGGCGTCGCTGGGCGCGCTGCACCCGTTCCTCGCGCCCGCGCTCACCCACGCCGGGGCGAGCGACGCGGCCGTCCCCCTGATCATCGCGGCCTTCCCCGTCGCGCGCCTCACCGCCGGCCCCGCCATGGGCTGGATCGCGGACCGGTACGCGCGGCCGGACCTCGTGCTGCAGGGCAGCGCCCTCGGGGCGGCGACGTGCGCGCTGCTCCTGGGCGTCTCCCCCGGCTGGATCCTCATGGCTGCGGCCGTGTACGCGTTCGCCCTGTGCCGCGTGCCGCTGTTCCCGCTCCTCGACGTGCGCATCGTCCGCACCCCGGGGGGCTACGGGACCGTGCGGGTCTGGGGCTCGGTGGGCTTCATCCTCGCGGTCGTCGCCGTGGGGGCGTTCGCCGACGCTCACCCCCGCCTCCCGGCGTTGGCGGCCGCGGGCGCGCTGTTCGCCACGACGGCCGTCACGCTCTCACTGCCCCGCGGGGGGCCCGCGACCCGCGACCCGCTCCTGCCCGCCATGCGTCGGCTGCTGGCCATCCCCGAGCTGCGACCGCTGTGGATCGTGAGCGCCCTGCACGCCGCCACGCTGGCCACGTACGACCACCTCTATTCGCTGCACGTCGCCGCATCCGGCTTCTCGGCGCGGGTCACCGCCGCGGGCGTGGCGGCGGGCATCGTGGTGGAGATCGCCGTGCTCGCTGCCGGGCCTCGGCTGCTCGCCCGGTTCGGCGGCGGCACCCTGATCGTGATCGCCGTCGTGACGAGCATCCCGCGGTGGATCGTCACCGGCACGACCGCCGATCCGCTGCTGCTCGCGGGCATCCAGGCGCTGCACGGCGTCGGGTTCGGGTGCTGGTGGATCGGCGGGATCGGGCTGCTGGCGACGCGGGCGCCGGAGGACCTGCGCAACTCCGCGCAGTCGCTGTTCGTCTTCGCCGCCTACGGCGTGGGCGCCCTCGTGGCCATGGGCGGCAGCGCCGCCGTGCTCGGGACCGTGGGGAGCTCGGGGCTGTTCCTGGGCCTCACGGCGGTGACCGCGGCCGCGGCGATCGCGGCCGTGCCCCTCCTGCGCCGCTAGCGGCCTACGCGTCCACCGCCGGTCACGTTGACCGTGAACGGGATGTCGAAGTTCAGCGTGCCAAACGAGCCCTGGATGTTGGCGTTCTGCGACTCCGAGGCGTCGAAGCAGTTGAACGCCACGAACAGGTCGAGCGACTGTCCGTCGCCGATCGTCTCCTTGAAGCCGGGCGTGCCCTGCTGCTGCGGCTGGAGCTCCTCGGGGCTGAAGTCGAGGATGATGAACCCTTGGCCGGTCCCCGTCTGGGCGACGTCGAGGTTCGCGTCGGCGCCGCTGAAGTTCTCGAAGCGCAGGAACCCCATCGGCGTGGGGCACGGGCTGCTGTTGAACCCGTGGTCCAGGGGGTTGGTGAAGTCGTCCACCAGGAGCGTGAACGGCTCCACCGCGTCGTCGTCGTCGCCCTTGGCGTCGTCGTCGTCCGTGGCGTCGTCGTCGTCCGTGGCGTCGTCGTCGTCCGT
>CAZEKB010000079.1:26447-32976 GCA_964512225.1 uncultured Rickettsiales bacterium | reverse complement strand
CCTAGGTGCTCAGCAGGTCGATCCCGGCCTCCGCGTTGGACGGGGAGTCCGTGATCTCCACCGCCGCGCTCCGGAGATCCACCCACTCGCCGAGCCCGCTCCCGGGCTCGTAGCGGGCCACGACCGGCACGTCCCGGCCCTCGGGATCGTCGCCCTGGGATACGACGACCGCCGTCGATCCGTCCGACAGCGTGACCGCCGAGCCGAGGGGATGCCGACCCTTGTAGCCGAGGAAGACCGTCGCCGGGCCGCGCTGGACGCCCTCGATCTCGCCCGCGGCCATGCGATCGAGCGCGTCGGCGGCGGCGAGGGGCTCGGGCGTGCCCGCGGTGAGCAGCTGGTAGGCCTCCACCACCGCCAACATGCGCCCGGGCACTCCCGCGGGCTGCCCCAGGCGCGCCTTGCGGGTGTCGTACACGCAGAGCATCAGCACCATCGCCGACGTGCCCAGCCCGGGGTAGTGGAACAGGGGGGCGACGCCGTCGTCGGGGTCTTCGCTGTCCGACAGCCCGCCGAGGAGCCCCGAGAGCGACAGCGTCATGATGTCGGCGTTGCCGAGCCCGACGAACAGGCCGAAGCCGATGGCGTCGATCGCGATCGCGGCCCGCAGGCGCGCCCGATCCAGGGGCCGGCGCGCGTCCCGCACCGTGGTCAGCAGCTGGAAGATGCCTCCGTGGTGCTTCATGGTGTCGATCATGATCTGGAGCAGGCGCCGCACCGGGAGCAGCGACGGCGTCTCGCCCGCGGCGTGGGCGACGTAGAGGCGGGAGACGAGATCGAGGAAGCTCGAGTACAGCCAGATGGCCAGCCGGTCCGGCTCGAAGCGGAAGGACGCCATCGACCGTCCGCTGGCCTCGGCCAGGCGGATGTCCGGGTGGGCCGACCCGTCGAACAGGTTCGTCCCCGTGCGCATCGACTCCGCAAACCCCGTCGTGAACGCCTCCAGCTGGTCGCGGTCGAACCCGCTCGTGACCGCGATCTCCCCGATCCCGAACTCGCCCAGGCGGCGGGCGAGGTCCGTCGCCTTCTCGTAGATCCCCGCGTCCATCTTGATGAGCTTGCCGTTGATGAACGCCTCGTCCTGGAGGAGCTGGAGCTTCACCTCCTGGGCTCCCCCCTGCCAGAAGCCCGCGAAGGCGTCGATGAGCTGGTCCTTGAGACGCACGACGGCCGTGTTGTTGGTCTCGTACAGGCGCAGAACCCGGGTCATGCCGTAGACCGACTCCATCAGCACCATGCCCATGCGCTGCGTCGCGGCCTCTTCGGGGTCGACGTCGGCCATCTCAGCCCCTCGCGCTCTCTCGCGTGCCGCGCTCGGCGGCCTCGCGGACGGGGTTGGGGAGGAACCACCGCTTGGCGGCCCGCTTCAGGGCCGCCTGCGCCTCCGGGGTGCCCATGGAGCTCAGCGCGCGGACGGCCGTCATCTGCTGGGCGGCGATCGCCTTGCTCCGCGTCAGGTTCTTCTGGCCCAGGATCCCCTCGAAGAAGTCGAGCGTGCGGCGGTCCTTGAACGCGGCCAGCGCCTCGAAGAAGGCGTCCTTCTCGGCGCTGTCCCGGTGGTTGAACCCGGTCCCCTGCATCGCCGACAGGATCGGCCCGACCGCGCGGTTGTCGCCCGACTCCCGCAGGATCTGCAGCGCGAGGAGGCGATTCTCCGAGTCGGGGTCCCGCAGCGCCCGCCCCAGGGCCACCCGCGCGTCCGCGTGGTAGCCGCCGACCATGGCGGCCAGGCCCGCGCGGCGGACGTTCGTCGCCGTGGCCCCCAAGGCCGGAATGATCGCCTTGACGGCCTCCGATCCGCCGATCTTCCCCAGGGCGCTCACGGCCTCGACGATGCCCGCTTCGTCCGCCGTCTTGAGGCGCTCGGAGTAGTAGGCGGTGAGGTCGACGCCGTCGGCGACGAGGCGCTGCCGCAGGTCGTCGCGGACCTCGTTGCGCTTGAGGCGGTTGAGGAGGGTCACCAGCACCTCCCGCCGCCCCGACGCGACCTGCTGGATCGCCTCCGCCAGGTCGGGGTGGCGATCGAAGACGGAAGCCAGCTTGGCGAGGCGCTTGTCCTCCAGCATCGCGTCTCGCAGCAGGCGCCCCGCCCGACTCGCCCGCGCCGCCTGGGCGGTCGCCTCGAGCAACCCCTCCACCGCGTGGGTCTCTCCGGAGGCCAGCACGCCGTCGTACAGGCCCAGCACCAGGGGGCTCGCGGTCGACTCGCCGGTGGCCTTCAGGGCCATGGTCACGAACCGCGCGTAGTCCCCGAACTTCGAGAACGAGCCCTTGATCGCCACGGTCGTGCCCGCGAGCCCGGCCGCCGGTCCGCTGGGGGACTTCGACTCGCGGACCCACAGCAGCGCGTCGTCCGTGTTGAGCATGCGCAGGTCGTCGGCGGACATGACCAGCTGCTCGCCCTCGCCCTCCCCGGCCTGGAGCCGCGTCTTCGCCTTGCCCGCGAGGGCCTGGTCGGCGGTGTCGTCGCCCTCGGCGCCCATCTGGAGGGTGTCGGTGGCGTAGTACCGGACGGTCTTGAGCTCCTTCTTCCAGAGCATCGTGATGATGTCTTCGTCGGCCGAGCGGGCGTCGCTGGCGAGCACGTCGGCGAACGCGCGCAGCTCGGCGGCGTCGATCCCGCTCGTGAACGTCAGCTCGCGGACCCCGTCGCAGAAGAGCCGGAACAGGTACTGCGCGGGCTTGTCGTCGGCCGGGTTGATCGACTTGCCCTCGTACAGCACCCCGAAGGGGGCCAGCCGCACCAGCACGTCGCCGTCGGCCACCATCGCCTGGGCCCGCACGAGGACCCGCCCGGCGAGCTTCTCCACCAGCTCGCCCCGCCCCTCGTAGAGCCGGATGCCCCGGAGCATCTTGTCCAGCGACTGGAAGAAGGCGGCGATGCGTGTGTGCCGGCTCGACTCGTCGGGCACCTCCACCGCGGCGTGGGTGCCCGAGAGGATCGCGGGCATGTCGTTGGTGGCGAGCGACTCGTCGTACTCGTCCACGACCCGCAGCGGAGGGTCGTCTCCGTCGTCCTCTTCGTCCTCTTCGTCCATCTCGAAGTCGAGGTCGTCTTCCTCGTCTTCGTCGTCTTCGAAGTCTTCGTCTTCGAAGCCGATGTTCAGATCGATGTCTTCATCGTCGTCTTCCGTGACGCGCGCAGAGGGGTCGAGATACTCCATCGAGTGCAGAAGTCTACGCCCCCCCGGCGGTCCGTGGCACAACGACGACGGGGAGCCCCCGAGAGGGCTCCCCGTGCGTGATTCGTGGGCGGCGAGGCTCAGTCGCGGAGCGCCCGCTCGAGCTCGTCGACGTGCTGGAAGGCCTCCTCGATGCGCCAGGCCAGCTCGTCGATCATGTCCCGCGCGTGCTGGAGGTCTTCGCGGTTCTGGTTCAGCGCCTTCTGCAGCTCGATGACCTTGTAGAAGTCGTCGACGTTCGGGTCCGCGCGGTAGTTCACCTTGGCCTGCGCGAGCGCCTCGCGGATGGCCCCGTTCTCCTCCTTGAGCGACTCCATGGCCTGCTCGGCGTCGGCCAGGGCGTCTTCCATGAACGCGATGTCGTCCTTGGTCTGCGCGAGCTCGTCGCAGATCTCCATCGCCTCCTCGTCACCCGCCTGGAACGCGGCGTCGCAGAGGTCCTGCGTCTCGACGTCCTGGGCGAACGCGGCGGCGGGGAGGATGAAGGAGGCGGCGGCGATCAGGCTGGTGAGGATGCGGGTCATGACGGTCTCCGGTGGGTGGGTCCAGGGGACGGGGTTGCTGTCTCGTCTCGCAACCCACCCGATGCCGGTCCCGTGCCGGCTTCCGGAAGAAATTCAGAAAGCGAGTGATCCCAGCGACTTACGCGGTGAGCGTGCGGCGCCGCGCCGCGCCCGCGGTCGGCCTCGGGCGGCCCGTCGCGTCGATCCGGGGTGTCCGCGGACACTCACCGGACAGACCGGACGTCGGATCAGCGCTCGTTCCACCAGGCGCGGAACTCCGCGAGGTCGATCACGCCGTTTCCGTCGGCGTCCAGGGCGGCGACGGCGGCGTCGAGCTCGGCCTGGTCGATGTCCGCGCCCAGCGCCGCCATCAGCGAGTCGAGCTCGCGCACGTCGATCGCGCCGCTGCCGTCCTTGTCGAAGTGGCGAAAGATGTCTTCGGCTTCACTCATGACCGTCTCTCCGGGGTGAGGAGCGGGAGTGTACGACGTGTCATCCTCGCAGCCATGACCAAGCGCGCCGCCGGGGTCGTCCCTCTCCGCCGCGACGCGGACGCGTGGCGGGTCCTCATCCTGCGCGCATATCGCAACTGGGACTTCCCGAAGGGCTTGGTCGACCCCGGGGAGGACCCGCGCGCGACCGCGATCCGCGAGGCCGCCGAGGAGGCCGACCTCCGCGACCTGAGCTTCCCGTGGGGCGAGGCGTCGTTCGACACGGCCCCCTACAGCCGGGGGAAGGTCGCCACCTACTTCCCCGCCACGACGGCCCGCACCGACGTGGTCCTGCCGGTCTCGCAGGAGCTCGGGCGGCCCGAGCACCACGAGGGGCGCTGGACGACGTTCGAGCAGGCCCGCGCGCTGCTCCCCGAGCGGCTGCAGCCGATCCTCGAGGCGGTGATCGTCCTCACGGCCCGGGGGGCGTGACCTCGCCGCCCCCACCGCGACGAAGTGGCCGACCCATCCCCACCGGGCGCGTGTAGCCTCCGGAGATGCTTCGATACCGACTCCTGGGCCGATCCGGCCTCCGCGTCTCCGAGATCTGCCTGGGCACGATGAGCTTCGGCGACGAGTGGGGCTTCGGCGCCGACGAGGCGACGAGCCGCGCCGTGCTCGACGCCTACGAGGCGGCGGGCGGCAACTTCCTCGACACCGCGAACAAGTATCACAACGGCCAGACCGAGCAGATCCTGGGCTGCTGGCTCCAGGAGCGTCGCGACAAGCACGTGCTCGCGACCAAGTACACGCTCACGATGGACCATGCCGACCCGAACGCGGCGGGGAACCACCGCAAGAACATGGTGAAGTCGGTGGAGGACAGCCTCCGGCGGCTGCAGACGGACTACATCGACCTGCTGTGGGTGCACGCCTGGGACGAGTGGACGCCCTACCAGGAGACGATGCGCGCGCTCGACGACCTGGTGCGCAGCGGCAAGGTGCACTACATCGGGGTCAGCGACACACCCGCCTGGGTCGTGTCCGCGGCGAACGTGACGGCCGAGCTGCGGGGCTGGACCCGGTTCGTGGGGCTGCAGATCGAGTACAGCCTGCTCGAGCGCACGGTCGAGCAGGAGCTGCTGCCCATGGCGGACCACTTCGAGCTCTCGGTGGTGGGCTGGGCGCCGCTCGGGGCGGGCGTGCTCACGGGGAAGTACACGCGCGAGGGCGGCGAGGAGTCGCTGCGGCGGGGCGCGAACGAGGGGCGCGGGCGGACGTCGGGGAAGGCGCTCGAGATCGCCCGCACGGTGGACGCCGTGGCCGACGAGGTGGGGGCGTCGTCGGCTCAGACCGCCCTGGCCTGGGTGCGCAGCAAGGGCTACCGCTACATCCCGATCGTGGGGGCGCGGAAGGTATCGCAGATCCAAGACTCGCTGGGGGCAGCCGACCTCACGCTGAGCGACGACCAGGTGGCCCGGCTCGACGCGGTGAGCGCGGTCCCGGTGGGCTTCCCCCAGAAGTTCCTCGCCAACCCGGGCGTCACGAGCATCCTCGTGGGCGAGATCGGCAGCCGGATCGACGGGCGCCACGCGCGTTGACCCCGGTCCGGTGCGTCGACATCGAGGCAGTGGTCGGCCGGACTACTCCTCGGCCTTCTCCTTGACGAACTTCATGTACTTCTTCAGCGAGGACTCCGTCAGGTCCTCCTCGACCCAGTCCGGGATGCTCCGGCCGGTGTCCACCGACGTGATGTAGAGGTATCGCGTCTTCCCGGGGGCGGAGCCGGGCCACGTGGAGAAGGACCCCGTGGTCGCCGCGATCTCGTTGGGCTTGGCGGCGTCGAGCATCCACACGAGGTACTGCTGCTCCGGGAAGTAGTCGTGGTGGACCCAGTACCGGATCTCCACCCACGCCACCTTGAGCATGTAGCCGATGTCGATGAGGCGCTTCGCCCCCTCCTTCTTGTCCGTGTAGCGGTCGACCTCCTTGATGTTGGGGGTCGACTCCGGGAGGCCCTCGAAGTTCACGAGGATCTTCCAGATCTGGGCAGGGGTCGCGTCGATCTCGATGATCCCCGTGACCGCGCCCGAGCCGTCCGCGACCTGCGTCGTCATCACGAGCTTGCCCGCCTGGAGGCGCGCCTCCTCCTTCTCCGTCAGCGTCGGGAACGCGGGTTTGGGAGCCGGACTCGAGTGGGCGAGAGCCGTCGAGGCGACGAGGAGGAGGGCCATGGTGAGGACGGAACGCAGCGGCATGCGCGCCGATGTACCCGGATGTGCGAACGAATGAAAGAGGTTTCGACGCGAGGGCGTAGGATGGCGCGCGCTCGGTCGTGAACGATCGTCCCTCAACCCCGCTTCGGAGTCCCCATGTCCGTCCGACCCCTCTCCATCGCCGCCCTCTTCCTCGC
>CAZEKB010000079.1:21592-26347 GCA_964512225.1 uncultured Rickettsiales bacterium | reverse complement strand
GCGATCTGGGCAAGCAGGTGATCGAGGGCATGAGCGCGCAGCTCGGCGGCAACGAGCAGATGCGGCCGTTCCTCGAGAAGTTCGTCGAGCTCGCCAAGCCCGACGAGCTCGTGAACCTGATCATCCCGCTCTACGTGAAGACCTACGACGAGGACACCCTCCAGGCCGCCATCGACTTCTACAAGACGGAGGCCGGGCAGAAGCTCATCGCGGCCATGCCGCAGCTCACCCAGGAGTCGATGGAGATCGGCCAGAAGTGGGGCATGGAGCTCGCCCAGAAGGCGCAGGCCGCGCTCGACGCCGAAGCGAAGACGGGCAAGTAGCGCCCGCGGTGACTCCCGACGAGCAGCTGCACGCGGCCGTGCTCGGGGGCGACCTCGAGGCGGCCCGGGCCGCGATCGCCGACGGAGCCGACTCCGACGCCCGGGTCCGAGGCTCCCTGGAGCACGTCTACCGGGACGAGGTCCCCCTGATCGCGATCGCCGCGTACCGGGGCGACGTCGACATACTCGCCGCCCTGCTCGACGCCGGGGCCCTCGTGAACGCCCAGTGCGTCGAGTGGCGGTGCTACCCGTTCTCGGACGACGACGTCGCCTTCTTCGAGGACACCGCCCTGGGCGTCGCCGCCGCGCAGGCCCGGGAAGACGCCGCCCTCCTCCTGCTCGCCCGGGGCGCGAAGCCCGATCTGTTCGAGGAGCTGCACCGCGCAGCGAAGGGCGGGAGCGTCCGCATCGTCGAGGCCCTGCTCGCCGCGGGGGCCCCCGTGAACCGCCGCAGCGGCGACTCGAAGACCCCGCTCCGCTACGCTCGCGCCGCCGGGCACGCCGAGGTCGTCGCCGCTCTGGCCGCCGCGGGAGGCATCGCCGACTGAGCCCCGGGCCGCCCCGCGACGAGGCCCCTTTTTGCGTGGCCGGCGCGGGCCGAACGACCGTACTCATGGAGCCGTGCCCACGGCCCTCCCCGACGTCTTCGACTACCTGGACTACCGCGCCTTCCTGAGCGCGTGGTTCCAGGCGCGCAAGGCGGCGAATCCGCGCTTCAGCCACCGGATGTTCGCGCGGCTCGCCAAGCAGAAGTCGCCGAGCCTGCTGCTGCACGTGATCCAAGGCAAGCGGTCCCTGACGCCGGCGACGGTGGAGGCGTTCGGTCGGGCGATGAAGCTCGATCCCGAGGAGTCCGCCTTCTTCGCGGGCCTGGTGCGACTCGACCAGGCCGACACCCCCGAGGAGCGGAACGACGCGTGGCGGAAGGTGTCGGCGTCCCGCCGGTTCCGGTCGGCCCGGGCGCTGGAGGGGCGGGCCTTCGAGTACCTGTCCCACTGGTACTACGTGGCGGTGCGGGAGCTCGCGCTGCGCGACGACTTCCGGGCCGAGCCCGCCTGGATCGCCCGCACGGTGCGGCCTCGGATCACGAAGTCCCAGGCCGCATCTGCGCTCCACTGCCTGCTCGCGCTCGGGCTGCTCCGCGACGAAGGCGGGCGCACGGTGGCGGCCGAGGCGACGGTCGTCACCCCCCACGAGATGGCGGGCCTCGCGGCGCGGAACTACCACGCGGGGATGCTCGACCTCGCCCGCACCTCGATGGAGCGCTTCAAGCGTCACGAGCGTCACATCGGCGGGGTGACGGTCTGCGTCTCGGAGGACCTGGTGCCCCGCCTCAAGGAGGAGATCGCGGGCTTTCAGGAGCGCCTCCTGGACCTCTGCGACGGCGACGGAGCCCGCCCCGACCGCGTCTACCAGGTGGAGCTCACCCTCTTCCCCCTCACCGATGCCCGGCCCCCGGAGAGCCCATGAAGCTGCCCCGCCTCCTCCTGAGCTTCCTGCTGCCGTGCTCCCTGCTCCCGGGCTGCTCCGCGCAGCCCGACGAAGGCACGTCGGTGGGGAACCCCGGCATGTTCGCCCTCACCGCCGCCAAGGGCAGCGGGGTCGTGATCACGGGGGGCACGATGCCGGTGAGCGAGCTGTCGCTGTCGGGCTGCGGGGGGGAGGAGGGCGAGGTCCTGGCGAGCGACGAGGACGTGGCCCTCGACGACTCCCTGGAGCTGCCTGCCGGGAGCTGGTGCGGGATCGAGGTCGAGCCGGACGGAGCGTTCGTCGTCGACTTCACGATCGACGCGGTCGCGGGCGAGGGGTACGAGCTGGAGCTGGAGCTGGACGGGTTGACCGTCGCGCCTGCGGGCGGGGGGGCGTTCGCGGTGGCGGAGGACGAGGCGTTCCTGTTGGAGCTGGGGGCTCCGGCGTGGCTGGACGCGGACGACCTGGAGCTGGACGAAGAGAACGCCCTGGTGGAGGACCCGGACCTCGCGGTGGAGCTGGCGTCCGTGGTCGCCGAGGAGAGCGGGCTCTACGCCGATGCCGACGCCGACGGCGAGGTGGGCGGCGACGAGCGGTCCGAGGGTCCGGTGGCCTCGGCGTCGGGGGACGAGGGGGACGAGGGGGACGAGGGGGACGATGCGGACGATGAGGCGGTCGCGGCCGGGTGCGTGGCCCCGCAGGACCGCGCGGCGTTCCTCCCGCTCCTGCTGGGTGCCTTCGGGTCCCGGCTTCGACGGCGCGCCGGGCTTCCGGATTCCGGACCCGAGTCCGACCTGGAGCCCTTCGAGGCTCCCGAAGGGCCCGATTCCGGACTTCTGTCCGACCCGCGCCCGGGCGTCTAGCCGGAGCGGTCCTGCCGCGGGGGGCGGAGGGCCGGTCGGGCTTCGGGGTGGACGCGGTCGGGGGCGCGGTCGAAGGGGCGCAGGCCGTCCGCGCCGAAGGCGTCCAGGTACTCGCGTCGGACGCCGAGGCAGCGGGCCTTCATCGCGCAGTCGCGGCACGGCTCGGCGTACTCGCGCGAGGAGACGTCCATGCCCTCGAAGCGGCCGGGGTCGATGGCCTGAACGAGCTCCGGGGTGTCGATGAAGAGGCAGGGCGGGAAGCCGCACGTGCCGGCGACGACGACGACTACCCCCGCGTCCAGGAGCAGGCGGGCGGCGGCGACGAGGTGAGGGCGCGCGTCGGACATGCGCACGAGGCCGAGGGGTCGCAGGGCCTCGCGGCGGTAGCGGGAGGGCTGGGAGTACTGGACGGCGCGGACGGGGGTGTCCCGGGCCGTGAATCGATCGACGATGAGGCGGGCGTGTTCTTCAAGCCGGTCGTGGTTGCGGCGCTCGACGACGGCGTTGAGGTCGACGCTCATGCCCGCCGCCAGGGCGGCGTCGATGCCGCGCAGCGTCGGGCCGAAGGTGCCCGGCGCGCCCGTGAGCTCGTCCGACAGGGTCGGCTCGCCGGCGTGCAGCGATACGAAGAGCCGGTCGAGCCCGGCCTCGCGGAGGCGCGTGCGGTACTTCGGGCTCGCGAGGCGGATCGCGTTGGTCTGCACGGAGACGGTCGCGTCGGCGTCGCGGGCGCGGCGGATCAGGTCGGGCAGGTCGGGGTGCAGGGTCGGCTCACCGCCGGAGAAGGCGACGTGCGTCGCCCCGGCGGCCAGGAGCTCGTCGAGCCAGCGGACCCAGCGCTCGGGCGGAGGTTCGGGCCAGTCCCGGGCCTGCCAGCAGAAGTCGCAGTCCTGGTTGCAGCGGAAGCCGAGCCGAAGGACGGCGCGCAGGCCCGAGTCGCCGGCGGAGAGGTCCCGAAAGGCGTGGTCGCCCAGGTCGCGGAGTCGAAACGACCGGCGGGCGAGGCCGACGAGGTGCTCGCCGGCGTGCGGTTCGTGGCGGCGGAAGCGCCGGAGGAGGGGGCGCAGGACCTCCGGCGTGGGAGTGGAGTGCAGGGGGTAGAGGCGAAGGTCGAGGTGGCGGCCCGGCAGGGTGGGGGAGGGCTCGCTGCCTCGCGGGAGGAGCTCGATGCCGAGCCCCGCGGCGGGCACGCGGACGGCGACCTTCCGGAGTGAGTCCTCGCCGACGGTGGTCCACTCGATCGGGAGGTGGGCGGGCAGGTCGAGGAGGGTCCGCAGGGCGGCCTCGAGCTCCGCGTGGACGTCCGCGACGAACGTCGAGACGCCTCGCTGCGTCGCGCTGTCGAGGGGCGTCGCCACACTCGTCAGCTTGCACGATGGCCCCGGACGACGCATCGCCCGGGGCCGTGATGGTCGCGCCTGGGGCGGATCAGGCCTCCTCTTCCTCTTCCTCCTCGTCCTCGCCGTCGTCCTCGTCCTCGTCCTCGCCGTCGTCCTCGTCGTCCTCGTCGTCCTCGTCCTCGTCCTCGTCCTCGTCGCCCTCCTCTTCGTCCTCGCCCTCCTCGTCACCCTCGTTCTCGTCCTCGTCGCCCTCGTCTTCGTCCCCGTCCTCCTCGTCCCCCTCGTCCTCGTCCTCGTCGCCCTCGTCTTCGTCCCCGTCCTCCTCGTCCCCCTCGTCCCCCTCCTCGTCCTCCCAGCCCTCTTCCTCCTCGTCCTCGTCCTCCCAGCCCTCTTCGTCCTCGCCCTCCTCGCCTTCCTCGCCCTCTTCGTCGCCCTCCTCTTCGGAGGTGCCGTCCTCGGTGCGGATGGTGTAGGTGCCGCTCAAGAGCTCGCAGCCCGGCAGCGCGCCGAGGGCGAAGAGGGCGAGGAGGAGGACCATCAGGTCGAAGGTGCGTCGCATGTCGTGTTCTCCCGGCGCCGGTTCATCCGGCGACCGAGGGGAATGAAGGGCGGGCCGTACTCACCGGCTCGTGGAGGTGGCGAAAACGGGGTTCAAAGCGTGGTGGAGGTGAGTACAGCCGGGACGAGCTGCGGGCCGGGATCTACCCGCAACGTGGCGAAACGAGTCGTTTCGGGGGGCTACGGGCCGGGATCTGCCCG
>CAZEKB010000079.1:0-21492 GCA_964512225.1 uncultured Rickettsiales bacterium | reverse complement strand
TCGGGGGGCTACGGGCCGGGATCTGCCCGCAACGTGGCGAAACGAGTCGTTTCGGCGGGCTACGACCCCGTGTCCCCGCCCGCCATCCGAGCTACCGTCGGCGCCCATGAAGCCCCTCCTGCTCCTGCTCCCCGCGATCCTGCTCGCCTGGTCGGGCTGCTGCGTCCCCTTGCCGCTCGACTTCGGCGACTCCTCCACGTCGGAGGACTGGCAGGTCCCCGCCGAGCTGCCCGCCCTCGTCCCCGGGCCCAAGGGCACGGTGCAGGCGCTGCCGCCGGACGTCGTCGCGGGTTGGGGCGACATGCTCGACGACCGCGCCCGCCGCAACGTGATCCCCCAGCTCGACGACCGCGCCGCGCTGTTCACGCGCCTCACCGAGGCCGCCTCGCCCGTCGTCGACGGGACCTTCGCGGGCGTCCTCCTGTGCGACCTCCGCCTGCCCGGCACGCGCGGCCTCTTCCGCAGCCGGCCGGACATGCGCGCGACCGTGAAGGTCGGCGGCGACACCTTCATCGTCGACGGCGAGGACAACCGCGACGCGACGGTCGTCTCCATGCCCCTGCGCGTGGCCGACGGCGACCGGTTCGAGCTCCTCCTCGACGACCGCGACCTGTTCCGCGACGACCGCCTCGACGTCGTCGCGACCACCTTCCGGGGGACCCTCCCCTGGCTGCTCGCGGGCTCCCGGGAGAAGCTCCGCGGCACCTGCCTCGGCCTCCCGATGGACGAGGTGAGCCGCCGCGCCCAGGAGGTCCTGCCCACCCTGCCCGCGACCCTCGACGCCTTCGACGCCGCCTGCGTCCCGAACCGCGCCGCCTCCGGCTGGGGCTACCCCTCCGCCGAGAGCTGGACCCACGCCGAGGCCATCGACGACCTCGCCGCCCTCGTGGGCTGGGGCAGCGAGCACACCGCCCCCGCCGTCGCCGAGTTCCGCGCCCAACGCGAGGCCTGTCGCGCGGCCGTGCGGAGCGACATCGCCGAAGCCCGTGGGGAAGCCGTCGCCGTCGGCGAGCCGCTGACCGTCGGAGCCGTCACCCTGACCGTCGCGCGCCGGCTCTGCGGGAAGGCCGTCCGGGACGCGTTCGTGGACGAGCCGGACCTCGCCCGCCCCTGCGTCCTCGAGGTGACCGTCGCCTCCTCGACGGGAGGGCCGCTCCCCACCGGGTCCACGTCCGTCGCCTTCGACCTCGTGCACCCCGACGGCCGCACCGCGTCGCTGTCGCCCTACGCCCTCCTCGTCGACGGCGTCGCGGCGCCCCCCGGCCCCGGTCTCCTCCCCGCGGCGCCCGTCACCGCCTGGTACACCGCCGACTACGACGGGACCGACGACTCCCTCGCCAAGGCCGCCGTCGTGCGCCTGAGCGACGGGACGACCGCCGCCATCGGCCGCCTGCCCTGACGTCGAGGGCGCGCGCAGATCCGCCCATTTCCTCCGCGCTGGAGTACCCTCCCTCTTCGTCTCGGGAGGACCCATGTCTGCCATTCGTTGTTGTTTCGTCGCCGCCGCCCTCGTCGCGACGCTGCCCCCGGCGGCCTCCGCCCAGCAGCTCGCCGGGCCGGACGCAGGGGACTACATCCAGTTCGTCACCACGCCCGACTTCGTCGTGCTCGCGAACGGGCTCGGGACCCCCCTGAACCTGGGCAGCAATACGTCCGTGGGGGCCACGCTCTCCACCGCCTTCACGTGGTACGGGACGGCCTACACGAGCCTCACGATCGGCGACAACGGCGGCATCCACTTCGCCACCACCGGCAACCCCAGCGCCACGAACGCCTGCCTCCCCTTCGGCGGCATCGCGGGGGCCGACATCCTCGCCTTCTGGGACGACCTGAACCCCGCCAACGGCGGCGACGTCTACACCTACGACGACACCGCGGGCGGTCGCTTCATCGTCAGCTGGGAGGGTGTCCCCCACGCCGTCGGCGGCGGCGACGTGTCCTTCCAGGTGCACATCAACACCGACGACAGCCTCGAGTTCCACTACCTCGACACCACGATCGGCAGCGCGACCTACGACGCGGGCGCGAGCGCCACCCTCGGCATCCAGGACATCGCCGGCGGCACCATCGGCGCGGGCGGCTTCCTCGAGTTCTCCTGCGACGCGGCCGTCGTGCCCGACGGGACCTCGTACGGCGTCAACGTGTGCGCGGACGCCGACGGCGACGGCGCCTCCCCCATCTCCTGCAACGGCGACGACTGCGACGACACGGAGCCCGCCGCCTTCCCCGGCAACATCGAGATCTGCGACGGCGGCATCGACAACGACTGCAACCCGGCCACCCTCGAGACCGTCGACGACGACGGGGACGGCGAGACCGAGTGCGCGGGCGACTGCGACGACACGGATCCCGCGAACTTCTCCACCAACACCGAGATCTGCGACGGCCAGGACAACGACTGCAACGCCCTCGCCGACTTCAACACCACCTTGGAGCTCGACGGCGACGGCGACGGGTCCTTCGACTGCCTCGACTGCGACGACGCGGACGCGGACAGCTACCCGGGCGCGCCCGAGCTGTGCGACGGCGTGGACAACGACTGCGACACCGTCGTGCCCGCGAACGAGACGACCGACGGCGACAACGACACGTACGTCGACTGCGACGACTGCGACGACACCAACGCCGCGATCAGCCCCGGCGCCACCGAGACCTGCGACGGCGTGGACGAGAACTGCGACGGGATCGACGCCGCGTTCGAGGACATCGGGCCCGTGAGCACCAGCACCGCGACGGGCGGGCTGCGCTACCGCGGCAACAAGTACCTCGTGACCGAGACCACCACCCTCGGGGGCTTCGAGTACGAGCTGAACACCCCCGTGGGCACGGCCTTCACGTGGCTGGTCCTGGAGTCGAGCTCGCTCAACGGCACGTACAGCGTCGTGCACTCGTCGACCACCACGAGCACCGACACCGGCCTCGTCTGGCACGAGTCGCCGGCGATGGCCGTCACGATGACGGCGGGCATGTACTACTCCGTGATGCTCCACTGGGACCTCGCCGCCACCTACGGGTGGACCCCGTCGTTCACCTTCCCGGCCGCCGTCACCTTCGGGACCCACGAGGCCGGCATCACGGGCACCGGCATCCCCACCGGCACGGCGACCATCACCACCTCCCTCAACGGCTACCCCGTGACCCTGCTGACCGGCAGCGAGTCCGACGCCGACCTGGACACGTACATCGAGTGCGCCGAGTGCGACGATACGAACGCTGCGGTCAACCCGGGCGCCACCGAGATCTGCGACGGCGTCGACACCGACTGCGACGGCGTCCTCTTCACCGGCGGCGGAGGTGAGGACGACAACGACGGCGACGGCGACTACCTGTGCGCGACGGACTGCGACGACACCGACGCGACGGTCTACGGGGGCGCGCCGGAGCTCTGCGACGGCGTCGACAACGACTGCGACACCGTGATCCCCGCCAACGAGACCACCGACGCCGACGGGGACGGCGCGGTGACCTGCGAGGACTGCGACGATACGAACGTCGCCTACGCCCCCGGCGCGACCGAGCTCTGCGACGGCCTCGACCAGAACTGCGACGGGGGCCTGTCCTTCCCCGACGTGGCCGACGAGTCCCCCGCGGGCGAGTTCACCGGCGCGGGCGGCAGCCGGGGTCGCGGCGGCAAGTACCTGGTCGCGACCGCGTCGACGCTCGACACCTTCGAGCTGCAGCTCGACGCGCCCGCGGGCACCACCCTCACGTGGCAGGTGTTCGAGAGCACCACCGAGAACGGGGCCTACACCGAGATCTTCAACGACACGACGACCACGACCGTCGTCGGCAACGACTGGCACACGTCCCCGGGCCTGAGCATCTCGCTCGTGCCCGGCATGTACTACGTCTTCCTCACGCACTGGGCGCCGTCGATCACCTACAACTGGCACAACACCCAGAGCGCGCCCCTGCCGGTGTCCTTCGGGACCTACACGGCGCCGATCGCCTACACCGGCGTCGCCCCCCCGCTCACCGGCACCGCCTTCGCCAACGGCGTCTCGCTCTACCCCATTCGGGTGTGGACCGGGGAGGAGACCGACGGCGACGCGGACAACTTCCTGGCCTGCGCCGAGTGCGACGACAACAACGCCGCCACCTACCCCGGCGCCCCGGAGATCTGCGACGGGCTGGACAACGACTGCGACACGGTCGTGCCCGCCAACGAGGCCGACGGCGACGGCGACGGCTCCGTGGCCTGCGCGGACTGCGACGACACCAACGCCGATACCTTCCCGGGGGCCACCGAGATCTGCGACGGGCTGGACAACGACTGCGACACGGTCGTGCCCGCCAACGAGGCCGACGGCGACCTGGACACCTACCCGCTGTGCAACGACTGCGACGACACCGTCCCGACGATCTACCCGGGCGCGCCCGAGACGTGCGACCAGGTGGACACCGACTGCGACGGGCTCGTGGACGGGCTCGACCCGGACGTGGGGGCGACGGTCGTCGCCGACGAGGACTTCGAGGTCACCGACGGCGGCTTCGTCGCGTCCGCGGCGGCCGCGAGCACCAGCATCTGGGCGTGGGGCGCACCCACCTCCGGCCCCAACGGCGCGGTGTCCGGGTCGAACGTGTGGGCCACCGTCCTCAACGGGCCCTACGGCCTGAACAACAACACCGCCTACCTCACCCTGCCCGCGTACACGATCCCCGCGGGCGGGGCGGACCTGGAGTTCAGCTACTGGCAGGACAACGAGACCGACTGCCAGTGGGACTTCACGTTCCTGGAGATCGACGACGGCTCCGGCACGTTCGTGGACCTGCCCGACGGCGACGCGTGCGCCGCGGGACTGGCGGAGACCAACGGCATCTGGGAGACGGTGACGATCGACCTGGCCGCGTGGGCGGGCATGACCGTGACGATCCGCGTCGTGCACGAGACCGATACGTCCGTGAACCTCTTCCCCGGCACCTACATCGACGACCTCTCGATCGTCGCGGTGGACGACGCCGACTCCGACGGGTGGAACACCTGCGCCGACTGCAACGACACGCAGGCCGGCGTCTTCCCGGGCCAGACCGAGACGTGCGACGGCTTCGACACGGACTGCGATCCCACGACCACGGTCCCCGACGACGTGGACGCCGACCTCGACGGCCAGGCGATCTGCGCGGGCGACTGCGACGACACCGAGGCCGCGATGTTCCTGGGCAACCCGGAGATCTGCGACGGGCTGGACAACGACTGCGACACCCTCGTGCCCCCCGGCGAGGTCGACCTCGACCTGGACGGGTTCTTCATCTGCGACAGCGACTGCGACGACGGGGACGACACGATCTTCCCGGGCGCCACCGAGGTCTGCAACGGCATCGACGACGACTGCGACACCGTCGTGCCCGCGGACGAGTTCGACGCCGACAACGACGCCGAGATGGGGTGCGAGGGCGACTGCGACGACGGCAACTCGGCGATCAATACCAGCGCCACCGAGGCCTGCAACGGCGTGGACGACGACTGCAACGGCCTGCTCGACGCGGACGCCGCGGGCGAGGTCGACGTGGACCTGGACGGGTTCCTGTCCTGCGCCGACTGCGACGACGCCGTGGACACGACGTACCCCGGCGCGCCCGAGCTCTGCAACGCGGGCGTGGACGACGACTGCGATCCCGCCACGGACGAAGACGTGGACGCCGACACCGACGGCGCGAGCATCTGCGACGGCGACTGCAACGACGCCGACGCGGCCGTGTTCCCCGGCGCGGTGGAGATCTGCAACGAGATCGACGACGACTGCGACCCGGCGACGACCGAGGACGTCGACATCGACGGCGACGGCGCCACGATCTGCGACGGCGACTGCGACGAGGACGACGACACGCTCTTCCCCGACGCCGAAGAGGTCTGCGACGGCATCGACAACAACTGCGACGAGGAGCTGCTCGAGGGCGAGGTCGACGAGGACGAGGACGGCCAGCTCGTCTGCGAGGGCGACTGCGACGATGCGAACGCCGCCGTGTACCTGGGCGCGGCCGAGGTCTGCGACGGCTTCGACAACGACTGCGACGGCGCCGACATCGAGGACGAGACGACCGACGAGGACGGCGACGGCGTCACCCCCTGCGAAGACGACTGCGACGATCGCGAGGCCACCGTGTTCCCCGGCGCCGAGGAGATCTGCGACGGGCTCGACAACGACTGCGACGAGGTCCTGCTCGACGACGAGGTCGACGCGGACGGCGACGGCTTCTTCCTGTGCGACGACTGCGACGACGCGGACTCCTTGGTCCACCCGGACGTCGCCGAGGCCGACGAGGCGCTGTGCGCGGACGAGATCGACAACGACTGCGACGGCGCCGCGGACCTCGAGGACACCGAGTGCCCCGAGCCGGACGTCGGGGGCTGCGAGGACTGCGAGGAGGCGAGCTTCGCCGCCGCCGACGGCGGTTCGGCGGCGTGGCTGCTCGGGCTGCTCGCGATCGCCGGGGTGCGTCGCCGGCGCTGACGCTACTGGCGGCGCCTCACGCAGGGGGGCGTCGGCGACGGAGCCGGCAGCCTCTCCGCGCCCGGGTCGAGGGCGTGCATGAGCTCGTTGTAGTAGTTCACGGACACCACGTGGTCCGGGGGCACCGCCTCGCAGAGCACCTCGCCGAGGGCCGACAGGGCCGTGGGCGTCCGGACCGCGAAGAGCAGCTCCGACACCTTCGCGCGCCGGAGCAGCACGTCGATCCCGTCGATGTCGCCCACGGCGTTCCAGTCGATCCGGGCGTCGTAGAGGTCCGCGACCATGTACCAGGCCGGGGCGTCGTCCGGCGCCGCGCAGCAGGACATCCGCTCCCCCGGGACCCCGCCGAGGTGGAGGCTCAGCCCCAGCGCGACGGTGCCGTCCACGGTCCGGTCGGTGAGGTTGAGGTCGGTGAGCAGGAAGCGCTCGGGCGCCTCGGGGCCGGCCAGATCGTCGAGGATCGCCCGGCGGTAGGTCGCGACGCCCTCGACGGTGCCTCCGTCGGTGGGGTGGATCGAGCACCAGGGCACCGTCCACGGGCGCTCGAGCTCGTCGATGTCGCTCGCTTCGGCGATCGCGAGCACCAGCGCCGCGGCGCCGCCCACCGCCGCGGCGACGCGGAGGGCGGGGGGGCCCCGGAGCCGCGGCCGGACGAGGTCCACGAGCATCCCCGCCAGGGCGCCCACGCCGACGGCTGCGAACGGGTGCATCGTCAGCACGTGGTAGTCCTGCAGGTAGCCGACCCGGCGACCGAGCAGCACGAGCGCCACGAGGCCCGTCAGGGCGGCGACGGACCACGACAGCGCCGCGAAGCGTCGGCCGACGGCCGCGGCGGGGACCACCACCACGAGCGCGACGAACCCGAGCACGAGGACGACGTCGTCCCCGCTCCCCAGCCAGGCGAGCGCGTTCGCGGGGTCCAGCAGCCGCTCGCTCCCCGGCTGATGGGCGAACGACTCCCACGTATCCCCGGCCGCCGCCTTGGCGCGCAGGACGTCGATCCGAGGGACCGTGAGCGCCCCGGCCGCGGCGATCCCCCCGCCGACGGCGAGGACTCCGGCCCGGGCCGCGCCGAGGGGCAAGAGCGCGAGCGCCGAGACGGCCGCCCACACCGCGAAGGGGTGGTTCATCGCCGCCATGGGGATCGCGGCCACCCCCAACACCGCCGCCGCGACGCGCCCCGCCCGATCGAGCAGCCCCGGCCCGGGCGTCGGCTCCCGCGCCGCCACCGCCAGCGCCGCGACCGCGACCGCGACCCACATCCAGCTGAGGTATCCGTGGCCCCCGCTGGACGACGGCCGCCCGACCCCCGCCGAGAAGAGGATCGAGGCGCCGGCGCAGACCGCGCCGATCCGGACGGCGGCGGGGGAGAGGCCGGTGGTCGTGGGCAGGATCGCCCGGGCCGATACGAACGCTGCGGGCACCACCAGCGACGCGAGGAACGCTCGCCGGTAGGCGACCTCCGCGATCGACTCGACCCCCACGAACAGCGGGGCGAAGGTCGCGCAGAGCCCCCAGCCGAAGATGTTCTGGCCGGGCACGGCCCAGCCGTCGATGAGGAACCGTCGCCCGCACTGCAGGGCCACGAACGAGTCGCCCGCCACCTCGGCGGTGCGCGCGCAGTCCCGCCAGAGCAGGGCCCCCGCGACCGTCGCGAGAACCACCAGCGCCACGTCGACGGCCTGCCAGGGGGTCCGTGGCGCCTCCGGGTCCATGACTCATGGTGCCGTAGAGTGGGCCGCGGTGGTTTCCCGACGCGCCCTGCTCCCCGGCCTCGTCGTGCTCGCCGCGGCCGCCGTCGCGTTCCCCGGCCTGAACGCGCGGGACCTGACCGGGGACGAGCTCGGGACCCTCGGGCACACGCTCGCGGAGATGTTCGACCGCAGCGTCGAGACCCACCGACCGGACCAGTTCAGCGCTCACGTCCCCCTGGCGTGGCTCCTGCGTCACGCGATCTTCTCGCTGCTCGGAGACGCCGAGCCCTGGATCTGGCGCCTGCACGCCGCGCTCGGCCACGTCGCGGGCGCGGTGGTGGTCCACGCCGTGGCGCGGCGCCATCGGGGGGCGGGGGCGGCGCTGGCGGCGGGGCTCATCGTCGCCCTGCACCCCGTGGCCGCGTACCACGCCCGGGACTCGACCAACTACGCGCTGGACGCCCTCACCGGGGCCCTTCTCCTGGGCGGGTTGGCGGCGGTCGCCACGGGCCGTCGACGGGCGGCCGGACTGCTGGGGGCGGGGGTCCTGCTGAGCTGCCTCAACGACTACTACGCCGTGTTCGTGCTGGTCCCCGCGCTCGCGATCACGCCGATGCTCGCCGCCCGGGCGCCCGACCCCGAGGCCGCGCGCCGCGCCGCCCGCCGGGGGTGGGGGATCCCCGCCGCGCTCCTCGCCCCCGGCGTCGCCCTGGGCCTGGGGCGGGCTCGGGGTACGACGTTCGAGGCCCTCATCGCCCGCCACGCCAACGAGGCGTCGTCCTGGTCCCCGGCCGAGGCGCTGGAGTCGCTGCGGTGGTTCGCGTCGTCTTGGTTCGACGGGTACGAGGCCTTCTCGCGGCCCACCCCGGACCTCGGGGTCATCGCCGCCGCCGTGCTCGCGATCGCGGTGCTCCGCGGCCTCCTCCGCGGCGACGCGGCGGCCCGCGCGGCGGCGGTCCTCGTGGTGGGGACCGCCGCGGGGATGCTCCTGGTGGAGCTCGTCTTCGTACCGTGGACGGGCCGGGAGTTCCCGGTTCACCCCCGCAACTACCTGATGGTGCTGCCCGCGGCGGCCGTCCTGGTGGCCGACCTCGTGACCGCGCAGCCCCGCTCGCTCCGGCCGGTCGTCGCCCTCTGCATCCTGCTCCTGCTCGGCGCGGCGTCCGCGCGCCAGGCCGCCAACCCGACGTCGGGGCGAGCCGTGGCGGCGTCCGCGATCCAGGGGGCCTGGCAGCCCGGCGATCGGGTCCTGACCCAGGCCCCGCTGCGGCTGCGCCTCGCCCCGGAGCAGCTCGCCGCCACGTCGGAGCGGTGGTGCCTGGAGGCGCCGCCGCCGCGCCGCGTCTGGCTCCTGAGCTTCCCGGGCGGGCCGTCCGCGGCGGACGTGGGGGTGTGCGCGGCCGACGGCGAGCCCGGCCCCGGGGAAGCCCTCGCGGGGCATACGCTGCGCTGGTTCGAGGACCGCGCCCTCGCGCCCCACGAAGGCCCCCTCACGAACTCCTACCTCTCGGCGACGCGGGTGATGCTCTGGGTCGAGGCGTCGGCTCCGGGGCCGGTCGTGCGGCTGCCGGGGCCGGACGACCCCGTGCGCGAGCCGGTGACGGCGCTGGGCGATCCGCGGCTGCTGCAGGCGCGGCGGGGGGCGGCGTGGCTCTTGCTCCTGGGCCTCCCGGCAGCGATCCTCCGGCGATGACGGGCCGCGAGATCACGGATCCCACCGAGCTGAAGCAGCGCCTCTTCGGCGCCCGCACGGTGGCCGTCCTCGGCGCCCACGAGGCCCGTTGGAAGCCCGCCCACTACGTGCCCGCCTACCTGCACTCGGTGGGCATGCGCGTCCTCCCCGTGAACCCGCGGTTCGAGGGGCGCGCCCTGTGGGGCGAGCCCGTGTCGGCGACCCTGGCAGAGATCGGCGAGCCGGTCGACATCGTCGACGTCTTCCGTCGCTCGGACCAGCTGCCCGGGCACCTCGACGACCTCCTGGCGATGGACCCGCTCCCCGGCCTCGTCTGGCTGCAGCTCGGGATCCGGAACCCGACGTTCGCGGCCGCGGTGACGGCGGCGGGCATCGACGTCGTCCAGGACCGCTGCACGCTGGCCGATCACCGCGCCTGGCGGTGACGCTCAGAGGTCGTCGACGTAGGCGCTCAGCCACTCCGACCGCGTCATGACCCACCAGCGGAGGTGCTCCACCGCCGCGGGCCAGCCCTGCGGGTGCTGGTAGTCGGACCACCGGGCGTAGTTGCGCAGCGCCGCGCCGTCCTCGAGGTCGGCGGACAGCTCGTCGACCATCGCGCTGAGCTCCGCGGGCGTGAGCACCGTGTCCAGCACCTCGTCGAGCCGCGCCCAGTAGGCGGTCGAGAACTCGGGGTCCTCGAACAGACGCCGCCACCACAGCGCGGTGAACAGCCCGTTGCCCGTCCCCGGGTTGAGGATGTCGGGCTCTTCGTCGCGCCCGTCCCGAGAGCCCATGGTGCGGTCGAAGTCCCACACCGGGCCCGCGATGAGCTTTCCGTCGCGCGGCTTGTGGAAGTACGAGCTCAGGCGGAGGCCGTCGGGGTTGCGGGTGAACAGGTTGACGATGTGGTGGTCGATCCAGCCGTCGACGTCGATGTACTCGGAGTAGTGCGTGCCGAGCTCGGGGTGCGTGAAGTCCGGCGCGTCGAGGGCCTCGGCGAAGGTGTCGATGTAGTCGATGAGGTACGCCATCTGGGCGGGGGTGGCCTCGTCCGGGTCCGGGTACACCATGTTGAGGCGGCGGTTGGCGTCCTCGCTGCCCCCGGCGTTGAAGCCCGAGTCCCCCGGCGCCGTGCGGTCCACCTTGAAGACGTACCCGCCCGTCAGCTCCGGGAGCTGGTTGTCGGCGGGGGTCATCTTGTGGATCTGCAGTCGGTTCGGGTCGGGCTTGATGCGCTCGATGAGGGTGTACACGCCCAGGTAGTCGCTGGGGCGGAACCGCGTATCCCGGTTCCCGCTGAGGTACACCTCGATGTTCCGGGTGCGGGGCGCCCAGCGGCCGATGCGTCGGCTGATCTCGTAGGCCATCGGGTTGCGGATGTAGGCCTGGTCGAACCGCAGAGGGGCGAACAGGATCCAGTCCGACTCCTTGGCCATCCCCACCAGCTCGTAGCCCTGGTCCTCGCCGTGGGCGTCGCGGGTCTCGAACCGGTAGGAGTGCTTCTCCTGGTTGCGCGTGCTGCTGCCGCGGATCTTGATGCCGATCGGCGTGTCGATCGTGGGCGTCCCGAGGATCGCCGTCTCGGGCTCCTCGCCCGGGTCCATCACCATCATGTGGGCGGGCATGAACTCGTACACGTCCGTGCGCAGCTCGCCCGTCTCGAACGTGTGGATCAGCACCAGGGGGATGTTCGAGGTGACGTCCGCGAGCGTGCCCTGCAGCCGGAAGTACCCGTGCGTGTTCACGTCCGGCAGGGGCACGATCCCTTCGTCGTCCGGGGGGAACTGGTAGTCGACCTGGGCGTAGAAGCGGACGGACTCGGTGATGAGGAGGGGCTCCTCGTACACGTCGGAGTCCAGGAACGGGACGCTGCCGTCCTCCGTGTACTGGATCGGGTGGCCGGGCGGGTCGCTGGCCATCGACAGCTGGAAGACGGTGTCGAACGTCATGCCCGGGGGCTCGAAGACGGGGTCGTCGTCGGGCTCGCCGGGCTCCTCGTCGGGGGTGGGGTCGGGGGTCGGCTCCGATCCCGGCGTCGGGCTCTCGTAGATCAGGGCGCCGCCCGACGAGGTGCAGCCGAGCAGCAGGAGGAGGGGGGCGATGTACCTCACGTCGCGCACGATAGCGGGAGGCGCACTTCGGGGGGCGGGCACCCGGGTTCCTCACGCGCGGGGGCACGCGCTCGGCGCCCGCGAGCGTACAAAAGTGCCGACGATCGTCCGAAACCGCTCGGGGTTCGGGCGCCTGCGATCTATCCTGGGGTGTTAGCGGCCTTCTCCCCCGCCCGGAGCCCCGCACGATGCAACCTGCGACCGCACAGAAGAAGGACGACGCCGCTCTGAACAAGAGCGCTGCGTTCTCCGCCTCCACCGACAAGAAGAAGTCTTCGAAGACCGCCGCCGGCGGAGACGAAGGCACGTCCGGAAAGAAGAAGGCCGGACCGCTCGCCGAGGGCCCCCAGGCCAAGGGTGAAAAGGGCAAGGTCGGCGCCAAGGGCGCCAACAAGTTCGGCAAGGACCTCGCGGGCAAGTCGGGCGGCGGCGCGGCGGGTGCCGCGGGCAAGGCGGCCGGCAAGTCGGCCGGCTCCAAGGGCGGCGGCAAGAGCGGCGGCGGCGGGGCCGGTTCGAGCTTCGGGGGCGGCGGCGGTCCGGCTCCGGCACCCAAGCCCGGCGGCGCGTCCGGCGGCGGCCCGGCTCCGGTGGGCGCGAAGGGCGGACCGAAGGCGCCCAAGCCCAAGAAGAAGAAGACCTCCGGCGGCGGCCCCAAGGCGAGCGGCGCGGCGGCAGCGGCCCCCGGCGGCGGCGGCGGCGGGGGCGCGAACACGTCGTCCGCGGGCACGAAGGACATCGCCAAGGACCTGGTGAAGTCGCCCATGACGGTGTTCGCGAAGAACATCGGCAAGACCGGCAAGAAGCTGTCCACGAGCCTCGACAAGGAGACGAAGGCGACCCACGAGAGCCTCCCCGAGTTCAAGGCGACGATGCCGGGCGAGGCTGAGGCGGGCTCGGCCAAGAAGCTCACCAAGGACAACCCGGACAAGAAGGTCGGCGACGGGAAGGTCGGTCCGGATCCGAAGAAGCCGAAGATGGTCAAGGAGAAGGCCGTCAAGACGAAGAAGAGCAAGGAGGGCGGCAAGGCCTTCGGCAAGCTCAAGAAGGACACCCCCGAGGACATCCTCAAGAAGCTCTTCTCGAAGAACACCAGCAAGATCACGTCGAAGTCCGGTCAGAACACGAACCCGGGCCCGCCCCCGCCGGTGGAGTTCAAGGGCAAGTCCGACCCCGAGCGCGCGGGCCGCCAGAACACCGACGCCCAGGACAAGATCACCAAGGCCCAGGAGAAGTCCGAGGCGAAGATCGCGAAGATCGACGAGACGACGCTCGTCCAGCGCAAGGAGCTGGACAAGACGTTCAAGGCGAAGGCGTTCAAGTCGCCGAAGGTCAGCGAGGTCCCGAAGGACCCGCAGATGGCCCACTTCTCCAAGAAGGCGGACCAGCACGGCACGGCGGTCGCCGACGCGGCCAACAAGGACATGCAGGCCGAGTTCGAGGGGCACCTCGGCAAGGCGGACGGCGACTTCCAGAAGGCGATCGACAAGCAGGAAGAGGGCAAGGCGAAGGCCGTCGCCAAGGCCGAGAAGGACATGGAGAAGGCCAACGAGAAGGCCAAGAAGGACCAGGAGAAGGCGGTCGCCGACAACCGCAAGGCCATCGACAAGAAGAAGAAGGAGACGAAGAAGAAGCAGGACGCCGAGGTCAAGAAGGCCAAGCGCAAGGGCGACGCGGAGAAGAAGAAGGTCGAAGGCAAGATCAAGAAGCGTCAGAAGGACGACGACAAGAAGATCAAGGGCAAGTTCAAGGCCGCCGAGAAGAAGGCGAAGGACAAGAAGAAGAGCGCCGAGGCCAAGGCCGCCAAGCAGAAGAAGAAGGCCGAAGAGAAGAAGAAGAAGAAGTCGTTCTGGGGCTCGATCTGCTCGGCGATCGGCAACTTCCTCGACAAGTGCTGCAAGCTCATCGGCGACATCTTCGATGCCCTGAGCAAGGCCGTCGGCGCCATCCTCAACGCCGTCAAGGACGCCGCGATGGCGATCGTCGACGCGGCCGTGAGCTTCGCTTGCAAGGCCCTCGACGTCCTCGGCGACATGCTCAAGGGGCTCGTGACCGGGCTGCTGGGCAACATCTTCCCCGGCCTCGCCAAGGCGCTGAACGACCTCATCGACAAGGCCGTGGGCATGGCCAAGGCCGCGGTCAAGAAGATCGGCGAGGTGGTCAAGAAGGCCGTCGCCGCCGCGATCGACGGGCTCAACAAGGCGATCCAGAAGGTCCTGTCGGTCGCCAAGGTCGCGATCCAGACCGCCCTCACCGTGGCCTCCGCCGTCGTCACCGGCGACTGGGAGAAGGCCCTGCGCGCGCTCCTCGAGGGCGCCCTCGAGATGGCGGGGATCAGCCCCGACTCCTTCTACGCGTTCGTGGGCAAGTCCATGGACACGATCAAGAAGATCGTCGACAACCCCGGCAAGTTCATCGGGAACCTCATCAGCGCCGTCGGCAAGGGCTTCGGGCTCTTCAGCGACAACTTCCTGAAGCACCTCACCAACGGGTTGGTGGGCTGGCTCACGGGGACCCTGTCCGACGTCGGCCTGAAGATGCCGAAGAACTTCGACATCAAGGGCATCTTCGACATCGTCCTGCAGATCATGGGCCTCTCGAAGGACAAGCTCCTCGGGAAGGTCGAGAAGAAGATCGGCAAGGACAACATGGACTTGCTGAAGACCGTCTGGGGGTACGCCGAGGCGGCCATCAAGGGCGGGCTCGCGGGGCTGTGGGAGCACGCCAAGGCGCACCTGAGCGACCTGTGGGACACCGTCATCGACGGCATCTCCTCCTGGCTCGTCGAGAAGCTCGTGACGCAGGCGGTCATCAAGATCGCGTCCATGTTCAACCCGGTCGGGGCCATCGTTCAGGTCGTCCTGACGGCGTGGAACGTCTACAAGTTCGTCAAGGAGCAGGCGGCGAAGATCTACGCCCTGGTCCAGTCGGTGGTGGACGGCATGGCCGACATCGTCGCGGGCAACCTCGGCCCGGCCGCGAAGATGGTGGAAGGGGCGCTCGCGAAGCTGGTCCCCATCGTCATCTCGTTCCTGGCGAACATCCTCGGCCTCGGCGGGATCGCCAACAAGGTCAAGGACATCATCGGGAAGATCCAGGCGACGGTGGACAAGGCCGTCGACAAGGTCATCGACAAGTTCTGGGAGCTCGGCAAGAAGGCCTTCAAGGCGGTCAAGGGCGCGTTCTCCGGCGACAAGCCGGGCGACGACAAGAAGGCCGACGACAAGCCCGCCGAGAAGAAGAAGGAGGAGCGCGACCCCGCGAAGCTGCCGGGCGCCACCCTCATCACGAAGGCGGGCACGCTCGAGATGGGCTGGGACGCCCAGAAGGGCGGCAACACCGCGATCACGAAGGTGAAGGGCGGCACCAGCCCGTTCAAGGGCAAGGTCGGCGCCAAGGTCCTCCCGGCGATGGCGAAGGAAGCCGACAAGATGGAGGGCGACAAGAAGGGCGCCGCCAAGGGCTACCTGGCCAACGCCCAGCGCCAGGTGATCAGCGCCGACGGCTCGGCGGGCGCCTGGATGCGCGGCGAGCACGACGACCTCAAGAAGATCAAGGACAGCCACAAGCTGCTCACGGACGCCCTCTTCGAGGCGGCGGACGCGATCGGCGGCGAGACGGGCGGCGACAAGGACGCCTCCATCAAGGACCACAAGACGATCATCCAGAAGGCCGGCGACGAGATGGTCAAGCCGATCGGCGGCGACCCGAAGACGTACGAGGAGTGGCACAAGGACCTGGCGAAGCGCGGCGACGCGGTCGAGAAGAAGTGGCAGGGGAACCTCGAGAAGGACGTCAAGATCGACGTGAACCTCCCCAACACCGTGGCCCAGGACCTCAAGGACGGGTCCTTCGAGGTCGACGTGAAGATCGCGCCCAATACGACCGAGGAGCGGCGCAGGCACGAGCTGATCCACGACGAGATCGACCCCGCCGCGACGATCGGCGACGAGGGCTACAAGGCTTCCGTCAAGCGGCTGCAGGCCATCGGGGCGAAGCTCGGCATGTCCGCGGGCGACGTGGAGAAGGACGCCAAGGACATCTGGAAGGCGGCCATCCTCACCACCCGTCGCACCAACAGCGACGTGCGGTTCCAGGACCTGCACCCCAAGGACGATCCCGACGGCCGCGCCGACCTCTCCGACCCGGCGATGAAGGTCATCATGAACGACCTCGAGCCGATCATCGCCGCGATCGAGAAGTACATCTCCGGCCAGGCCGAGCAGTACAAGGAGGGCACGTGGGGCTTCTGGTCGGGCAAGCCCGCCGACCCCGTGGCCCGCGAGAACTGCCAGATGACGCTCGAGAAGAGCGCGCTCGGCACCGTGTTCGACGGCAACAAGATCGACGGTAGCTGGCACATCGAGATGTGGTCGGCGCTGTCGCGCGCCTACGCGAAGTGGGCGGCGAAGGACTTCGAGAAGAAGGAGTTCCGGGGCTTCGTCGGTCGCGGCAGCTCCGCGGATCTGTCGATCTTCAACAAGATCGAGCAGCCGACCTTCCAGATGCTCACCGCCAAGGAGAAGTCGGAGCCCAAGATCACCTTCTACGCCTGCGCGGGCGCGAAGGTGAAGCCGGACGATCCCACGAACGACTGGCTCAAGCCCGACTTCTCGAAGAGCGCGGGCGGCTGCAAGGGCGTGTTCGACTCGGGCGACCGCAACTCGATGGTCGCGAAGGCCGAGGAGTACCTCAAGAAGGTCCAGAAGGGCGAAGACCCGGGCGAAGGCACCGAGGGCACCCCCGGCGATCCCGCCAAGATCCCGAAGCTCGGCTACAAGGAGAAGGACGGCGACAGCCACACCCTGCTCGTGGAGCAGGAGGGCGGCAGCTCGAAGGTCTTCCGGCACAGCGTCAAGAAGAAGGTCTCGTCGATTCACGACGATGCCGAGACCTTCAAGATGCTCGACCTGATCGAGAAGCAGGCGGACGTCTACCTGGGCAAGAAGAAGGACGGCCGCATCGGCGTCGCGGGCGACGAAGCGATCCTGAAGCGGATCCAGGCCAACCTGGTGAAGCTCGACAAGCTCATGGCCAAGGCCCGGGGCGACAACGACCCGACGACCAAGGACCGGCTCAAGTTCGAGCAGACCCTCGGCAAGGGCGTCATGACCCACAGCAAGGCGACGGGCGCCGCCAAGGACATGTCCGAGAAGGCCTGGGCGCTCATGTCCGTGTCCGCTCGCACCGGCCTGGACCTCGCCAAGGAGCTGGACAAGACCCTCTTCTCGGACGCCGCGCTCAAGGCGGATCCGAAGTTCAAGAAGGCGGTGGAGTCGTGCGGCATGGGCCTCGACTCGGGCTTCTTCGGCGCGGTCGGCAAGGAGTACGACGACATCGAGGCGGCCTTCAAGGGCGGCAACCTCCGCACGATGACCCAGCACGTCATCCAGTGGAGCGAGATCTGGGCGGACAAGGTCTTCGAGGAGAGCGAAGGCGACATCCGCAAGATCATCGCGAAGGCGAACGAGCTGATCGGCAAGGTGCGCGCGGACGGAAGCAACAAGCGCGGGGCCATCAACGCCGACTCGATCATCGAGCGCAAGGACGCAGTCGTCGCCTCGGGCGGACCCCAGAACAAGAAGGGCCTCTTCGGCGAAGGCGGGAAGAACACCAACTACGCCAAGCTCAAGGCGTCGGAGATGGACAAGAAGTTCCCGTCCGTCCCGATCGTCGCGCTGACGGACGAGCAGCTCGCCCTCTTCACGAGGCGCAACGGGGGCATCGACCCCGAGTTCGACTCGTCCGGCAAGATGACGAACCGCGACGCCGTGATCGCCAGCTGCATCTCGGCCCAGGAAGCCAAGGCCGCGTCCGCGAAGCCGCACAAGAAGGCGCGGGCCGAGGCCGTGATCGGCGAGACGGGCGGCGGCGAGTCGTCCCCGATGACCATGAGCACCCGCGAGCGCGACGACATCGGGTTCGGCGGCAAGGGCTCCGGCGGCGAAGGCGAGGGCGTCGGCCTGTCGGACAAGACCCTGCCGTTCCTGGAGGGCATGACCGCGAACATGCTCGACGAGAAGAACGACTGGGTGAAGGCGGCCCGGGAGCTGAAGATGCCGCTCAAGGCGGGCATCTCCGGCACGACCCGGCGCTGGATGCAGACCGCCAAGCAGCTCGCCAGCCCGCTGCCGCCGGCACGCCTGGCCATGATCGGGCACCTCATCCCGACCAACGCCCACAGCTGTCACGAGGTGATGACGGCCGCCAAGGGCTTCGTGCCCTACCGCGACGGCAAGTACCTCCCGTTCGACCCGCTCAGCGAAGCCGAGGTCCGCAAGTTCGCGACGGACACCGGGTTCAAGGACCAGGAGTCCCAGGACAAGCTGCTCGGCCTCAAGGGTCCGCCCCTGGTCTAACCCCACGGAACCGACTCGCTGATGCGCTTCTGCCTCCGGGGTGGCTGGGTGGTCCCCGAGACCACGCCGGTGCCCGTCGATCCGTCCGACTACGAACACCGGGGCTCTCCGGACGTCGTGGGCTGCAACCGCTTGCAGTGCGACGCCTGCGGCGCTCGGGTGGCGCAGCGGATCGCGGACGACGGGGCGTCGCGGATCTACACGTGCGACTGCACGACCCACGACGCCGTGAGTCGCCGCATGCTCGGCGACGACGACCGCGATCCCGGCGAAGCGGTCCTGCCCTGGCGATGCGGCGGGCACCCCGAGGCCACGCTGCCGGTGGACGTCGACGGCCTGTCGGTGGATGAGTCGACGGACGTCGCGGAGGTCGTCGCCCGGGCGCTGGCGGGCTGGACGCCGGCCGGGGCGCGCCCGAACGCCGCCGGGTTGCCCGCGGGGTGGATCACGCGCCTCTACTCCCGCCTCGAAGGCCTGCCCGCGGCGGGCGTCGTGGCGGGGGCGATGGGCGCCGTGCTCGCGGGGGAGGATCGCGGGACCGCCCTCCGCTTCTACTGGAGCCGGCCCCGGGCCGCGGGCTTCGAGGCCGTGCTCGACATCCCCGGCTCCGAGTGGGCGAAGACCTGGCCCACGCCCTACCTCGATCGCACCTTCCAGCAGTCCCCGCTGCAGGCGATCCTGGCGCGGCTCGCCTCGGTGCCCGCGACCGGGGCCGACGACGTGGATCGGGCCGTCGCGTCGCGGGTCCGCGAGGAGCTGCTGGCTCGCAACCCCGCGGCCGGCTCCGACTGGTTCGCGGGCCTCGCGGGGGTCGATCCCGACGCATTCGTCGCCGTGGCCCCCGCCTTCGCGAGGCTGCGCGGGGCCTACGTGGGGATGATGCTGACCGGGCTCGTGGACTCCGACCAGGCGGCCCTCGCGCTCGTCGTCGGCTACGCGCTGATCGACGCTCGAGCGGGGCGCGGCGCGCTGAAGAAGTGGGTCGCCCGCCCCGAGCATCGCCGCCGGTCCTACGCGGTCATGATCCAGCGACGCCTCGACCGCCCGAAGAAGAAGAGGTGACGGTGTCCGAGCGCCGGTCGCGAGCGATGCGCCTGTTCCTCGACGAGGTCGAGGCGGGCGGGGAGGCGTCCACGGTCAGCTACGCCCTGGGTCCGTTCACCTCCTTGCTCGGGGCGGAGCGCCGGGAGGCCGAAGACCTCCTGATCGCCCGGGCCCGCCGGGGCGACATCCGCGCGGTCGAGACCCTGGGGCTCGGCGGGGTCCTGCGATCCCTGGCGGTGCTGGAGCGGCTCTCGGCGGCGTCCAACGACCTGGGCTCCGCCGCGGCGCGCGCCGTCCTGACGCTGATGGGGCCGGATCCGGCCGCCACGGCGCGGGTGGCCGAGGGCGTAAACACGAGCAGCCGGGTGCACTCGGCGCTGTCCGCCTTCGAGCTGCGGACCGCCGAGGGTGCGGACGCCGTGGTGGGGCTGCTCGACGCGCTGGGGCATCCCTTCCTGGCCACCCGCGCCAACGCGCTGCTGGGGCTCCAGTCGCAGCTCGGGTTGGGGCCGCTGATCGAGCCGAAGCAGGCGCCTCTGTGGGTGCTCATGCAGGACGTGGCGACCGAGCTGTCCAGCGTCTGGCGGCCCGCCGCGGCGGCGCTGCGCACGGTGCTCGAGGCTCTGATGGCGGGGGCGACGCCGGACCAGCTCGGCCTCGTGTACGAGCGGGCCTCGCGCCCCGGGGACATCGACGCGGTGTGGACGCCCAACGACGTGGGGTTCGACTTCGACGCCCTGCTGCGGCTGCGCGGGCACGACCTCCTGTGGGCGAAGTCGTACCTGCTGTCCCGCCTGGACATGGACGACGAGCGCGCGCCCGAGGCGATGGTGGTGCTCGGCATGGTCGAGGCGCTGCCCGCGCTTCGGGAGGCCGCCGGCCGCGCCCGCGCCCGTCCCATCGCCCCCACCCTGGCTCCCGCGATCGCGGCCCTCGAGGCCCAGGCCGCGGCGATCGGAGATGCGTGACATGGCCCGCAAGTACCAGGTGATGTGCCGGGCAGGCAGCACCTACCCGGATACATCGGCGACCGACGAGCCCGCGACCGTCGGACCCCGGCACGACACCCGGGAGGCGGCCGAGCAGTACATGGCCGACAACCACCTGCGCACGACGAGCAACCGCGAGTACTACGAGGAGTACTGGATCGAACCGGTCGACTGACCCCGGTCCGGCGCCCTCAGAGCCCCCGCGCCCACTCCGGGCGGAGCCCGATGCGCCCGTCGAGGGCGGCGTCGATCGCGGCCGCCATGGCGGGGCCGTCCTTCGGGAGGCGGCCGCCGAGCGGCAGGTAGTTGCTGGCGTGGTTGGTCCGGAACAGCGCGTCCGTCGGCTTCGACTCGGCCACGAACGTCCTCAGCTCTCGGAGCAGCCCGGCGATGTCCGGCAGCTCGAAGCGCGCCTCGTCGCGGCGGGCGGCGAGGGGGGTCCCGGGCACGACCGTGAGGGTCAGGGCGGCGAGGAAGTCGGGGTCCATCGCCGTGGCGAGCGCCGCGGAGCCGCGGGCGTGCTCGACCGTGCGCGCGCCCCCTCCGGCGCCGAGCAGGAAGATGGCGGACGTGGACAGCCCCGCCGCGCGCGCCTTCGCAGCGGCCTCGACGTGGGCGTCGAAGATCGGGGTGCCGTGGCGGCCGTCGCCGGGCAGGGCCGTCAGCGGGGACTTCGCGATGCGGCGCAGGGTGGGCTCGTCGCCCGACTCGGGGCCGAGGTACAGCAGCGTGAGGCCGAGCTCGCGCAGGCGCCGGAGCTCCTCGGGCGTCTTGTCGAGGATGTTCCAGGCCATGGCGTAGGACGACACGCGCCGCAGCCGGGGGAAGCGCTCGCGGAGGCGTACGAGGATCGGCTCCCAGTGCTCCATCGGCATGACGAGCGCGTCGCCGTCGCATACGAAGACCTTCTCGACCGCCGGACCGTGACGCCGGGCCGCGAGGTCGACGTCCTCGAGCACGGCGTCCAGGTCGCGCACCCGGAACGTCTTCTCCCGGTACATCGCGCAGTACACGCACTGGTTCCAGGAGCAGCCGAGGGTCGCCTGCAGGAGGTAGGAGCGGGCCTCGCTGGGGGGCCGGAAGATCGAGCCTTCGTGGCGCACCCCGCGAGCCTACGTGAGATACCGGGACCTCGTGTCAACGCTCGGGCGCGAGAATCGGCACGAAGGGC